>NZ_LQPP01000016.1 GCF_002102345.1 Mycolicibacterium peregrinum
AGACAGCACCTGCGTCCTCGACACATCACCGAGACTGCCAAACCAATCACCAAATGGTTATGAGACACGCCCTAGTCGCGGGGCGGTTTGGGAGGACGCGGCCGCACCAGCACCGACTGCTGGATCGCGCCGACCGCGCCGCTCTGGTCGAACAGCGTCCCGACTGTGGCACCGATGCCGTCCGGCCCGTAGTTGGTGTCGGCGCGGATGCCGATCCACTCACCATCCGGCACCCGGTGGATGTGCACCACCAGATCGGTGTTGAGGAACGTCCACTTCCGGATGTCGATCTTTGAGCCGATTCCGTTGGCGTCATCGGCCACCGCGAACAGCCGCTGCAATGGCGTCATCGACTCACCCTTGACCACGTCGACGGTCGGCTTGAGCCAGGACTCACCGGGGCCCGGCGCCTGCGGCACCGTCAGCCAGCGCCAATCCACGCTGTGCACGTAGTTGGTTTCCCAGTTCTTGGCCATGTCGTGGCTGCGGGCCCGCTCCAGCGGCGGCAACGGCTCGACGCCGGTGTGGGTGAGCGCGGTGGTGTCCAGCTGCAGCATCCGCCAACCGCTGGCCCGGGCCACCACCCGAGGTTCACCATCGGGCCCGGGTGCCAGCATTTCGGCGCTGACCAGTTCGATCTGCTTGCCCGGTCGTTCCAGTTGCGCGCGTACCCACAGATCACCTTCGGAGGGCACCCCGCCCATCAGATCGATCGACACCCGGCTCAACCGGGTGTCGGCGCGGTGCTCGCAGCCTTCCAGCGCCCGCACCAGCAACGCCGATACCGGCGCACCGTGCTGGATGGCCGCCGACCAGGTGCCGCGCGCCATGTCGGTCGCGCGAAACTTGGCGCCGATCGGATCGTTCTCGTCGATCAGCTCGTAGTAAGAGTCAGACATGTCTACCTGTCGTCAGTGGTGGTGATGTGAGTCGTGATCGCCCGGACCGGGCGTTTCGACCATCAGCGCGTCGACCCGCGACAGTTTGGTGCCGATCAGTCGCTCCGGATAGGCGTCGGTGGTGGTGACCAGAAACAGAGTGCGTCCCTCGACACCGCCGAGGGCGCAGGCGATGGCGGTACGTCCGTCGGTTTCGATTCGATGCGTGACGGCCGATCCGTCGGGCGCGATGCGGTGGAACTCATGGGCCAACGTCAATGCCGCCCACACCCCGCCCTCTGCGTCGATGGCGAGTCCGTCGGGAGGCCCGTCAAGACCGTCGGCGAACACACGCCGGTCGATGAGACTGCCGTCGGGGCGGATCGTGAACGCGCTCAGCCGTCGCGCGGTGGACTCCGCGACGATCAGGGTGCTGCCGTCCGTGGTGATCACCATGCCGTTCGGAAAGTCGAGATGTTCGGCGACGACAGCCGTGGTGCCGTCGGGGTCGATGCGCACGATCACCCCATCGGCACGGGCCTGCGATCCGACATAGGCCCGGCCGTGCTCGTCGACCACCATGTCACCGAGGGCGGCGGGGACCAGGTCGGTCAGATCGGCCAGAAGTTCGACTGCATCGCCGTCGTAGCGCAGCACCTGGCGGCGCTCGGTCGACACGATCAGCAGGGTGCCGTCGGGCCGAAAACCCAACCCGGACGGGGAATGTCCAGGGACCGGAAGCGTGGTCATGGAGCCTGCCAGGGTGACCGTGTGCACGGCCTCGCCCAACATGTCGGAAAACCAGAGCAGACCCTCGAACCAGCGCGGGCCTTCACCAAAACAGAAACCCTGTGCCAGTTCAGTTGTCCCGGTTTGGTCGGTTCCCGCCGTCATGTTCCCGCGCCTTTACAAAACACGCCTCAAGTGTCACGCTCGCAGGGTGTCACTGTCAACCACCGGAGCATCGTGATGAAGAAGTTCTATGGCCACACGCTGCTGTATCTGCACGAGACCATCGACCTTGGGTCCGGTCGGACCGATCGGTTCACAGAAATCTTCGGTGAGGTCTATCAGCCGATGATGGAGGACCTCGGAGCCCGGCTGTTCTCGATCTGGGAAACCACGCCGTACAACGGGCACTGGCCGCAGGTGACGATTATCTGGGAGATCGACGCATTCGCCGACTACGCCCGGATCGGCAAGGCGCAGGCGGTCGGCGGCAGCCATGAGAAGCCCGCACTGCAGTGGGCGTCCTACCTGTCCGAGATCGGGGCCCGTGGTGAGGGCCGAATCATGTACGCCGGCAAGTACAACCGGACACTGGCGCAGCTGCGCGAGACGAATTTCGGTGCCGGCCTGGTGATCCAGGAGATCATGGAGACCAAGCCGGGGCGCCAGGATGACTACATCCGGGAACTGGAGCGGCTGTATGTGCCGTGGTCGGAGAGCACGGGCAAGCGCTGGCTGGGCTCGTTCATCACGACTTTCCGGTTCAACGAGGTCATCCATTACTGGGCGCTCGACGATGACTGGGACTGTTTCGAGAACCACTACCCGTCCTGGAAGGGGAACCCGCCCGCGGAGATCGTCACCTGGATGAGCGTGGCCCCCGCACTCCGCGACGGCTGGGAGGATTCCATCCTTTCGGCGCTGCCGCCGTCGCCGCTCAAGTAGAGGCGGCGATGAACCCGATGAACCAGCCTGTGCTGCAGGAGTTCACCTACGACCCGTTTGATCCGGAGGTGATGGCAAACCCACTGCCGTACTACCGGATCCTGCGCGACGAGTACCCGGCGTATTACATCGACAAATGGGACACCTACGCGTTGTCCCGGTTCGACGACATCTGGAACCTGCTCGGGGTCAACGACGGAACCTTCGTCGCTTCCGAGGGCACCCTGCCGGCGGCAAACGTGCTGGCGCACCGCAACAACGGCCCGGTGCCGGATCCGGCGTTGCATCCCATGCCGTTCCACGCCAACTTCGATTCACCGCTCTACGAGAATGTGCGGCGCTGCACCTCGGCGCAGTTCCGGCCGCGGTCGGCGGCCAAGCTGGCCGATCGGATCCGAACGTTGGCCAACGAGCGACTGGACGAGCTGCTGCCGCGCGGCACCTTCGACCTCACGCAGGATTATGGGGGCATTGTCGCGGCCGCGATGGTCTGCGAATTCGTCGGATTACCGGTCGATCTCGCGCCCGAGGTGTTGGCGACGGTCAACGCAGGCAGCCTCGCGCAGCCTGGCGAAGGGGTCGAGGTCGGCAACGCGCGGCCTGGCTACCTGTCCTACCTCACCCCGATCATCGAACGCCGGCGTGCAGAAGGGCACGACGGCAGCGTGCCGATCGCCGACGCCCTGATCGAGTTCCGGTTGCCCGACGGCTCGGCTTTCGGCGACATGGAAGCCGCCGTGCAGATGCTCGGCGTGTTCATCGGCGGCACCGAGACCGTTCCCAAGATCACCGCGACCGGGCTGTGGCAACTGCTGCGTCACCCCGACCAACTGGCCGAGGTCCGATCCGATCTCGAGGGCAATGTGCCGATCGCCAGGGAAGAGATCATCCGTCACAGTGCACCCGCACAGTGGTTCGCCCGAACGGTCCGGCGGCCCTACACCATTCACGGCACCACGATCAACCCCGGCCAGCGGGTCATCACCCTGCTGGCCTCGGCGGCCCGGGATGAACGCGAATACGAGAACCCCGATGACTTCGTGTGGAACAGGCGCATCGAACGGCTGTTGTCGTTCGGTCATGGACAGCACTTCTGCCTCGGGGTCCACGTGGCTCGGCTGGAGATCACCATCATGATCCAGGAATTCCTCAAACGTGTGCCCGACTACCGCATCGACGAGTCCGCGGCATCGCGGCCGCCGTCGAGTTTCCAGTGGGGCTGGAACAACATTCCTGTGGAGGTATGACGTGTGGTCCTACCGACTCGTCGCCCCGTACACGTTTGAAAGGCAAGAGGTTTCAGAGCCCTCGCCGGAATCACTCACCGACGGTCAGGTGTTGCTCGACTTCCTGGCCGCCGGGATCTGCGGCAGCGACCTGCCGGGGTTCCGCGGTACCCAGGGCAAGTTGCCGGGCGATACCGGGTGCTGCGCCGCCGAAATGACCGGCTTCCCGATCCACGAGATCGTCGGTGAGGTACTGGCCAGCCGTCATCCGGACCACCGGCCGGGGGAGCGGGTGGTCGGCTGGGCCTCGGGTTTCGACGGTCTGATGGGACGCGTCGTCGCCGACGGAGCCGGGCTGGTGGCCTACGACCCGGCGCTGACCCCGGAGCATGCCGTCGGACTGCAACCGTTGGCATGTGTCCTCTACGCCGTCGAGCAGCTACCGGAACTGGAGGGCCGCCACGTCGCCGTCATCGGGCAGGGCTCTATCGGCTTGCTGTTCTCCTATGTGGCCAAGGCTTTCGGCGCGGCGCAGGTCACCGGTGTGGATCCGGTGGACCGCTCCTCGGTGAGCGGCCAGTTCGGTGTCGACACCCCGATCCGGGCCACCAGCGACCGCTGGGTTCGGCACCTGGAACCCACCGGTAGGCCCGCTGTCGTGATCGAGGCGGTCGGACATCAGGTCGCCACGCTCAACCATGCCTTGGAGGCTGCCGCGTTCGGGGGCACGGTGTTCTACTTCGGGGTGCCCGACGACGACAGCTATCCGATCAGCATGCGCACAATGTTGCGGAACAACCTGACCCTGAAATCCGGTGTGACACTGGACCGTCAGCGCGTGCTGCGCTGGGCCGACGAATTCGCCAGGGAGCATCCCGATCTGTTACCCAGCTACGTGACCCACACATTCGGCTCGGACGATGTGCAGGCGGCATTCGAACTGGCCTGTCGTCCGGTGCCCGGGCGCGTCAAGATCGCGATCACCCGATGAACCCCAGTCGACTGCAGGACGCGTTGGCCTCCAACGCCCAGGTCTGGGGCGGCTGGGTGGTCGGGCCGACGATCCTTGGTCCCGAGGAGTTCGCCGCGGCCGGCTACCACTACGTCGGATTCGACGTTCAGCACGGCTATCTCGACGATGCGGACGTGGCGCTGCTGTTGCGCCGGCTCGAACATGTCCCGATCGCCACCGCCGTTCGCCTGCCCTCGGCCGATCCCGCACCGATCGGCCGGGTGCTCGACGCCGGCGCTGATGCCGTGATCATCGCGATGGTGGAATCGGCCGAGCAGGCCGCCGCGGCGGTGGCGGCTACGCGATATGCACCGGCCGGGATACGCAGCTTCGGGCCGCTGCGGGCCGGTCTGGGACACGACACCGCTGCATTGGAAGCGCGGGTGAGTGTCTTCGCGATGATCGAGACCGCACGGGGGCTGGCCGCTGCCGACGAGATCTGCGCGGTGCCCGGGCTCACCGGGATCTACGTCGGCCCGGCCGATCTGGCCATCTCGATGGGATACCAGCTCTCCGATGCCTTGACCCACCCAGAGGTGCGGGCGGCGATGGTCGCGGTCCGGACAGCCGCCCATGCGGCCGGGCTGGTCTCCGGGATCCATGCCGGGGCAGGAAAACTGGGAAAGACCATGGCGGACTTGGGGTTCCAGATGATCACGCTGGCCTCGGAATCGCAGGCGCTGCGCCGCGGCGCCGCCGAGCATCTCAACGAAGCCGTAGGGCAGGCCGTGCCGGCCACCGAACGAGGAGGCTACAACTGAACGCAGGACCAGAGCCCAGCAGCGCCCGGGTGGCCTTGGTGACCGGGGCTGCGCGCGGACAAGGTGCCGCGATCGTGCGCCGGCTGGTGGCCGACGGCTACCGGGTGACCGCCGGGGATCATCTGATCGACGAACTCACGCCCACTACAACCGAGTTCGGCGACCACGTGTTGGCGGTCGAACTGGACGTGACATCGCCAGAGCATTGGCGGGCCGCAGTGGCAGCCACCTTGGCCCGATTCGGGGCGCTCAACGCACTGGTGAACAACGCCGGTGTGCTGCACAGTGCCTCGATCGCCGAGGAAACCCCGAGCGGTTTCGAGGGTTTGTGGCGGGTGAACTGTCTGGGGCCCTTCCTGGGACTGCAGGCCGCGCTCGAGCCGCTGCGGCGGGCCGACAACGCCGCGGTGGTGAACACCTGCAGCACTGGCGCGATACGCCCGTTTCCACACCACGCGGCGTACGGTTCGTCGAAGTGGGCGCTGCGCGGGCTCACTCAGGTGGCAGCTGCCGAACTCGGCCGCGATGGGATCCGGGTCAACGCGATCTTTCCCGGACCCGTCGAGACGCCGATGCTCGACGAGTCCACCAAGGCCCGGCTCACAGAGCGGGCGACGTTGGGGCGGCTGGGCAAGCCGAGCGAGATGGCCGACGCCGTGGCGTTCCTGTTGTCGGACGAGGCGGCGTTCATCACCGGCTCGGAGCTCGTCATCGACGGCGGCCAATGTCTGAAGATCGGATGACGCCGGTGCCCAGCTCGAAACTCTCGGTGGGGATCATCGGGGCCGGCCCGGGTGGGCTGGCGCTCGGAATCTTCCTGAAAAAGGCCGGTTTCCACGATTTCACGATCTTCGACCGCGAAGACGGGGTCGGCGGGACCTGGCGGATCAACACGTATCCGGGTCTGGCGTGCGACGTGAAGTCGCACCTGTACTCGTATTCGTTCGATCTCAATGCCGACTGGAGCCGGCTGTGGGCGGGGCAACCGGAGATCCTCGAGTACTTCGAGCGTTGCGCCGAGCGCTACCGGTTGGGCCCGCATCTGCAACTGAACACCGAGGTCACCTCGGCGCGGTGGAACGCCGACACCAACAGTTGGTTGTTGACCACGGCCTCGGGCGGGCAGCACCGGTTCGACATCGTGGTGTCGGCGATCGGCCTGTTCACCCAGCCGCTGCAGCCGGATCTGGTCGCCGAGGAGCCGTTCACCGGCACCGTCATGCACACCGCCGAGTGGGACCACGGCGTCGCCCTCGATGGTGCCCGGGTGGCCGTGCTCGGTACCGGATCGACTGCCTCCCAAGTGGTTCCGGAGTTGGCCAAGGTGGCTGAGAAGGTGTACTCGGTTCAGCGTTCGGCGACCTGGGTGCTGCCCAAGCCTGACCGCCCGTACACCGACCGGGAACGCTGGCTGTTCGCCCATGTGCCGTTCGCGAAGAAGATCTACCGGACCCGGCTGTGGCTGCGCAGTGAATCCAACATCGCGGTCATCGAGAACGGCAGCGACAAGACCCAGGAGTTCAAGGCGGTTGCGCTCAACCTCCTCGAATCGACCGTCGCCGACGAGGAATTGCGGGCCCGGCTCACCCCGGACCACCCGCTGGGGTGCAAGAGGCTGGTGTTCTCCCCGGATTTCATCGAGGCTCTGACCAGGCCGAACGTCGAGGTGGTGTCCAGTCCAGCTCGTGCCCTGAGGTCCCGGTCCCTGGTCACCGAGGACGGCCGGGAACTCGACGTCGATGTGGTGGTGTGCGCCACCGGTTATGCGGCGGCCGATTACCTGGGCGAGATCGAGGTGACCGGTGAAGGCGGGGCGTCGCTGCACGACACCTGGAATGACGGGGCATTCGCCTACCTGGGAATGGCCGTGCCGGGCTTCCCGAACTTCTTCATGCTGTACGGGCCGAACACCAATGTCGGCTCCAACAGCGTCATCTTCATCCTCGAGGCGCAGGCCCGTTACGTGGTGCGGGCACTCAAACACCTTCGGCGCAAACGTAAGTCCTATGTGGCGGTGCGTCCCGGCGCGATGGCCGCGTTTCTCGCCGACATCGACCGGTGGATGCAGGGCACCGTGTGGCTGACCCGGTGCAGCAGTTACTTCCGGGCGCCGAGCGGCCGGGTGGTCACCCAGTGGCCGCGCAGCGCCCGAGCTTTTTGGTCGATGACCCGCCGGTTCCGGTCCGCGGACTACACTTTCGAACCGCCCATCAACTATCCGGCCCGGGTCACCGCGGCCGCCGATCGGACGGACGGCTGAGCCATGGCCTGGCTGGAGCGCCTCGACCCCGCGTTACACGGGTTTGCCGAGGCCCGGACCGACCTGAGCGCCGATCAGTTGGGCGTGGTGCGTACCTCGCTGGACCAGCGACGGCGGGACGCTGCGCAGGTCCTGGACACCCCCGGTGTGGAGATCGTCGGGGCCCGCGTAGCACTCGGGCGGCGCACCATCCCGGTACGGATCTACCGCGCTGGACCGTCCCCGTCGCCGGCGGTCGTCTACTGCCATTCGGGTGCCTTCGTCCTGGGCAACCTCGACACCGACCAGATCCAATGCGTGGAGTTGGCCCGGCGGGCCCGGTGCACGGTGATCGCGATGGATTACCGGTTGGCGCCCGAGTATCCGTATCCGGCCGCTTTCGACGACGCGATGGTGGTGCTCAACTGGGCCGCCACGCTGGCCGGGGAACTCGACATCGATGCCGGCCGCATCGCAGTTGCCGGCACCAGCGCCGGCGGCGCGCTGGCCGCGCTGCTGGCGCAGCACTCCGCAGCCGGTTCGGTTCCACCGATCGCGTTCCAGGCGCTGCATCAGCCGGTGCTCGACGACCGGCCCACCCGGTCCAAGCAGGAATTCTCCGACACCCCGGGCTTCGACGGTCCGGCGACTGTGGCGATGTGGCGGCACTATGCGGGCGCGCGGGACGTTCCGGAGGCGGCCGTGCCCGCCCGGGCTGCGACCCTGGCCGGTGTGGCGCCGGCACTGATCACCTGCTCGGAACTCGATCCGCTGCGCGACGAGGCACTCGACTATGCGCGCATGCTGCTGGCCGATGGCGTTGCCACCGAACTGCATCTGTTTCCCGGGACCTGCCACGGGTTCGATTCGTTGCTTCCCGAGTGGGAGGTCAGCCACCAACTTTTCGCACTACAAGGTGCGGCTTTGCGCCGAGCCCTGCACGGATGACGCGGTAGCTGGCCAGCTCGGCGGTGGTTGCGATCGACGTTGTGGGCAATAATGCAGGTCTGTTCTATCCGGATTTCGCACGGACAAATCTGTGCGGCCGGTGCGACGATGGCTACGGCACGCCCGAGGGGCCAACCCGGGTACGTCGGGAGCGAGTAAGCGATTGAGAGGTAACTATGTCGGCCGACGACGACCGGCTCATGTACTCCGGCGACGCCAAACATGCCAGGGAACCTCTGGGTTACGGCGGACTTGACGCCTTGCTGGGCGGACCGGTTGCGGCGCTGCCGAGCGGACGGTCCCGCCACGGCGACGCCAGGGTCTCGACTCCTCCCATCGTTCTCACCTCCAATTTCGCCGCTCCCCGCGAATCGGAGATCACCACCAAGCTCCCGCCGGTCCCGGGCCGCCCGATCAGCGGGTCGTCCTCGGCCGGGAGCTGGATCCTGGAACAACCGGTCCCGGCGGCCGCTCCGGGCGAGCCCCGTGCCATCGACAACCTCTCCCGCGTCGGCGTGCGCTCCTCGGTCAAGATGCAGCCACGGCGCGGCTGGCGCCGGGCGGTCTATGTCACCACCCGCCTCAACCTGGGGCTGTCCCGCGACGAACTGTACGAACTGGACCTCTACGCCAGGGTGCGCCGCACCGCCCGTGAGTCCCACCAGATCGGTGTCTTCGGCCTGAAGGGCGGCGTGGGCAAGACCGCCGTCACCGTGGCGCTCGGATCGGTGCTGAGCGCGGTTCGTGGTGACCGGATCCTCGCCGTCGACGCCGACCCGGCCGGCGGCAATCTGGCCGACCGGGCAGGACGGCAGTCCGCGGCGACGGTGAGCGACCTCCTGGCCGCCAAGGACCTGTCGCGATACAACGACGTCCGGGCCTACACCAGCATGAACGAGTCGAAGCTGGAGGTGCTGTCCAGCGACGAGTACAGCGGCGCCAGCCGGGCATTCAACGATGCCGACTGGAACGCGGCCACCGCCGCTGTCTCCAAGCACTACAACCTGGTGCTGGCCGACTGCGCGGCCGACATGTTCGCGCCGGCCGGCCGCGGCGTGCTGGCGACGGTTTCCAGTGCGGTCATCGTGGCCAGCGCCTCGATCGACGGCGCCCGCCAGGCAGCGGTCACCATGGACTGGCTGCGCCACAACGGCTACCAGGACCTGCTCAACCGCTCCTGCGTGGTGGTCAACCACGTCGGGCCCCGCAAACCCAACGTGAACACCGGCGACCTGGTGCACCAGTTCCAGAAGCACGTGGCCCCGGGCCGGGTGTTCGTGCTGCCGTGGGACAAGCACATCGCCGCGGGCACCGAGATTCATTTCGACCTGCTGCGGCCGGCGTTCCGGCGCCGCACCCTGCAGTTGGCGGCGGCGCTGTCCGACGATTTCGAGGGCGGCGCGGGGCTAACCTGATTCGCTGCTCAACTCCCGGGCCACCGCGGCGTGATAGGCGTCGATGTTGGCCGGATTGACCACGCGGAACAGCGCGTCCGGCAACGGGGCATCTTTGTAGGCCTCGATGGTCATCGTGCGGCTGAACAGCGTGATGTCGTTGCCCGGGCGGGTGAACTGGTACTGCACGGTGATGCGGCCTTCCTTACCGCCGTTGCCGTCGGCATCGTGGCCGAGCCGGCCAACCGAGTTGAACACCCACATTCGCGGTCGCATGGCGATCGCCAGGTGCCAGGTGTAGATCTGCGTGCCGTCGGGTCCGGCCTCGGTCCAGGTGTCGCCGACCTGCAGCGGCAGCCGCTCGGGCAATCCGCCGATGTGTGCGCTGCCCGGGTAGGTCTTCACCCAGTTCGCCGGATTGGTGACGAAGTCGTAGACCTCCTCGGCGGACTGGGTGAAAGCCGTCTCGGAGCTGGTGGTCACGATGCCCAATGGTGTTCACTTTCCTCGGTTTTGCGGGTCACAGTTCGCAGCCGCACGTGGCCGACGCCCCGGACGAGGGGAGTTCGGCGAGTACGTCCACGCGCGTCGTGTCGAAGCTGAGGAACCTCTGAATGGGTAGGGACTCCGGTGGGGTGTCGGGGTAACTCCATGCCACGTCGGTGATGACGGTGTCGCCGACGACCGCCGACCAGTAAGTCGCAGTGCCCTTGTAGTTGCAGTACGACGTCGTCGAACTGGGTTCCAGGAGATCGGTGCGGACCAGGGTGGGGTGCACGTACAGCCGCGGTTCCAAGGCCGTCTCGAAGACGATCACCGTGTCGTCGGTGTCGACGAGAACGGTGCCGGCGGCGCTCACCCGCAGGCCGCGGCGGGTGGGCCGGCAGTCGATCCGGTGGTAGGGGTTCGGCGGGTAGTGCACGAGCTTGCGGCCCTCTTCGAACCATGCGTCGACGGCCTCCCAGGGCACCGCCACATATCCCGGCGCCTCGGCGACCGGAGTGCGCGGAAGGCTGCCGACCTCGTCGCTCGGAAACGCATAACTGAGCGGGTGTCCGACGCGGTGCACCATCAGGGCGTGTTCGGTGTCGAGCACGGTGACATCGCCGCGCACAGCTTGAATGCGGCGCGCGTGTGGTTCGACGTAGACCGTGCCGTCAGCGAGCGGGGGCGTGAACCAACCGGCCGGTTGTGTACTCAACGGACCCCGTCCTGCGACGAGACTCATTGCGGCACCTCCATTTTGGTTGGCCTGCTGGATGCGGGCGCGTCGACCGGACGCAGGGTTGTCCGTTCGTGCGGTCGATCGCTGCGTCCAGATAGAAGCTTTACAGATTCTCTTGAGAATGTCACGCTGTTGGGTGAGGCGGGCCACACCGCAACACCCCCGTCGCGAGTGCCGGCCGATCAGCCCTTTGGACCCGGATTGGATGCCCTATGTCCCCACAGTCAGGAATGTCCGCACAGTTGTCCGAGGCGCGCGGCGCCACTGCGCTCGGCACGGTGCGCCGCACGCCCCCGCTGTCCCGGCCGCGGATGCGTACCGACAAGGCCATGCAGTACGAACTCAACGCCGTGGCGGCCGATGTCGCCGGTGTGGTGTCGGGCATCGGTGGATGGTTGTTCGACCGGGCTATGGCGGGCTGGCGCGTCAGCGTCGCCGCCGACGACTGCGCGGACGAGCGTGCCCTCCGGATCCTCGGGCTGAAAGCCGTTGACCTGAACGGCCTGTGGCGGTCGGCCGAGGCGGATGTGGTGGCGATGACGGCGATCGGCACCGATCGCTTCGAAACGGGTGACCAGGTGCGCACTCTGCATCGTTCCGGTGCCGATGTGGTCTTCTTCGGGGCGCAGGGCCCCGACGGTGTCGGCGGGGCCGTGGACCGCGTGCAATACCGCCCGAGCGCGGCGGCGCTGGCGTTCAAGGCCCACGCGTTGGCGGTGGCCGGGGCGGATCAGGGGTCGACCGGGCCGGTGGAGACGCTGTTCCGGTGTGGGCGGCCGGCGGACCTGTTCGGCGCCGATCTGGTACCGGTGTGTTGATGTCGCGGCAGGCGTCGGTCGCCGGCCTGCTCGAGGTCTTCGACGTGACGCCCGTCGGGCCGGATCGGTTCGTCGGCGTCACCGGACCGGCCGGAACCGATGGCAGGCAGGTGGCCAAAGGGGCACAGGCGTTGGGCCAGGCCATCGTCGCGGTGGCAAAGCGATTCCCGGACAAGTCGATTCGTTCGGCGCATGCGGTCTTCACCAGGCCGGTCGAGATCGGCTCTACTGTCGAGCTGGCGGTCAACGTGGTGCATGAGGGCCGTACGACGGCAACGGCCGTGGTGGCCGTTGCCCAGGATTCACGGCTGTGCGCGACCGTGACGGTCCTGGCCGATGTGCCCACCGGCGATGTCGTCAGCCATCACGCACTGCGGCCCGACGTCGAGACGCCCGACGACGCCCACCCGGCCGGGCCCGCCATGGCCGGCCACGAACTGCGCCTCGTCGACGTGGTCGATGTGAACAGCCCCTACGAGGTGGGACCGCCCGAACTCTATGCCTGGTTGCGCTATGACCCGATCCCCGAACGTGACGACCTCGCCAAGGCGCTGTTGGCGTATTTCACCGGGCAGCTCGGAATCTCGACCACCATGCGGCCGCATCCGGGCGTCGGCACCGCACAGGCCCACGCCACGGTGTCCACGGCATTGATATCGACGTCGGTCAGCTTCCACGAAGTTGTGGAATGGGATGGCTGGCTGCTCTACGGCCACGAGAGCACCGCCGCCGGTCAGGGAATGTCCTATGTCCGCGGTCAGGTACACACGGAGGACGGTGAGTTGCTGGCGTCCTTCGCCCAAGAGGGACTGATCCGCCCGATGCGGCCGGCGGATACGGCCATCGCCTCCTCGGCCCGGTTGTAGGGCCGAGACGTGGGGTGTGTGGCTAGCGAATCCAGCCGCGGCGACGCAACCAGATGTTCCGGAACACCGCCAGCAGGATGAGCGCCGCGAACGAGATCAGGAACCAGTCCTCGACATGGCCCACGTGATTGCCGATCATCATGACCAGCAGGAACAGCGCGGACAGGATGCCGCCGAGGTGGATCACCTTGATGTTCAGATCCGACCAGCCCCAGGCTGCCGAGGGCACGTCCTCGACGTCGACGCCGTTGCTGCGCTCCACCTCGGTGCTGACCACTTTTGCTCCTCCGGATCGAACTGGCTTCTGGCTTGCGCACATTCTGGCATACGACGCTGCGTCGTATGCCGGCCGTGGGGGTTCAACCCAGGTGCCGGTACCTCCGCAGCGCCTCCTGCCGCTCCTCGGCGTGGTCGACGAGCGGTTCCGGATACGACATCGGTCGGCCGGCACCGAGTTTGTGCACGTCGACGACATCGGCCAACTCCGGGATCCAGCGCCGGATGTAGTCGCCGTCCGGGTCGAACTTCGCGCCCTGCAGGGTCGGATTGAAAACGCGGAAGTACGGTGCGGCGTCGGTGCCGCATCCGGCCGCCCACTGCCACCCGTGTTGGTTGTTGGCCATGTCGCCGTCTACCAACTGGTCGAGGAACCAGCGTGCCCCCCATTGCCACGGCAGGTGCAGGTCCTTGACGAGGAACGAGGCCACGATCATGCGCACCCGGTTGTGCATGAACCCGGTCGAGGCGAGCTGGCGCATCCCGGCATCGACGATCGGGAAGCCGGTCCGGCCGTCCTTCCACGCCGTGAACGCCTGCTGGGCCTCCTCGTCGTCGTCCACTTCGATCGCGTCGAAATCGCGATTCCAGTTCTGCCAGGCACTGTCGGGCCAGTGGTGCAGCACCGCCGCGTAGAAATCGCGGAAGGCCAGCTCCCGCAGATAGGCGTCATCGCCGGAGTCGAGGTCAGCCGCCATGGTCCGAGGGTGGATGGTGCCGAACTTGAGGTGCGCCGACATCCGGCTGGTGGCGTCGAGGTCGGGGCGGTCGCGATGGGCCGGGTAGTCGGGCAATCCCTGCTCCACGAATTCCCGCCACTGCGACCTCGCCGCGCGCTCACCCGCGTCGAACATCAGAGTCTCTGTCACAGAAGGAATTTCGATGCGATCGCAGATGCCTGCCGGTGTGTCGGCGGGGTCCATCCAGCGCGCCGATTCGGGTCCGGTATCCGCAGGAGCACGCCAGCCGTGCCGGCGCCAGGCGCGGAAGAACGGCGTGAAGACCCGGTACGGCGCGCCATCCGATTTCGTTATCCGGCCAGGCGACACCAGATAGCCGGATCCTGTTGCACACAGGGCGATCTCGCCGAGGGCGACCTGGACCGCATCGTCGCGGCGTCGGCCGAACGGCGAGTGATCCTGCGAGATGTGCACCGAAGTGGCGCTGATGGCCCGGGCCAGCGCCGGAATCCGCTGCTCGGGTCGGCCGCGAGTCACCAGCAGATTTCCGTCGAGATCGTCGGACAACTCGCGCAACGCCTGGTACAGGTACTGCAGGCGACGTGCACCCGAGGAGGCCTCCAGTCGCGGATCGAGCACGTAGCAGGCCAGTACCTCGCCGTCGTGTTGTGCGGCCTCCAGCAGGGCGGGATGGTCATGGCACCGCAGGTCTCGCCGATACCAGAGCAGCGTGGGCATGTGCCCATGTTGCCTATGAACACACCGGAACACACGGAAGGTTGGAGATGCAGTTTTGGAGCGGCACGGCATTCATGGACACCGCCGATGCGCAGACGGTGGCGCCGTTGCTCGATGACGCGGGTTATCACGGCATGGTCTGTTCGGATCACATGATCTACCCGCGTGAGCTGTCCTCGCCCTACCCGGATTCTTCGACCGGTAAGCCGCCGTGGACGCCGGAGACTGCCTGGCCGGACTCCTGGGTGCTGATCGGTGCGATGGCGGCCCTCACCCGTCGGCTGCGCTTCTCCAACGCCATCTACGTGGCGCCGGCGCGGCCATTGCTCGAGGTTGCCAAGCAGGTGGCGACGGCCGCGGTGATCTCGGGTGGGCGGGTCTCCCTGGGCGTGGGCGTCGGCTGGATGCGGGAGGAGTTCGAGCTGATGGGCCAGGATTTCGACACTCGCGGGAAACGGCTCGACGAGATGATCCCGGCGCTGCGCGAACTGTGGCGCGGCGGCTGGGTGTCGTTCGAAGGGCACTACTACTCGGTTCCGGAGATGATGATCGAACCGCACCCGCCGGCACCGGTGCCGATCCTGTGCGGCGGTGAATCCGAGACGGCGCTGCGGCGCGCGACCCGCACGTGCGACGGCTGGATCGGCTATGCGTACACCCTCGATCAGGCCTCCCGCTACACGTCCCGGCTGGCCGAGCTGCGCCGTGAGTACGGGCGGGAACGCGAGCCGTTCGAGATCATCCTGGCGCTGCTGGATCCGCCCACGCCGGATCTCTACAAACGGGCCGAGGACCTCGGCATCACCGCGGTGATGTGTGCGCCCTGGCTCTCAATGCCCAACGGTGCCACCGGCGTCGACCGGTTCCGCGGTCCGATCGAGCAGTTCGCGGAGACCGTCATCGCGAAGGTCCGTTAGTCGGGGCCGTCACTATGATCGCGCTAAACGGTGTGGACGGGGGGGCTCATGAAGCGCACGGTGGCGCGCGTAGGCCAAGCCGGCGCAGCCGGTGTCCTCATCGCCCTCGGCATCGGACTGGGCGCCTATAACTCCTGGTGGGTGGCGCTGCTGGCGTCGCTTCCACTGATCGTCGGGGGAGTCGCGCTGATGCCCCGGCCATCACGCGTGTCCGAACTCGATCCGTTCGCCGAGCACACCCTCGGCGAAATGGTGCCGGTACGGGTCGACGCACTGACCCGCAGTAGCCTCGCCGAGGATGATCTGCAGCCGACGTTGGTGACCGCGACGATCAGCCCGCCGCACGATACCGCCTATCAGGCGCGGTGGATCACCTCGATGTCGCGCGGTGACTTCCGGTCCCTGGCCGACAGCCCGGATACCGTGTTGCCCCCCAGGCGGCTGCCGCCCCGCGAGCCGGCCCGCCCACCCGAGTTCCACGATCAGCCCGGCAAGTGGGCGGTGATCTATCCGGCGGTCACCATGCTGGTCGCGGTCACGGTGCTCTTCGGCGTCGGCGATGCCTGGCACATCTCGCTCAGCAGCGCATCGGCCCCCGCGGCGCCGCGTGCCGAGACCGGGCCCAAGTCCAAGAGCATGAATCTGAATGTCCGCCGGGACGGCATGATCCGCGCGATTACCGCGCAGTTCGGCCCGGCAGCGGCCAACAATCTGCTCGATGTCCGCCTCACCGGCAGCGGGTCGGATTACGGGACAGTGCTCGACCCGACCAACGGCGACACGACGACCGTGTACATCAACAACGGCGGAGATGCCTTCACCACACCATCGCCGCGGGTTCAGCGCAGAGACAGCACATTTCTCGCTACCGACATCGCGTCGACCGATCTGAACGCGATCGTCGACAAGATGGTCCGCCAACTTGATGCACAGGGCCGCCTCAGCACGCTGGACACCCTGGAGATCAAGCGGTCAGCCCCTGGCGCTCCGGTGATTCTGACCGGTACTTTCGGCACCAAGACCATCGACGCGCTGCCCGACGGCACCGTGGGCGAAATCTTCGACCCGGCCGACTTCGCGGTCTCGTTCCAGAAGGCGCGAGACGGCTTGGCGCTGGCGGGGATCGCCCCCTCGGACCGGGTGCTGACCAACTTCGAGATCCGGGGCACCCACCGGGCCACACCGACAGCGCGCCCGAGCGAAGTCCAGACCAACGGCGGTGTGATGCTCGATTTCCAGACCGGTGACCGCGCCGGCCAGATCATCGTCGTACCGGGAGAGTTGCCCGAGATCACCGACCAGTCGTACAACTCGGGACGGCAGACCTTCTCCTTCGATGACATCTCGCAGGAGGCTTTCGAATCCGTTCGCGCACAGGCGATGCAACGCGGCGCCCTGGAACCCTACGAACGCGAGGCCGTCGACATCTGGCTGACGGACCGGGAGATCGACGAGCACCGGTTGGCGATCCGGATCGAGCTGGCGGGTGTCGAAGAGGCGACGGGGACGTACTCGCTCACCGGCGAATTCCTCGCGCCGGGCGCCATCTGAACTCAGTGGGGCTTGGCCGCCACTGAGTTCAGCTCGGCCTTGCGGCCACTGAGTTCAGCTCGGCCTTGCGGCCTCGATGGCGCGCCGGGTGACGCCTTCCAGTTGCGCCAGTTGGACTTTGGGTGGATGCAGGATGCCGCGGTCGACGAGTTTGGTGACGATGTCGCGGACCCGGCCGTAGTAGGTGGCCTGCTCAGCGGGTGTGGTGCTCGACATGGCGTGGTTGTAGAGCTTGAGTGCGGTGTCCAGTTCGGCGCGTTCGGTCGCATCCAGATAGGACGTGGCGACCTTCTTCCCGTGCGATTCGCAGGCGATCCAGGCCCGGCGCAGCGTCACCACCGCCTGCTGGTAGGCGTCCGCGAGTCCACGGTTGCCCGGGTAGTCCTCGGTGCGCAAGGCCTGCGCCTCGTCGAGCGCGACGTGGAACGTCTGTGTGGGTTCGACAGTCACGTCGGTGATCGCGGGGTAGCGCAACAGCATCGCCGGGTCGAGTTCGTAGGCGCCGTACGCGTCGAGGATGTCGTTGTGGCGCCGGGCCGCTTCCTCCCACAATCTCCGCGCCGCGTCGTCGGTCCCAGCGTCGGCGATCCGCGATCCCGAAACCGGCGCCTCCACCCCGGGTTCGGAGTCGGGCAGCGCCGATTCCAAACGGCGGAGGATCTCGGCCGCCGCGGGGTCGGACCCGACGACGGCCACCCGCCATTCCTCGTTGCCGGCGTCGGTGGTGAAGGTCAGCGTCACGTACTTCTGTCCGCGCACCGTCAAGCGCCGACCATCGGTCGTGGTTGCGTCGGCCGGTCCCGCCTGACTTGCTGCGATCAGTGACGACAGCGGGTGGCTGACGATCCCGCGTAACTCATCGCCGAGATAGACGGTGTCGTCATCGACGGTGATCAGCACCGCGCCTGGCTTCCCCAACCGTCCGTAGGCCACTGCGGCCAGTCCGGCAGCGATGAATATCGCCACAACAACGGCAGTGACGAGTCCCGACACTTCGGCGTAGCTGAGCGCCACCAGCGCGACCATCCCGGTCAACAGCGCGGTGCCCGACGCGACGGCGGACATCCGATGACGGCCGGTCAGATACTCGGTCCGAGCAGTCACGGGGACCATCCGGGCGTCCTCGGCAGAGTTCATCCGCCTGAGCATACGGTCGCGGCGAGGTGGTCGTTCCGCACGCGCCGCGGCGCAACCGCGTCAACATGACGCTTGCGATGACATCAAAATGATGTCACCATGACACCATGGATTTGCAGCCGTATGTCGACACCGTCCGGCACGAACTGAGCGTGGCTGCCGCGGCCGGCGGGCCCGAGGCCGAGGCGCTCGCCGAGCGGCTCACCGCGCCGCTGGAATCGGCACTGCGTCTGGCTCTGCTGGAGGCGCTGTCCGAAGCGGCCGAGCAGATCACGCGTGAACTCGCTCCCGGATCAGTGCATGTCCGGCTCGCCGGGCGTGACCCCGAGTTCACGGTGCAGCCCGCTGAGGCCGACACTCCCACGCCGCCCGTCGTGGACGTTCCCGACGACGGTGACGGCGGTACCTGGCGTGTGTCACTACGACTCCCGGAGAGCCTGCGCGCCGGGGTGGAGGGCGCCGCCCGACGCGAAGGTGTGTCGGTGAACGGCTGGCTGGTGCGTTCCGTTGCGACCGCCCTCGGTGGGGTCGGGAGCCCGGCCCGGTCCGCAGGCAAGAGCTTCAGCGGCTGGGTCCGCTGACCTATCGACAGGAGAAACCAATGCCCAAGTTCCATACCCCCGATCCCATTACCGTCGTCGTCGAGGTGGTGTCCGGTGCGGTGCACCTGACGGCCACCGACCGGGACGACACCGTCGTCGACATCGGTCCGCGCGACCCCGACCGCGCGTCCGACGTGCGAGCGGCCGAGCAGGCCCGCATCGATTTCCACAACGGCACCCTCGTGGTGACGGCCGGGAGAAAGATGCTGTCGCTGGGGCGCGGGGGAGCGGTCCGCGTAGACATCGCCCTGCCCGCCCGTTCCCAGCTGGACCTGTCGTCGGCTTCGGCAGGTATCGACGCGGACGGCGTGTACTCGGACTGCCGCTTCGCTTCGGCCAGCGGCGCGATACGAGTGGCCATGGTCATGGGGAACATCAAGGCGGACAGTGCTTCCGGTGATATCGCGATCGGCGATCTGGTGGGTAACGCGCGGATCGCCACGGCCTCCGGCGACGCGACGATCGACCGTGTCGAGGGCGACGTGAAGTTCCAGGCGGCCAGCGGCAGCCTCACCGTCGGGACCTTGCGCGGCCACGCCAAGCACCAGGCTGCGTCGGGTTCTGCCACCGTCGCTGTCGCGGTCAACGGTGCCCTGAGCGCGCAAACCGGCAGCGGTGAGGTCGAAGTCGGTATTCCGGAGGGGACGGCGGCGCGGCTCGAACTGAAGACCCACTCCGGCACCGTCGACAACGGGTTGCAGTCCTCGGCCGGGCCGGCAGATGGCGACGAGACATTCCGGCTGCAGGCCCGCACCGGGTCGGGAGACATCTCGATCCGCCGTGCCGTCGCGTCGGCGGCAGGGTCCTAGGCCGGATCGAACCGAAACACGGTCAACCGCCCTGCCAGTGCCTCGAACTCGTCGGGTGTGCCGTCGACCACCAGGCCGCTGCGCTTGGCGAAGCCGACGCCGACCGGAACCTTGATCGCGAACGCCCGCAGCACGGGACGGGACTGGTCCGGCGTGAGTTCGACGATCCTGACCGTCCGGGACCGTCGGCCCCGCGTCAGGGTTCCGGTATGGGCGGCACGGGCGTTGGCCGCCCATACCGAACCGGGGTAGCCCGCAACGGTGTAGAGCCCGCCGTCGTGATCGAACGGCGTCATCGGTGTGCTGCGGGGTTTGCCCGTCCTGCGCCCCGGGACCGTCAACACCATGGCAGGACCGGTCGGGAGCCCGAGGCGCTGCACCGCCATCATCACCTTGTTCATCGGCTTGAGCCAGCGCGGTGGGTGCGGCTCGGTCCTGTTCTCTGACATATCTTGTCCTCCTTAACTATTGGAACTAATGGCGAACAGCCCACGATGTGCGTCGACCCATTCGGCGAACGTGGTCGCAGGGCGTCCGAGGATCTTGTCGACCTCGTGGGTGACCAGGGCCGGACGTTCGACGGTGTCGGCCAACAGCCCCATGTACGCATCGGCGAACGCCGCCGGAAAGCCCAGATCGACGAACCGCTGCCGCACCACGTCGGTGGGCACCTCGCGGTAGCGCAGCGGCCGGTCGAGCACGCGCCCAATCGTGGTGACCAGTTCGCTGTTGGTCAGCGCCTGCGGTCCGGTCAGCGGAATGCGCTGTCCCACAAGGTCGTCGGTGAGCAGCGCGACCGCGGCGACGGCGGAGATGTCGGCATCCACGATCACCGCTGTGGATGCCTCGGCGTACGGGCCGTTCACCACATCGCCGGCCCGGATCTGCGCCGACCACATGCCTGCGAAGTTGGAGGCGAACACCGTGGGGCGCAGGCTGACCCACTCCAGACCCGAGGCCACGGCCAACTGCTCGACTTCGCGGTTGCGGTCCCCGCGCACACGTGACGGCTGCCGGGAATCGTCGTCGTCGGCATTGATCGCCGACAACGCGACGAGGCGTTGCACGCCCGCGGCGCGGGCCAGTTCGACCGTCGTGGCCAATTCCTGCCCCAAAGCACGGGAGTTGAGAAAAACCGCCGAGGCGCCTGCCACGCCGTCGGCGACAGATCGGGCGAGTTCGACGTCGGGCGGAAACCCGGCGGTTTCGGGGCTTCGGGTGACCGCACGCACGTGGGCACCGGCACGGACGAGTTCGGTGACAAGCGGGCGGCCGACATTGCCGGTTGCACCCGTGACGAGAATTGTGTTCATGCCATCAAGGACGGGGCGGTCGTCCGAAAAGTTACGACCGCGGTCGGTAACTTTTCGGCCCGTTGATTCGTCATAGACACATGAACGGATCAGCGGGTCTCGAGTCGGCTTGGCGCGGGCACCACCCGTACCTGGTCAATCTCGCCTATCAGATGCTGGGCGACATCGGCGATGCCGAGGATGTCGCTCAGGAGGCGTTCCTGCGGCTGGCCCGCGCCGACCAGGAACATCTCGATGATGTCCGGGCCTGGTTGACGGTGGTGACCGGACGGCTCTGCCTCGATCACGTTCGATCGGCCCGTTCCCGGCTTGAGCGCCCCGATCCGGGCGTCGTCCTGGAATCCACGGCGTCGGCGGACGCGGATCCGGCCGACCGGGTCACGCTCGACGACGAGGTGCGCGCCGCCTTGTTCGAGGTGCTGAACCGCCTCAGCCCCGGGGAGCGCGTGGCATTCGTGCTGCACGATGTCTTTGCGATGCCGTTCGACGAGATCGCCGAGACGGTAGGCAGGCCCGTGGGGACCTGCCGGCAGCTGGCCCGCCGCGCCAGGGCGAAGTTCACCACCGCCGCGCACCGGCCGGTCGACGTCGCCGTCATCGAACACCGCCAGGTGATGGAGAAGTTCATCTCCGCCTGCGCCACCGGCGACGTGCAGGCGCTGACCGCGGTGCTCGACCCGACCGTGTGGGGCGTCGGTACGGTCCTCGCCGATCCGGCGCCGCCCCCGCAGATCAACCACGGCCCCGGCGCCGTCGCGACGAATTTGCTGCGCTACCTGGGACCGGGCGCGACCCTGGTGTGCGGGGCAGCCGGGGAGCCGGTTCTCCTGGCATACGATCGCCGCCGGCTGTTCGCGGTTGTCGCCCTGACCATCCGCGACGGCCTGGTGCTCAAGATCGAGGCCACCGCCGACCCGTCGGCTCGGATGCATTAGGGAACGCCCATCGCAGCGCGGCACAATGGACAGGTGAGCGACAGAATGCGTGTGCTGATACTCGGCAGCACCGGATCGATCGGCACCCAGGCGCTCGAGGTCATCGCGGCCAACCCTGACCGGTTCGAGGTCGTCGGCCTGGCAGCCGGTGGGGGTAACCCCGACCTGCTCGCCGCCCAGCGCGCCGCGACCGGCGTCACCAACATCGCGGTGGCCGACGCGGCCGCGGCGGAGAAGGTCGGCGACGTGACCTATGCCGGGCCCGACGCGGTCACCCGGCTGGTAGAGAACACCGAGGCCGATATCGTGCTCAACGCACTGGTCGGGGCATTGGGGCTGGCGCCGACGCTGGCCGCCCTGGCCACCGGTGCCCGGCTTGCCCTGGCCAACAAGGAGTCACTGGTCGCGGGCGGCCCCCTGGTGCTCAAGGCGGCTGCGCCGGGGCAGATCGTTCCGGTCGACTCCGAACATTCCGCGATGGCCCAGTGCCTGCGCGGCGGCACCGCCGACGAGGTCGCCAAGATCGTGCTGACCGCGTCCGGCGGTCCGTTCCTCGGATGGTCGGCCGCCGACCTGGAATCGGTCACCCCGGAGCAGGCCGGCAAGCATCCGACCTGGTCGATGGGCCCGATGAACACGCTGAACTCGGCGACCCTGATCAACAAGGGCCTGGAGTTGATCGAAACCCATCTCCTGTTCGGCATCGACTACGACCGCATCGAGGTCGTGGTCCATCCGCAGTCGATCGTGCACTCGATGGCCACCTTCACCGACGGCTCGACACTGGCCCAGGCCAGCCCGCCGGACATGAAACTGCCCATCGCGCTGGCCCTTGGCTGGCCGGAGCGGGTGGCCGGCGCGGCCCTGGCCTGCGATTTCACCACGGCATCCACCTGGGAATTCCTGCCGCTGGACAACGAGGTGTTCCCCGCGGTGAACCTGGCGCGGGCGGCCGGAACCCGCGGTGGCTGCCTGACCGCGGTCTACAACGCGGCCAACGAAGAAGCGGCAGAAGCGTTCCTCTCGGACCGGATCCCGTTCCCGGCGATCGTCGACACCGTCGGTGACGTGTTGCACGCTGCCGACCAGTGGGCTGCCGAACCCGCTACCGTGGAAGAAGTACTCGACGCGCAGCGGTGGGCCAAAGAAACGGCACGTCGCTTCGTCGAGGAGAAATCCACGAGAAAAGGGCTCGTCACCAAATGATGTTCGTTATCGGCATCGCGCTGTTCGCGCTGGCCATCCTGGTATCGGTGGCCCTGCACGAATGCGGGCACATGTGGGTGGCGCGCGCCACCGGCATGAAGGTGCGACGCTACTTCGTGGGCTTCGGCCCGACGCTCTGGTCGACGCGGCGGCCCAACCGACTGGGGGAGACCGAATACGGCCTCAAGGCCATCCCGCTGGGTGGGTTCTGCGACATCGCCGGCATGACGTCGGTCGACGAGATCGCACCCGAAGACCGGCCGTATGCGATGTACAAGCAGAAGGTGTGGAAGCGCGTCGCGGTGTTGTTCGCCGGGCCCGCGATGAACTTCATCATCGGGTTCGTGCTCCTCTACGCGGTCGCGATCATGTGGGGCCTGCCCAACATCAATCAGCCCATGACTGCAAAGGTCGGCGAAACCGGTTGTGTGGCAGCACAACTGAGCCTCGACAAGATGGGTGAGTGCACCGGGCCCGGTCCCGCCGCGCTGGCCGGTATCCAGGCCGGCGACGAGATCGTCAAGGTCGGCGACACTCCAGTCTCGGATTTCAAGCAGATGGCCACCGAGATCCGCAAGCTCAACGGCCCGGTATCGATCGAACTCAAGCGCGACGGTCAGACCATCACGACCGTCGTCGACGTGACCCAGACAAAGCGGTTCACCAGCACGGAGGCCAAGGAGGCCACCACCGTCGGCGCCATCGGCGTCAGCGAGGCCAGGGGTGAGCCGCCGACGCAGTACAACGCGATCACCGCGGTGCCCGCCACGTTCTCGTTCACCGGCGATCTCGCGGTCGAGCTCGGTAAGTCGCTGGCCAAGATCCCGACCAAGATCGGTGCGCTGGTGCACGCGATCGGCGGCGGTGAGCGCGACAAGGAGACCCCGATCAGCGTCGTCGGCGCGAGCATCATCGGCGGCGAGACGGTCGAGGCCGGGCTGTGGGTGGCGTTCTGGTTCTTCCTGGCGCAGTTGAACTTTGTGCTCGGGGCCATCAACCTGGTGCCGCTGCTTCCGTTCGACGGCGGCCACATCGCGGTCGCGACGTACGAGAAGATCCGCAATATGTTCCGTGCGGCCCGCGGCAAAGTCGCCGCAGGTCCGGTCAATTACCTCAAACTCATGCCCGCCACCTATGTGGTGTTGCTGGTGGTGGTCAGCTACATGCTGTTGACCGTGACCGCCGACCTGGTCAACCCGCTCAGCATCTTCGACTAGGAGATCTCATCTCATGACGTCCATCGGTTTGGGAATGCCCGCACCTCCGGCACCGACCCTGGCACCGCGCCGCAAGACCCGTCAGCTCGACGTGGGTGGTGTCGGCATCGGCAGCGAGCACCCGATCGCGGTGCAGTCCATGTGCACAACCAAGACGCACGACGTCAACTCGACGTTGCAGCAGATCGCGGAACTGACCGCGTCGGGCTGCGACATCGTGCGGGTGGCCTGCCCCCGGCAGGAGGATGCCGATGCGCTCGCCGAGATCGCCCGGCACAGCCAGATCCCGGTGATCGCCGACATCCACTTCCAGCCCAAGTACATCTTCGCCGCGATCGACGCCGGGTGTGCCGCTGTGCGCGTCAACCCCGGCAACATCAAGGAGTTCGACGGCCGGGTCAAAGAGGTGGCCAAGGCCGCCGGCGAAGCGGGCATCCCGATCCGGATCGGCGTCAACGCCGGCTCGCTGGATCCGCGGCTGCTGCAGAAGTACGGCAAGGCGACTCCTGAGGCGCTGGTCGAATCCGCGCTGTGGGAGGCATCGCTGTTCGAGGAGCACGGCTACGGCGACATCAAGATCAGCGTCAAGCACAACGATCCCGTGATCATGGTCGAGGCGTACCGCCAGCTCGCCGCCCAGTGCGACTACCCGCTGCACCTGGGTGTCACCGAGGCCGGCCCGGCGTTCCAGGGCACGATCAAGTCCGCGGTGGCCTTCGGCGCGCTGCTGTCGGAGGGCATCGGCGACACCATCCGGGTGTCCCTGTCGGCGCCGCCCGCCGAAGAGGTCAAGGTCGGCAATCAGATCCTGGAGTCGTTGAACCTGCGGCCGCGTGGCCTGGAGATCGTTTCCTGCCCGTCCTGCGGGCGCGCCCAGGTGGATGTGTACACACTGGCCAACGCGGTGAGCGCGGGCCTGGACGGACTCGACGTCCCGCTGCGGGTCGCGGTGATGGGCTGTGTGGTCAACGGTCCTGGTGAGGCCCGTGAGGCGGATCTGGGCGTTGCCTCCGGTAACGGAAAGGGCCAGATCTTCGTCAAGGGCGAGGTCATCAAGACCGTGCCCGAGGCGCAGATCGTCGAGACGTTGATCGAAGAGGCGATGCGCCTCGCGGAATCCGCGGGTTCAGATGATGCCAGCGGTTCGCCTGTGGTGACCGTAAGCTGATAGCGACCCTGTGAGCGGGGTCACCCAGCCTTGGCTTGAGCAGAGGGAATCGCCAATGTCGGCTCCGCCGCTGTTTCGACTCGTCGACGAGCGACGAGTTTCCGTGGTGCGTGACGCCACCCCCTGCCTGCAGGTGTTCGACGAGGACCCGGTGGGGTCGTGCATGGTGGCCGCCCGCGTCGCCGAGTTCGGCGTCGAGCACGGCGCGATCGGCGGGGAGCTGTGGACGCGGCGCGGTGTCACCGAATCGCTGTGTTACGCCGGGCCCAATCTGATCCCACTGCGCGGGGACACCGAGGATCTCAAGGCGTTCTCGGACAAGGCCATGAGCACCGCGCGGCGCTGCTCGTCGGTGGTCGGCCGCGCCGAGCTGGTGATGCCGATGTGGCGGCGGCTGGAATCGGTGTGGGGTTCGGCCCGCGACGTCCGCGAGCAGCAGCCGCTGATGGCGTTGAGCTCGATGCCGCTCTGCGCGATCGACCCGGCGGTCCGCCCGGTGCGGATGGAGGAACTCGACACCTACCTCGTGGCGGCCATCGACATGTTCATCGGCGAGGTCGGTGTGGACCCGCGGTTGGGTGACGGCGGTCGTGGTTATCGCCGTCGCATCGCCAGCCTGATCGCCGCGGGCAGGGCGTGGGCCCGGTTCGAGCGCGGCGAGGTGGTGTTCAAGGCGGAGGTCGGGTCCCAGTCGCCCACGGTCGGCCAGATCCAAGGGGTGTGGGTGCATCCGGAATGGCGCGGGCATGGGCTCGGCACGTCCGGGACGGCGGCGCTGGCGGCCGCCGTGGTGGCCTCGGGCCGCATCGCGAGCCTGTACGTCAACAGCTACAACACCGTGGCGCGGGCGACGTACGCCCGCATCGGTTTCGAACAGGTCGGCACGTTCGCCACCATCCTGCTGGACTGAGCGCGTCGGGTCCCGGGTGTCAACGATGCCCGGTGGCGGCCCGGGTCAGCAGCTCGTCGACCGACCACTGATCGTCGGCATGAGTGCCGTATTTTGCCGCGAGCACCACGCCGTCCGGTGCGATCAGGAAATCCGCGGGTAGCCCGAGCCGTCCGCCGGCCTGTCTGCCGGCGGGGGCGCGGAATCGTCCGCGCAGCGTCAGGGCACTGCCCCGGATGATCGCCGGCCAGCTGCGGGGATCGAGCAGGGCGCGGGGGCTCGACTCGACGCCGAACTGTCGGTAGATGTCCTTGTCCGGGTCGGCGACGGTCGCGAACGGCAGATCCGCTGTGTGCTCGGCCAATTCGGCGGCGGGGGAGTGGAAGAAGGCCACTTCACGGATGCCGGCGGCGTTGATCTCCGCATGCCGGGCGACGAAGGACTGCAGGTGCAGATTGCAGATCGGGCACCCGGCGAAGCGTCTGAACTGTAGGTGGACCAGAGCGCTTGGGTCGGGTACCGGGATGTGTTCGCCTGTGACACTGCGGAATTCATATCGCCCGATGGATCTGGGTGCCTTGGGTGTGGCGGATGTGGTCACGGCTCCTCCTGGTTAGCGTGCGCTGTACGCCTATAATTGGACGCTATAGGAGTACGGTGTACGCTGTCAATCGTCATGCCGCGCCCACGCTCACTCACCCAACGCCAGGTTGCCGCCGCTGCGCTGGAGGTCGTCGACACCGACGGGCTGGCGGGTCTGTCGATGCGTGCTGTCGCTCGTCAGTTGGGCATGGGAACCATGTCGCTGTATCGGTACGTGGCCGATCGGGACGAGCTCGAGGCGATGGTGGTGGACCTCGTGCTCGATGGAGTCGATCTCGCGTTGCCGCGGGGATCGGCACGACACCAACTCGCCGAACTCGCCGAGCGGGTACGGACGGTGACTGCGCGGCATCCGGCGGTGGCGCCGCTGATGCTCACGCATCGGCACCGCTCGCCGGCCTCGCTGTGCTGGGGTGAGTCGGTGCTCGGCGTGCTCACGGCCGCCGGATATGACGGCAAGCGACGGGTCTACGCGTTCCGGGCTCTGCTCGCCTACATCTTCGGAGCGCTCGAGATCGAGATACTGGGAAGCCTGGCCGGCCCCGGGACCCAGACTCTGGCGGGTTTGCCGGCGGGCGACTATCCGTTGCTGTCGGAGACCGCGGCGGCGGCCACCGGTATCGGGGCCGATGAGGAGTTCCGGCGCGGCCTCGAAATCCTGTTGGGTGCCCTGGACGTGTGAAGCGGGCAACTCGTCGGTCTCGCCACAGTCTCGGTTCGGTATCGGTGCGCCTCCGACGATTCCGGCGTCGACGTTTCTAACATCAGCCTCAATGGCAACTCAAACATCATCAGTCACACGGACCGCGGGCCTGTTGACGGTCATCGCGGTCCTCGGGGCGACAGCGCTCAGTGCCTGCACCCCGCGGCCCGACGGGCCCGAGCCCGCCGCCGAACAGTTCTTCGCGGCACTGGCCACTGGTGATACCGCGGCCGCGGCGGCGCTGGCCGACCGGCCCGACGATGCCAAAACCGCCCTCGGTGAAGCGTGGAACGGTTTGCAGGCCACCGGACTCGACGCGCAGATCCTGGGTTCGAAGTACGCGGGGGACACCGGCAGCGTGGCGTACCGCTACACCTGGCACCTGCCGAAGAACCGCACCTGGACCTACGACGGGCAGCTCAACATGATCCGCGACGAGGGTCGGTGGGAGGTGCGCTGGAGCGCCACCGGACTGCACCCCAGGCTGGGCGAGCACCAGACCTTCGCCCTGCGGGCCGACGCGCCGCGACGGGCATCGGTCAACGAGCGTGGCGGTACCGACGTGCTGGTGCCCGGCTACATCTACGCCTACGCACTCGACGCGCGGGCGGCCGGTGCCTCGCTGATGCCGACGTCCCGCGCGGTCGCCGACGCCCTGCGGGGATTCGACCCCGGCCTGGGTGACCCCCAGCGACTCGCCGAACAGGCCAGCGCGTCGGCGCAGCCGATGGGCCTGATCACGCTGAGACAATCCGACAACGACCGGATCGCGCCCGCCATCGGCCGGCTGCCCGGTGTCGTCATCACCCCGCAGCCTGAAATGTTGCCCACCGACGAGACTTTCGCCCCGGCGATCGTCAACGAGGTCAAGAGATCGGTGGCCGACCAGCTCGACGGTCAACCGGGCTGGCGGGTCGTCACGGTCAATCAGAACGGCGTCGATGTCGACGTGCTCAACGAGGTGGCCGGTGATCCGGCACCGTCGATCACCATCAGCCTGGACCGCTCCGTGCAGGACGCCGCACAGAACGCGGTCAACACCACGGGCAAGCAGGCCATGATCGTCGCGATCAAACCGTCTACCGGCGAGATCCTGGCCGTCGCGCAGAACGCGGCCGCCGACGCCGTCGGACCGCTCGCCACCATGGGGCAGTTCCCGCCCGGCTCGACCTTCAAGATGGTCACCGCGGGCGCGGCCATCGAGCGCGACATGGCAACGCCCAACACGCTTTTGGGGTGCCCCGGCACGCTCGACATCGGGCATCGGACGGTCACCAACTACGACGCCTTCGATCTCGGCACCGTGCCGATGTCACGCGCATTCGCCAATTCGTGCAACACCACCTTCGGTGAACTCGCCAGCCGGATGCCTCCACGTGGTCTGACTCAGGCCGCCGCGCGCTACGGCATCGGTACCGATTACCAGGTGGACGGGATCAACACGCTGACCGGTTCGGTGCCGCCGACGGTGGACCTGGCCGAGCGGACCGAGGACGGCTTCGGTCAGGGCAAGGTGCTCGTCAGCCCGTTCGGCATGGCGTTGGCGGCCGCGACCGTCGCGGCGGGCCGGACTCCGGTGCCGCAACTCATCGAGGGTCGCCAGACCATGGTCGATCGCGCGGGGGCCCCGATCAGCCCGAAGATGGTGGACGGACTGCGGCCGATGATGCGGTTGGTGGTGACCAACGGCACGGCCAAGGATCTCAACGGGCTCGGCGATGTGCGCGGGAAGACCGGGGAGGCCGAGTTCATGGGTGGCTCGCACTCCTGGTTCGCCGGCTACCGCGGGGACATGGCGTTCGCGGCGCTGATCGTCGGCGGCGGCAGCTCGGAGTACGCGGTGCGGATGTGCAAGACCATGTTCGACAGCCTTCCCCCCGACTACCTGGCCTGAACGGCGGTACCGTTGAACCTGCCATGACAGGGATCAATGAACAATCTGTGGACCTACGCGTCTCCGATGCGGACCGCAATGGCACGCTGCGGCGGCTGCACAACGCCGTGGCACTCGGACTGATCGACATCGCCGAGTTCGAGGAGCGCTCGGCGATGGTGTCGCACGCC
Source organism: Mycolicibacterium peregrinum (assembly GCF_002102345.1). Classification (GTDB taxonomy): domain Bacteria; phylum Actinomycetota; class Actinomycetes; order Mycobacteriales; family Mycobacteriaceae; genus Mycobacterium; species Mycobacterium peregrinum. The sequence goes on from NZ_LQPP01000016.1 coordinate 29,850, forward strand.
CGTCTGCATTCGGACCTCGATGCGTTGGTGGGGGATCTGCCCGGGCCCGGAGCCATCGTCACCACCGCCACCGACCGCGTCGAGTTGCGCGGTGTGCTCGGCTCGCTGAAACGCCAGGGTGAATGGACCGTTCCGACCCGGCTGGCCCTGGTGCGCCGGATGGGTTCGGTTGAGCTGGATCTGACCCGGGCCCGGTTCGCCGGACCGATGGTGGTCATCGAGCTGGACATGAAATTCGGGTCGGTGGAGATTCGGCTGCCCGACGGCGCGAGCGCCTCGATCGACGACGTCGAGGTGATCGTGGGCAGTGCCGACGATCACCGTCGCGACGCGCCGGCCGAGGGTTCCCCACACATCATCCTGACCGGCAAGGTGGTGTGCGGTTCGGTGGATATCCGTGGGCCGCGGCGCAACTGGAAGCTGACGCTGCGCCGGTCCTGATCTCAGCGGGGTTCGAGCACCGCGAACGTCAGCGTCGCGCGAGCGGCGAGCCGGCCGCGGGTGACGTCGGTGACGTCGACCGAGGTCACGATGAGGCGTTTACCCGCCCGTACGACCTTCGCCTCCGCGCGAGCCGTGCCCATGATCGGCGCGAGGAAGTGGATGTTGAGGTCTGCGGTCGTCACGTCGTAGCCGACCCCGCTGGCATTGCCGGCCAGCATCCCTGCCGCGATGTCGATCAGGGTGGCCACCAGCCCGCCCTGCAGGGCGCCGCGGACGTTGGCGAGGTCGGGCCGGTTGTCCATTTCGAGTACCAGCCGGTCGGCGGTCGATTCGACCTCGCGGTAGTCCAGCAGTTGCAGCACATGAGCGGTTTCGGTCATCGCCGTGCCCTAGTCATCCCCGTACGGTAACACCATTACCGGTTCGCGAGAGGATCGCTCTCGCCAGGGATCATCGTAGCGGGTGCGCACGGCGCTGGGGGCGTTGTCGGTGAGCTGACGATTAAGCTGTCCACATGCCAGTTCGTACCGCCCTGCGCCCCGGCGTGCAGTCACCGACCCTGCCGGTTCCGAAGTCGATCCCGCGGCCGGAATACGCGTGGAAGTCCACCGTGCAGGAGGGCAGCGAACCCTGGGTGCAAACCCCCGAGGTGATCGAGAAGATGCGCGTCGCGGGACAGATCGCGGCAGCGGCCCTGGCCGAGGCCGGCAAGGCCGTGGCGCCCGGCGTCACCACCGACGAGTTGGACCGCATCGCCCACGAATACATGATCGACCAAGGCGCCTACCCATCGACACTGGGCTACAAGGCATTTCCCAAATCCTGCTGCACCTCGCTGAATGAGGTGATCTGCCATGGGATTCCGGATTCGACCGTGATCGAGGACGGTGACATCGTCAACATCGACGTCACTGCCTACATCGACGGCGTACACGGCGACACCAACGCCACCTTCTTGGCCGGTGACGTCTCCGAGGAGCACCGGCTGCTCGTCGAGCGCACTCACGAGGCGACCATGCGGGCCATCAAGGCCGTCAAGCCGGGGCGGGCCCTGTCGATCGTCGGACGGGTGATCGAAGCCTACGCAAACCGGTTCGGCTACAACGTCGTTCGTGATTTCACCGGGCACGGCATCGGCACCACGTTCCACAACGGGCTGGTGGTGCTGCACTACGATCAGCCGGCCGTCGAGACCGTGCTGGAACCGGGCATGACCTTCACCATCGAGCCGATGATCAACCTCGGGTCGCTCGACTACGAGATCTGGGACGACGACTGGACCGTGGTGACCAAGGACGGCAAGTGGACCGCTCAGTTCGAGCACACCCTGGTGGTCACCGAGGACGGCGCCGAGATCCTCACGCTGCCGTGACGCGGGAACCGTGAGCGGGGCGCTGCTGGTCGCCGGCACCACCTCCGATGCCGGCAAGTCGATGGTCGTGGCGGGGCTGTGCCGGTTGTTGGCGCGCAAGGGTCTGACCGTGGCGCCGTTCAAGGCGCAGAACATGTCCAACAACTCGGCGGTCACGGCCGACGGCGGCGAGATCGGCCGCGCCCAGGCCATGCAGGCCCGGGCCGCGGGACTGGCGCCCAGCACCAGGTTCAACCCCATCCTGCTCAAGCCCGGTGGGGACCGCACGTCGCAGTTGGTGATCCGCGGCCAGGTGGCCGGAACGGTGGCCGCAGGCGATTACTTCACCCACCGGGAGCGGCTCGCCGCTGTCGTCGCTGACGAATTGGCCTCACTGAGATCCGAATTCGACGTGGTGATCTGTGAAGGCGCCGGCTCACCGGCCGAGATCAACCTGCGTGCCACGGACCTGGCCAACATGGGGCTGGCCCGCGCGGCGGACCTGCCGGTCATCGTCGTGGGCGACATCGACCGCGGCGGTCTGCTGGCACACCTGCACGGCACCGTGGCGGTCCTGGCCCCCGAGGATCAGGCCCTCATCGCGGGATTCGTCGTCAACAAGTTCCGTGGTGACCCAGCCCTCCTCGAACCCGGACTGCGGCAGCTGCTCGAGCTGACCGGGCGGCCCACCTACGGCGTGATCCCGTTCGATGACGGAATCTGGCTCGACACCGAGGATTCGGTGTCGGTCCGGCCCGGCGGCATGGTGGGCACACCGCAACCGCCCCGCGGGACGCAGACACTCACCGTCGCCGCGATCAGGCTGCCGCGCATCTCCAACTCCACCGACATCGAGGCACTGGCCTGCGAGCCCGGCGTTGCGGTGCGCTGGGTGGCCGACGCCGCAGACCTCGCCGGCGTCGACCTCGTGGTGATCCCCGGAAGCAAATCCACCGTCAGCGACCTGGCCTGGCTACGACAACGCGGCCTGGCCGAGGCAGTGCTCGAACACGCGGCCCAGGGCGGGCCCGTGCTCGGGGTGTGCGGCGGGTTCCAGATGCTGTGCCGCCGCATCGACGACGGCGTCGAGTCCGCGGCTTCGGAATCCGTCGAGGGGCTGGGCCTGATCGATGCCGACATCGAATTCGCTCGCCAGAAAACCCTGCGGCACTGGGAAGAACCGTTGTGGGGCTACGAGATCCATCATGGGCAGGTGACCCGCAGCGCGGCCGATGACTGGCTGGGGATCGGGCTGCGTCGCGGCGCGGTGTACGGCACCCACTGGCACGGTCTGCTCGACAACGACCACCTGCGCCGGGCCTGGCTCACCGAGGTCGCCGCGGCGGCAGATCGCGACGGGTTCGTCGTTGCCGACGACATCGACGTCCGGGGTCGGCGTGACGCCCAGTTGGATCTCATGGCCGACTTGCTGGCCGCACATCTCGACGTCGATGCCGTGATGGACCTGGTGTGGCAAGGGCCGCCGGCGCGGCCGACCATGAGCACTGCGCTCGTCGACGTACCTCGGTAACCTGGGCATATGATTCGGCGCCACCGGTGGGTGGCAGCTTTGGTGGGACTGGTCGCCGTGACCACGGTGTCCGGTTGCTCGACCGTGGTCGCCGGATCCCCCACCTGGCCTGGAGCCACCCTCGAGAAGGTGTTGCTGACACCCGCCGACTTCCCACCCGGCGTGCAGTTCGATCGCGTGATCGACGACGGTGCGGGTCCGGGCGGATCCGGTGGACCGCCACCGATGCTGTCCAACCCGCCCGGATGCAGTGACGGCCTGACCCGGGAGATCGCCGAATCCGCCGAGCGGGGCCCGGGCAGTGCCGCGCAGATCATCGCCGCCTACGACGGCGCGCGCATGGTGCTGACGGTGCTGACCTCGCCGTTGCCACTCGACCGACTGGCCGCCACCGCAGAACGGTGCGCACAGTTCTCCACCTACTTCGATCCGGCGGACAAGGGCATCCCGATGACCACCACCAAGGTCGACGCGCCGCGCGCTTCGGCCCTGGCGTATCAACAGACCATGCGTCTGGGCGGTGGTGAACAGAGCATCTACTTCGCCTTCGAGAACGTCGGCAACTGGGCGGTTCTCGGCATCGCATTCCCGACCCAGGATCCTTCGATCGTCGCCAAAGGTGCATTGCCGCAGACATTTCTGGACGTTTTCGGTATCCAGGCCCACCGCCTGGACGCCCGCTGACGCCGACGTCAGGACAATATTGATTCCGGCCCGCACGTCGCTACTGGACGGTAGTTTGTCCGAATGCTTACCACCGTCGCGACGATCGACGGATTCACCACGCCCGTCGACGTCTCGGGGCCTGAGAAGGGTTCCACCGTGGTGGTGCTGAGCGCGGGCCATCACGGTCCGGCCGCTTATGAGCCCATCTGCCGACGGTTGCACACCGCGTCACTGCGCACGGTGATCATCGGTCCCGATCCACGCTTGACCGCCAAGTCCGTGGTCGGCATTCTCGATTCGCTCAACATCAAATGGGCATTGCTGGTGGGCGACCGACTCGGAGGAGAACTCGCCTGGGAGCTGGCCGCCACCCGACTCGACAAGTTCATCGGCCTGGTGGTCGTGGACCGCGGCCACCCACGTGTCGCCGACGCCACCGGTGCGATCCGCGACGACGAATGCCCCCCGGTGGAGATGAATACCACCGTGCTGGTCAGCACCCCAGCTGCCCGCGCAGTGGCCAAGGCCAGCCAGCGCTACGTCTACGGTGACTTCCGCTTGGTGGAGATGCCGGGCCGACGCAATGCCGGTGATTCGACCGCGCAACTGGCGGCCGAGATCGTGCTGCGCACCAGTAGTTGGTGACCTGCGCTCAAGGTTAGGTGCAGGTTCAGATTCAGCCCGCCCGGCGGTTTGTCACGCTGGAGTGGCTCTGGCCGCCGAGTGTCACGCTGGAGTGGCAGCGGGTGTGGGCTGGTGACCGGACTGTTCGTGTTTGTCACGCTGGAGTGGCTCTGGCCGCCGAGTGTCACGCTGGAGTGACAACGCGGGGTATACGCGGGGCCGAGCCTGCCTTCGCGCGGGCGCTCAGTCAGCCGCCACGGTGTCGTCGGGTCGGCAGCCTGCCTTCGCGCGGGCGCTCAGTCAGCCGCCTCCGAAGGCTTCCAGGCTTGCGGCAAACCCGGCTGCTGCGGGAACAGGAAATCCACAAACGCCGCGGCGGTGGGCTGCGGCTCATGATTGGCCAGGCCAGGGCGCTCGTTGGCTTCGATGAAGACGTACTCACGGCCCGTCACATCGGGCACCAGCAGGTCGATTCCCGTCACCGGTATGCCGAGCGCCTCGGCCGCGGCCACCCCGACTCGGCACAGTTCGGGATTCACCTCCGCGGTGACATCGTGGATCGTCCCGCCCTGGTGCAGGTTCGCCGTCCGTCGCACCCGCAGCCGTTCGCCCTCGGGCAGCACATCGTCGAATGACCAGCCGGCCTCGGCGACCGTGCCCTTGGTGACGTCGTCGATCGGGATGCGCGATTCCCCGCCGGTGGCGGCCGCGCGGCGCCGCGACTGCGTCTCGATCAGCTCACCGATGGTGTGCTTGCCGGTGCCGACGATCTCGGCGGGCCGGCGAATCGCCGCGGCCACCACCTTGCCGTCGATCACGACCAGCCGAAGATCGTCGCCGGCGGCACGCTGCTCGATCAGCACCTCCGGGTACTGCTCGCGGGCCCGGTGCAGCGCCGCATCCAGCTCCTCGCTGCCGTCCACCCCGACGGTGATGCCCTTGCCCTGCTCGCCACGGGTGGGCTTGACCACCACATCGCCGACCTCTGCCAGAAACTCGTGATCCTCGGCGTCGAAAGTGGCCAGGCGGCCCTTGGGCACCGTGATGCCCGCGTCGGAGACGATGCGCCGGGTCTGGCGCTTGTCGTCGCAACGGGCCATGGCCACCGCAGAAGTGAACTCCGAGAGCGACTCCCGGGTGATGACGCTGCGGCCGCCGTGCGACAGCCGCATCTCTCCGGCGCCCGCATCGAGCACCTCGACCCGGATACCCCGACGCATGGCTTCGTCGGCGATGATGCGGGCGTAGGGATTCAGATCGTCGACGGTCTCCGGAGGATGGGTGAACAACGGCTCGTTGATCGCGTTCTTACGCTTGACGGCCAGCACCGGAACCCGATGGAAGCCCAGCTTCTCATAGAGCGCGATCGCGGCCGAGTTGTCGTGGGCCACTGAGAGATCCAGGTACGCGCGGCCCCGCTCGCGGAAGATCCCGGCCAGGGTCCTGGTGAGCGCATCGCCGACGCCGGGAAGTCCGGCGGCCGGGTCCACCGCCAGGCTCCACAGGCTCGACCCGTCCTCGGGGTCGGCGAACAACCGCTTATGGTCCACACCGGTGACGGTGCCCACCACACTGCCGTCGTCGTCGCGCACCGCGACCAGATAGACCACTGCGGGGGTGAGGGTGTGGTTGTGCCAGATGACGTCGACGGGTGCGGGGACCATCCCGCACCGCACGTACACCCGGTTCATCGCGTCGGCGTCGTTGGGCGTCTGCAAGGTACGCACGGTGAACCCGACGGGGTTGGCCGCGGTGAGCTCATCGGTGAACCGCAACCGGTAGGTGTGGCTCGGGTCGATGAACAGTTCCGCGGGGGAGCGGGCGATCAGCACGTGCGATTCGCGGGCGTAGATGCAGATGTCGCGGCGGCCCGGACCTTCCCGTTGCAGCACCTCGGCCAGCGTCTCGGGGTCTGCGAACGTCTGCCCGAAAATCAGTCGGCCCCAGCCTAATTCGAGCACCACATCGTCGGCCATGGCGTCGACGAGGTGCTGCGGTGAGGCATCGTGCAGGCCGAGCGTGATCGCCTCGGTGTGGTCGGGCTCCAGTGCCGGGGCCGACGCGTCGTGGTCGGTGGCGGTCATGCCGCGGCTCCTGTCACACCGTGGCGCTGCAGCCACAACTCGAGCAGCGCGATCTGCCATAACTCGTTGCCACGCAGAGGAGTCAGCCTGCCGTTCGGGTCGGCCAACAGCCGGTCGACGGCCTCGGGACGGAACAGGCCGCGCTCCTTGGCCTCTGGCGCATACAGCGCATTGCGGACCATGTCCAGGTACGGCCCCTCAAGGTGGGTCAGCGCCGGGACCGGGAAATACCCCTTGGGGCGATCGATCACCGCTGCCGGAATCACCCGGCGCGCAGCCTGTTTGAGCACACCCTTGCCGCCGTACGCGGTCTTCAGGCCCGGCGGGCAGGTGGCGGCCAACTCGACGAGCTCGTGGTCCAGGAACGGCACGCGGCCTTCCAGGCCCCACGCCATGGTCATGTTGTCCACGCGCTTGACCGGATCGTCGACCAGCATCACGGTCGTATCGAGCCGCAACGCCCGGTCCACACCGGTCTCGGCGCCCGCCGCAGCGAAGTGATCGGTCACGAAGACCCCGCTGGGGTCGCCGTCGGCCCGGTATCCGTCGCTGATCAGTGCGCCCACTCCGGTGCTGTCCCGGTCGAAGAACGCGCCGCGGTAGCTGGCCACCGAGCCGTCCAGGCTGGCCGCGCCCGGTTCGGCCATCGGCGGGTACCAGTGGTATCCGGCGAAGACCTCGTCGGCGCCCTGTCCGGACTGGACCACCTTGACGTGCTTGGCCACTTCCTGGCTGAGCAGGTAGAAGGCTACGCAGTCATGGCTGACCATCGGTTCGCTCATCGCGCCGATCGCTCCGTCGAGGGCGGGCAGCATGCGGGCGGTGTCGATCCGGATCTGGTGATGATCGGTTTCGAAATGCTCGGCGATGATGTCGGAGTACTTGAACTCGTCACCGGCCACGCCGCCCACGGACTCGAAGCCGATCGAGAACGTGGACAGACCGTGTTGGCCGGCCTCGGCGAGCAGGCCGACGATCAGAGAGGAATCGACGCCGCCGGACAGCAGGCACCCGACGGGCACGTCGGCCACCAGGCGTCGTTCGACCGCGCGCCGCAGGGACTCCAGTACCGCGTCTTCCCAATCCTTTTCCGACCAGTCGGCCCGGTCGGCGTGCCGGCTGAAATCGGGCGACCAGTAGACGGTGGTGTGCCGGCTGCCGTCGGGTTCGATCGCGACCACCGACGCGGGCGGCACCTTCTTGATGCCCTGCAGGATCGTCAACGGAGGTGGCACCACCGAATGGAACGTGAGGTAGTGGTGCAGTGCGACCGGGTCGATCCGGGTGTCGACGCCGCCGCCGGCCAGGAGGGCAGGCAGGGACGAGGCGAACCGGATCCGATGGTTGTCCTCGGTGATGTACAGCGGCTTGATGCCCAGCCGGTCCCGGCCCAGCAGCACCCGGCCGGTGTCCCGCTCGACGATCGCGAACGCGAACATCCCCATCAGGTGCTCGACGAACCGGTCGCCCCAGTGGTGATAGGCCTTGAGCAACACCTCGGTGTCGCTGTGCGAGAAGAAGCGGTAACCGTGCCCGGACAGTTCCCGGCGCAGCTCCTGGTAGTTGTAGATGCAGCCGTTCCAGCAAACGGTCAATCCCAGTTCGGGATCAACCATGGGCTGGGCGCCCGCTTCGGTCAGGTCAATGATTTTCAGGCGGCGGTGACCCAGTGCGACCCGGCCTTGCGACCAAACACCGGCCGCGTCCGGACCCCTGGGTGCCATCGCGTCTGCCATGGCCGACACCGCTGAAATATCCGGTGTCCGGCCATCGAGACGCACCTCCCCGGCGGCTCCACACATCAGTTCGACCCTACACAGAATCTGGCGTCGGCGCGCCACCCGCGGTGTGTCGGGGGTGTGACCAGGACATGTCGGACAGTGGCCCTATTCTCCTCGCATGAGGCCTGGATTCGGCTTCGGGATAGCCCGTGACGAGCTGATTCGCGATTTCGGAGCGCAGTCGACCGTGCGCGGTGAACGTTATGCGGCCGAGGGCCGGGTCCGCGACATCGAGTTCGATGCCGACGAGCGTCTGCTGCGCGGGCGGTGCGTGGGTTCGCATGGTCAGTTGTATGTCCTTGAGGTCGGACTGTCGCCGGGAAGTCGGGCTGTCGTCGAGTGGGCACTGTGTTCATGCCCCGTGGGGTCGTTCTGCAAACATGCCGTCGCCCTGGTGCTGGCGGCCTCCCCGGCTGATGCGGCACACGAGCCGGTGGAGCGTTGGCGCTACGTGCTCGACAGGGTGCTCGACGAGGTCGCCCTCCCGGACGGGGGCGGCAAACCGATCGCGCTGGAATTCTCCATCGGTGCGCCCACCCGCTACCGCCCGGGGACGCTGCTGATGCTGCGTCCGCTGACTCTGGGAAAACGGGGCACCTGGATCACCCGGGCACTGACCTGGGGTCGCCTCGCGGACTATCCCGATTCCGGCGAGTTCGATCGTGAGCAGTATCGGGCGGTGCGGGCGCTGGTGTCGGAGATGGTGAGGTACTCCTCGCCGCACAGCGGCGAGGGAATGATGCTCAACGGGATGCCCGCCACCTTGTGGCCACGGCTCGACGACGTGCTCGCCGCCGGCGTGACCATCCTGGCCGACTCCGCGACGGGCATCCGTGCGGTTGAGCTGGCCAAGAACGTCCACCTCCGCTTGGACTTCGCCGCCGAGGGTGGTGGCGGTGCGGTGATGTCGGTGTCCATGATCGTCGACGGACAGGAACGCGACCCCGACGGCGTCGGGCTGATCGGCATGCCGGCTCCGCACGGGATGTTTCAGGTTGTCGACTCGGTGTTACGGCTGGGTGCCTTCGATCCGGTGCCCGCACGCACGATGGCCGAAATGCTGGGTCACCACGAGCAGGTGCACATCCCGGCCGACATGGCGCGCGAACTCGCGGTCGACATCCTGCCCCGGCTGTCCGGCAGCGTGGACATGGAGGTCGCCGACGGTCTCTTCGTCCCACCGACCATCACCGGCCCGAAGCCCGCGCTGACCGTCAAGGTCGTCGACGGCGGCGCACGGGTCTTCTGGAGCACCCGGTACGAGGTCAACGATCAGCATCATGACTTCGACCCGTTGTCTTCGGCCGGGCTGATCGGATATCGCGATCCGGCCGCGGAGGAGGAGCTCTGGCAGCGGGTACTGCCGGCGTTGCAGGTGGTCGCAGCGGCCGCGCAGGACTGGAAACGGCAGGCCTCACAGCATGTCAACCGCCGGATCTCCACGACGCTGGACGCCGAGGCCGTCCACGAGTTGCGGGCCATCGTCAATGCCGTGAGCGCTGCGGACGCGGTCGCGGTCGCGTCCCGGCGCACTCTGCTGGGCGGCGTCACTCTCACTGCGGTGGAGGCCGCGGTGCTGTGTGACCACACCCTGCCGCAGCTGGACTGCTACGCGGATCTGATCGTCGATGCCGATGGCCGGTACCGAGCTGCCGGCGCCGACCCGGTGCTGTCGTTCTCCGGGGACACCTCCGCTCCGGGTGACTGGTTCAACCTGAACGTCACGGTGAGCGTGGACGGCGAGACCGTGGCCTTGCCCGAGGTCATCCGCGAATTGGCCACTGGCGCAACGCACATGTTGCTGCCGTCGGGTATCTATTTCCGGCTCGACACGCCGGAGCTGGTCCGGCTGAGGGCACTGCTCGACGAGGCGCGTGCTCTCGGTGAGATCGACGGGGACCGGGTCAACGCCGCATCGCTCAACGTCACATTGTGGGACGAACTGCTGGAGCTCGGTGTTGTCGACGAGCAGCTAGCCCGGTGGCGGGCGAATCTGGCGCGCTTGGCCGCCGCGCGTCCGCCGGCGTCGATCGAACCGCCGGCGGGCCTCGACGCCGACCTGCGCGACTATCAGCGGGACGGGCTGGACTGGCTTTCCTTTCTGTGGGACAACGGGATCGGCGGAGTGCTCGCCGACGACATGGGCCTGGGCAAGACCGTGCAGACCTTGGCCCTCATCGCGCGGGCGGTGACCGCGGGCGCCGGGAAGTTCCTGGTGGTGGCGCCGACGAGCGTGGCCCGCAACTGGGTGGCCGAGTGCCGCAAGTTCACCCCTGACCTGAATGCGGTGGTGCTGACCTCCACCACCGCCCGGGCGACGGTGGGGTTGGCCGAACAGGTGGCGGCGGCCGACATCGTCGTCACCTCCTACACGCTGCTGCGCATGGACATCGCCGCCTATTCGCAAATCCCATGGGCCGGAATGGTGCTCGACGAGGCCCAATTCGTGAAGAATCATCACAGCAAGACCCATCAGGCCGCCCGGCTGCTGGACGTGCCGTTCAAGCTGGCGATCACCGGCACACCCATGGAGAACAATCTGATGGAGTTGTGGTCGCTGCTGTCGATCACCGTGCCCGGTTTGTTCCCGTCACCGAAGGTGTTCGAGACGTATTTCCGTAAGCCGATCGAATCGGGCCAGGCCGACGACCTGCTTCCGGTGCTGCGCCGGCGGATCAAGCCGGTGCTGTTGCGGCGCACCAAAGGCCAGGTGCTCACCGAGCTGCCCCCGAAAAGTGAGCAGGTGCTGACCATCGGCCTGAGCGCCAAGCACCGCAAGATCTATGACACGCGGCTGGCGCGCGAACGCCAGAAGGTGTTGGGACTGCTGGGGGACTGGGAGAAGAACCGGTTCCAGATCTTCCGGTCGCTGACGCTGCTACGTCAGCTCAGCCTGCACCCGGGTTTGGTCGACGACTCCGCACGCTCGGTAGGTTCGGCCAAGATCGACTTCCTGGTCGAACAGCTCGATCAGCTGGTGGCGGAGGGCCACAGTGCACTGGTGTTCAGCCAGTTCACCGGGTTCCTCGGCATCGTCAGGTCGCATCTGGATTCCGCGGGGATCGCCTACAGCTACCTCGACGGTTCCGTCGACTCCGACGGAAGGGCCAGGGCCATCGAGGAATTCGGTGCCGGTACCAACCAGGTGTTCCTGATCAGCCTGAAGGCGGGCGGATTCGGACTCAACCTCACCGCCGCCGACTACTGCTTTCTGTGCGACCCGTGGTGGAGCCCGGCCGCCGAGGCGCAGGCTGTCGACCGGGCCCACCGCATCGGGCAGGCCCGGCCGGTCAGCGTCTACCGTCTGGTGGCGGAGAACACCATCGAGGAGAAAGTGGTTGCGCTGCAGGAGCGCAAGCGGGCCCTGTTCGCCGCGGTGGTCGATGACGGCGATCTGTTCGGCTCGGCCATCACCGCCTCCGATATCCGCGAACTGCTCGGCTGATCAACCGGAGACGGGCGTGCTGGCGGCGTCCACCTGTTTGATCGGACCGGTGAACCAGTGCTTCACCGAGGCGTGCCAGTAGATGAACAGCAGGATCAGCACGCTGCCCACCAGAAGCGGGGTGTAGTTCACGAACTTCCACTGGAAGCTCGGGTCCCACGGCATGCCACCGAGCGAGGTCGGGAACATCGCGATGATCGCGGTGACGATGATCTCGACGATCGCCACCGGTGCCATCCACTTGTACCTGTTGCCGACGTTCCACTTGCCCTGCTCGAAGGAGTCGCCGGCCTTCCACCGGTAGTAGATCGGTACCGCGAAGCACAGGTACAGGCCCACCACACCGATCGACACGACCGCGTAGAACGCGACCGGGGACGGGACGTCCACGCCGTTGACCGGAATCTTCACCGGCACGATGGCGGGCAGCGTGATGATGGCCGCGACCACCGCGGTGATGATGACGGCGTTCGCGGGGACGCGGGTGGCACTCACCTTCGACCACAATTGGTGTCCGGGGACGGCGCGGTCCCGGCTGAAGGCGAACAGCATGCGCGAGGCGCTGGTCTGACAAGCCGTGGTGCAGAACAGCTGTCCCGCAGTGGCGATCAGCAGCACGACGCCGGCCCACTTGGATCCCAGTGCCTGGGTGAAGATGGTCGCCACCGCGCCACCGTTGGCCGATACCTCGTCGGAGTTCTGCACGGCGAACAGGAACGACAGCAACAGGATCCAGCCACCGATCGCCGAGTAGAAGATCGACTGCCAGATGCCCTTCGCGGCGGCATTCGCCGCGCTCTTGGTCTCTTCGGACAGGTGTGCCGACGCGTCATATCCGGTGATCGTGTACTGCGTGAGGATCGCTGAGATCGGCAGCACGAACAGCAGGAAGCCCCAACCGGACGTCGAGCCGGAGAAGATCCCGGAATTGTTGATGGTCTTTGCGAAAACGTCAGAGACACTTGCGTGCTGGTCCGGGAGCAGCCACAGGATCGCGATCACCGCGGTGGCGCCCGCGACATGCCACCACACCGAGACGTTGTTGATGACGGCCAGCAGGTGTGACGAGAAGATGTTGATCACGGCCGAGACCGCCAGGATGATCAGGAACATGATGAACACCCGGGTCAGGCTGTAGCCGGCCAGCCAGGATTCGCTGAACGTGCCCAGCGTCAGATCCAGGAATGTCGCGCTGCCGTAGGACACCGATGCCAGGATCGCGATCAGGCCGATCAGGTTGAGCCAACCGGTGTAGAAGCCGGCCTTGGGCCCACCGAGTTTGGAAGCCCACCAATAGATTCCACCGGAGGTGGGGTAGGCGGAGACCAGTTCGGCCAGACAGAATCCGATGATCAGGATGAAGACCGAGACGATCGGCCAACCCCAGGCGATGGCGGCCGGGCCGCCGTTGTTCCAGCCCAATCCGAACGACGTGAAGCAACCGGCGAGGATCGAGATGATCGAGAACGAGATGGCGAAGTTGGAGAATCCTGACCAGGAGCGCTGCAGTTCCTGGACGTAACCGAGTTTGGCGAGATGTTGTTCGTCGTCCGTGAGTTGTTCGGTGAGTTCTTCGTGCCCCTCGGGCATGGCGGCTCCTCGTGTGCCGGGCGGTGGGCGGTCTGCCAAACGGACCATAGAACTTTATTGGTCTGTTGTCCTACCTTTTGACGTGACAATCGTGCTAATTCGGTGCACGATCGTCACGTCATCGGCGAGACAATGGTCGGCTGGACGTCTGGATGGTCGGCAAGTCCCACACGGGCAGGAGGGTGCGCAATGAGCCAGAACCCCGGCATGCTGGCACGAGCCGACCTGGAGCAAATGGTGGCGGCGGGTGAGGTCGACACTGTGATCGTCGCCTTCTGCGATATGCAGGGCCGGCTGACGGGCAAGCGGGTTTCGGGCCGGTTGTTCGTCGAGGAGGTCGCCGCCCACGGCGCGGAGTGCTGCAACTACCTGCTCGCGGTCGACGTCGACATGAACACCGTCGGCGGATACTCGATGTCGAGTTGGGAAACCGGCTACGGCGACATGGTGATGACAGCCGACTTCAGCACCTTGCGGTTGATCCCGTGGCTGCCCGGCACCGCGCTGGTGATGGCGGACCTGTCGTGGCTCGACGGCCGCCCGGTGGAACAGGCGCCCCGCAGCATCCTCAACCGGCAGATCGACCGCCTGGCCGAGCGCGAACTGGTGCCGTACGTCGGGACCGAGCTCGAATTCATGGTGTTCGACAACACTTTCCGCGAGGCATGGGCGGCAGGCTACCGGGGCCTGACACCGGCCAGCGACTACAACGTCGACTACGCCATGATGGCGTCCACCCGGATGGAACCGCTGCCGCGCGACATCCGCCTCGGCATGGAGGGCGCGGGGTTGTACTGCGAGGGCGTCAAGGGGGAGTGCAACCTGGGTCAGCAGGAGATCGCGTTCCGCTACGACCACGCCCGCAACACCTGCGACAACCACACCATCTACAAGAATGGTGCCAAGGAGATCGCCGACCAGCACGGCAAGAGCCTGACGTTCATGGCGAAATTCGATGAGCGCGAAGGCAACAGCTGTCACATCCACGTCTCGCTGCGCGGCGATGACGGGTCTCCGGTGTTCGCCGACGAGTCCGATCCGCGGGGAATGTCGTCGATGTTCCGCAGCTTCATCGCCGGTCAACTGGCCACGCTGCGCGAGATGACGCTGTTCTACGCTCCGAACATCAATTCCTACAAGAGGTTTGCCGACGGCAGTTTCGCGCCAACCGCCATTGCCTGGGGTATGGACAACCGCACCTGCGCGTTGCGAGTGGTCGGCCACGGGTCGGGTATGCGGGTGGAATGCCGGGCGCCCGGGGGTGACGTCAACCAGTACCTGGCCGTTTCGGCACTGATCGCGGGCGGTCTGTATGGCATCGATCACGAGCTGGAACTTTCCGACCCGCTGCCGGGCAATGCCTATTCCAGTGGGGCGCAACGGTTGCCCACCACCCTGGCCGAGGCGGCCGAGCTGTTCGAGAAGTCCGAGGTGGCGCGCGCGGCATTCGGGGACGACGTCGTCGAGCACTACCTCAACAACGCGCGCATCGAATTGGCAGCGTTCAATTCCACGGTGACCGACTGGGAAAGGGTCCGCGGCTTTGAACGGCTCTGATTTCAGCGCGACCAGACGCTCGGGCCCGGTCATCGGGATGACGACGTACCTGCAGCAGGCGCAAACAGGGGTTTGGGACGTCCGTGCGAGTTTCCTGCCGCAGATCTATTTCGAGGGAGTCACCCGCGCCGGTGGCATCGCGCTGCTGCTACCGCCGCAGCCGGTGGACCGCGACGTCGCCGACCAGGTACTCGACCGCCTCGACGGGCTGGTCATCACCGGCGGCCCGGACGTGGATCCGGCGCGCTATGGGCAGCAGCCCCATCCGGCCACCAACGAGCCGCCCACCGAGCGCGACGCCTGGGAGTTCGCGCTGCTGGAAGCTGCTCTGCGACGCGGTGTCCCGGTACTCGGCGTGTGCCGCGGCGCCCAGGTGCTCAACACCGCGCTGGGCGGCACCCTGCACCAGCACCTGCCCGAGGTGATCGGTCATACCCATCACCAGAAGGGCAACGCCGTGTTCGGCACGTCGGCCGTGCGTACCGTGCCGAATACCAGGCTGGCCGAGCTGATCGGCGCCACCTCCGATGCGCAGTGCTATCACCATCAGGCCATCGACCGGCTCGGTGAGGGCCTGGTGGTCAGCGCCCGCGACAGCGACGGCGTGATCGAGGCCATCGAGCGTGACCCGGCCCTGCCCGGCGATGTGTTCGTTCTGGGGGTGCAATGGCACCCGGAAGAAAGTCTCGATGATCTTCGGTTGTTCACCGCCGTGGTGGATGCAGCCAGAACGTATGCGACAGAGAGGGTTTCATGACAATCAGTCAGGTCGTCAACCCGGCCACCGAGGAGGTGCTGACCACGGTCGGCCATCTCGATGTCGCCGCGGTCGATGACGCGGTGGCCCGTGCCGCGGTGGCGCAACGAGCCTGGGCTCGTCTGGCGCCGGCCGAGCGGGCCGCCGCACTGCGCGCCTTCGCCGGTGTCGTCGACGCACACATCGCTGAGCTGGCCGCCCTCGAGGTGGCCAATTCCGGGCACCCGATCGCGCAGGCCGAATGGGAGGCCGGACACGTCCGCGATGTCCTGCAGTTCTACTCTGCGACTCCGGAACGATTGAGCGGCAAGCAGATCCCGGTGGCCGGCGGTCTGGACGTCACGTTCAACGAGCCACTGGGCGTGGTCGGCGTGATCACACCGTGGAACTTCCCGATGACCATCGCCGCGTGGGGCTTCGCCCCGGCGCTGGCCGCCGGCAACGCCGTCGTGGTCAAGCCCGCCGAGTGGACCCCGCTGACCACGATCCGGCTCGGTGAGCTCGCCATCGAATCGGGCCTGCCGGAGGGGCTCTTTCAGGTGCTGCCGGGCAAGGGTTCGGTGGTCGGAGAACGGTTCGTCACCCATCCAGGCGTCCGCAAGGTCGTGTTCACCGGATCCACCGAGGTGGGGATGCGAGTGATGGCCGGAGCGGCGGCGCAAGTCAAACGGGTGACCCTGGAACTGGGCGGCAAGAGCGCGAACATCGTGTTCGACGACTGCGATCTGGAGAAGGCCGCGGCCACCGCACCGTACGGGGTGTTCGACAACGCGGGACAGGACTGCTGTGCGCGCAGCCGGATTCTGGTGCAGCGCAATGTCTACGATCGGTTCATGGAGCTGCTGGAGCCCGCCGTCAAGGGCGTCGTCGTGGGGGATCCCACGGTGCGCGACACCGAGATGGGGCCGTTGGTGTCCCGTCCGCACTGGGAGTCGGTGGCGTCCTACGTGCCCGACGGCGCGCCGGTCGCATTCCGGGGTTCCGCCCCAGCGGGGCCCGGGTTCTGGTTCCCACCAACGGTGTTGACGCCGCAGCGTACGGACCGGACCGTGACCGACGAGATCTTCGGCCCCGTGGTGACCGTGCTGCCGTTCGAGGACGAGGCCGACGCCATCGCACTGGCCAACGACACGCCTTACGGTTTGTCGGGCTCGATCTGGACCGACAACCTCTCGCGAGCGATGCGGGTGTCGCGGGCGGTGGAATCGGGCAATCTCAGTGTCAATTCACATTCCTCGGTGCGCTACAACACGCCGTTCGGTGGCTTCAAACAGTCCGGACTCGGACGCGAGTTGGGACCTGACGCGCCGCTGTCCTTCACCGAGACCAAGAACGTCTTTTTCGCAGTAGAGGAGCTGTAGATGGATCTGACCCAACGTCTGGCCGGCAAGGTCGCCGTCATCACCGGGGGTGCCAGCGGCATCGGCCTGGCCACCGGCCGGCGATTGCGCGCCGAGGGGGCCACGATCGTGGTGGGCGACATCGACCCGCCACCGGAGAGGCCGCCGCCGAAGAACTCGACGGATTGTTCGTCCCGGTCGACGTGTCCGATCAGGATGCCGTCGACAACCTCTTCGACACCGCGGCAGCGACATTCGGATCCGTCGACATCGCGTTCAACAACGCCGGGATCTCGCCACCCGAAGATGACCTGATCGAGACCACCGAATTGCCGGCCTGGCAACGGGTGCAGGACATCAACCTGAAATCGGTTTACCTGTCGTGCCGGGCGGCGCTGCGCCACATGGTGCCCGCGGGCAAGGGCTCGATCATCAACACCGCATCGTTCGTGGCGGTGATGGGCTCGGCCACCTCCCAGATCTCCTACACCGCGTCCAAGGGCGGCGTGCTGGCGATGTCTCGCGAACTCGGCGTGCAGTATGCGCGGCAAGGAATCCGGGTCAACGCCCTGTGCCCCGGGCCGGTCAACACCCCGCTACTGCAGGAGTTGTTCGCCAAGGACCCCGAGCGTGCCGCGCGCCGGCTGGTACACATCCCGCTGGGCCGTTTCGCCGAACCCGAGGAGTTGGCCGCCGCGGTGGCGTTCCTGGCCAGTGACGACGCGTCGTTCATCACCGGTTCGACATTCCTCGTCGACGGCGGCATCAGCTCCGCGTACGTGACGCCCCTGTGACACCCTGGTAGCCCGCCATGACAGCCGAACCGGATCCCCCGCCCGCCGCGGAAGCGGCGGGTGCCCTGCTGCGTCCGGTCCGGCTGGGCAATGCCTTCGAGGACACCGTGGGTCGGCTGCTGGAGACGATCCGACTGGGCGTGTTGGGTCCGGGGGAGTCGCTGCCGCCAGAGCGTGAGCTTGCCGCCCGGCTCGGGGTCAGTCGCGACACCGTCCGGGAGGCGATCAAATCGCTCGCCGATGCCGGTTATCTGGTGTCCAAGCGGGGTCGGTACGGCGGCACCTTCCTGGCTGCTGAGTTGCCCCGGCACACCGCCGACGGTCCGAGTCCGACGCGTGCGGAAATCGACGATGCGTTGCGGCTGCGCGAGATCCTGGAGGTCGGGGCGGCGCGGATGGCGGCCGGGCGGACGTTGAGCGCGGCCGAGCGCGACGGGCTGTGGTCGCGGCTGGCCGATGTCCGCAGTGCCGAGCCCGACGACTACCGCCGCCTGGATTCGCGGCTGCACCTGGCCATCGCGGAAGCGGCGGGGTCACCGTCACTGGTACCGCTGGTCGCCGAGAACCGGATGCGGCTCAACGCCCTGCTGGATCAGATCCCGCTGCTGCTGCGCAACATCGCCCATTCCGACGAACAGCACGAGGAGATCGTGATGGCGATCCTGGCCGGTGACAGCGAGCGGGCCGCCGCGGCCATGCTGGCCCACGTCGGGGGATCGGCGGCCTTGCTGCACGGCTTCCTGGACTAGATTCGTACCGTGGACCGGCACGGTAAACAGGTCCAGGTCGAACGCGCGTCGTCGGCCTTGGCCGACGTCGACACCTCAGGGTGGGCGCGGCGCTTCGACCTGCTGTCCGATCCACACCGGTTGGAGATCCTGCTCGGTCTGCACCGCGCACCGGGGATCTGTGTCAGTGACCTGGCCACGGCTCTCGGCCGCTCGGAAAACGCCGTCTCGCAGGCGTTGCGTGTGCTTCGCGACCAGGGCTGGGTCACCTCCAGCCGGGCCGGCCGCACGGTGAACTACCGGCTCGAGGACGAGACCGTGCACGACCTGCTGCACTGGATCGGGGCGCGGCACGGCTGAAACCGTGCTCATCTGTTCACCTGGACAGATATCCAGTGCCGTCCTAGGCTCGCCGAATGACCACTGGCGCGGCTCCCGCGGTGACGACGACGAAGCCGCAGCCATTCGACCGCCCCGACTGGATTTCGATTGCGATGGTCGCCGCGGTGGTGTTGTTGTTGCATGTATTCGGTTGGGGCGTGTTGGTTTTCGGCGTTTCCCCGCAGCACATCACGCTGGGATCGGCCGGCGTGTTCGGGGTCGGAATCGGCGTCACGGCCTACCTGCTGGGCGTGCGCCACGCGTTCGACGCCGACCACATCGCCGTCATCGACAACACGACCCGAAAACTCGTCGGTGAGGGCACGCGATCGCTCTCCGCAGGATTCTGGTTCTCGCTGGGGCATTCCAGCGTGGTGTTCGGGCTCGCCCTGTTGCTGGCGTTGGGAGTTCATGCGCTGGCCGGACCGGTGCAGGACGACGAGTCGCCGATGTTGCAGACCCTGGGACTGATCGGGTCGGTGGTGGCCGGGACATTCCTCATTCTGATCGGCCTGACGAATCTGTTCGCCGTGGTCGGTATCGCCAAGATCTTCCGCGCCATGCGCAGCGGACAGTTCGACGAAGCCGAGCTCGAACGTCAACTTCACCAGCGCGGCTTCCTGGCCCGCCTGCTCGGCCGGGTCATGCGACGGGTGAGCAAGCCGTGGCATCTGTACCCGGTCGGCTTCCTGATGGGCCTCGGCTTCGACACCGCCACCCAGGTGGCACTTCTGGTGCTGGCGGCGGGCGCGGCGGCATTCACCTTGCCCTGGTACGCCATTCTCGTGCTTCCGGTGCTCTTCGCGGCAGGGATGAGCCTGTTCGACAGCCTGGACGGAATCTTCATGGCGCGGGCCTACGGCTGGGCGTTCCTGCAGCCGGTCCGCAAGGTCTACTACAACCTGACGGTCACCGTGTTGTCGGTCATCGTGGCGCTGGTGATCGGCGTCATCGTTCTGGCCGGTCTGCTGGTCGAGTGTCTGGGCATCACCACGGGTCCGCTGGCATTCATCGGTTCGGCCGACCTGGAGTTCGTCGGATTCGCGATCGTCGGGCTGTTCGTATTGAGCTGGGTTGTGGCCTTGGGGATCTGGCGGTTCGGCCGAATCGAGCAGCGCTGGGCCGCACGGGCCTAGTCGCCCAGGCCCAGCAGGGCGTTCTCGATCACCTCGGCCAGTGCCGGGTGAATCCAGTACTGGCCCCGGGCCACCTCGTGGGCGGTCTGGCCGAAGCTCATCGCCTGGATCAGCGGCTGGATGATCGAGGACGCCTGATAGCCCATGATGTGGGCGCCCAGGATCTTGCCGGTGGCGCGATCGCCGATCAGCTTCGCGATGCCGGTGGTGTCCTCCATCGCCCAGCCGTATGCGGTGTCGCCGTAGGCCTGCACCTTGGTGACGTAGTCGTAGCCCTCGTCGCGGGCCTGTTCCTCGGTCAACCCGACCATGGCGATCTGCGGTTCGGTGAACACCGCCGACGGCACGAACCGGTGATCGCTGCGCACCATCGCCTCGGTGTCGTCCCAATCGCGCAGCAGGTTCTCCCTGACCACCCGTGACTCGTGGTTGGCCACATGTTTGAGCTGATAATCCGAGGACACGTCACCGAGCGCGAAAATGCCACGCGCCGTGGTGCGTTGGTATTCGTCGACGATGACCAGACCGTCCTCGTCCACCTCAACCCCGGCGAGCTCGGCATCGAGCAGGTCCCCGTTGGGGACGCGTCCGGTGGCCACCAGCAACATGTCGGCGGGCAGCATCTTGCCGTCGTCGAGATCCAGCACGATCTTGTCGCCGTCGTGGTGGGACCCGATCACGTTCTCGTGCGTGCGCAGATCCCACTTCTCGGCTGCCAGCGCGCTGAACTCCTGACAGATCGTCTCGTCGCAATGGCTGAGAAGGCACTCGCCACGCACCACGATCGTGACCCGCACGCCGAGCGCCGAGAACACGTGGGCGAACTCGGCGGAGACGAACCCGCCGCCGACGATCACCAGGTGCTCCGGCAGTTCGGGGATCCGCATGATGTCGTCGCTGGTGTAGTACGTCACGCCGCAGTCCACGATGGCCGGCGGGACATAGGCGCGCGACCCCGCGGCGATAACCACCTGATCGCTGCTGAATTCGTCCCCGGCCTCGGTGCGCAACGTGTAGCGGCCGTCGGCGGTCTTCGGCCCGAACCGGGTGTGGCTGCCGTACACCGTGATGTTCGGGTCGTTGCGGCGATAGTCCTCGCCGCCGGCGGCGATCGGATCGATCCGGCCGAACACCCGCGCGACGACATCGGGCCAGCGCACCTTGTCGATGTGGGAATCGATGCCGTACCTGGCGCTGTCCTTGATCGTGTCCGCGACGTCAGCGGCGTAGACGAACATCTTGGTGGGGATGCAGCCGACGTTCAGACAGGTGCCGCCGAACGTGCCCTGCTCGCAGATCGCGACCTTCTTGCCGGCGTAGCGCTCGTCGAGAATGCTGTTGCCCGAGCCGGTGCCGATGATCGTGAGGTCGTAATGCTCCATGTGCGCTCCCTATCCGGAAGGTGTTGTGCTCGGCCGGGTTTGCAGGCTCAGGTAATAGTCGAGCCAGCGGTCGAGCTCGCCGTAGGCCGCCGCGCGGGCGTCGGCCACCGACAGGAACACGTCGTGCTTGGCGTCGGTGATCGGGGCGACCGTGGTGTGGTTACCCACGCAACCCGACCACCGTGCGATCTGGCGGACATCGAGCACCGCATCGCCGCGCTGCATCGCGGCCGGATCGGAAGTTTCGGTGACACTCCGGTCCGAACGCAGGATCAGGTTCGGAACGCCGACGTCAAGGCCGCGGTGTAAGCGGGCCTGTCCGCGGCGGATCGCATTGATCCACCCGAGAGTGACGGGAAAGCCTCCCAACGGTTTCCAGTCCAGGTTGTAGTCGAAGTCGCCGCCGTAGTCGCGGTGAAGTGTTGTGCCGTACCCACCTTCGGTGGGTTTGCGGATCACCGACAGCTTGCGCAGCCGGGCCAGGGCGATCAGAGCGGCCGATGTGGGTGCGGTGCGCAGGATCGCCGGGCCGTGCAGGTCGAAGAACGGGCTGTTGAGGATCAGTCCGCCGACATGCAGCGGAGCGAGCCGGCGGCTGCGACGCAGACGATCGGCGAACAACGTGAGGATCAGCCCGCCCGCCGAATGCCCGTACAGGCACACTGTGGCGTCGCCGGTGTCGGCGGCGATCATCTCCAGCGCGCGCTGGAGCTCGTCGTCGTACCGCGCCAGATCGGTGGTGAAATGCGCGGTCTGCCCCTCGTGCCGGGAGCGTCCGCATTTGGGGAGATCCAGCGCATAGAACGCGAAGCCGCGCTCGGCGAATCGATCCGCCAGTTCGGTGTGGAAGAAGTAGTCGGTGTAGCCGTGCAGCGCCAGCACCGCGTGGCCGGATCGGGCAGCCCCGTTCGCCGTGGCGGCCGGGCCCCGGCGTACCAGCGTGGCGACCAGGTGACCTTCGCCATCCGGATCAGGTCCTGCATCGATGGTCTGTTGCCAGAACCCCGGCAATACATCCGGCTCCCAGGAGGGCTCCCGTGACGTCACGGTTCCACCCTAGCCGCGCGCCGGAAACGGGTGTCGTAACGTCGGCGGAGAGTCCGTTTGCCGGCCCGGGGACCTGCAGACTTGCCGGGCCACACGCCGGATCCAGGGGTGCCCGGCGCGCGTTGCCGGGTTGAGGCGGCCTGACGGGTGACGGATCGCACTACCATGCCTGGCCAACTGGGATTCGTCGCGCGATAACCTGGGCATAACAAAAGCCGTCCATGTCGACGGGCCGCGCAACAACAAAGGACGAGCGATCAGGGTGTCTGAGGCAAACGTGGGTACGACCGTGAAGACCGACGTCGTGCTGGTTGGGGCCGGCATCATGAGCGCAACTCTCGGCGCTCTGATCCGTCTGCTGGAGCCGGACTGGTCGATCACCATGATCGAGCGGCTCGACGGCGCCGCCGCCGAGAGTAGCGATCCGTGGAACAACGCCGGTACCGGGCACTCGGCGCTGTGTGAGCTGAACTACACGCCCGAGCTGTCCGATGGCTCCATCGACACCACCAAGGCCATCAACGTCAACGAGCAGTTCCAGGTGTCGCGGCAGTTCTGGGCCTACGCGGCCGAGAACGGCGTGCTGCCCGACGTGCGCGGCTTCCTGAACCCGATCCCGCACGTCAGTTTCGTGCACGGCGCAGGCAACGTCGATTACCTCAAGCGCCGGCATCAGGCCCTCGTCGGTAACCCGCTGTTCGCCTCGATGGAATTCATCGACGACAAGGACGAGTTCGCGCGCCGGCTGCCGTTCATGGCCGCCAAGCGTGATTTCTCGGATCCGGTCGGGCTGAACTGGTCGCAGCACGGCACCGATGTCGATTTCGGCGCACTCTCGCGCCAGCTGATCGGCTTCACTGCCCAGCGTGGAATGGACACCCTGTTCGGCCATGAGGTCCGCAACCTGCGCAAGGAATCGGACGGGACCTGGACGCTCAAGGTGACCAACCGGCGCACCGGTCTCAAGCGCAAGTTCAATGCGAAGTTCGTGTTCGTCGGCGCCGGTGGTGGCGCGCTGCCGCTGCTGCAGAAGTCCGGCATCCCCGAGGCCAAGGGCTTCGGCGGGTTCCCGGTCGGCGGCGCGTTCCTGCGGACCAACAACCAGGCGCTGACCGCAGGCCACCAGGCCAAGGTGTACGGGCTGCCGCCCCTGGGTGCCCCGCCCATGTCGGTGCCGCACCTGGATACCCGTGTGATCAACGGCAAGTCGTGGCTGCTGTTCGGTCCGTTCGCCGGCTGGACGCCGAAGTTCCTCAAGCAGGGCAAGTTCACCGACCTGCCGTTGTCGGTCAAGCCCAACAACATCATGTCGATGCTCGGTGTCGGGCTCACCGAGATGGGTCTGGTCAACTACCTGGTCGGCCAGCTGCTGCTGAGTGAGGCCGCACGGGTCGACACCTTGCGCGAATTCGCGCCGAGCGCAGTCGATTCCGATTGGGAGCTCGACATCGCCGGGCAGCGCGTGCAGGTGATCCGGCGCAAGGGCGCGGGTGGTGTGCTGGAGTTCGGCACCACCGTGCTGACCGCCGCCGACGGCAGCATCGCGGGCCTGCTCGGCGCCTCGCCGGGCGCATCCACCGCGGTGCCGGCCATGCTCGACGTGCTGGAGCGCTGCTTCACCGATCGGTACCAGAGCTGGTTGCCGAAGCTCAAGGAGATGGTGCCCTCCCTCGGGACCAAGCTGTCCACCGAACCCGGCCTGTTCGAGGAAGTCTGGGCGTGGGGCACCAAGGCGCTGCAGCTGGACGTCCCTGTGACTGCGTGACCGGGGCGGGCGGATGACGGTCGCACTACGCCGCAGTTGGGCCAAAGACCTCGACGTACCAACGCTTTACGAGCTGCTGAAGCTCCGTGTCGAGGTGTTCGTGGTGGAGCAGGCCACGCCCTACCCTGAGCTCGACGGGCGGGATCTGCTCGCCGAGACCCGCCACTTCTGGCTGGAAAGCCCGGACGGAGAAGTCATTTCGACGCTGCGATTGATGGAGGAGCATCCCGGCGGCGAGAAGGCATTCCGGATCGGCCGGGTGTGCACCAAACGCAGTGCCCGGGGCAGCGGCCACACCACCCGGCTCATGCAGGCCGCGCTGGCCGAAGTCGGCGACTACCCGTGCCACATCAATGCCCAGACCTACCTGATCGACATGTACGGCCGGCACGGATTCGTCCGTGACGGCGACGAATTCCTTGATGACGGGATCCCGCACGTGCCGATGGTGCGAGCCGGGTTCCGGTCCGACGAGCGCTCGCGCGAGGAGCCGACATGACCGAGAGCGAGTCCTCCTGATGACGGCCGAGACCCACACCTACCCGTTCAGCGCACTGGTGGGGCAGGACCGGCTGCGCCTGGCCCTGCTGCTGTGCGCGGTTCATCCCGAGATCGGCGGCGTGCTGATCCGCGGTGAGAAGGGGACTGCGAAATCCACCGCGGTCCGCGGCCTGGCCGCGGTGCTGTCCGCGGTCGACGACGACGCCCGCCTGGTGGAATTGCCGATCGGTGCCACCGAGGACCGGGTGGTCGGATCGCTGGATCTGCAGAAGGTGCTCCGCGACGGCGAGCACGCCTTCTCGCCGGGCCTGCTGGCCCGCGCCCACGGCGGCGTCCTCTACGTCGACGAGGTCAACCTGCTACACGACCACCTGGTCGACGTGCTGCTCGATGCCGCCGCCATGGGAAGGGTTCACGTTGAACGCGAAGGGATTTCGCATTCGCACGAGTCCCGGTTCGTCCTGATCGGCACCATGAACCCCGAGGAGGGGGAGCTGCGTCCACAGCTGCTGGACCGGTTCGGCCTGACCGTCGACGTCGCCGCCTCACGCGATGTCGACGTCCGCGTCGAGGTGATCCGCGCCCGCATGGCCTTCGAAGCCGACCCGCGGGCCTTCGTCGAGCGCTACGCGGGCGCCGATGCGGAGCTGGCCGACCGGATCGCCGCCGCCCGCAAGGCGATCGGCTCGGTCGAACTGCCCGACACCGAATTGCGGCGCATCGCCGCGCTGTGCGCGGCATTCGACGTCGACGGGATGCGTGCCGATCTGGTGGTGGCGCGCACCGCCGTCGCCCACGCTGCCTGGCGCGGTGCCACCACCGTCGCCGAGGAGGACATTCGGGTGGCCGCCGAACTGGCGTTGCCGCACCGGCGTCGGCGTGATCCGTTCGACGACCCGGGCCTGGACCCCGAACGCCTCGAAGAGGCCATGCAGCAGGCGGGGGAGTCGGCCGCCCAGTCGGGGACTGACGCCGAGCCTGACCCCGATTTCGATCCAGACTTCGATCCGCCCGGTGGTGGCGTCGACTCCGGCGCGGACGGGCAGCCGGCACAGGGGAATTCGAAGCCGTCCACGAACCGTCCCAGTGCGCCACCGTCGGCGGTGTTCCGGACCAAGGCGCTCGTGGTTCCCGGAGTCGGCGAGGGCGCACCCGGCCGCCGTTCGAGGGCCCGCAACCGCACCGGCACCCCCATCGCGGCCACCGCGGAACCCGGCAGCGGGCACGGGCTGCACATGTTCGCCACCCTGCTCGCCACCGCGGGCCGCCAGCAGGGCGCGGGACTGCCGCGACCCCGCCCCGAGGACATCCGGCGTGCGGTACGTGAAGGCCGCGAAGGCAACCTGGTGATCTTCGTCGTCGACGCCTCCGGGTCCATGGCCGCCCGCGACCGGATGTCGGCGGTCACCGGCGCGACGCTGTCGCTGCTGCGTGACGCCTACCAGCGTCGGGACAAGGTCGCGGTGATCACGTTCCGTCAACAGGACGCTCGGATGCTGCTGCCGCCCACCACCTCGGTGCACATCGCCGGCCGCCGGCTGGCCCGGTTCGACACCGGCGGCAAGACACCGCTGGCCCAGGGGCTGATGGCCGCCCGCGATCTGGTGATCCGGGAGAAGGCCCGCGATCGCGCCCGGCGCAGCCTGGTGGTGGTGCTCACCGACGGCCGTGCCACCGGCGGCCCCGATCCGCTGGGACGTACCAGGCAGGCCGCGGCCGCGCTGGTGGCCGAGGGTGCGGCCGCCGTGGTGGTGGATTGTGAAACATCTTTTGTGCGACTGGGATTGGCCGGGCAACTGGCTGAGCAGCTGGGGTCGCCGGCAGTCCGGCTCGAGCAGTTGCGCGCGGCCGAACTGACCCGGCTCGTCCAACACCAGACCGCCGCCTGACGCGGCCCATACTCTGCGCAGAAAGGACCGCCCATGCCACAGGGACAGCCGCTGACGGTGCCCGACGACGGTCTCACCACCAAGGCCCGACGTAACGCGCCGTTGCTCGCCGTGCACACCGGGCCGGGGAAGGGCAAGTCCACCGCGGCCTTCGGCATGGCGCTGCGGGCGTGGAACCAGGGCTTTTCGGTCGCGGTGTTCCAGTTCGTCAAGAGCGCGAAGTGGAAGGTCGGCGAGGAGGCCGTGTTCGGTCAGCTCGGTCGGCTGCACGACGAGCACGGGGCCGGTGGGCCGGTGGAATGGCACAAGATGGGCTCGGGCTGGTCCTGGACCCGCAAGCACGGCACTGACGTCGACCATGCCGCGGCCGCCGCCGACGGCTGGGCCGAGATCAAACGTCGGCTGGCCGAAGAGCGCCATCAGTTCTACGTGCTCGACGAGTTCACCTATCCGCTCAAATGGGGCTGGGTTTCCGTCGAAGAAGTAGTCGAGGTACTGAATGCCCGCCCGGGTAGCCAGCATGTGGTGATCACCGGCCGCGATGCCCCGCAGGCCCTGATCGACGCCGCGGACCTGGTGACGGAGATGACCAAGATCAAGCATCCGATGGATGCCGGCCGCAAAGGCCAGAAGGGCATCGAATGGTAGGCGCGGCGTGGTGAGTGTGGTGCGCGGGTGACCACCCCGGCAGTGGTGATCGCTGCTCCGGCCTCGGGCAGCGGGAAAACCACGGTGGCAACGGGTTTGGTCGGTGCACTGCGCCAGGCGGGTCACACCGTGGCGCCGTTCAAGGTGGGCCCCGACTTCATCGACCCCGGCTACCATGCCCTGGCCGCCGGCCGCCCGGGCCGCAACCTGGATCCGGTGCTCGTCGGTGAGGATCTGATCGGACCGCTGTACCGGCACGGCTGCGCCGGAGCCGACATCGCGGTGGTCGAAGGCGTGATGGGCCTGTTCGACGGTCGCATCGAGGGGCAGATGACCGGTATCCCGCGGGGTTCGGCGGCCCAGGTCGCCGGCCTGCTGGGGGCCCCGGTCGTGCTGGTGGTCGATGCCCGTGGGCAGAGCCACAGCATCGCGGCCCTGATCCACGGCTTCGTCACCTTCGACCCGGCGGTGCGGATCGCCGGGGTGATCCTCAACCGGGTGGGTTCCGACCGGCACGAGGCGGTGCTGCGCCAGGCCTGTGAACACGCCGGGGTGCAGGTCCTCGGTGCGATCCCGCGGAGTGACGAGTTAACGGTCCCATCAAGACATCTCGGTCTCATCACCGCGGTCGAACACGGCCGACAGGCCCGTGACGCGGTGGCCGCGATGACCGCCCTGGTGGCCCGGCACGTGGATCTCGGAGCCCTGGCATCCGCAGCTACCGCGCATGTCACCGCCGAGCCGTGGAGCCCGGTCGCCGAGTCGGTGACCAACGTCACGGTCGCCCTGGCGGCCGGCAAGGCCTTCAGCTTCAGCTATGCCGAGCATGCCGAGCTGCTGCGCGGGGCGGGGGCGCACGTCGCCGAGTTCGACCCCCTGTCCGAACCGCTGCCCGCCGGTGCGGACGCGCTGGTGCTGCCCGGCGGGTTCCCCGAGCAGTTCACCGCCGAACTGTCGGCCAACGATCTTGTCCGCCAGCAGATCCGCCGCCTCGCTGCCAGTGGAGCCCCGGTGCATGCCGAGTGCGCGGGTCTGACGTATCTGGTCGACGACCTCGACGGGGTGCCGATGTGCGGTGTGCTGGCCGGTTCGGCGCGGTTCACCGAACGCCTCACACTGGGCTACCGCGACGCCGTAGCGGTCGTGGACTCCAGCATGCACGCCGCGGGCGATCGGGTCACCGGCCACGAATTCCACCGGACTGCAGTCGAATTCGTCGAACAACCATCGCCGGCCTGGGCGTTCGCCGGGCCCGGCCAGGCGGGCAGGCGGGACGGTGCCGTGCAGCGCGGTGTGCATGCCGGATATCTCCACACCCACCCCGCGGCACACCCGGAGGCCATCACCCGCTTCGTGGCGTCGGCGGTGCCGACACAACGGTCGGGTAGCAGCAACCACTAAGCTCGGCGGGTGACCGAGAATGCCTACCTCGTCGGCCTGCGCCTGTCGGGCAAGAAGGTCGTCGTTGTCGGCGGCGGAACCGTCGCGCAACGTCGGCTGCCCCTGTTGATCGCCCACGGCGCCGACGTACATGTGATTGCCCGGGCCGCCAGCCCCGCGGTGGAGGCGCTGTCGCACGACGACCCGGGGATCACCCTGCAACTGCGCGACTTCCGCGCCGGTGATCTCGACGGTGCCTGGTATGTGCTCGCGGCCACCGACGACTCCGACGTCAACGCCGCCATCGCCGCCGAAGCCGACGAGCGGCGCATCTTCTGTGTCCGCGCCGACGTGGCGCGCGAGGGATCCGCGGTGACCCCCGCAACGTTCGACTCCGACGGCCTGTCGGTGGGCGTCCTCGCCGGCGGAGAGCACCGCCGTTCGGCGGCCATCCGCACCGCCATCCACGAAGCGCTGCAGCGCGGCCTGCTCACCGCAGACGCCTCCGACGAGCCGGGGGAGGCACCCCGCGGGGTGGCTCTCGTCGGCGGCGGCCCCGGCGATCCCGAGTTGATCACCGTGCGCGGACGCCGCCTGCTGGCCCGCGCCGATGTGGTGGTCGCCGACCGGCTGGCACCCCAGGAGTTGCTCGCCGAACTCGGACCTCACGTCGAGGTGATCGACGCGGCCAAGATCCCGTACGGCCGGGCGATGGCGCAGGAGGCGATCAACCAGGTACTCGTGGACCGGGCCCGCGACGGAAAATTCGTCGTCCGGCTCAAGGGCGGCGACCCGTTCGTCTTCGCCCGCGGATATGAAGAAGTCCTGGCGTGCACCGAGGCCGGCATCCCGGTGACCGTCGTTCCCGGTGTGACGAGTGCCATATCGGTACCCGCACTGGCCGGGGTTCCGGTCACCCACCGCGGCATGACCCACGAGTTCGTGGTGGTCAGCGGCCATGTTGCGCCAGGCCACCCCGAATCGTTAGTCAATTGGAATGCCCTGGCGGCGATGACCGGCACCATCGTGCTGCTGATGGCCGTCGAACGCATCGAGCTGTTCACCAAGGCGCTCCTGGATGGGGGCCGACCTGCGGATACACCGGTCCTCGTGGTGCAACACGGCACCACCCTCGCGCAGCGCACCCTGCTGGCCACACTCGGCGACGCGCCCGAGCGGATCCGTGCGGACGGCATTCGACCTCCGGCGATCATCGTGATCGGACCCGTGGCGGCCTTCGCCGGTTAAAGGATTCTTAAGATTCCGGTAAGGTGACGCGTTATGACGGCACTCAACGACGCCGAGCGCCAGGGCCTCGCCGCCCGCCTCCCGTCCTGGTTCCCGTCCTGGGGCTTCCTTTCCGCAGTCACCGCGATCGGCGGTATGCAGCTGCTGGCCACCATGGACAGCACGGTCGCGATCGTCGCGTTGCCGCGGATCCAGGACGAACTCGGCCTGTCCGACGCCGGACGTAGCTGGGTCATCACCGCCTACGTCCTGACCTTCGGCGGCCTGATGCTGCTCGGCGGACGACTCGGCGACACCATCGGTCGCAAGCGCACCTTCATCGTCGGCGTCGCGTTGTTCACCATCGCCTCGATCCTGTGCGGTATCGCCTGGAACGAAGCGACCCTGGTGACCGCGCGACTACTGCAGGGGGTCGGCGCCGCGATCGCCTCGCCCACGGGGCTCGCGCTCGTCGCAACCACCTTCCCGAAGGGGCCCGCGCGTAACGCGGCCACCGCGGTGTTCGGCGCCATGACGGCCATCGGCTCGGTGATGGGTCTCGTGGTCGGTGGTGCGCTCACCGAGTTCTCCTGGCGGTTCGCGTTCCTGGTCAACGTTCCGATCGGTCTGGTGATGCTCTACCTGGCCCGCACGGCGCTGCGCGAGACCAACCGTGAGCGGATGAAGCTCGACGCCGCAGGCGCTCTGCTGGCGACGATGGCCTGCACGGCCGCGGTGTTCGCCTTCACTCAGGGCCCGGAGAGCGGCTGGCTGGCCCCGATCACCCTGGGCTCCGGCGCGGTGGCGGCGGTCTGCGGCATCGCGTTCCTCATTGCCGAGCGCAGCGCCGAGAACCCGGTGGTGCCGTTCGACCTGTTCCACGAACGCAACCGGGTCGCCACGTTCGCGGCGATCTTCCTGGCCGGCGGTGTGCTGTTCACCCTGACCGTGCTGATCGGTCTCTACGTGCAGGACATCCTGGGCTACAGCGCCCTGCACGCCGGCATCGGCTTCATCCCCTTCGTGATTGGCATGGGCATCGGACTCGGGGCCTCGTCTCAGATCGTGCGGTTCTTCCAGCCGCGCATCGTCGTGATCGCGGGCGGCATCCTGGTGCTCGGGGCCATGCTCTACGGCTCGACACTGCACGCCGGCATCCCCTACTTCCCGAACCTGGTGCTGCCGATCACCATCGGGGGTATCGGCATCGGCATGATCGTGGTGCCGCTGACGCTCTCGGCGATCGCCGGTGTCGGCTTCGACCGCATCGGACCGGCCTCGGCCATCGCGCTGATGCTGCAGAACCTCGGCGGTCCGCTGGTGCTGGCCATCATCCAGGCCGTCATCACCTCGCGCACCCTGTACCTGGGTGGCATCACCGGTCCGGTCAAGGACATGAACGAACCGCAACTGGCGGCGCTCGACGCGGGATACACCTACGGGTTGCTGTGGGTGGCCGCGGTCGCGGTCCTGGTCGGTGTTGCGGCGTTGTTCATCGGCTACACCTCCGAACAGGTCGCCCACGCCCAGGACGTCAAGGAGGCCATCGACGCCGGGGAGATCGAGGTCGACTGACCTCGTCCTGCCTCCGCGTTGGGCTGACGCCGATGAACCGCCTGGAGATCTCCGAGGCCATCGGCCCGCTCGGTTGGCGCCTGGTGCTGGGAGCGGTCTACACCGAGGTCCTGGTCCCGTCGATGGCTGATGCCGCCGCCGCGGCCGCTCACGCGGTGCGTGCGGCCGGTGCCGATGCGCCACGACACCTTTCGATCGACATCCGATCCGATCGGGCAGTGCTGCGCCTGCGCACGCGCGACGCCCACGCGGTGACCGGGCGGGATCTGGAACTGGCCCGCGAGGTGTCCCAGGCGCTGGCCGGGCACGGCTTCGAAACGACCACCGGTCGCGTCACCGTCCAGGCCATCGAGGTCGCGATCGACGCCCTCGACATCGGTGCGGTCCGCCCGTTCTGGAAGGCCGTCACGGGTTATATCGATGAACCGGGCAATGCCGACCTCAACGCGGGACTCGTGGATCCCTTCGACCGTGGCCCCGCCATCTGGTTTCAGCAGATGGATGCGCCTCGGCCCCAACGCAACCGGATCCACCTCGACATCGACGTTCCCCACGACGCGGCGCAGGCCCGTGTCGACGCGGCACTGGCCGCGGGTGGCATATTGCTCAGCGACCGGGTCGCCCCGCGCTTTTGGGTACTGGCCGACACCGAGGGCAACGAGGCCTGCATCTGTACCTGGCAGGGCCGTGACTGAAGACACGCCTTAAGGTTGTCGCCTGTGATCACCCGCATGTCCGAGCTGTTCCTGAGAACCCTGCGCGACGACCCCGCTGATGCCGAGGTGCCCAGCCACAAGCTGCTCATCCGCGCCGGCTATGTCCGGCCGGTCGGCCCCGGCATCTACAGCTGGCTGCCGCTGGGCCTGCGGGTGCTGCGCCGGATCGAGAGCATCGTGCGGGAAGAGATGAACGCGATCGGTGGCCAGGAGATCCTGCTGCCGGCGTTGCTGCCCCGCGGTCCCTACGAGACCACCAACCGGTGGACCGAGTACGGCGACACCCTGTTCCGGCTGCAGGACCGGCGCGGCAACGACTATCTGCTCGGGCCGACGCACGAAGAGATCTTCACGCTGACGGTCAAGGGGGAGTACTCCTCCTACAAGGACTTCCCGGTGATCCTGTACCAGGTCCAGACCAAGTACCGCGACGAGGCGCGTCCGCGCGCCGGCATTCTGCGTGGCCGTGAGTTCGTCATGAAGGACTCGTACTCGTTCGACGTCGACGACGACGGCCTGAAGAACGCATACCACGCGCACCGCGAGGCGTACCAGAAGATCTTCGGCCGCCTCGGCGTGCGCTACGTGATCGTGTCGGCGGTCTCTGGCGCGATGGGTGGCAGTGCTTCCGAGGAGTTCCTGGCCGAGAGCGAGGTCGGTGAGGACACCTTTGTGCGCTGCCTGGAGTCCGGCTACGCCGCCAACGTCGAAGCGGTGATCACTCGGGCGCCGGCACCGCTGCCGATCGAGGGGCAGCCCGCCGCCCAGGTTCACGACACCCCCGACACCCCGACCATCGCGACACTGGTGGACTGGGCCAATTCGGCTGCTCTGGAACAGTTCTCGGGTCGCGAGGTCACCGCCGCCGACACCCTGAAGAACGTTCTGCTCAAGACCCGCGAGCCCGGCGGCGAGTGGGAGCTGCTGGCGGTTGGCGTGCCGGGGGACCGCGAGGTCGACGAGAAACGCCTCGGCGCTGCGCTGGAACCCGCCGAGTTCGCCTTGCTCGACGACGCGGATTTCGCCAAGAACCCGTTCCTGGTCAAGGGCTACGTCGGACCGAAGGCCTTGCTGGACAACGGGGTTCGCTACCTCGTCGATCCGCGCGTGGTGGACGGCACAGCGTGGATCACCGGTGCCGACGCGCCCAACCGGCACGTCGTCGGCCTGGTCGCAGGCCGTGACTTCACTCCCGACGGCACCATCGAGGCGGCCGAGGTCCGCGAAGGCGACCCGTCGCCGGACGGCGCCGGTGTGCTCGCCTCGGCGCGTGGCATCGAGATCGGCCACATCTTCCAGCTGGGGCGCAAGTACGCGGACGCCTTCACCGCCGATGTGCTCGGCGAGGACGGCAAGCCGGTGCGGCTCACCATGGGCTCCTACGGCATCGGGGTGTCCCGCATGGTCGCGGTGATCGCCGAGCAGCAGCACGACGAGCTCGGCCTGCGCTGGCCGGCGGCGGTCGCGCCGTTCGACGTCCACGTCGTGGTGGCCAACAAGGACGACGCCGCACGGACCGGCGCGACCGAACTGGTCGCCGCCCTGGACCGGCTGGGCCACGAGGTGCTGTTCGACGACCGCAAGGCCTCACCCGGCGTGAAATTCAAGGACGCCGAGTTGCTGGGTATGCCGTGGATCGTCGTTGTCGGCCGGGGCTTCTCCGACGGTGTGGTCGAGCTGCGCAACCGGTTCACCGGTGAGAACCGCGAGATCGCTGTCGACGATGCGGCGGCCGAGATCTCGGCGGCCCTCACCGCCAGCTGAGCTTCGTCGACTTCTACGCCAGGGCTGGTCTGAAGGAGCGGATCACGACCCTGGTGCAGAAAACGGCGGGTGACCGAGCCCGTTATTCGCCGCCGCCGGGGAAAGCGACCGTCACCGGCCAGGCGTTGACAATCGCGCGCCACTTGGCCGCGGTGACGGCAGTCTGGGTCAGCGCGGCCACCGCGAACGTGCGGTCGTCGTCGCCGGTGGCCTGCTCGAGCACCGCACGCCAGGCCACCGAGGAGTCCTCCTCCATCCGGATCGCGAGGTTGGCGGCGTCGGCCGGATCGGTGACCGGCGCGGGCAACTGATATCCGGCCGCGGGCAGCGGCGGGGTGACGGAGCGGGCTTCGAGCATGGCCATGGCTTCCTCGCGACGTGCCCGGTGTTCGGCCATCGCCGTGGCGACCAGGGCGTTGTCCTCGGCCGTCGAATGAGCCGAGACCAGCCCGTAGCCGTAGATGGCCCCATGCTCGACGGCCACCGCATCGAACAGTGCGGCATCGGCGGCGGTCGTCGGCCGGGTGGGCGAGGTGGTCGATCGTGGTCCCGGTGAGGTCACTGTGCACCTCCCAGCGCGACGGTGTGGCCGGCCGTGCACGAGGCGGCAATGGATCCGAGCAGTCCGGCGCGATAGCCGGACAATCTGCGGGCCAGGCCGGCGGCTCGGTCGGCGGACTCCTTGAGCGCGTCGACCACGTCATCGACGCTGGGCGCCGACGGGTCTGCGCCGGTGCCCGGAGCAGCCTTGGCCGTGCTCTTGGTGGTGGCAGTGGTGGTGTTCGCCGGGGTGGAACCCGTCATCCGGGTCAACTCGTCGGCCAGGGCTTTGGCGTGCGCGCTGCGATCGGTCGCCACCGCATTCAGCGCCCGGGTCACCGGAGCCTGGGAAGGCTGGGCCGCGGCCGCATCGGCGGCCAGCGCACTGTCGGCGCGCGCCCGGTCCAACTGCGCGGACAGGTCGTCCACTTCGGGCTGAGGGGGCGTCGTACTGCATGCGGCGGTGGCGCCCAGCAGGGCAAGGGCCGCGGCCGAGAACAGTACGCGCCGCCGGCTGATGTCTGCATGGGCGCTCGGCACGGTGAACATCCTGCCATTGCTCAGACACCCGCCTGACGCGGCGCTGACTGCCCGGCCGGCGTGGGCGCGAGGACATTCGCCACGCACCGGACTGCGATTGGCGGTTGCTGCCGGTGGCCTGGCGTATCGTGGATAGGCAATTCCGGGGCCGATCCAGGTGGCTGGCCCTGAGACTTTGTGTCGGAGACAATTCAAGATGAGGAGCTCGCCGTGGCACCGGATCCAAAGTTGCGGTCTGCGGATTTGCCGTCGCAGACGCAGGTGATCGAGCTGCTCGATGACGAGTTCGCACGCGCAGGCTACGAAATCGACGATGTCGTGGTCGACGCGTCGACCCGGCCGCCCCGCATCACCGTGATCGCCGACGGCGACGAGGGTCTCGATCTCGATTCGCTGGCGGCGCTGTCGCGGACGGCATCTGAGTTGCTCGACCAGGTTACGCAGGGCGACACGCCGTATGTGCTCGACGTCACCTCGCCGGGTGTCGATCGGCCCCTCACCAAGGCCAAGCACTTCCGCCGCGCCCGAGGGCGCAAGGCCGAGCTCACGCTGGTCGACGGTTCGGTGTTCACCGGCAGGCTCGGGGAAACCGACGGCACGGTCCTGAAAGTCGTGGTGCCGGAAGGCCGCGAACTGGCCATCCGTGAGGTCGCTCTTACTGATATCGCCAAAGCTGTTGTCCAAGTGGAGTTTTCACCTCCGAACCGACGCGAACTAGAACTGTCGGGAGAAACCGGGAAGGGGGCCGGCGAATGAACATCGACATGGCGGCGCTGCATGCCATCGAGGCCGACAAGGGCATCACGGTCGACGTGGTCGTGGAGACCATCAAATCGGCGTTGCTCACCGCGTATCGCCATACCGAGGGGCATGAGCCCGACGCGCACATCGACATCGACCGGAAGACCGGTGTGGTCAAGGTGATCGCCCGTCAGACCGATGCCGACGGCAACGTCCTGCATGAATGGGACGACACGCCTGAAGGATTCGGGCGGATCGCGGCGACGACGGCCCGCCAGGTGATCCTGCAGCGGCTGCGCGACGCGGAGAACGAGAAGACCTACGGGGAGTTCGCGGCCCACGAGGGCGACATCGTGGCCGGAGTCATCCAGCGCGACGCCCGGGCCAACGCCCGCGGGCTGGTCGTGGTCCGGATCGGCAGCGAGACCAAGGGCTCCGAAGGCGTGATCCCCAGCGCCGAGCAGGTGCCGGGAGAGCGCTACGAGCACGGCGACCGGCTGCGCTGCTACGTCGTCGGCGTCACCCGAGGCGCCCGCGAGCCGCTGATCACGCTGTCCCGCACCCACCCGAATCTGGTCCGCAAGCTGTTCTCCTTGGAGGTACCCGAGATCGCCGACGGATCGGTGGAGATCGTGGCGGTCGCCCGGGAGGCCGGGCACCGGTCCAAGATCGCGGTGGCGTCGCGGGTTCCCGGACTGAACGCCAAGGGTGCCTGTATCGGCCCGATGGGGCAGCGGGTGCGCAATGTGATGAGTGAACTGTCCGGCGAGAAGATCGACATCATCGACTACGACGAGGACGCCGCCCGATTCGTCGCCAACGCCCTGTCACCGGCAAAAGTCGTGTCGGTGTCGGTGATCGACGAGGCGGCGCGGGCGGCACGGGTGATCGTGCCGGACTTCCAGCTTTCTCTGGCGATCGGTAAAGAAGGACAAAATGCCAGGCTGGCGGCCCGGCTGACCGGCTGGCGGATCGATATCCGCAGCGATGCGGCGCCACAACCGGAGCAGGATGTCCGTCCCGGGGCGGTACACGACTGACAGTAGTGACCGGCGTTTCGGACCACGGGCCCCGGGGCGGTAGACTCAGCCGTGATCCAGCGCGAGACTCCGGCTCTGACGCAACGAAGCACCTCCGACACCTCTGTCGGACCAGTGCGGACCTGCATCGGCTGTCGGAAGCGAGAGTTGGCCGCCGAGTTGCTCCGAGTGGTTGCGGTGACCGACGGGAACGGGACCAGTTCCGTAAACGTTGACCCCGCGGCGAGTCTGCCTGGGCGTGGTGCATGGCTGCACCCCGACCAGCAGTGCGCACAGATGGCAGTGAAGCGACGAGCCTTCGTCCGAGCGTTGCGACTCACCGGTTCACCGGATACATCCGCGGTGATCGAGTACGTCGAGAAGTTCGACCTCGACGGGCCCGCCACCCCGGCAACAGAACAGGTAGCGAAGAACATGAGCACACCGTGAAGTCCCGATGACCATGCGTCATAGCTAAACCCGAGGCGCGGCGCCTACCACCGCTGTTGCCTCCAGACGAGGAGATGTAGTGGCAGCAGGTAAGGCCCGTGTACACGAGTTGGCGAAGGAACTCGGTGTCACCAGCAAGGAACTCTTAGCCAAGCTCAAGGAGCAGGGCGAGTTCGTCAAGTCGGCGTCCTCCACTGTGGAGCCGCCGGTCGCGCGTCGGTTGCGCGAGTCGTTCGGCACCAAGGCCGGCGGCAAGAAGCCCGAAGACAAGCCCCGTTCGCAGGGCGGAGCCGCGTCGACGGCACCCAAGCCCGGCGCTCCCAAGCCGGCTCCGGCCAAGCCTGCCGCTCCGGCACCGCAGGCTCCGGCGCCGCAGGCTCCGGCCCCGCAGGCTCCGGCAGCCGAGGCGGCCCCGGTCGCTCCGGCCCGTCCCGCCGCACCCAAGCCGGCTGCCCCGCAGCCTCCGGCCGCGCCCAGTGCGCCGGCCGCTGCTGCGCCCAGCGCCCCGGCAGCGCCCACTCCGGGCGCAACGCCCGGTCCGCGGCCCACTCCCGGTGCCACCCCCGGCCCGCGTCCGGGTCCGGCGTCGGGCGCCCCGAAGCCCGCCCCGCGGGCTCCCCGGGTCGGCAACAACCCCTTCTCTTCGCAGCAGCCGGTCGAGCGGCCCATCCCGCGGCCGCAGCCGCGGCCCGGTGCCCCGCGTCCCGGCGGTGGCCCGCGTCCGTCGCCCGGCAACATGCCGCCGCGCCCGGCCGGCGCCGGTGCTCCCGGACGTGGTGGCCCACGTCCCGGCCCGCGTCCCGGCGGCGGTCCCCGTCCCGGCGGTGCCGGTCAAGGTGCTCGTCCCGGTGGCGGCGGTGGCGGTAACTACCGCGGCGGCGGTGCCGGTGGCGGCGGTGGCGCACCCGCAGGTGGTGGCGGCGGTTTCCGCGGTCGCCCCGGTGGTGGCGGCGGCGGTCGTCCCGGTCAGCGCGGTGGCGCAGCCGGTGCGTTCGGTCGTCCCGGCGGTGCCCCGAAGCGCGGCCGTAAGTCGAAGCGGGCGAAACGCGCCGAATACGAGAACATGCAGGCGCCCGTCGTCGGTGGTGTGCGGTTGCCCAAGGGCAACGGCGAGACCATTCGGCTGGCCCGCGGCGCATCGCTGAGCGACTTCGCCGAGAAGATCGACGCCAACCCGGCCGCCCTGGTCCAGGCGCTGTTCAACCTCGGTGAGATGGTCACCGCGACCCAGTCGGTCGGTGACGACACCCTGGAGCTGCTCGGCAGCGAGATGAACTTCAAGGTGCAGGTCGTCTCGCCCGAGGACGAGGACCGCGAACTGCTGCAGTCCTTCGACCTGACCTACGGCGAGGACGAGGGCGACGAGGACGACCTCGAGTTCCGTCCGCCGGTGGTCACTGTCATGGGTCACGTCGACCACGGCAAGACCCGACTGCTGGACACCATCCGCAACGCCACCGTCCGCGAGGGCGAGGCCGGCGGCATCACCCAGCACATCGGCGCCTACCAGGTCGAGGTCGATCTGGACGGCAACGTCCGGCCGATCACCTTTATCGACACCCCGGGTCACGAGGCGTTCACCGCCATGCGTGCCCGTGGTGCCAAGGCCACCGACATCGCGATCCTCGTGGTCGCGGCCGACGACGGCGTCATGCCGCAGACGGTGGAGGCCATCAACCACGCGCAGGCAGCTGATGTGCCGATCGTGGTGGCGG
This sequence comes from Mycolicibacterium peregrinum, assembly GCF_002102345.1. GTDB lineage: Bacteria > Actinomycetota > Actinomycetes > Mycobacteriales > Mycobacteriaceae > Mycobacterium > Mycobacterium peregrinum. The sequence continues at coordinate 68,958 of NZ_LQPP01000016.1, forward strand.
TCAACAAGATCGACAAGGAAGGTGCCGACCCGGCCAAGATCCGGGCGCAGCTCACCGAGTACAACCTGGTGGCCGAGGACTACGGCGGCGACACCATGTTCGTCGATATCTCGGCCAAGCAGGGCACCAACATCCAGGCGCTGCTGGAAGCGGTCGTGCTGACCGCCGACGCGGCCCTGGACCTGCGGGCCAACCCCGACATGGAGGCCCAGGGTGTGGCGATCGAGGCGCACCTGGACCGCGGTCGCGGTCCGGTCGCCACGGTGCTCATCCAGCGCGGCACCCTGCGTGTCGGCGACTCGGTGGTGGCCGGCGACGCCTATGGTCGCGTCCGCCGCATGGTCGACGAGCACGGCGACGACGTCGAAGAGGCGCTGCCCTCACGTCCGGTCCAGGTCATCGGCTTCACGTCGGTGCCAGGTGCCGGTGACAACTTCCTGGTTGTCGACGAAGATCGCATCGCCCGTCAGATCGCCGACCGGCGCAGCGCGCGCAAGCGCAACGCGCTGGCCGCGCGCAGCCGCAAGCGGATCAGCCTGGAAGACCTGGATTCGGCACTGAAGGAAACCAGCCAGCTGAACCTGATCCTCAAGGGCGACAACGCCGGTACGGTCGAAGCCCTCGAGGAAGCCTTGATGGGCATCGAGATCGACGACGAAGTGGAGCTGCGGGTCATCGACCGCGGTGTCGGTGGCGTCACCGAGACCAACGTCAACCTGGCTTCGGCCTCGGACGCGATCATCATCGGGTTCAACGTCCGTGCCGAGGGCAAGGCGACCGAGCTGGCCAACCGCGAAGGTGTGGAGATCCGGTACTACTCGGTGATCTACCAGGCCATCGACGAGATCGAGAAGGCCCTCAAGGGCATGCTCAAGCCGGTGTACGAGGAGAAGGAGCTCGGCCGCGCCGAGATCCGGGCGATCTTCCGGTCGTCCAAGGTCGGCAATATCGCAGGCTGCCTGGTCACCTCGGGCATCATGCGTCGCAACGCCAAGGCCCGGCTGCTGCGTGACAACACGGTGGTTGCGCAGAACCTCACGGTGTCCTCGCTCAAGCGCGAGAAGGACGATGCCACCGAGGTGCGCGAGGGCTACGAGTGTGGTTTGACCTTGACGTACAACGACATCAAGGAAGGCGACGTCATCGAGACGTACGAACTCGTCGAGAAGGTGCGTACGTAGAAGATGGCTGATCCCGCACGGGCCAAGCGGCTTGCCAAACGGATCTCCACCATCGTCGCCTCGGCGATCGAGTATGAGATCAAGGATCCGCGGCTGAACGGCGTGACGATCACCGATGCCAAGATGACCGGTGATCTGCACGACGCGACGCTGTACTACACCGTCATCGGGACCAGTCTCGATGAGGAACCGGATTATGCCGGTGTGGCGGCGGCGCTGGAGAGCGCCAAGGGCGTATTGCGGACCAAGGTGGGCGCCGGGACCGGGGTGCGATTCACCCCGACCCTGGCGTTCGTCCGCGACACGGTGCCCGACGCTGCGCACCGGATGGAGGAGCTGCTGGCCCGGGCGCGGGCAGCCGACGAGGATCTGGCGCGCGTTCGGGAGGGTGCCAAGCACGCCGGCGACGCCGACCCGTACCGTGTGAGCGGGGCGGAAGACATGGACGGGCTTGCCGACGGGGCAGACACAGAGGATGCCGGTGACCGCGATCGAACGGATGACTGATACTGCTCATTCGGGGGCGCCCAACGGGCGCCCTTCCGGTCAGCGTGTCGACGCGCGTGCGGCAGCCGACCTGCTCTCCGATGCGGCGAGTGTCAGTGTGGTGTGCCACGTCTATCCCGACGCTGACACCATCGGCGCCGGGCTGGCCCTCGCGCAGGTGCTCGACGACGCCGGCAAACAGGTCGAGGTAGCATTCGCGGCTCCCGACCAGCTGCCCGAGTCGTTGCAGACGCTGCCCGGCGGGCATTTGATGGTCGCGCCCAATGCGATCCGGGATGACGCTGATCTGGTTGTCACAGTGGACATCCCGAGCGTCAATCGGCTTGGTGCGCTGGCGGGACTGGCCGGCCCTGGCCGCGAGGTCCTGGTCATCGACCACCATGCGTCCAATCAGCTGTTCGGCACCGCCAACTACGTCGACCCGACGGCGGATTCCACCACGATGCTCGTGGCCGAACTTCTCGACGCCTGGGACAAGCCCATCGACAAACGGGTGGCGCACTGCCTGTACGCCGGGTTGACCACCGACACCGGCTCGTTCCGCTGGGCTACCGCGCGGGCGCACCGGTTGGCGGCCCGGTTGGTCGAACTCGGAGTGGACAACGCTTCGATCAGCCGAGCTCTTCTCGACACCCATCCGTTCGCCTGGTTGCCGATGCTGTCGCGGGTGCTGGCTTCGGCGCGTCTGCTCCCGGGTGCTGTCGGTGGCCGCGGCCTTGTGTATGCCGTTGTGCCGCATGACGAATGGTCCAGCGCCCGGCCCGAGGAAGTGGAGAGCATCGTCGACATCGTGCGCACCACCCAGCAGGCTGAGGTCGCCGCGGTGTTCAAAGAGATCGAGCCGCAACACTGGTCGGTGTCGATGCGGGCGAAGTCGCTGAACCTGGCCACGGTCGCCAGCTCATTCGGTGGCGGCGGCCACCCGCACGCGGCCGGGTACTCGGCCGCCGGGCCCGCCGATGACGTCGTGCAGGCGCTTGCGCAAGCTCTTGCCTGACTGCGTACGGCACGCCTTTCCCGGGCGGTCACATGGTTGAACCCGAAGGCGACATTCCTGTCACGCCGGCCACCACCCGCCGGATCGCCGGCCTGGCGTTTCCGGCACTCGGTGTGCTGGCCGCCGAGCCGGTCTACCTGCTGTTCGACATCGCCATCGTCGGGCGGCTGGGCGCGCTGAGCCTGGCCGGGCTGGCGATCGGTGGTCTGATCCTCGGCCTGGTCAACTCGCAGGGCACATTCCTGTCCTACGGCACCACGGCGCGCTCGGCCCGCATGTTCGGGGCGGGTGACCGGCAGTCCGCCGTCGGCGAAGGTGTGCAGGCCACCTGGTTGGCCCTCGGCCTGGGGCTCCTGATCATCGCGGTGGTACAGGCGGCGGCGGTGCCGCTGCTGTCGGCGATCGCGGGGCGCTCCGACATCGCCGACGCCGCACTGCCGTGGCTGCGGATCGCCATCCTGGCCGCCCCGGCGATCCTGGTGTCGCTGGCAGGCAACGGCTGGATGCGCGGGGTGCAGGATACGGTCCGGCCGCTGCGCTACGTGGTGTTCGGGTTCGCCGTGTCAGCGGTGCTCTGCCCGCCGCTGGTCTACGGCTGGCTGGGCCTGCCACGGCTGGAGCTGGCCGGGTCTGCGGTGGCCAACCTGGTGGGGCAGTGGGTGGCGGCGTTGTTGTTCCTGTGGGCCCTGTTGAGTGAGAAGGTGGCGCTACGGGTTCAGCCCGCGGTGCTGAGGGCCCAGCTGACCATGGGCCGCGATCTGCTGCTGCGGTCGTTGGCGTTCCAGGCCTGCTTCCTGTCGGCCGGGGCAGTCGCTGCGCGGTTCGGTGCGGCGGCCGTGGCGGCCCATCAGGTTGTCCTGCAGGTGTGGAGTTTCCTTGCCCTGGTGCTGGATTCACTCGCCATCGCCGCGCAGTCACTCGTCGGCGCGGCGTTGGGTGCGGGTCAGCTCGCGCATGCCAAGAGCGTGGCCTGGCGGGTGACGCTGTTCTCCACGATGGCCGGTGTGGTGCTGGCCCTGGTGTTCGCCGTCGGCTCCTCGGTGCTGCCGCCGGTGTTCACCGATGATCAATCGGTGCTGGCGGCGATCAGCGTGCCCTGGTGGTTCCTGGTGGCCCAATTGCCCGTGGCGGGAATCGTATTCGCCCTCGACGGTGTGCTGTTGGGTGCGGGTGACGCCAAGTTCATGCGCAACGCGACCCTGGCCAGCGCGCTGGTGGGGTTCCTGCCGCTGATCTGGTTGTCGCTCATCTACGGCTGGGGCCTGTTCGGCATCTGGTCGGGGTTGAGCACGTTCATGGTGCTGAGGCTGATCTTCGTCGGCTGGCGGGCGTTCTCAGGTCGTTGGCTGGTGCCCGGGACCGCCTAGACGCGCATGCTCACGGGGCTGAGTGCTTACCTTCGCGTAGCGCTGACCACCCAGGCGGCGTGCTTGCCGCCGCCGTGCTCGGTCACTGAGACGTCGTCGAATCCGGCGTCGTGGCACAAGTCGCCGAACGCGTCGGCCTGCTGTCGTGTCCAGCCGTGGCTGGTGAATCCGGTGGCGTCGACCGGTGATTGGCGTTCGATCGCGATCAACCGCCCGCCCGGCGCCAGCACGCGGTGGGCCTCGGCGACCGCCTTGTCGACGTCCTGCCAGTGGTGCACGGTGGCCAGTGCCCACACCACGGTCGCAGCACTGCCCGGCACGGGCAGTGCTTCTGCGGTGCCCTCGCGCCAGGTGATGGGTGCGCGTTTCGGCGTGACCATCCGCGCGATGCGCAACATGGTGGACGAGGGGTCGACGCCGGTCACTTGCGCTCCGCGGCGGGTGGCCACCCGGGCGGCGGTGCCCGGTCCGCACCCCACGTCCACGACATGGTCTGCCGACGAGAGTCGCGCGATGTCGGCGGCCAACTGGGCCTTCGCCCGGCCCAGAAGGAAGACCAGCCCGCACAACACCCCGGTGACGCCCGAAAACCCGGGGTGGTCGGCATGGTGATTGATCGCACGCGCGGCGTTCATGGGTAGACCTTGCCGGTTCAAGGTGGGTTGAAGTCAAATGGCGGCATGGACCTGATCCCGATCGGCGACGCCGCGGCGAGGTTGCAGATGAGCCCCTCGGCGCTGCGGTACTACGACGAACGCGGGCTGGTGTCCCCGCGGCAGCGGCAGGCCGGCAAGCGGATGTACGGGCCCGAGGAGTTGCGCCGGCTCGCATTGCTGAAGATTGTGAACCGGTTGGGCCTTCCGCTCGACACCGCGGCCGCGGTGCTGGACGCGCCGAGTGAGCAGTGGCGTGAGACGGTACGCGAGCAGATCGCCGCACTGGATCGGGTGATAGCGCAAGCGCAAGGGGCGCAACAGTTTCTGACCCATGCGTTGCGTTGCCCCAAAGACCACCCGGCACGTGAATGCGACACGATGATCGGCGCGCTGGACCGGCTCGTCGACGGAATGAGCGTCGAGGAACTCGCCAACGACCAGGCCGGGTGGCTCGTGGACTGACCCTCTCAGCGCACCTGCGCGCGTCCCCGCTCGATCACGGAGCTGCGGCTGGCCGCGATGTCGTCGCCGGACGCCGTTGCCATCCAGGCGCGGGCGGAGGCCGCTTCGATCCACAGGCCCTGATTGGTCTGGGACTCGTCGATGCGGTGGTACGACGCGAGCAGGGCCCGGACCGCAGCCTGATTGTTGGCGACGATCGACGCGGCCGCCTTGCGAGCCGTGGGCAGCAATTCGTCGTGGGGGACGACCTCGGTGACCAGGCCGGCGCGCAGCGCCTCGGTGGCCGAGAGGTAGTCGCCGGTCAGGCTCATCCGCCGGGCCAGGCCCACCCCGACCTTCTGCGGCAGGCGCACGCTCAGGCCCCAGGTCGGCAACAGCCCGACCCGCGCGTGGGTGTCGGCGAATCTGGCCTGCTCGGATGCGATCAGGATGTCGCAGTACAGCGCCAGCTCCAGGCCACCGGTGACCGCGGCGCCGTTGATGGCCCCGATCACCGGCTTGGTCATGGCCGGCCACTTGGGGGAGATGTCGGGCAGCTCGGTGGTGTCGCCGAGCTCCTTGAGGTCCAGGCCCGCGCAGAACACCGGATCGGCGCCGGTGAGGATCACGACGTCGACGCCCTCGTCGGCCTGTGCGTCGCGCAACGCCTGGTAGAACTCGGTGCGCAACCGCGTCGAAAGCGCATTGCGCGACTGCGGGCGGTTCAGGGTCAGGGTGCGGACTCGGTCGGTGGTGTCGATCAGCAGGACGTCATCACTCATGTGATCAATCTATCTGGTGGGTGCTGGCGGCCTATCGTGGTGTCATGTGCCGCAATATCACCGAGCTGCGTGGGCTTGAGCCCGCCGCCACTGACGAAGAGATCGAGGCCGCGGCGCGCCAGTACGTGCGCAAGGTCAGCGGTATCACCCGCCCGGCCGGCGCCAACGTCGAGGCGTTCGAGGCCGCCGTCGCCGAGGTCACCGCCACGACCACGCGGCTGCTCGACGGGCTGGCCCCGCGCCGGCAGCCGCCCAAGACCGTCCCGCCGCTGCGGCGTCCCGAGGTACGGGCCCGGCTGGCAACGTGATCCAGCATGAGCTGACCCAACCCGCACTCAAGGAGTGGAGCGCGGCCGTACATGCGCTGCTCGATGGTCGACAGACCGTGCTGCTGCGTAAGGGCGGCATCCACGAAAAGCGGTTTTCGGTCGCCGCACCGGAATTCGTGCTGTTCCCCACGATCGCGCACAGCCATGCCGAACGGGTGCGCCTCGAACACCATGACCTGCTCGCCGGGGCGTCCTCCGACAGCACCGAGGAGGCCGTGACGGTTCGCGCCGGAGCGAAAGTTGTTGCCGCTGTGGAGGTCAACCGTCCCGATTCGATCGACGACCTGGCCGACCTGCACATCTGGACCGCCGAATCGGTGCGGGCCGACCGCCTCGATTTCCGCCCCAAACACCGCCTGACCGTCCTGGTTGTGCAGGTGGCGCCGTTGCGCACGCCGATTCAGCTGGCGCGCAGTCCCGAGTTCGCCGGGTGCAAGAGCTGGGTCGAGCTTGCGGTGCAGGCGGACTGGGGCCCGCCGGTGCACGACGACGCGATGTTGCGCGACGTCGCCGGGCGGGTGCGAACCTCAGTCGGCTGAGGGCGGCACCGGGCCGGCCGGCAACACCACCCGCGACACCCCGCCCTGACCGTGATGCACGGTATGGGCGGCCGGCACCAGCTGGGAACCGGAGATCGGCGGCTCGGAGGTGCCCAGGTTACGGGCGAAGCGTGGATGTGAGCCGCCGGCGATCAGCAGTCGGATCCGTGACCCCGCGCCGAAGCGGTGTGCGACGGCGTCGAGCTCGAGCCGAACCGGCCCGGTGTGATCATTCAACCGGAGGAACCCGTCGGATACGTTGCGGGACCGGCCTTTTGCGTCCACTTCACTGACCCGGACGAAGATGTCGTGATGTGGGTTGTCGCAGCTGTGGGCCAGCTCGACGACCGGGTTTCCGGCCAGATAGAGATCGGCCGGAAGCGGATCGCCGGTGAACGCCAGCACGTCGTCGCGCCGGGCCAGTCGAGTGTCGTCGCGGTAGCCGCCGGCCGCGGCCAGCAGCCGGCCGCCGACGGTGGGCGTGGGGTCGGCGGGGTCATAGGTGAAGGACGACGGTGGGGCGGTGTCCGGCGGAGCGCTGTCGGTCAGTCGACCCGTCGGCTGCAGGAACAACTCGTGCTCCGGCATGGCCGGCGGCCAGTCGGCCAGCTCTACCCAGCCGCGCCCGTTGACATGGAGCCGGACCGTGCTGCGGGTGGTCTCGCGATCGCCGGTCAAATGGGCGCCCAGCCAGTCGAGCGATTCGCCGACCACGGTGGTGAGTCCCTTGGTCATCAGCTGCGTGTGAGTCCACGGACCGACCGTCAACGCCACCGGGACACCGCGCCGGTGCAGCTGCTCGTACTGCTCCAAGGTCTGGTCCAGGAACAGGTCCTGCCATCCACTGAGCAGCAGGATGGGCACCTCGGCCCGCTGCAATGCGTCGTCGAACCGCAGTAGGTCCCAGAACGGATCGTCGCGTTCGGGATGTTCCAGCCAGGATTCGTACCACGGTGCGCCGGAGCCCAGCAGCTGACGGCCGGCCGCACCCATGGGCAGGCCGGCGGTCGCCTTGGCGAGCTCGGCGGGCCCGCGCAGCTGCCGCGACAGGGCCTGCACCACGCCGGGCTCCTCCTGGCGGGCGACCATCGCGCTCCACCCGAGGAAGTCGTTGAGGGAGAACGATCCGGTGCCCCAGGAGGATGCGCTGAAGTCGTGCGGGCCGACGGTGATGACGGCGGCCTTCATCTCCGGCGGCGGATCGGCCAGCAGCGCCCACTGGGTGAAGCCGAGGTAGGACAGGCCCACGGTGGCGAACGAGCCGGTGAACCACGGCTGGTCGCGCAGCCAGGCCACGGTGTCGGCGCCGTCGGCCATTTCGTGGACCATCGGCGTGAATTGCCCGCCCGAGCCGAACGTGCCGCGCACACTCTGCAGCACCACGTGATAGCCGCGAGCCGCATACACCTGAGCGAAAAGGGGGGAGAACGGGAAGCGCCGACCGTACGGACCCCGCACGAGCAGAGTGCCCGCGGGACGGTCGGTGACGGGTGCGTAGTGATCGGCGATCAGCTCGACGCCGTCGCGCATCGGCACCCGCAGCCCGTGCTGCACTGTGAAGTCGGTCGTGTGCGGCGGCAGACCCAGGACCTTGCTGAACGCCTTACCGGCGTACCGGCGGAACTTGCTCACGCAACCAGGCTACAGATCGGCCGCTGCGGTGCTCGGACTCGGTGGTGCTCAGAATTTGTAGTACGGCGCGAGTTCGTGGGCCCGCTGCAGGTTGACCTGCAGGCAGTCCGGTCGATCCGGGGAGTGGACGGGCGAGTAGAACAGCGACTGCTGGATGAGGCCGTAGCTGGTCTTGAACGCGATCATGCAGGTGACCCACCACCGGTCGTTCCAGTCGGTCGGCTTCATGATCCAGTACTGGGCCGCCCGGTGACCGTCGACGTCCAACTCCACTGCGTCGGCCGGGATGGTCTGCTCGTAGGTGCGCCACACGAACGCCTCGACGGCCATCTGGTAATTGCCTGCGTCGTAGTGGCAGCGCAGGCTGTCCTCGGGCTCGGGCGGTGTATAGGCCAGGCCGATCCGCTGGACCGCGTCGAACGGAATGTCATTGCACGGATCGAACGGTGAGGGGTCCGTGGTCTCGACGACCGGCCACTTGATCGTGGTGGACACGTTGGTCATCGGGAGGTCGGTGACGTCGAGTCGGAGCGGGCCCGAGTCTGCGCCTTGGGTCTGGTTCGGCTGCCACGCCACCAGCACCGCCGCAACCAACGCCGCAACCAGCCCTGTCGAAGCCGAAAGTAGGCGCAACTTGGCGGCCATCACACCCCCTCGTAGTTTGGTGGCAAAACCGTTCCCCGGCTTGCGGGGAGTGTAGCGGTCTGTCGCGACGGACTCGACCATAAACGAGAACCTGTTCTAGTTGTCAACGGCCCGCCGCCACGCCGCCCGGTTAGGCTGGTCCGTTGTGGTGGTGCAACTGTGATGATTGATCACGAATCAAGGGACCGGCAGCCGGTTCTGTGGGCGATCAGCGATCTGCATACCGGTCACAACGGGAACAAGCCGGTGACCGAGTCGCTGTATCCGGCCTCGCCGGACGATTGGCTGATCGTCGCGGGTGATGTCGGGGAGCGCACCGATGAGATCCGCTGGGCTCTGGACCTGCTGCGCAAGCGGTTCGCGAAGGTCATCTGGGTTCCGGGCAACCACGAACTGTGGACCACGAACAAGGACCCGATGCAGATCTTCGGCCGGTCCCGCTATGACTATCTGGTCGACATGTGCGACCAGATGGGTGTCATCACTCCCGAGCACCCGTTCCCGGTGTGGACCGAACAGGGTGGCCCGGCCACGATCGTGCCGATGTTCCTGCTCTACGACTACACCTTCCTGCCCGAGGGAGCGTCGAACAAGGCCGAGGGGTTGGCCATCGCCCGGGACCGGAACGTCGTCGGCACCGATGAATTCCTGTTGTCCAGTGAGCCCTACGCCACCCGCGACGCGTGGTGCCGTGAACGGGTGGCGGCCACCCGCAAGCGACTCGAAGACCTGGACTGGATGACCCCGACGGTTCAGGTCAACCACTTTCCGATGGTCCGCGAACCGTGCGATGCGATGTTCTATCCGGAGTTCTCGTTGTGGTGCGGTACGACAGCCACCAGGGACTGGCACACCCGGTACAACGCGATCTGCTCGGTATACGGTCACCTGCACATTCCGCGCACCACGTGGTACGACGATGTGCGCTTCGAAGAGGTTTCGGTCGGTTATCCGCGGGAGTGGCGTCGCCGCAAGCCCTTCCGTTGGCTGCGCCAGATCCTGCCCGACCCCAATTACACGCCCGGGTATCTCAACGAGTTCGGCGGACACTTCCAGATCACGGCCGAGATGCGTGCCCACGCACAGCAGATGCAGGAGCGCATCAAGGCGAGGCGCGCATGAGCGGCACGTTGTTGGGGCAGGTGCTGCCCGATATGCCGGACAAGCTCGCAGCCGCCGAGTTGTACGACGACCCGCCGGGTCTGACGGCGCTGCCGGAGGAGGCGGAGCTGGTGGCCCGCGCGGTGGCCAAGCGGCGCAACGAGTTCACCACGGTGCGCTACTGCGCCCGCCAGGCGTTGGGCGAGCTGGGCGTGGGCCCCGTCCCGATCCTGAAGGGGGACAAGGGCGAGCCGTGCTGGCCCGACGGCATCGTCGGCAGCCTGACGCACTGTCAGGGCTTCCGCGGGGCGGTGGTCGGCCGGGTCGGCGGCGTCCGCTCCGTCGGCATCGACGCCGAACCGCACGACGTGCTGCCCGACGGGGTGCTGGGCGCCATCTCCCTGCCGTTGGAGCGTTCCGAGCTGGGCGGGTTGCCGGACGGTCTGCACTGGGACCGAATCCTGTTCTGCGCCAAGGAGGCCACCTATAAGGCCTGGTACCCGCTGACCCATCGCTGGCTCGGGTTCGAGGATGCCCACATCACGTTCGGGGTGGATGGGTCGGGCGCGGCCGGAACCTTCCGCTCCCAGATCCTCATCGACCCGGCCGCCGAACACGGGCCGCCGCTGACCGCACTCGACGGCCGCTGGTCGGTGCGCGACGGCGTCACGTTGACGGCGATCGTGCTGTGAGCCGACCGGTTCCTGACCCCGGGCTGGTGATCGTCGACAAGCCGGCCGGAATGACCAGCCACGACGTGGTGGGGCGGTGCCGGCGATTGTTCGGCACCCGCAAGGTCGGTCACGCCGGCACGCTCGACCCGATGGCCACCGGGGTGCTGGTGGTCGGGATCGAACGCGCCACCAAGATCCTCGGCCTGCTCACCACCACCGACAAGTCGTACTCGGCAACGATCCGGCTGGGACAGACCACCACGACCGAAGATGCCGAAGGCGAAGTGCTGCAGTCGGTCTCAGCTGCAGGCGTGACCGATGAGCAGATCGAGGCCGCGGTCGGGGCGCTGCGCGGCGACATCGAGCAGGTGCCCTCGGCGGTGAGCGCCATCAAGGTCGGCGGTCAGCGGGCCTACAAGCTGGCCCGCGAAGGGCAGACCGTCGAGCTGGCCGCCCGGCCCGTACACATCGGCCGGTTCGAAGTGCTCGCCGTCCGGCGGGTGGACGACTTCGTCGACGTTGATGTGGAGGTGGACTGTTCCTCGGGCACCTACATCCGCGCCCTGGCTCGCGACGTGGGGGTGGCGCTGGGCGTCGGTGGGCACCTGACGGCGCTGCGGCGTACCAAGGTCGGCCGGTACGGCCTCGACGAGGCCCGCACCCTCGACGAGCTCGCCGAGGAGGCGCGGCTCAGCTACTCGCTCGACGAGGCCTGCCTGGTGGGTTTTCCGCGCCGCGACCTGACCGACGCGGAAACCGAGGACACCCGGCACGGCCGGGCGCTGACCCCGGCCGGCATCGGCGGGATCTACGCCGCCACCGCGCCCGACGGGCGGGTCATCGCACTTCTGCAGGACGGCACGTCACGCACCAAGAACGTCGTGGTGCTGCGGCCTGCCACCCTTTAGTCGCCGCTCAAAGCTGGCCGTGGCGAGGCGGTTTCGTGCCCGAGAGCGTGTAGTTGCCGATGTGACGGATCTTCCAGCGGGTGGCGTCGTGCAGCGTGTGGGTGCGGGCGTCACGCCAGTACCGCGACAGGTTGCCCGACGCCGAGGCGCTGCGGGTGCCGCCGAACTCGAACAATGCGCTGCCGGCCTCCACCGCGGACCGGGCGGCGGCCACCTTGGCGATCGCCACCGCGATCGAGGCCGCCGCGGCACTGTCCTCGGTGAGATCGGCACGGGCCGCGTCGACCCGCCGGGCCGCCTCGGCGAGCAACGCCTGAGCGCCCCGCACCGTCACCGTCAGTTCACCGGCGACCTGTACGAGGGTCGGATCCTCGACGGCGCTGGACACCGACGCCTCGAAATGGGGACGGGCGTTGGCCGCCTGACGCACCCCCTCCTCCAGCGCGGCTGTCGCGATGCCCACGTCGAGAGCCGCGTGCAGCAGTTGAGCTCGCGCTCCGTAGACCGTGGGCCGCGTGAAGATCGGGCTGAACTCGACGACGTGCTCCGCCGGCACCTCGACGGCATCGAGCGTGACGGTGCCCGAGGCCGTGGTCCGCTGGCCCATGCCGTCCCAGTCGTCGACAACCTCGAGCCCACGGGCATCGTGTGGGACGAACGCGATCGCCTTGGGCGTGGCGGCTGTCGGCACCAGCCCCGAGCCGTCCGAGCGCGACGCCCGCACGATCAGCCAGTCGGCGAACAACGCTCCCGTCGAGTAGTACTTGCGGCCGTCGAGTACATAGCCCGGGCCCGAGGCGGTGAGCGTCGTGGTGTCCACGTCGACGGGATGAGGACCCCGTTCGGACTGGGCATTCGCGAACAATGCCCCATCCAGCACCAGGCCGTAGAAGTACGCCTGCTGCTCCGGCGTGCCCTGCAGGCGCAAGGCCTCCAGGAACGTGAAATGCGAGTGCGGGATCTGGCCCATCGACGGGTCGCCGTGGGCCACCAGCCGCATCACCTCGGCGAGCACCGACACGGGCACGTCGAGCCCGCCGTACTCGGTGGGCACGGTCAGCGCCAGCAGGCCTGACTCCTTGAGCGCGAGAACCTGCTCGTGCGGCAGGATCCGGTGCGCGTCACGGGCGCCGGCAGCTTCGGTGAACGACCTCGACAACCGGTCCGCCGCGCCCAGCGCCGCCTCCACCGACGTGATGCGGGTGGCGCCGGCCAGATCGGTCATCGCGGTGCACCGACGAACGGGATCGAGGCGGGCCCACCGGCTGGTGCGCCTCCGCCGAACAGCCCGCGCTCGCGCAGGATCGGCACCACGCCCTCGCCGAACCAGAACAGCTCCTCCAGGTGGGGGTAGCCCGAGAAGATGAACTCGTCGATACCGATCTCGGCGTACTCGGCGATCCGGTCGGCCACCTCGGTGTGCGACCCGACCAGCGCGGTGCCTGCCCCGCCGCGCACCAAGCCGACGCCCGACCACAGATTGGGCGCGATCTCCAGGCTGCGGGCGTCACTCCAGGTGCCGTTGGCGCGGTTTGCCTCGTGCAGGGCACGCATGCGTTTCTGGCCCTCGGATTGGCTGCGGGACAACCCGGCCTGTGCGGCGGCGACGGTCTCCTCGTCGAGGGCGGCGATCAGCCGATCGGCCTGGGCCCACGCCTCCTCGGAGGTGTCACGCGAAATGGTGTGCAGGCGGATGCCGAAACGCAGCTTGCGGCCCTGCTCCTCGCCGAGTGCCCGGATCCATTCGATCTTCTCCCGCACCGCGGCCGGGGGCTCGCCCCAGGTCAGGTAGACATCGGAGTGCCGGGCTGCCACCGGGCCGGCCGCCTGCGAGCTGCCGCCGAAGTACAGCGGCGGTACCGGGGTCGGGGGCAGGGCCAGCGAGGCCTCTTCGACGTCGATGTAGTCACCCTTGTGGGTCACGGTCTCGCCGGCCCACAACCGGCGCACCACGTCGAGGAACTCGTCGCAACGTGCATACCGGGCGTCCTTGTCCAGGTGATCGCCGAAGGCCCGCTGCTCGTGTGCCTCGCCGCCGACGACGACGTTGAGCAAGATCCGGCCGGGTGCATGCCGGGCGAACGTCGCGGCCATCTGCGCCGACAGCGTCGGGCTCACCAGACCTGGGCGGAAGGCCACCAGGAACGCGAGCGATGTGGTCTCGCGGGCCAGCAGCGCCGCGGTGATGAAGGCGTCCTCGCACCAGGCACCCGTCGGGATCAGCGCGCCGGTGAAACCGAACCGCTCGGCCGAGCGGACGATCGAGGCCAGGTAGTCGATCGAGGCTTCGCGGTCGCCACCGGCAGAACCGGCCGGCGTGCCGTGGCCGCCGCCGACGATGAGCCGGCTGTCGCCGTAGGTGGGTAGGAACCAGTGCAGAGAGACAGTCACGAACAGGACATCTTGGTGCCGAATCGGCTATTGCACACGGGTAAAAATCGCGGTGATCGTGTCTCCGCGGGGGCGATCAGCTCGCGACGACCCAGATCGCCTCGGCCGCCGGATTGCCCAGCTCGACCTGGACGCTGGTGTCGTCTCCCGCGGTGGCGGCGCTGCCGGCCTTACCCGGACTTTGTACGGCCACCGAGATCACCCCGGCGAAATCGCGCCGCGCCACCACCCGGACCCGCGAATCGAGGCTGATCCCGACGCTGTCGAAATAACGCAGCATCTCCGGATCGGCGTCGGAGATCCGGGCCACCGTGCCGGCGTCGCCGTCCTGGCAGGCCGAGAGCTGGCGTGCCGGCGGGGTGGGCACCTGGCCGTCGGCGGCCGGGATCGGATCTCCGTGCGGATCGCGGGTGGGGTGGCCCAGCTTGGCGTCGATCCGGTCCAGCATCCGGTCGGACACCGCGTGCTCGAGAATCTCGGCCTCGTCGTGCACCTCGTCCCAGCCGTAGCCCAGCTCCTGGACCAGGAACGTCTCCATCAGCCGGTGCCGGCGGACCATCGCCAACGCCGCGCGCCGGCCGGCATCGGTCAGCGTCACCGCGCCGTACTTCTCGTGGTGGACCAGGCCCTGGTCGGCGAGTTTGCGAATGGATTCGGACGCCGTGGATGCCGACACGCCGATCCGCTCGGCCAGCAGTTTTGTGCTGACCTTCTCGCGAGACCACTCCTGGGCTGTCCAGATGACTTTCAGATAGTCCTGGGCAACCGTGGAGAGGTCTTGGTGGTTACCGTCTGGACTCACAGTAGGAAAGTTTAGGCAATCATCATCTGATCGGGGGATCTAGAGCAGACCGCGTCGCGTTCGGGTCGTAGGCTGATCGCGTGCAGCGCTGGCGTGGGCAGGACGAGATCCCCACGGACTGGGGCAGGTGTGTAGTCACCATCGGGGTGTTCGACGGGGTTCACCGCGGACACGCAGAGTTGATCAGCCATGCGGTGAAAGCCGGCCGATCACGCGGAGTACCGGTGGTCCTCATGACCTTCGATCCCCATCCGATGGAGGTGGTGTTTCCGGGCAGTCATCCGGCACAGCTGACCACGCTGACCCGGCGTGCCGAGCTGGTCGAGGAACTCGGTGTGGACGTGTTCCTGGTCATGCCGTTCACCTCGGATTTCATGAAGCTCACCCCCGAGCGCTACATCCACGAGTTGCTGGTCGAGGACCTGCACGTGCTCGAAGTGGTGGTCGGGGAGAACTTCACGTTCGGCAAGAAGGCCGCCGGGAACGTCGAGATGCTGCGCAAGGCAGGGGAGCGGTTCGGCTTCGCGGTCGAGAGCATGTCGCTGGTGACCGAATCGCTCGATGCCGAACATCGCGACGAGCGGGTCACCTTCTCCTCGACATACATCCGTTCCTGCGTCGACGCCGGTGACGTGGTGGCCGCCGCCGAAGCCCTGGGCCGTCCGCACCGCGTCGAAGGCGTGGTGGTGCGCGGCGACGGGCGCGGCCGGGTGCTGGGGTTCCCGACGGCCAACGTGGCACCACCGATGTTCTCGGCGATTCCGGCGGACGGGGTGTACGCCGCCTGGTTCACCGTGCTGGGACACGGCCCGGTGATGGGAACGGTGACGCCCGGTGAGCGGTATCAGGCCGCGGTGTCGGTGGGTACCAACCCGACCTTCTCCGGGCGGACCCGCACGGTCGAGGCATTCGTGCTCGATACCGAGGCCGATCTGTACGGCCAGCACGTCGCGGTCGATTTCGTGGCCCGGATCCGGGGCATGGAAAAGTTCGACCGGGTGGAACAGCTGGTCGCAGAGATGAAGCAGGACGCCGACAAGGCGCGCACGATTCTGAGTTCACACTGAGTCGGGATTTAATTCGCGGCTCGCCGCAGGATTTAATTCGCGGCTCGCCGCGGTGCTAGACTCTCTGCCGGTCCGGTGCATGCTGCAGTCCGCGGCGGCTGTGCCGAGAATTATGTTCGCGGGACTGAAAAGATGGAGTTGTTTTCGTGGCGCTTACTGCCGAGCAGAAAAAAGAAATCCTGACCAGCTACGGTCTGCACGAGACCGACACCGGCTCGCCTGAGGCCCAGGTCGCCCTGCTGACCAAGCGGATCTCGGATCTGACCGAGCACCTCAAGCAGCACAAGCACGACCACCACTCGCGTCGGGGTCTGCTGCTGCTGGTCGGCCGTCGTCGCCGGCTGCTGAAGTACGTCGCCCAGGTCGACGTGGCGCGCTACCGCTCGCTGATCGAGCGCCTCGGGCTGCGTCGCTGACGCGGCGCCAGTGCCACCACTTTCCGCGGCTGCCCCTCTGGGGGCAGCCGCGCTACTTTTCCTCGGCGGTCTGACCGCATGCTCGTCCGCGGCGGCCGCGGACATGAAGGCAGGGGACTGCCTGAAGATGAGCGGCACGTACGAGCGCCCGGACTCCAGCCGGGCCGAGTGCGGCAGCGACGCGTCGAACTACAGAGTCATCTCCACGGTTACCGACAGCGACCAGTGCCCGGGCGACGTCGACACCTATTACTCGGTGCGCAGCGCCTTCAGCGAGGAGACCCAGACGCTCTGTCTGGATATCGACTGGATCGCCGGCGGCTGTATGAGCATCGATCCGGAGAACGACAAAGACCCTTATCGGGTCGATTGCGCGGATTCGTCTGCGCCGCACCGGCAACGAGCCACCGAGGTTCTGCACGGGGTGTCAAACGTCGATCAGTGCGCCAGCGGAGTGGGCTACGCCTACTCGGAGCGCCAGTTCACCGTATGCGTGGAGGACGTGTCCTAGCTGGCACGGATGGCTGTTGGGCCGTTGCTCCCGTGTAACATGAGGGCGTTCAGTGGCTGGAATCTGCGCTGAACACAGGGTGCGGCACCCGCGAACCGCGGGCGCTGTTCCTGCGAGTCATATCGGGCCCGCCTGGACGGGCGGTCTTCGGTAGTGGCTGCCGGAACCCCGACACAGGGATCATCTCTGGGGGGTCATCCGGCCGCTTCGATCGACGGCCGTAGCCGTATCCAGGGCCCGTGGCGCATCCGCCACCGTGACGCCGCGAAAACAGTTGAATGAATTCGAAAGAGGCCAACGGACTCTATGTCTGTAGTTGAACTTGAAGACGGTGTGTTCGAATCCACCGCAATCCTCGACAACGGGAGCTTCGGCACCCGCACCATCCGTTTCGAGACCGGGCGGCTCGCGCAGCAGGCCGCCGGTTCCGTCGTCGCCTACCTCGACGACGAGACCATGCTGCTGAGCGCCACCACGGCCAGCAAGACGCCGAAGGACCACTTCGACTTCTTCCCGCTGACCATCGACGTCGAAGAGCGGATGTACGCCGCGGGCCGGATCCCCGGCTCGTTCTTCCGTCGTGAGGGTCGTCCGTCGACCGATGCGATCCTGACCTGTCGCCTGATCGACCGGCCGCTGCGCCCGTCGTTCGTCAGCGGTCTGCGTAACGAGATCCAGGTCGTGGTGACGGTGCTGAGCCTGGATCCGAAGGATCTGTACGACGTGCTGGCCATCAACGCCGCGTCGGCCTCGACGCAGATTTCCGGCCTGCCGTTCTCCGGCCCGGTCGGCGGCGTGCGCGTCGCCCTGATCGAGGGTCAGTGGGTTGCCTTCCCGACTGTCGAGCAGCTGGAGAAGGCTGTCTTCGACATGGTCGTCGCGGGCCGCAAGGTGGGCGACGACGTCGCGATCATGATGGTCGAGGCCGAAGCCACCGAGAACGTGATCGAGCTGGTCGCCGGCGGCGCCCAGGCTCCCACCGAGGCCGTTGTCGCCGAGGGCCTCGAAGCGGCCAAACCGTTCATCGCGACACTGTGCGATGCCCAGGCTGCGCTGGCGGAGAAGGCTGCCAAGGAGATCGCCGACTACCCGCTGTTCCCGGATTACGAGGCCGATGTCTACGACGCCGTGGCGTCGGTGGCCACCGACGCGCTGTCGGAGGCACTGACCATCCCGGGCAAGCACGAGCGCGACGACCGCACCAACGAGATCAAGGTCGAGGTGCTCGAGCGTCTCGGCGAGACTTACGCCGGCCGCGAGAAGGAGATCGGCGCGGCGTACCGCTCGCTGACCAAAAAGCTTGTGCGCCAGCGCATCCTGACCGACCACTTCCGCATCGACGGCCGTGGCGTCACCGATATCCGCGCGCTGTCGGCCGAGGTGGCCATCATCCCGCGTGCGCACGGCAGCGCGCTGTTCGAGCGCGGCGAGACCCAGATCATGGGTGTCACCACGCTGGACATGGTCAAGATGGCCCAGCAGATCGACTCGCTGGGGCCCGAGACCACCAAGCGCTACATGCACCACTACAACTTCCCGCCGTTCTCGACCGGTGAGACCGGCCGCGTCGGTTCGCCCAAGCGCCGCGAGATCGGCCACGGCGCGCTGGCCGAGCGTGCGCTGGTTCCGGTGCTGCCGAGCGTCGAGGAGTTCCCGTACGCGATCCGCCAGGTGTCGGAGGCATTGGGCTCCAACGGTTCCACCTCGATGGGTTCGGTGTGTGCCTCGACCCTTTCGCTGCTGAACGCCGGTGTGCCGCTCAAGGCGCCGGTGGCCGGCATCGCCATGGGCCTGGTCTCCGACGAGGTCAACGGCGAGACCCGCTACGTGACGCTGACCGACATCCTCGGCGCCGAGGATGCCTTCGGCGACATGGACTTCAAGTGCGCAGGCACCAAGGACTTCGTCACCGCGCTGCAGCTCGACACCAAGCTCGACGGCATCCCCTCGAAGGTGCTGGCGGGCGCACTGAGCCAGGCCAAGGACGCGCGCCTGACCATCCTGGACGTGATGGCCGAGGCCATCGACGCCCCCGATGAGATGAGCCCGTACGCACCTCGGATCACCACCATCAAGGTGCCGGTCGACAAGATCGGCGAGGTCATCGGGCCCAAGGGCAAGATGATCAACTCGATCACCGAGGAGACCGGCGCGTCGATCTCGATCGAGGATGACGGCACGGTGTTCGTCGGTGCTTCCAACGGCGAAGCCGCGCAGGCTGCGATCGACAAGATCAACGCCATCGCCAACCCGCAGCTGCCCAAGATCGGTGAGCGGTTCCTCGGAACCGTGGTCAAGACCACCGATTTCGGTGCATTCGTGTCGCTGCTGCCGGGCCGTGACGGCCTGGTCCACATCTCCAAGCTGGGCCGCGGAAAGCGGATCAACAAGGTCGAAGATGTGGTGAAGGTCGGCGACAAGCTCCGCGTCGAGATCGCCGACATCGACAACCGCGGCAAGATCTCGCTGGTGCTCGTGGACGAAGAGACTGCGGAGAAGGCGGATCCGGCTGCCGACGGCGTCCCGGCCACCGCCGACGCCGCCGCTGCCGAGTCCTGATCACCTCAGCTCGACACAAGGCGTTTGCACTGAATACCACTGATGTCCGCCGGACAGATCTGCCCGGCGGACTCCGGGTGGTCACTGAGTACATCCCGTCGGTGCGTTCGGCATCCGTCGGGGTCTGGGTGGGTGTCGGTTCCCGCGACGAAGGACGAAGCGTCGCGGGTGCCGCCCACTTCCTGGAGCACCTGCTGTTCAAGGCCACCCCGACGCGCAGCGCAGTCGATATTGCACAGGCTGTCGATGCCGTCGGTGGTGAGCTGAACGCGTTCACGACGCGAGAGCACACCTGTTACTACGCGCATGTGCTCGACTCGGACCTGGAACTCGCCGTCGACCTGGTCGCCGACGTCGTGTTGCGGGGTCGTTGTGCCACTGAGGATGTCGAGGTGGAGCGCGACGTCGTCCTCGAAGAGATCGCCATGCGCGACGACGATCCCGAGGACAGTCTCGGCGACGTGTTCCTGACTGCGATGTTCGGCGATCATCCGGTCGGACGGCCGGTGATCGGCAGCGTCGAGTCCATCGAAACGATGACGCGCGCACAATTGCACTCCTTCCACGTGCGCCGTTACACGCCCGAACGGATGATCGTGGCGGTTGCGGGCAACATCGACCACGACGTGGTCGTTTCGCTGGTGCGGCAGCATTTCGGTCCGCGCCTGGAACCCGGACGCACCGCCGTGGCTCCGCGCAAAGGGGCCGGACGTGTCGTCGGCAAGCCGTCGCTGCTCGTGGTCGACCGCGACGGAGAGCAGACCCACGTGTCGCTGGGCGTTCGTACACCCGGCCGGCACTGGGAACACCGGTGGGCGCTGTCGGTGCTCAACACCGCCCTCGGTGGCGGCCTGAGTTCCCGCCTGTTCCAGCAGATCCGGGAATCCCGCGGCCTGGCCTACTCGGTGTATTCGACGGTCGACACCTTCGCCGACAGCGGTGCCCTCTCGGTGTACGCCGGCTGTCAGCCCGAGCGGTTCGACGAAGTCGTCCGGGTCACCACCGAGGTGCTGGAAGGTGTTGCCAGAGACGGCATCACCGCCGACGAGTGCCGGATCGCCAAGGGCTCGTTGCGTGGTGGGCTGGTGCTGGGCCTGGAGGACTCCGGATCGCGCATGCACCGGATCGGCCGCAGCGAGCTCAATTACGGTGAACACCGGACCATCGATCACACGCTGGCCCAGATCGACGCCGTCACCCTCGAAGAAGTCAATGCGGTGGCCCATCAATTGCTGTCTCGCGACTACGGTGCGGCCGTACTCGGCCCGCATCGATCGAAAAAGACTCTGCCGCAACAACTTCAATCAATCGTCAGCTGACCCGCTAGGCTGGGCCGATGACGGGACTCTCGCGGCGCAATGTTCTGATCGGTTCACTCGTGGCGGCGGCTGCCGTCGGCGCCGGTGTGGGTAACGCCGCACCGGCGTTCGCGACCCCGGTGGACGACCAGATCGCCGAACTGGAACGTCGTGACAACGCCCTGATCGGTTTGTCCGCGACCAATCTGGATTCCGGCCGGACACTGACGCACCGGCCCGACGAGATGTTCGCGATGTGTTCGACGTTCAAGGGGTACGCCGCGGCGCGCGTGCTGCAGATGGCCGGGCGTAAGCAGATCTCACTGGACAACCGGGTGTTCGTCGACCCGGGGGCCATCGTGCCGAACTCTCCGATCACCGAGACCCATGCCGGTTCCGAGATGACGCTGGCGGAGCTGTGCCAGGCGGCACTGCAGCGCAGCGACAACACTGCGGGCAACCTGCTGCTGAAAACGATTGACGGGCCTGCCGGTATCACCGCGTTCGCCCGCAGCATCGGAGATGAGCGCACCCGGCTGGACCGCTGGGAGGTCGAGCTGAACTCGGCGATTCCCGGGGACCCGAGAGATACGTCCACTCCGGCGGCGCTGGCCATCGGATATCACCAGATCCTGGCCGGTGACGCGTTGAGCCCGCCGCAGCGGCGCCAGCTGGACGACTGGATGCGGGCCAACCAGACCTCGAGCGTGCGTGCCGGGCTCCCGGAGGGCTGGACCACCGCCGACAAGACCGGCAGTGGGGACTACGGCAGCACCAACGACGTCGGGATTGCCTATGGTCCGAACGGACAACGGTTGCTGTTGGCGGTGATGACGCGGTCGCAGGCCGACGACCCGAAGGCCGACAACCTGCGTCCGCTCATCGGTGAATTGACCGCGCTGATTCTGCCGTCGTTACTCTGAGTGCTCGGCGGATTCGATTGCGGTCGAGCCGTTCTCGGTGTCCTGGATCGCGATCTGGCGGGCGCCGGCGGGGTTCTGCGACAACGGCACGCGCACGGTCAGGATGCCGCGCTCGTAGCCGGCGGTGATGTTGTCCTCATCGGCCTCGGCGGGCAGGGTCACGGTGCGCAGGAACGAGCCGTAGGAGAACTCCGACCGCGCGGTGGTGTCGACACGCTCTGAACGCTCGGCCTTCACGGTCAGCTGGCCGTCGGCGACGGTGATCTGAACGTCGTTGGCCGGATCGATACCGGGGATCTCCGCCCGCAGTTCGTAGTGGTCCTCGGTGACCTCGTCCTCGATGCGCATGAGGTTGCGCTCGAAGATCGGACGCAGGCGGGGGAACGGGGTGATGCCGGCGAAGAACTCCGAGAGCTCGGGCAGCAGCGGGCGGGGCTGGTGCGCGACGGGCAGGTTGACCATGGGTGACTCCTCAGTTCTGGAACGTCGATCGGAGGAAAAGACCTTGTAACGCTTGCCCTTTCGATCCAAGCACCGACGTGGAGCCACTGGCCGAATGTGTGGTGAACAGCGCGCGTACGCGTGGCTGCTAGGTCACCCGCATCGAGTCGTCGCGCTGCAGGACGAAGAAATACGGCTTGCGGGAGTTCCGCAGGTCCATCGCCCCGATCACGGCGTCGTCGGACAGCCGCCGGAACACGTCGTTGATGGGCAGCTGGTCGTAGACCATCGTCGCGGTGTCCACGCCGCGGTACCGGGTGGTGCGCAACCTGGCCTTGGGTGCGCGGGTCTGCAGCAGGGGCCGCAACGCCGCGATGGGCCCTGTCATCGACCGGTTCCGAAGCAGTGGGATCTTGGTCGACACCCCGAGTCCGCCGAATGCCAGCAGCGGGTTGAGGGCCCACAGCGAGGTGCCGTCGCCGGCGGGGAACAGCAGGGGATGCACGGTCTCGGCATCGACGAACTGCTTGCCCCACCAACCGCTGGCCGCCAGAAGACCATCCATCGGATGTCCGGTCGGCAGTTCGGCGCCGTGCCAGGTGCCGAGCATGAACGCCGGCTCCACAGCCTCGGCCGCGTCGAAGATTGCCAGCGCCTCAGCGGTGGTCGTCGGCACGGTGGGTAACAACTGCTGCAGCAACATGGACACAACCATACTTGACACGTGTCAAGTTTGACTATGCCGGAGTGCACATCGCCCGGCCGAAGGGATCCGGCCGGGCGATCGTGAGGGATTTGCCTATGCCAGGACCGTGGCCGGATCGGTGAACGGCATGTCGAGGTCGGCGGCGACCTGCTCGGACAGCAGCGCACCCTCGTGCGTCGACAGCCCCTTGGCCAGCGCCGCATCGGCCTCGCAGGCGGCTTTCCAGCCCTTGTCGGCCAACTTGAGCACATACGGCATGGTGGCGTTGGCCAGAGCGAAGGTCGACGTGCGCGGGACGGAGCCGGGCATGTTGGCCACGCAGTAGAACACGGTGTCGTGCACGGCGAACGTCGGGTCGTCGTGGGTGGTGGGACGGGAGTCCTCGAAGCAGCCGCCCTGGTCGATGGCGATGTCGACGAGCACCGCGCCCGGCTTCATGTGGGCCACGGTCGAATTGGTGACCAACTTGGGCGCCTTGGCGCCCGGGATCAACACCGCGCCGATCACCAGGTCTGCCTTCTTGACGGCCTCTTCGAGTTCCAGGCTCGACGAATAGCGGGTCTCGATACCCGCGTTGGTCTCGTTGTCGATCTTGCGCAGCGTGTTGATGTTGAGGTCGAACACGGTGACGTGGGCACCCATGCCTTTGGCGATGCGGGCCGCGTTGTAGCCGGCCACGCCGCCGCCGATGACGACGACCTCGGCCGGTGCGACACCGGGGACGCCGCCCATCAGCACGCCGCGGCCACCTTGCGTGCGCATCAGGTGGTACGAGCCGACCTGCGCCGACAGCCGGCCTGCGACCTCGCTCATCGGGGCCAGCAAGGGCAACGCGCCGTCAGCCGTCTGCACCGTCTCGTACGCGATCGAGGTGGTGCCCGAGGCGAGCAGCGCGTCGGTGCATTCCTTGGACGCCGCCAGATGCAGATAGGTGAACAGCGTCTGGCCCTTGCGCATGCGCGAGTACTCCGCCGCGATGGGCTCCTTGACCTTGAGGAGCAGCTCGGCCTCGGCCCAGACCTGATCGGCAGTGGTGACGATCTGCGCACCTGCGGCCTTGAAGTCGTTGTCGGTGATGGCCGAGCCTTCGCCCGCGCCGGCCTGGATGATCACGTCGTGGCCGCGTCGGGTCAGTTCGGCGACGCCTGCCGGGGTGATGGCCACGCGGTACTCGTTGTTCTTGATCTCGGTCGGGATACCGACGAGCATGATCGCTCCTTCAATGTTGGGGTGCTGAAATAAGTGTGAAGAAACTTCGATAAGTGAGCAATATCTCCGATAAAGATTCGTTAGTATCGCCGAACAATGGAAGATTCATCAAACTTGCCCGGACGTGTGGCCCGTTCGCCGAAGGATGTTCGGCCTGATCTCGACGAAGTGGACCGGCGCATCCTGTTGGCGTTGCACGCCGATGCCCGCATGTCCAACAGCGCACTGGCGGAGGCGGTCGGTATCGCCGCGTCGACCTGCCACGGTCGGGTACGCAGGCTGCAGGAGATTGGGGTGATCCGCGGCTTCTACACCGACATCGATCCGGCGGCCGTGGGACTCAGTCTGCAGGCGATGATCTCGGTGAGCCTGCAATCGAACGCGCGGGGCAAGATCCGCAACTTCATCGCCCACATCCGCACCCGGCCGCAGGTGATGGACGTGTACTTCCTGGCCGGGGGAGACGATTTCATCCTGCACGTGGCCGCGCGTGACACCGATGACCTGCGGGCATTTGTGGTGGAGAACCTCAACGCCGACGCCGACGTTGCCGGCACGCAGACCTCGCTGATCTTCGAGCATCTGCGTGGGGCGTCACCGCTCTGACGTCACTGCGCGCGCAGCACCAGTCCATTTCCGTCGGTGCCGGAGAGCTTCAGTTCGTCGGCGTCGATCGAAGTCTGGACTGTGCCGTCGAGAACCCGCAACACGGCCTGCTCGATCTCGTTGACCTCCGCTGGGCAGGCCATCTTTGTGGTGGCCAGCGGGCCGAATTCGATGACTGCCGGCGAACCGGAAACGGCTGCACGGCCGGTGATTCGGTTGCAGCCCGTCGAACCGCTGACGGCGCCGTCGTCCCCGATGATCAGCGTGGGCTTGGACTGCTCGAGTGCGACCGAGGTGCTGACCGCCTGCGCGGACACCAGGCTGGTGACCTGCCAGGTGGTGCCGGTGAGCGGGCGATCGGGATCGGCCACTTTCTTGTCTCGCAGCGTGACGGTGGTGGCATCGGTACGCAACGTGAGGGTGTCACCCGACAACGACCAGCTTGGCTTGGCATCGAACAACTTTGATACCCAGGCATCCGCATCGCCGACCGGTGGCGGGCAGGCCATCATGGTCATCGCCAGCTGGGTCGTGATCCGGCCATCGGCAAGATCGGCGGAGCCGGAACCGTGGTTGCAGCCCGCGAAGGTGCTGATCTGCTTCCCGTCGAAACCGACCGTGAGCGGTCCGCCGCCGGGAATCTGGTCGCCCGCGACCTGCTCCGAGATGAAGGTGCGACCGTTGAGGTCTGCGGGGTCGGCGGCCGCGTTCTCCGAACATCCCATGAACGCGAGGGCGGCGACGGCAAACGGCACCAGCGGAATCAGACGCATGACTTCACCGTAGTTGGCGGATGCAGGTGTGCCTCGGATACTCGCAACCAGGTTGGCTGACAGTCGGTTTCGTCACCTCTGTGGTCGGGCCGGCTCAGCTGGATACCGCCGGGGGTGTTGGTGCAGCCCGGCCACTGTGCCTTGCCACGTTTGCCGCCGGTACCGCGGTGCGGCGGATGAATCCTCGGAACGTTATGCCGGTTACTTCTACCCGCGGGATGTGACGCACGTCCCCTCGCGGCGACAATTTGATGTTTGCCGCACTCGGTGCGGTGCAGTTGCAGCGGTCTCTGATGGTTTGCGAGAGTTCTGCTCGCCCACTCTGCTGACCAACTGGTTGGCCGCGTCAACAAGTTGGAGGTTTGCGCGTGGCCTCATCCGCTGCGACATCGCGGGTTCGGTCCGGCCGGCGGTTCAAGCACTGGCGATACGACCCGCCGTACAAGACGGCGGCCGCGGGCATGATCATCCTGCTGGTTGCGGTGCTGACGTTGACGTGGATGCAGTTCCGTGGGTCGTTCGACGAGAAGACGCAGTTGACCGTGCTGTCGGATCGGGCGGGTCTGTCGATGGATCCGGGTTCGAAGGTCACCTTCAACGGGGTGCCCATCGGGCGACTTGCCTCGATCGACGTCGTCACCGTCGATGACAATCCGGAGGCGAAGCTGATCCTGGACGTCAAGCCTCAGTATCTGAAGCTGATCCCGGAGAACGTGAGTGCTGAGTTGCGGGCCACCACGGTGTTCGGCAACAAGTACATCTCGTTCCTGTCGCCGCCGAACCCGTCGACGGAGCGGTTGTCCCCTTCCACGCCGATCCGGGCGCAGGGTGTGACGACGGAGTTCAACACGCTGTTCGAGACGATCACCGCGATCTCCGAGCAGATCGACTCGATCAAGCTGAACCAGACGCTGACGGCGACCGCGCAGGCCCTCGACGGGTTGGGTGACAAGTTCGGTCAGTCGATCGTCAACGGCAACGACATCCTCGCTGATCTCAATCCGCGGATGCCCCAGATCCGCCGCGACATCTCGGGTCTGGCCGACCTGGGCGAGGTCTACGCCAACGCGGGTCCGGATCTGTTCGACGGCCTGACCAACGCCGTCACCACCGCTCGCACCCTCAACGAGCAGCGCGGCAATCTGGACCAGGCGTTGGTGGCTGCGGTCGGTTTCGGCAACACCGGCGGCGACATCTTCGAGCGTGGCGGCCCGTACCTGGTCCGCGGCGCCCAGGACCTGCTACCGGTCAGCGAGATGCTCGACCGCAACAGCCCGGCGCTGGCGTGTTCGGTCCGCAACTATGCGGAGGCGGCACCGAAGTTCGCCGCCCAAACCCGCAACGGCTACGCGCTCGAGCTGCACGACTTCCTGATCGGCGCGGGAAACCCGTACGTCTATCCCGACAATCTGCCGCGGGTCAACGCCAAGGGCGGGCCCGAGGGCCGGCCCGGCTGCTGGCAGCCGGTCACGAAAGACCTGTGGCCGGCTCCCTACCTGGTGATGGATACCGGAGCATCGATCGCCCCGTACAACCACCTCGAGATGGGGCAGCCCCTCGTGTCCGAATACGTGTGGGGCCGCCAGATCGGCGAGAACACCATCAACCCTTAGATGTGGACGAGCCGGCTGTGGTGCCGTGACTGATTTCGCCTGATCGATGCTGTAGTGGCGAAAGTGGTCAGAGTTCTCTCGGACCGGCCCAATACCGCCGGCAAGCACGGGCAGTAGGCTCCCAACCATGCGAGTTGGTGTTCTCGGGGCTAAGGGCAAAGTCGGCGCGACCATGGTGCACGCGGTCGAATCGGCGGCGGATCTGACTTTCTCGGCCGGGGTCGACGTCGGTGACTCGCTGAGCCTGCTCACCGACACCAAGACCGACGTGGTCATCGACTTCACCCATCCCGATGTGGTGATGGACAACCTGAAATTCCTCATCGACAACGGTATTCACGCGGTCGTCGGAACCACCGGATTCACCTGGCAGCGCATCGAACAGGTGGAGGCCTGGCTCAAGGCGAAGCCCGAGTCCGCGGTGCTCATCGCGCCGAATTTCGCCATCGGCGCCGTGCTGTCGATGCACTTCGCCCAGCAGGCGGCACGTTATTTCGAATCGGTCGAGATCATCGAACTGCACCACCCGCACAAGGCTGACGCTCCCTCGGGCACGGCCGCACGTACCGCGAAGCTCATCGCCGAGGCGCGAAAAGGCATGCCGCCCAACCCGGACGCCACGAGCACCGGTCTGGACGGGGCCCGCGGCGCCGATGTGGACGGGGTGCCTGTGCACTCGGTGCGGCTGGCCGGCTTGGTCGCACACCAGGAGGTGCTGTTCGGAACGCAGGGGGAGACGCTGACGATCCGGCACGACAGCCTGGACCGGTCCTCGTTCGTGCCGGGCGTGCTGCTGGCGGTGCGGAAGGTCGGCGAGCGGCCCGGCCTGACCATCGGCATTGAGCCGCTGCTCGACCTGTCGTGAGCGAAGGCGCGCGGTCGCTGCGCATCCAACTGGTGATCGGCTTCATGTGCCTGGCGCTGATCGTCTACTTCCTGATGCTGGGACGTACCGCGATCATCTTCATCACCTCGGGTGAGCCGGCCGCGATCGGGCTGGGCGTGGCACTGCTGGTGTTCCCGCTGATCGGTATCTGGGTGCTGGTGACCACGCTGCGGGCCGGTCTGGCGCATCAACGATTGGCTCGGCTTGCCCGTGAACAGGGCATGGAACTCGACGTCAGCGAGCTTCCGACCCGCCCGTCGGGTCGTATCGAACGCGACGCGGCCGACGAACTGTTCGGGACGGTGAAGGCCGAACTGGAGGCCGACCCGGACAATTGGGTTCGCTGGTACCGGTTGGCCCGCGCCTATGACTTCGCCGGCGATCGTGGCCGCGCGCGCGAGACCATGCGCACGGCGGTGCGGATGCAGGAACAACATTCGTCATGACCAAGACGCTGCTGGTGGTGCATCACACGCCGTCTCCGGCAACGCGAGAGCTTCTTGAGGCGGTACTCGCCGGTGCGCACGATCCGGACATCTCCGGGGTCGAGGTACTGGCCAAGCCGGCGTTAGCTGCGACCGTCAGTGACATGTTGGCCGCCGATGGCTACTTGTTCGGCACCACAGCCAATTTCGGCTACATGAGCGGTGCATTGAAGCACTTCTTCGATACCGTGTACTACCCGAGCCTCGACCACGTGGCCGGGCGCCCGTACGGGCTGTGGGTACACGGCAACAACGACACGGTCGGTGCGGCGGGCGCGGTCGACAAGATTGTGGCCGGGCTGGCGTTGGTCAAAGCGGCTGACGTGCTTGAAGTTACGGGAGTGGTGGACGGCGCCGTCCGTGAGTGCGCCTACGAGTTGGGCGGCACGTTGGCTGCCACTCTGATGGACTGACGAGAGGACAGCTATGCCGGGGATCGCCGAACTTGCACTCGGAGCCGCGCCCATCGCCGGTGGTGCGATGCTCGGGGTGATCGCAGGCAACCTCAAACCGCCGGACATCCGCGGCATGATCACCAAGGACCTCGACCTGTTGGACCGGTTGCCCGCCGAAGACGTCGAACGGAAAGCGCGGCTCAAGGCCAGTATCGATGAACGTATCGACGGCTTGATCGATGCGAGTGACCGCAGTCGCGAAATCCGTGAGGCCGCGATGTCCTACCGCGGGAACTGGCGGGACATCGTCGTTTTCATCTGCGCGCTGCTGTTCACGTTCATCTGGTGGAACGTCAGTCACAGCCGGTCCAACTGGCTGGTGATGTTCATCGCGATGATCATCGTGTCCGTCGCCGCGGGCATTTACGCAGGCCGCGGAATCGTCCGCGCGATCAACAACTTCGTGCACCGCAACGACGACAAACCCCGGGCCTGAGCGGACCTCAGTAGTGGTACGTGTCGGAAGGAGCCGGCACGTGGTCCGGGTCGTCGCTGTACTCGGGTTCGTGGATGCCGTACGCCCTGGCCAGATCGAGGATCTTGTTGGCCCGGGCGATCCGGGGCAGGTCTGACCCGTTGCGGATCTCGCCACCGTCGCGCTGATACTCGGCGAAAAACTCCTTGGCCCAACTGATCTCGTCCTGGGAGGGGGCCAGGCCCTCGTTGACCGTGGGGCACTGATCGGGCGTCAGGCAGATCTTGCCGGTCATACCGAACTCGGCCGAGACCGCCGTCGCCTCCGACAGTCGCAGCGCGCTGGACCCCACGGTGGGGCCATCGATGGCGCCGGGCAGTCCAGCGGCCTTGGCGGCGATGGTGAAGCGTGAGCGCGCATACGCCAGCGTTGCCGGGTTGTCACCGAAACCGGTGTCGCGCCGAAAATCGCCGATACCGAAGGCGAGCCGGAACGCGCCCTTGGCCGCGGCGATCTCGGTGATCCGCTCCAGACCCCGGGCGGTCTCCACCAGCGCGACGATGGGCACGTCCGGCAGGCGTCGGGCAGTCTCGGTCACATGGTCCACCGACTCGACCATGGCCAGCATCACACCGCCGACCGAGGTTCCGGCCAGCATCTCCAGATCGTCAGCCCACCACGGGGTGCCGAAGCCGTTGATCCGGACCCAGTCGCTGTTGTCGTCGGCCAGCCAGCGGGTCACCTTCTCGCGCGCGGCGACCTTGTCCTTGGGGGCTACCGCATCCTCGATGTCGAGGACGACGATGTCGGCGCGGGAGCGGGCCGCCGGGGCGAACCGCTCATACTGCGCGCCGTTGACCAGCAGCCAGCTCCGTGCCAGTACCGGGTCGATCCGGAATCCGGGCTCGGTGGGGTGGGACTCGTCGGAGAAGGGCTGGTCATACACGCCCTCAATCGTCGCCTACCGCCTACGCCGGGGTTAACGCGGCCCCGAACACCCGCTCGGTGTTCTCCCAGTGCCGCTGTGCAGCTGCCTCGTCGTACACCGCCGTGTGATCCGGCACCGCGAAGCCGTGGGCTGCGGGATAGAACTCGATGGTGTGGTCGACGGCTGCGCCGGACAGCGCGTCCTCCAACCTCTTGCCGTCGTCCTCGGTGAAGGACGCGTCGTTCTCGGCCGCCGCCACATAAACCGTGGCCTGGATCTTGTCGGCCAGCAGGTGGGGGCTGTCCGGGTCGTCTTCGACCGCCAGCCGGCCGCCGTGGAAGGACAGCGCAGCCGCGACCCGCTCCGGTACCCGGGTGGCGACGATCAACGAAGCACGGCCACCCATGCAGTAGCCGGTGGTACCGAATTTGTCGCCGGTGACGTCGGGCCGGGCGGCCAAATAGTCGAAGAACGCCTCGGCGTCCGCGGCGAAGATCTCCGGGGTGAGCGTCCCCATCAGCTCGAAGAGCTGCTTGCGTTGCTCCGGGTCGCTGAACACGGTGTTGAGGTCGAAGGGACCCCAGCCCGGATTGCGGTAGTAGACGTCGGGGACCAGAACGACATAACCGAATCCCGCCAGCTTGGCCGCCATCTCTTCCATGGTGGGGCGTAGGCCGCCGGCGTCGGGAAACAGCACGACGCCGGGCCAGGGGCCGTTGCCGTCGGGGGTCGCGACGGTGACGCGGCAGATGCCGTCGGCTGTGGTGATGGTGTCCTTGGTGGTCGGCATGGCATCCGTTCTACTCCACGTGGCGCCACGTAAGCTGGCCGTGTGCCGATCCAGACGCCCTACGAGGACCTGCTGCGGAAGGTGACCGAGCACGGCGTGCCGAAATCCGATCGCACCGGCACCGGCACCCGCAGCCTGTTCGGGCACCAGATGCGCTACGACCTGGCCGCCGGCTTTCCGTTGCTCACCACCAAGAAGGTGCACACCAAATCGGTGATCTACGAATTGCTGTGGTTTCTGCGCGGCGATTCGAACGTGCGGTGGCTGCAGGACCACGGCGTGACAATCTGGGATGAATGGGCCAGTGAGACAGGCGATCTGGGTCCGGTGTACGGCGTGCAGTGGCGGTCGTGGCCGACACCGTCGGGCGAGCACATCGACCAGATCTCGAACGCGCTGGATCTGCTCAAGCGGGACCCCGATTCGCGGCGCAACATCGTCTCGGCGTGGAACGTCGGCGAGATCCCCCAGATGGCGCTGCCACCGTGCCACGCCTTCTTCCAGTTCTATGTCGCCGACGGCAAGTTGTCCTGCCAGCTGTACCAGCGCAGCGCCGACCTCTTCCTGGGCGTGCCGTTCAACATTGCCAGCTACGCCCTGCTGACCCACATGATGGCCGCGCAGGCCGGGCTCGGGGTCGGTGAATTCGTTTGGACCGGCGGCGACTGCCACATCTACGACAACCACGTCGACCAGGTGGCCCTGCAGCTCAGTAGGGATCCCAGACCGTACCCAGAACTCGTTCTGGCGCAACGTGACTCGATTTTCGACTACACCTTTGAGGATATTGCGATTCTGAATTACGACCCGCACCCGGCAATCAAGGCGCCCGTCGCTGTATGACCGGCGATCTTCGACAGCTGGCGATGATCTGGGCGCAGTCCACCTCTGGTGTCATCGGCCGTGACAACGGCATTCCGTGGCATCTGCCGGAGGACCAGGCCCGGTTCAAGCAGCTCACCCTCGGGCAGACAGTGGTGATGGGCCGGCTGACCTGGGAGTCGCTGCCGGCCAAGGTCCGCCCGCTGCCGGGCCGGCGCAACGTGGTGATCACCCGCGATCCCGGATACGTGGCCGACGGTGCCGAGGTACTGACCGGCCTCGACGACGTGTTCCGCGGCTGGGTGATCGGCGGATCGCAGATCTACGCCCAGGCCCTGCCGTTCGCGGTCCGCTGCGAGGTGACCGAGATCGACATCGACCTGCCCGCAGCAGCGGGCGACGCGATGGCGCCGGAGCTCGACGACTCGTGGACGAAGACCACCGGGGAGTGGTTGACCAGCAGCTCAGGTTTGCGGTACCGGTTCTGCAGCTACGTGCGCACGCGGTAACCGGCCAGTCTGCGGACCTCACTGTCGGGGTCATCGGCGGCCAGCTCGTCGATCCGTCGCTCCAGGTTCTTCACCACCTCGCTGTCGAGGTCACCGGGGCCCATCGGTCCGATCAGATCGCTGAGAACGATGACCGCATGGCGGCGGATCACGGGCTCGGAATGGTCGAGTCCGAGCCGGGCGCCCGGTAGGTCGGCCCCGTCCAGAGTGCAATAGCCGGTTCCGGGTTTCAGATCCTCTGCGACCGCCCCCGCGACCGCCGGATCGGCAAGCCCGGCGGCCAGCAGCGTGTAATCCAGTGGCAGGTGCGAGCGCCCCTGATCGCGAAACGAACGGTACGGCGCGGCGACCGCGGCCGATCGGCTACCGGCCGGAAGATCGTTGCGCTCCAACACCTCCAGCCCGGCACCGAGGCGGCCGAGAGCGGCGGCCACCCAGTCGTGGGCATTACCGCGCAGCGGCAGGGCCGCCCACAGCGCGTCCATCACCTCCGGCGTGGCGATGTTGAGGTCGGCCAGGAATTTGGCCCCCGTCCAGGCGGTCTCGGGATGGCCGAGTGCCGCTACTGCGACCGGTACGGCGGCAGCGCCGGTGTCGAGCAGGAGTTCGGTTGCGCGTTCCCGGCCGAGTTCGTGGCCTGGTCCTCTGATGAGACCGGCCGCCGCGGCGAGTGCTGGCACCCGTTGTTCGACGGGCAGTGCCAGCAGTCCACGTTCCGCCTCGGCAGAAGCCACGTACTCGGGGAAGTGATGCCGCAGCTCGTCGGCGGTCAACGAGCGGACCAGCAGGTCGGCGTCTTCGTCATCGAGGTAGACGACCACATCGTCGGGCAGGGTGCCGTCGGCGACGAGGGCGGTGCGCACCCCGGCCGCGATGTTCAGCATCGCCTCGGTGAACCGATCCCACGCCTGCTCCCACTGCGCGCTGGGAAGGTCCGTGACCGCAGCGCTGAGCCGATCACTCCACTGTGAATCGGTTTCGCCCCACTCGTAATCCTGATGCTCCCAATCCGGCGGGCTGAACCGGCAATCCGGCTCCTCGACCGACTCCTCGGTGGCCAGCGCCAGATTCGGAAGGTAGATCACCCCGGTGGTCTCGGCATAGAACTCGCTGAATGCCACGGCATACGGCGTCTCTGAGGCGGCTGTCGCGACCAGCGCGCGGACCGCATCCGCGGCAGCCAGGGTCAACTCGGTCTCGAACGCATCCCAGTCCAACGCCACGCGGACCAGTATCGCTCCAATCCGCTCCGCTACTTGCGGGTGCTCTTGCTCCAATCCGCTCCGCTACTTGCGGGTGCTGTCGCTCCAATCCGCTCCGCTACTTGTCGGTGCCGTAGGGGACGATGGCAACGTGGCCACCCTCACCAGCGCACAGGCCCGCCGCATCGCCGTCGCGGCCCAGGGATTTCACGAATCCAAACCCCGCGGACCGGTCACCCGTGCGCATCTGCGCAGGTTGATCTCCCGTATTCAGGTGCTGCAGTTGGATTCGGTGTCGGTGGCGGTACGGGCCCATTACGCGCCGGTGTTCAGCCGGCTGGGGCCGTACGACCGCGATGCGCTGGACCGGGCCGCCTGGTCACACAGCACACGTTCACCACGGCTTCTGACCGAGTACTGGGCGCACGAGGCCGCGTTGATGGCGGTGGAGGACTGGCCGCTGCTGCGGTGGCGGATGCGGGAGTACACGCACGGCCGGTGGGGCACCGAGATTGTCCGGAAGAATCCCAAACTGGCGGACGACATCGTGGCGGCGGTCGCCGAGCTCGGGCCGTCGACCGCGGGCCAGATCGAGGCCCATCTCGAGTCCGAACCGCGCGGCCGCAAAGGTCCGTGGTGGGACCGCAGCGAGACCAAGTGGGTCGCCGAGGCGCTGTGGTCCTCGGGTGTCCTGACAACGGCGACGCGCGTTGGGTTCGCCCGCCACTACGACCTCACCGAGCGGGTGCTGCCGGCGGACGTGCTGGCTCGGCAAGTCGACGACGACGAGGCGGTGCGGGAACTGACCCTGCGCGCCGCGACCGCGCTGGGGGTCGGCACCGAGGCCGATATCCGCGACTACTTCCGGATGGGCGCGCGGCAGGTCAAGCCGGCGATCGCCAAGCTGGTGGCCGACGGAGAGCTCGAGGCCGTCGACGTCGACGGCACCCCGGCCTACCTGCGTGCAGGCCAGACGGTGCCGCGGCGCGACCGCGGGACGGCACTGCTGTGCCCGTTCGACCCGTTGATCTTCTTCCGGCCCCGGGTGGAGCGGTGGTTCGATTTTCACTACCGCATCGAAATCTACGTCCCCGCACCCAAACGCCAATTCGGTTACTACGTATGGCCGTTTCTGCTCGACGGTGAGCTGGTGGCACGAGTCGACCTCAAACGTACCGATGCGGCCCTGCAGGTGCTGGGCGCTTTCACCGAAGACGGTCGCGACCGTTCACGGGTCGCGGACGCGTTGGCGGCGGAGTTGTGCTCGATGGCGTCATGGCTCGGCGTCGACGACGTGACCGCCGGGCCGCGCGGTGATCTCGCCGACGCGCTGCGGACGGCGTTGCGGTGAGTGCGCGTGACGATCAGCGCTGATTGAAGGCGAGTGCGGGGGTGCCGGCGTCGCCGCGAAAGCGGTCGGTTCGTCGCTGCCACGCGCCTGTCAACCACCAGTCGTAGCGTTGAACCTCGAGGTGGAAGTCTGGCTCTTCATGCTGCTGGGCCCACCGCACAGCGGTGCGTTTGCGCCAGAACCCAGCGATCGGCATCACGCCGCCGTCAGGGCGGTGCATGAAGACATACCATCCAAAACTCAACGGGCCCCCCCGGCCACCATCAGACAAGATTACCTAGACAAGCATACTAATCTCGCTGCCGCCCGGCCGGACAGCCGGCATGGTTGACCGTGCGGACCCGGCCGACTTGGACGTTCGTCCAGGAGTCGAGGGATCCGCCCGGGTGTCATCCCAGTTGTACCGTTTGGCGGAGGCCTATTTCAGTCGTGCGCCCCCGTGCTCACCACCAGTCGTCCGGTGGTCTCGCGTGCGGCCATCCGCGCCAACGCCTGCGGCAGTTGCTCCCACTCCACGTTGTCGCCCACCACGGTCTGCAGCCGGCCGGTACGCATCAGTTCGAGAATCTGCACGTGGGCATCGAGACCCTCGGAGCGGGCCGGCCAGTTGAACCCGAGCGTGCGGCGCACGGCCAGGGGATCGGTCACGTAGACCAGACAGACCCCGCACACATCGAAGTTGCCGTAGGCGATCGGACGCGGCGAGATGTAGTCACCGTCTTCGAGGGCGATGTCCTCGGCGAACCCTGCCATCAGGTGACGCCCGTTGAATCCCATGCAGCGGAACGTATTCGTCGTCACGCTTCCGCCCACCGCGTCGAACGCGACGTCGACGCCGCGGCCGTAGGTGAGGTCCATGACCTGCTCGACCCAGTCGTCGTCGCGGTAGTTGACGGCGTGGTCTGCGCCCAGCTTCCGGCAGAGCTCCAGCTTCTCCTCGCTTCCGGCGGTGGCGATCACCTTGGCGCCCAGCGCCTTTCCGAGGACCAGCGCGCCCGATCCGGTGCCGCCGGCGGCCGCGTGCACCAGCAGCGTCTCACCGGGTTGCAACCGGCCGCGTTCGCGTAGTGCGAACCAGCCTAGATGGAACGGGTAGTGCAGGGCGGCACCGTCGACGTCGCTGACCCACTCCGGCAGATCGAGCACTGTCGCCGCGTCGACGATGGCGTACGACGCATACCCCCCGAAGGCCATGACCGGGATCCCGACCACGCGGCGGCCGACCAGGTGTTCGGCACCCGGGCCCGCGCTCTCGACCACCCCGACCGCTTCCATGCCCGGCACGAACGGCGGCTGCAACGGCAGCGTGGTGTACCGCCCCTTGATGATGTCGATGTCGTTGAAGTTCAGGCAGAACGCGCGGACCGCGACGCGGACTTCGTTGGGGCCCGGTGCACGCACCTCGACGGTTTGGCGTTCCAGTACCTCGGTGGGCTCGCCGAGCGCGGTGGCCACCCAGGCCTCCGCCGTGATGGGCTGTGGCGCAGGCTGGTTCATTTGTCCTCCGTCGGGGTGAGAAAGTGTTCGCGGTACGCGCGGAATCGCTCGGCCAGGGCGGCCGGATCGAGCTGTAGATCGGCAGCGTCGTAGATCACGCCCCCGTAGCGTCCGCGGGGGTGTTCGGTGAGGAAATCGCTCATGGCCGCGCGGACGTCGTCGCCGAACGGCTGGTCGGCCAGTCGGTAGATGTCGGCGAGCGTGGCCCGCTCATCGGCCATGAAGTCGTCGAACCGGACGTCGATGGATTGCCCGGCGGGCAGCACGTCGCGATCACGGATGCAGCCGGCGAGCAGATCATCGATGCGGTTCAGCCAGTGCCCGGTCAGTTTCGCAAGGTCGGGCTGCGTGACGGCCATCCGCGTCGCGTAGCAGATCATGGTCATCATCGACAGGGTTACCTCGACCGGATCGCGATGGGTGACAACGAAAGTCGCATCGGGAAAGGTGGCGGCCAGCGTCGGGAACTGTTCGAGGTGCTGGGGTGACTTGAGCACCCAGCGCGTTCCGCCGCGCAGCCATTGCATCGCCTGCAGGCTGCGCTTGACGTACGCATAGGACGGAGCCTGGTCATGTGCCTTGTAGTGCGCGGCGAAACTCGGTACATAATAGGTGGTTTCGAACAGCATGCCCGAGATGTCGTTGGCCAGTAACTGGATCTCCTCGTGGGCGTGCTCGACGGTCATGTCGTGCATCCGCTTGAACTCCGGCATCGAGGTGTTCACCATCTCCAGGCCCGCGGTGCAGCGATCCTGACGGGGTCCCGGCGAGTCCTCACCGGGGCCGGGCAGCGGTTCGAGGCTCTCCCAGTACGGCAGGTAGCGAAGGGCGGGGTCGGCGGCGAGCAGGTTGTGCAGGTGGGTGGTGCCGGTGCGGGGGAGGCCGCAGATGATTATCGGCCGTGCGATCTCGATGTCCTCGATCTCGGGATGGTCGGCGATGAGTGCCTCCAGCCGCAGCCGGTTCACCAAATTGCCCACCAGCTGCTCGAATGCGATCGCCAGACCGGTATCGGAAAGACCCGCCTCGTCACGAAGCGCGGTACAGAGCACGTCGAGACGTTCCCGGAAAGCCGGGTCGCCGAAGTTGTCCAGGCCGGACCGCTCGGTCGCGGCTGCCAGCAAGACATCGGGTTGCAGGTCCAGAATCGCGCCGTAGGCGGCCAGTCCGTCACGGATCGGTTGGGCTGCAGCGGGATACACCGGGTGGGCGAGGTCGTCGAACCGGATCGGCGCGGGACGCCGTAGGTCGGTGGTCACAGAGCCGAGACCTCGGCCACGTCGACGACCCGGCACTGCGGGTGCGCGGGGGTCTCGTCGGGCAGGAACCAGCGCAGCCAGATCAGGCCCTTGGGTCGGCCGGCTGTCGAGACCCAGTTGGGGTGACCCGGATCTTTGTCGCTGATGACGATCCGCCACGATCCGTCCGGTTCGTAGGTCACGTGGGCGCCGTTGATCGTGACGCGTTCGTGGGTGTAGTCGAAGGTGTGCAGGAACGGATTCCACAGGCAGAGGTTCCAGAACACGCACTCCGGCGAGGTGCCCTCGATGATCAGGGCCTGATCCGGTTCCAGGTCGTAGGCGCCCATGGCGTACGCCGCGTCGGCGGCTGACCACCCGTAGGCGTTCTGGGGGACCGGGAACGGTGGGTGCAGCTGGTTGGCGGGCTCAACCTTGGTGGGCAGGAAGGAAACCTGCTCGTGCAGCCAGGCCTTGGCGTACCGGAAGCGGCGGGCCAGATCTGCGGCGCTGTCGGAACGCCGGGCGGGCGGGTCGAGCGCTTCGATTCGCCAGGTCGGGCGGCGGTCGGTGGTGGGATCGTTCAGATAATCACGGGTCAAGGCGAATTCGGTGTCGGCGTCCAGTTTGAGCCAGGCACCCGGGTGGGAATCGGGGCTCATGATGAACTCGAAGTTGCCGTCCTCGTCGAACTCCAGATCGCGGTTGTTGATCGTGCCGACGATGCGGTCGCTGTAGCGGCCTTCACCAGGCCCGCCGTAGACCGTCATGGACAGGTACACCGCATCGCCACGGTTGCCGGTGACTCGATAGGTGCGGGCCGGGTTCAGCGGTGCGAGCTGATAGAAGGCATCCGAATTGTCGCCGCCCCACTTGAGGTATGGGCTGATGACGTCGACCAGGATGGGCTTGTCCCGGTCGCCCCACACGTAGGCGTCGACGCTGACGCGCAGCAGGCTGAACGTCAGGCGGTACCCGTCGAGCAGATCGGGTTCGCTCAGCGCGGGTTCGGCGGTCAGCAGTTTCTGCTCGATGCCGCGCAGCTCGTCGAGCAGCGCGTTGAACGCCTCTGACAGTTCGGCCTTATCCGTCATGGTCGGTCCTTCCTTCGTGGGTGGATTCGTCCTGCTCCTTCGGTCAGCAAGGAGCACAATCGATCTGCGGTGTCGTCGACATCGATGTCCGGTTCCATGTGCGCGGCGTAGAACGCGGTGCCGATCAACGCTTGGTAGACCATGTCGACGTCGACATCGGGACGGACCCGGCCCTGCTTCACGCCCGAGGCGACCAGGGAGCGGAAGGCGCCCTTGGTCTGCTCGTCGAGCAGCTGCTGGGTCTTGATGTGCAGTTCCGGGTCGCGGCGACGTTCGGTCAGGATGCCGAGTGCGGCAGCCTCCACCACGGGATCACGCCAGAAGGTGAGCACTGCCGAGGTGAAGCCGCGCAGGTCGGTATCGAAATCTCCTGAGAGCGAGAGCAGTTCACCACCAGGTGGCTGGCTGAAGGCGGCATCGAAGACGAGGTGGGCCTTCGAGGGCCACCGCCGGTAGATGGTGGGGCGGCTGACGCCGGCCTCGCGGGCGATGGCCTCGATGGACAGTT
Source organism: Mycolicibacterium peregrinum (assembly GCF_002102345.1). GTDB lineage: Bacteria > Actinomycetota > Actinomycetes > Mycobacteriales > Mycobacteriaceae > Mycobacterium > Mycobacterium peregrinum. Next base: position 108,212 of record NZ_LQPP01000016.1, read on the forward strand.
GGTCGTAGCCGTCACGTGCGAGCAGGTCGCGGGTGGCGCGCATGATGTCGCGCTGAGTTTGTGGATCACGTGGCCGTCCCGGGCCTGTGAGCGAGGACACACGATTAAGTTACGATGCGTCACGTAATTAGGTCAATAGGCAAGTTTGTGCCCGGTGCGCGCCGATACCGACACCTGGGTTGTGGTTGTCGTCGAACAACAGCCCTGCGGTCGAAACCGAGGTGGAGATCGGGCAAGGGAGCGGACAGGGGAGCGGTCAGGTCCCGCGGTCAATCAGGTCGAACACCATTACGGCATGTGAAAACCGTTGCGGGGTAACGCCTACCGGGCCATACGGATGGTCGAGCATGAAGACGAGGAAGAGCAGCAGGGCCAGCAGAACAGTGACGGTGCTGACCAGGATCATGTGGGCGCGACTGCTCTCGAGGCGCATGAAGCTGGCCAGCGTGATCAGTACCAGGCTGCCGAAGATCAGGGCGCACCACAACAGCACGGGTATCCGCGGACTGGAGTTGAGGATGCGCGCACTGCGGTCGGAGGTCAGGACAGCCAGTTGGCTGAGGAACTGACTGTTGATCGGGCTGGCGGTCGAGTCCGATTTGGCGGTGCCGACGATGCGGTACATCTCAGTGAGTGCGTGCCGGCCGTTGTTGCTGATGGAGCCGAACTCCTCCTTGCCCCATTCGGGACCCTGTACCGCGGCGGTGTACGCGCGCAGCTGTTCGCGCACCTGGGTCTGTTCCGGCTGCGGCATGGCCACCGTCTGGCGGTACATGGTCACCAAGGTCGAGGCTTCGTTGGACACGTTCGTCTGCGCGGAGAGATATTGCTGCCATCCGACCACAACGGTGAACCCCAGCAATGCACCGTAGACGAGGCCGACGACGGTGAGGAACGGTGACAACACCGAGTTGTGCTCCGGGCGGGTGTCGCGAGCGATGACGCGGCTGGCCAGCAATACGCTGCCGACCGCCAGTGCCACGGCGCCGACGACAACCACCGCGAGCAGGAGCCAGGTTCCGAACAACCCGAAGTCGCCCATAGATGAGAAGGATGCCAGCAAACTTCCCGTCGCGAAGGCGGATCGATCGGTTTGGGCGTCGGCTCCGGATCAGATCATCTGTAGCGCGGCGAGGCAGACATCGGTGGACCCGAAGGCGTTGTTCGGCTTGATTCGTTTGTGGGCGACGCCGCCGTACCGCCTCTCGGAGAAGATGATGCGACCGTCGGGGCTGAACCCGATTTCCAGCTCCGTGACCACGCCGGAGGCGCTCAGCAGCGGGTGTTCCCACACCATTGTGCGGTACTCCGCATTGGGGCCGCTGTCGAAGATCAGGTCCCAGTCTTTCTCGTTGGCGCGTTCGCGGACCAGATCCAGCATCTCGTAGTGCACGGTGGTTTCTCTCATGATCACTTTTCCTCGCTTGGGCTCGGGGAGATACATTGCGCGGCAGGGGCGCCGGCGGTGTTGTTGCGTCGAGCGTCCTGCACGTCGTGCCCGGTGTCTGTCGGCTGATCGGACCACGGCCCGGGCCGTGCTGCATCCGCCGATCGGGGGACAAGGACGGACGAATTGGTCGCTGCCCCTCGATCAGCGACCAATTCGTCGGTCTGGACCGCGCCTCAGCGCCCGGGCAGGACCTGGGTGACGGTGGCTTGCAGGTCAGCGCCCTCGGGACCGGAGATGCCGGTCTCCCGGTCGAAGGTCGCGGTTCCGTCCGCGTCGATGGTGAAGTTGCCGACCTGATCCTGATCGCCCCCGGTCACCTTGAAGATCACGGTCGTCTTGTCCGGCAACGGCTTTGCGCTGATGTACTGCGGGTTGATGGTGTATCGGTAGTTGCATCCCGCCGAGCCATAGCACTTTTGCTGGGTGACGACCACCCCGATGAGGAAATCGGCTGCGGTCGGCGGCGACGCGACGGGGGACGGTGTGGAGGACGACGACGACACCCCGGCGTTCCACTTCGGTGTGTCGCTGGGATTCGCCGAGACCCGGTCCGGTGAAACGCAGCCCGCCAACGTAAGCGTGACGCCAAGCAGGCACAGGGCCAGGGGATTTCGTTTGCGTAGCATCGAGAGACTTTCCTTTTCAGGTGGGTGGGGCCGGGTGGCGGGACAGGGTCCAAGCTGTGCATCCGCCGCCCGGCTTCGTGGGAACAGGACAGTAAAGAGGAGAGATCCGACAAGTCGGTTTAAGACGCGACGGCCGCCTCGTGCGGTTCGTCGTCGGGAACCTCGCTCAGCGCCGCCAGTGCGTCGGCCAGCAACCGCTGGATGGCCGCGTTGATCCCGGTGCAGTCATTTTCGATCTTATTGGCGTTCTTCTGGATCGAACTGGCCAGCTTCTTGACCTTGTCGATCCTGTCCAGCTGGGCGATCGCCTCGGTGATCTTTTCCTCGGCGGTCGAGATCTCCTCGGCACCTCGGCGGCTCGATGCTGCCAGAGCGCTCGCCCGCAGCAGCATGACGACGGTGCGCAGCAGTGCTGGATCGCCGGACTGAGGATCGTATGTAAGCACGATGCGTCGGGTGCCCATGACACGGACCGACTGCCCGCCGTTGCAGTCGGCGGTCGGGACGATCCCGAGCGATGCGGCAGCTTCCCGGTTGCGTTCGGCCCCGTCGAAGTAGGGTCCCCACTTGCGGTCGCCGGCGGCAGTCATCTCGATCACCACCTGTGTCTTTCCGCCGTCGACACTGAGCACGCCGTCGCCCATCTTGCAGCGTGAGATGACGCCGGTCGTATTGCGGGTATCGACGTACTCGTCGCCGAGGCCTGCGGCGATGTCCTGCAAGAGGCCACCCATCGCGTCTTCGTAGTCAAAGCCCTTCTCCGGTGAGCGCTTTGAGGCCGCCTTGCGTGCCTCCTGGACCTTCAGCGCGGTCACCACCGCGTCGACCTTCTCGGTCAGGGTCTTGTGGTTGTCTCCGATGAGCGTTGTGATCGCCTTCTGCTGAGCATCGAGCGTGGCAGTGTGCCTGGCCATCGGCGAGGTGGGGTCGCTGGGGTCGAACTGCTTGGCCGCCTTGGTGATCAGTTCGGCGGTGCCCGCCTTCAATGTGGCCTCGATGGAGTTTCCGAACTTGTCGAGTACCGGCTGTAGCTTGTCCATCAGTTCGGGGTTGTCACCGCCGAAGATCTTCTGCAACTCGGCGGTGACGTCCTTCTTCGCGGAGGCCACGGCCTGGGTGAACTCCTTGCGGCTGGTGGCATCAGCCTCCACGATCGCCTTCTTGGCATCGTTGGCGGCCTTCGACATGGCCACGGACGCAGCCTTGGTGGCCCGTTCAGTGCTCTCGGTGAGCTTTGTGGTCGAATCGGCTGCCTTCTCTCCGACGTCCTTGAGCATCTGCTGCAGCGCCTTCGCGTCCTGAGCCTGACCGACGGCCGACAGCGCGTGGGAACCGATCTTGATGGCCTCGCTGACGAATGCGCTCAGGTCTGCGGCAGCGAGCGTCTCGGAATCTTCGATTACCGAGCCGCGTTCACCGGCGGTCCAGCGTTGTGCTTCTCGCGCAACATCCTTGTCTTGCACGGTAAGTCGTTCGATCTCGACCGCAGTGTAGTCGGTGTTGAAATGGGCTCCTGGGTTGTTGCGGCTCATGTCTGTCTCCTGCGTTTGGGCCGCCGCGGGGTGCGGAGGCGTATGTAGGCAGAATGACCACGCCGCAACAGCATGACAATCTACGACGCTGATAAGGGGGCTTATCAGTAGCAATCGTTGAACCTGTCGGCACCCAGGTCTAGTTTGGGAAGTCGGGAGGAGGTTCCATGGCCACGCTGACGCTGCAGGATGTCGCCGACCTTGCCAAGGTACGCCGGCCGGTCGTCAGCATGTGGAGGAAACGGCCCGTGGTCCGTGGAGTGTCGTTGCCATTTCCGGATCCGGTGGAGACGGTCAACGGAGTTGCCCGGTTCGACCGGGCCGAGGTCGTGGAGTGGCTGGCCCGAACGGGCCGGGGCAAGAACGACGAGCACCGTTACGACGCGCCGGCGGTGGCGGTACCCGACGGCGTGGCACTGGAAGACATCGTCACTCTGTTGTGCTGGCATGTGCTTACTGGCGACGATCTGGCCGGCACTTCGAGGGCCACGCGTGTCCGTCGCGCTGATGAGGTCGATCCCGAGGACACATTGCTTGCCGGGGAGATCCGCCGACTCCGTCCCTCGGACGCGGTGCTTCGCTACGTCGACGACTTGGTGGAGGCCTCGCGAGGTCCAGGTGACGCGTTGGCGCGGTTGGAAACCAGTCGGCTCAAGCGAGAGCTGGCGTTGCGTGAATTGACCGACGTCGCCGTCGATGTGCTGCGGTGCCTGGTCGAAGCGGCCGCCATTCACCTGGAACACGACGGCGTAGTGCTGCACGTGGAGGACTCGGCGGTCGCACTGGATGTTGCCGAGGCGTGCGGCCTCGACATTGCCTCCAACGATCGAAAACTGCGTCGTCGTGCAGTTATTCGCGGCGTCTATCTCAGTGAGTCAGCCACTGGTAGCCGAGTGTCGGCGCTGTCACTTGTCGGTCTTGACGTCCCCGACGCGCTGGACAGGCTCGACGAGATGGTGCTCGGTTTGTCTGAGGGTGATGTCGCCGTCATCATCGGCAGCGCGGCAGCGCTCGCCGACAATCTCGCGGGCGCACCGCAGAAGCGTCGCGCCGATGCATTGCGGGTCGACAACCTGGTCGCCGCGATGCGACTCCCTCGGGGCCTGTGGCGAGAGGCGCACCGCCAGGCGTTGGCGGTGTGGGTTTGTTTGGGCGGGGCCAATGCGGGCATGGTGCAGGTTGCTGATCTCAGTGCGGTCGGGTCCATCGAACTGACCGATGTTGCGGCGGATGCTGTCGGGGCCCTGGCGCAGACGGACGTTCGTGCATACCGCTACGCACGCGATATGGCGTCGTCGACGATGCGGGCGGGCGGTCCGGTGGTGCCCCGTGGGGTGCGAGCCGTGAAGGTGAGCGACACCGGAATCCGTCGCTATCTCGATGAGGTGTACGGCACGACGTTGGTGACGACGACTCCGCTGGAGCCGCTCGACATCCTCGTGCAACCGGGCCAAACCAATATCCAACTACAGCACCGATCTTTGGGCGAGCTGTACACACTCAAACGACTGGTCATCAAACGTGGCCGCCGGATCGATCCTGGCGATGCCTCACCAGAGGGAACCGTTCGAGTGCTGCCCGCCGAACTTGTCGGCACGATCCTGTTGGATCCATTTGAGGCGGACCGCAAGTATTCACGCGCCGCGCGAACCGAACCGGGCGACGTGATCTTCGTCGAGAAGCCTCGGCCGCGCGCGTGGGTCGACCATCGCGGCGGAGCCGTCGTCGCATCACCGGCGAGGATCATGCGGCTGCGTGATTCCGCTGCCGTGGGACCGTTGCTGCTCGCCACCATCATCAACGAAAGGGTTGTGCCCGGAAGTGAATGGAAGACCTGGAGTGTCCCCGTGCTGAGTCGCGCCGAAACCGTGCTGCTGGAGACGGCGTTGGGGCGAGCCGCCGAGTACGAACATCAAGTCCGCCGTCGTGTCGATGCGGCCCGAGAACTGAAGTTGGCACTGATCGATGGGGTTGCGGCCGGCGCCCTGACCCTTGACGCACCACCCACCACGCCCGGCGTCGCCGCGGCCTCTCGATAGAAAGGAAAGTCGCGATGCCTCCCCGCAAAAAGCAGGAATCCCAAGCGCCGTCGACCATGAAAGAGCTCAAGGACACGCTCTGGAAGGCCGCTGACAAGCTGCGCGGATCCTTGTCGGCCAGCCAGTACAAAGACGTGATCCTGGGCCTGGTGTTCCTCAAGTACGTCTCCGATGCGTTCGATGAGCGGCGAACCGAGATTCGCGGCGAGCTGTCGGCCGAGGGCATGGACGATTCGCAGATCGACGATCTGATCGACGATCCCGAGGAGTACCACGGCTATGGCGTCTTCATGGTGCCGTCGAACGCTCGCTGGAAATTCTTGGCGGAGAACGCCAAAGGTAAATCGGCGCACGGTGGCGAGGTGGCCAAGAACATCGGCCAGCTGATTGACGAGGCGATGGACGCGGTGATGAGTGCCAATCCCACGCTGATCGGCACGTTGCCGCGCCTGTACAACAAGGACAACATCGATCAGCGCCGTCTCGGCGAGCTGATCGATCTGTTCAACAATGCCCGGTTCACCCGTCAGGGAGATCAGCGGGCTCGTGACCTCATGGGAGAGGTGTACGAATACTTCCTGGACAAGTTCGCCAAGGCCGAAGGACGCCGTGGCGGTGAGTATTTCACTCCGCCCAGTGTGGTCAAGGTGATCGTCGAGGTCCTGGAACCGTCGCAGGGGCGCGTGTATGACCCGTGCTGCGGCTCGGGCGGCATGTTCGTACAGACCGAGAAGTTCATCTTCGATCACGATGGTGACCCAAAGGAAGTGGCGATCTACGGCCAGGAGAGCAACGAGCTGACCTGGCGCATGGCCAAGATGAATCTGGCGATTCACGGCATCGACAACGGCGGCCTCGGGTCGATCTGGGGCGACACGTTCGCACGCGACCAACACGCCGGCACGCAGATGGACTACGTGATGGCCAATCCGCCGTTCAATATTAAGGATTGGGCGCGCAACGAGGAAGATTCGCGATGGCGGTTCGGGGTGCCGCCGGCCAACAACGCGAACTACGCCTGGATTCAGCACATCTTGTCCAAGCTCGCACCCGGTGGCTCGGCTGGCGTGGTCATGGCGAATGGGTCCATGTCCTCGAACTCCAACGGGGAAGGCGATATTCGCGCCCAGATCGTCGAAGCCGACTTGGTGTCATGCATGGTGGCGCTACCGACCCAGCTGTTCCGCGGTACTGGAATCCCGGCCTGTTTGTGGTTCTTCGCGAAGGACAAATCCGCAGGTAAGCAAGGTTCGGCCGACCGGTCCGGGCAGATGTTGTTCATTGATGCCCGCGAGTTGGGTTACATGGTGGATCGCGCTGAACGCAGGCTGAGCGATGAGGACATCGTCCGCATCGGCGACACCTATCATGCCTGGCGGGGGTCGAAGTCGGCTGCTGCGAAAAAGATTACCTACGAGGATGTTCCGGGATTCTGCAAGTCGGCGACGCTTGCCGAGATCAAGGCCGCTGACTATGCGCTGACGCCCGGGCGATACGTGGGTGCGGCCGAGGTTGAGGACGACAGCGAACCGATCGACGAGAAGATCGAGCGGTTGAAGAAAGGACTCCTGAAAGCGTTCGACGAGTCAGGGCGGTTGGAGAAGGTTGTGCGGAAGCAGTTGGAGCGAATCGATGGGTGAACTGATCGAGCGCAGCCTGCTAGAGCTATGTAGCTTCATCGTTGATAACCGCGGGCGAACCTGTCCTACAGCGGATGATGGTATGCCACTTATCGCGACGAACTGCTTGAAAGACGGCAAGCGAACCCCTGTTTTTGAGAACGTTCGGTATGTCGATGATGAGACATACTCGAACTGGTTTCGGGCTCATCCGGAGCCGGGCGACGTTCTGTTCGTTTGCAAAGGATCACCCGGCAGAGTTGCTCTAGTACCCGATCCAGTGCCCTTCTGCATCGCGCAGGACATGGTTGCGTTGAGGTCGGATCGCGAGAAGGTCGATCCGACCTATCTCTACTACCGATTGCTCGGTGTTGACATTCAGTCAGCAATCGAGAACATGCATGTTGGCACGATGATCCCGCATTTCAAGAAGGGAGATTTCGGCAGGCTCCGGTTCGTCGTGCACGCGAGTTTGCAAGAGCAGCATGAGATTGCCAAAGTACTTGGCGTTCTTGACGACAAGATCGCCGCGAACGAGCGGCTGTGCGAACTCGCAGACGAATTGCTCGGGGCTAGGTTTGCGCGGATGGTTGAAGGATGTACCTGGACCGAGCTGACCACGATTGGTGATGTCAATCAGAATGTGATGAAGCCGCAAGTAACGGGATCGCTCCGCTATCTCGATATCTCGTCGGTTGGACGGGGAAGGTACGAGTTCCCTGAACTTATGCCGTGGAGTGCTGCACCCGGCAGAGCAAGACGTGGACTGTCGTTCGGTGACACTGTTTGGTCGACAGTGCGGCCGAACCGCCGATCACACGCCCTGTTACTGGATGACGACACGACTCTCGTCGCATCAACGGGGCTCGCGGTGCTAACGCCGAAGACCGGGCGAGTTGGAAGCTTGTACGAGGCGACGCGAACCGAGCCATTCGTCGCGTATCTGGAGTCGGTGGCCGAAGGAAGTGCGTATCCGGCGGTCCGAGGTGACCGGTTTGCCGGTGCCCCAGTTCCCAATCTGCCATCCCAAAAATGGGACGAGTTCGAAAGTGTGGCACTTCCTCTCCGTAGGCGGGCCCATGCCGCAGCTGTAGAAACACGTGCTCTTTCTCGCACCCGCGACGAACTGCTCCCACTTCTGATGTCCGGCAAGCTCCGGGTGAAGGACGCTGAGGCCGTGGCGTCGGAGGTGCTGTGATGGAACTTGGACACATGTCGGGCACTGGCAGAGATCTGTCAGAGATGTGTCCGAGTGGCAGCTCACAGCCGGGGTGCGGGGGCGCGGACACGGTCACCGTCCGGCCCCCGCTGACCAAGACCGGGAGCGCATCGTGACGGCTGGCGACGGGCGGAGCGCCAAGGACGTCCGCTTTCCCGCCGCAACGGGAAAGCCCGTTGCGCCCAACTGGTATCCCGATCTGCTGGATGCGGTCGCAGGTCATGTACGGGTTGGTCGTCTGCGCGCAGTCAGTGCCGTCAATCGAGAAATCATCGCCACGTACTGGGCCGTCGGCAATGAGATCCTGGCCCGGCAGGACGCCGAAGGGTGGGGCGCTCGGGTCATTGATCGGCTCTCAGCTGATTTGCGTGACCGCTTCCCAGACACCAAGGGATTCTCGCCGCGCAACCTCAAGTACATGCGGGCGTTTGCGGCCGCCTGGCCGGACACCGCAATTGTGCAGCGCAGCGCTGCACAATTGCCGTGGCGGCAACACATGGTGCTGCTGGATAAACTCGACACCCTTGAGCTGCGTCTCTTCTATGCCCAAGCCGCCGTGCAGCACGGCTGGAGCCGCGACGTCCTCGTCCATCACATCGACACTGGATTTCACCAGCGCGCCGACAAGGCGATCACGAACTTCGCCCGCACTTTGCCGCCGGCCGATTCCGACCTAGCTCAACAGGCCACCCGCGACCCCTACCTCTTCGACTTCGTCGGGATCGCAGATATCCGCCGCGAGCATGACTTGGAACAGGCCCTCACCGACCACGTCGAGAAGTTCCTGCTCGAACTGGGGCAGGGGTTCGCGTTCGTCGGACGCCAAGTCCACCTAGAGATCGGCGACGCTGACTTCTACGCCGATCTGCTCTTCTACCACTTGCGGCTGCGCTGCTTCGTGGTGGTCGAACTCAAGGTCGGTGACTTTGACCCGAGCTACCTCGGGCAACTCGGCATGTACATGGCGGCCGTCGACGATCTGCTGCGGCACGCCGACGACAAGCCGACCATCGGCCTGATCCTGTGCAAGACAAAGAACAACGTCGTTGCCGAATATGCGCTTCGCGGACACACCGCACCCATCGGTGTGGCGGAGTGGAAGACGACAATCGCGGAGAGTCTGCCTGCAGAGCTCGAAACTAACCTTCCCACCGTCGAAGAACTCGAGGCCGAGCTCGAAAATGCAGTTGATGAGGGCGGCGCGCCGTGACCAAAGTTGTCGATGACGTGGGCTTGGGCCACAACGGCCTGGTGTCGAGGCAGGGGTGCGGATGGGACGGCCGCACCGATCGCTGCCAAAGTTACCGGTTCACCAGACAGGGGGAACAAGGATGACCGGATTCAGTGAAGCCGACTTGGAACAGATTGCACTCGACACGCTCGGTGAGCACGAGTGGATGACCATGACGGGCACCGACATTGCGCCGGGCGCCGAAGGCGGTCGCAAATCGTGGGCGGACATCGTGCTGCCGGACCGCGTGTTGGCCAAGATGCGCGAGCTCAATCCCGGTGTGCCGGGGGAGTATCTGGATCAGGCGCGCGCCGCTATCCTGCAACCTCAATCCCAGGACGCCTTCGCCGAGAACTACCGACTGCACCAATACCTGGTAGGTGGCTACCGCGGGATCAGCTACATCGACGCTGACGGCATCGAACAACATCCGACTATCAGACTGGTCAGCCATCTCCCTCACGAAAACGAATTCCTTGCGGTCCAGCAGGTTACGGTGCGATCCCCCGAGAAGCACCGTCGCTTTGACATCGTGCTCTACCTCAATGGCATGTCCGTGGGGATCGTCGAACTCAAGCAGGCCGGCGCCCAGAATGCCGATGTAGCCAAAGCACACGCGCAGCTACAGACCTACCTGCGGGAATTCCCGATGGCGTTCCGGTTCGCGGTCCTCACGGTCGTCAGCGACGGGGTCGCCGCCCGGTATGGCACGCCGTTCACTCCTCTGGAGCACTTCGCTCCATGGAACGTCGATGATGACGGAAAACTGGTCACCACAGGTGATCTAGTGCTGGATGAGGATGTGCCCATCGAACTGGAGACCCTCATCGATGGTCTCTTCAACACCGAGCGCTTCCTCCAATTGCTGCGCAACTTCACCGCCTTTGATGCAGACGGCGACGGCCTGACCAAGCGCATCGCCAAACCCCACCAGTACTACGCCGTCACCAAAGCCGTGGGCTCCACCGTCCAGGCCGCCGAGACCAATGGGAAAGCCGGCGTGGTCTGGCACACCCAGGGCTCCGGCAAGTCCATGGAGATGGAGCTCTACGCGCATCTGGTCGCACAACAGGCCAAACTCAAAAACCCGACGATCGTCGTCGTCACCGACCGCAAGGAACTCGACTCCCAGCTCTACGAGACGTTCAACCGGTCTCGGCTGCTGGCCGAGTCGCCGGTCAAGGTGACCAAACGTGCCGAACTGCGTGATGAGCTGGCCAACCGCGTCACCGGCGGCATCTACTTCACCACCCTGCAGAAGTTCGGCCTGACGAAGGCGGAACGAGAATCCGGTGCCGATCACCCGCTACTGACCGACCGGCGCAACATCATCGTCATCGTCGACGAAGCCCACCGCAGTCACTACGACGAACTTGACGGTTACGCCCGCCACATCCGCGACGCCCTGCCCAACGCGGTGTTCATCGCCTTCACCGGCACACCCATCTCCGAAGTAGATCGCAACACCCGCGAGGTCTTCGGTCCCGACATCGACGTCTACGATCTGACCCGCGCTGTCAACGACAACGCCACGGTACCTGTGTATTTCGAGCCGCGACTGGCCAAAGTCGGCTGGGCGACCGACTTCAGTGAGGACGATCTCGACCACGCCGTCGATGAGGCCACACTCGGACTCGATGACGTCGAACGCACACAGATCGAAAAGTCGGTCGCCGTCATCAACGCCATCTACGGCACCCCCGAACGGCTGGCCAAGCTAGCCGACGACATCGTCACACACTGGGACTCCCGGTCCGAAGCGATGCGTCCCTTCCTCGAATCACCCGGCAAGGCGTTCATCGTCGGTGCGACAAGAGAGATCTGCGCGCGCCTCTACGACGAGATCATCAAACTGCGGCCGGACTGGCATGCTGAGTCGGAGAACGAGGGCGTCATCAAGGTTGTCTACTCCGGGTCCGCGCAAGATCCGGAACTGATCGTCAAACACGTTCGGCGCGAAGCTCAGAACAAATCAATCCAGCGACGGCTGCGCGATCCGAAAGACCCACTTCAGATCGTGATCGTCAAAGACATGATGCTGACCGGCTTCGACGCGCCACCGCTGCATACCCTCTACTTGGACCGACCACTCAAGGGTGCGTTACTGATGCAGACATTGGCGCGCGTGAACCGCACCTTCCGCGGCAAGCCGTCCGGCCTGCTAGTGGCGTACGCGCCGCTCGTCGACAATCTCGCCAATGCCCTGGCCGAATACACTGAAACCGACCGAGCCGAGAAACCGGTGGGCAAGGATGTCGACGAAGCCGTCGCGCTGACCACCACGCTCATCGCCCAGATTGATGCGGTCTGCGCCGGATACAACTGGCGGTCGAAAATCAGTGATCAGCACGGCAGTTGGCTGAAGACTGCAGTCAATCTTGCCAACTATCTGCGGGCGCCGGGCACACCCGGCAATCAATCCGAACCCACATTGGGCGACCGCTTCCGAGCGTTGGCAGCTCAGCTGGCACGAGCCTGGTCCTTGTGTGCCGGCAATCAGACGCTCCATGAGCTCCGGCAGACCGTCAAGTTCTACGAGCAGGTCCGGGTGGTGATGGGCAAGCTCGATGCGCAGCAGCGTCAGGCCGAGGGCAAGCCGATCCCCGAGGACATCAAGCGTTTGCTCTCTGCACTCGTGGACGAATCCACCGCTGCCGGAGGGGTTGTCGACATCTACGAGGCGGCGGGACTGTCGAAGCCGTCGCTTTCGGACCTGACGCCTGAGTTCGAGACCAATGCGAAGCGCTCGGATAACGCGCACCTAGCGATCGAATCGTTGCGGGCGTTGATCACTGAAGAGATGGGAGTGGCGACGACGAACAACTTGGTGCGCCAGCGATCGTTCTCCGACCGTGTCGCCAAGTTGATGCGCCAGTACACCAATCAGCAAATCACGTCGGCGCAGGTGATTACAGAGCTTATCGCTTTGGCTAAAGATGTTGCGGCTGAGGGGAATCGTGGAAAGGCGTTCACGCCACCGCTGTCGCATGATGAGTTGGCCTTCTACGATGCCGTCGCCGAAAACACTTCCGCCAGAGAGCTCCAGGGCGAGGATGTACTCGCACAAATCGCCCGTGAGTTGGTGGCGGTCATGCAACGTGACACGAAGACAGACTGGACCGTGCGCGACGACCTACGTGCCAAGCTGCGATCATCAATCAAACGCCTGCTGGTGAGATACAAGTATCCGCCAGATAAGCAGCCGGCGGCCATCAAGCTGGTGATCGACCAGATGGAGACGTTGGCACCGCGATACGCAGAAGCCGCACAACGGAAAACAGGGGGACACAATGAGTGATCGATTGGCGTGGGTGTTCGCCGCTGTGCAGGACAGGTATGCGCGGGATCCAGCATTCACCGACCACGAGGCGAGAGCCTGGCAGGTGGAATGGCTTCGCACGCAGCAAGAGGTATTCGCCCGGCAGCTCACCGAGGAGGGGGCGACGGAACACGTTCGGGAGGCGGCCGAAGACCTGGTGATCGAGCGCGAGATCATCGCCACCCTGCCGCCGCGAGTGGTACACGAGGTATGGAACAACTGGGCGTATTTGGAAGGTGAGGTCACCGACCCCGTAGACCCGGCGACCGTGCGCCACGACGAACTGAGCACTCTGCATTGGTACGACCGGGTTGACGCGGCAACCGTGGACTCACCTGAACCCGTGGGTAATCCAGCAGAGTATCGCGGCAGCGGACCGATCGAGGACGTCGCGTTGGCTCCGGCGATGACATGGACCGACGCGGATAAGAAGGCGGCGCTCGAGGAGGCGATTCGCATTTACGGGATCGAGCCCGGGCAATGGTTCGACGTCGACTGGCCGCCAGTCGCACATCTCTACGATCCTGGCTACGTGTACCAGACCGACTTCGTGACCTGTGACGCGCACGTAGAGGATGGCGGCGACGACGATTGCCAGGACTGCCTTGATTCGGTACGTGATGTTGTCGAGAACATGGCCGAGTGGAAGTGGACAACTGCGTTGCGCATCAACGAGATTAGGTTTGATCGCGAAGGCCGGGAGTTTTCCGCAGAATGCTTCTCCGAACAAGCATTTGAGGTTGCGACGACGCATCAGGATCCGCGGGAGGTCCTCATCGGCCCGCCGGGGCAGGGCCGTCAGTGGTGAGCTCGGAAACCTCAGCAATTCGGATTTACCGGAACTTTGCGAGTACCCCGAAGGGCTGCAGGCACCATGAGGTAACTTTCCTTCAGCAGTTAGCTAGCTCCGGGGGGATGCAGTGGCGAGTGGTTTGGAAGTCAATACGGACGGATTGCGAACGGCGTCGGGTGCCAGCGATATTGTCGCGTCCGCACTTAAAGTGGGAACCGCGGTCGGTGCGTCCGGTAGCCACGCGAGCTACGCCGGAGTCGGCACGTTCGACGCTGCGATCGGCGCATTGCGGGATCGCCAATCCGTCCGAATCTCAAGCCAAGCTGATGACCTGTCGGTAAGTAGCGCCCGCTATGAACATGTGGATGGTGACGCGGCGGACGACATCACGGGGACGGTATGAGCGCCGCGCCCGTTCGTACTGGTGGATTGACGACGCGGTCGGAGATCGAGGACTGGCCGACCACCCACCTGGACGACGCCGCTAATCGCTGGCGAGAACGCGCAACGGAGTCCGAGACGGCGTTCGACCAGCATCGGCTGAACATCGCCGCACCTGCTGGAACCGAATGGTCGGGGGATGCCAAGGACGCCGCCTTGTATCGGGTGACGGCTGACTGTTCGGCGGCCCGTAGGCAGGGTGATGTGCAGCGTGAAGCCGCGAGCACGGCCGAGAACGGGAGCGCTGACATCAAGGCTGCCCAGCGCGATGCATTGAACGCGATTGCTGAGGCAGAAGCGGACGGCTTCACCGTGAATGAGGATTTGTCGTTGACCGACACCCGTTATGCGTCGTCACTGCTCAGAGCGCCTGCTAACCGCGCGCAAACCGCTGTGGAACACGCCGAGGACATTCGATGGAACGCTGAGCAACTGGTCAAGACTGACAACCTTGTAGGTGAACGGCTCACAATTAAAGCCGCTGAGTTGCAGGGAATCCGCTTCGATGGCGAACGTGATGGCGGCCATGACTTGACTCAGCTTGTGAGCAACGAAATCAAGGAGACTCCCTTTGACGCTCCATTTCCGCTGGATCCAGCTCCTGCCGGCGGAAGTATCGAGGTGGACGATAGTGCTATCGACCGTGAGGCACCAATATTTCCGCCGAACCTCATGCCGCGGGACAAAGAATTTGCTGCCTCGGGCAAGAATGGCTTAGAGCGGACTCTGCTGGGCAATAAGGCGCGTGCCAAGGGCGAGTTGGCGATCGCCTATATGCGAGCACACGGCTGGGACTTGACCGGTGATGTCATGGACCACTACATGGCGAATGAATCCGGCGGACGTGATCCATCCATGGCCAAGCCGTTCCGGTTGAGCGCCGCGCAGACCGATGCTCTGGCTAACGACACCACGAGTGGATATCAAGGAAACCAGGCCTTGCCAGGAGTCTTGGAGAACGCACGGCAGACGGCGATTGCAAATGCGGCGAATTCGGGTCAGTCCGTCTACACCGAAGTGTATGGGGCTGATCCGAACAATGCGGCGATGGGAAAGGGCTGGAATCCGGTCGGCACCAGCAACCCAGACAACGTATACGCGCTGGGTCGCTATTCAGTACAAGTAGTGACTCAAGTGGAAATCGGTTCTGACCAAGAACCGATTGTGCGGCAACGTTACTTCGTCTACGACTACACGGACTACGCGCACCCCAACGGGGTTGGCGGCGGACCGATGGAGAATGTCAAGCGGGCCGCAATCGATGATTTGGCTACTCTGCGGGACATCGGCTGGGCCCGCGGCTTTGACACTACCGGCACAAGCAGCATCCGAACCCTAGCCCAGTGACAAGTGAGGTACAGGCAACGATGGCACGGTACTTTCTCGGGACCATATTGCTGGCTCTGGTGGGTTTAGCTGGCTGTTCTGGTGAGGTGACCTTCGAGAAGAAGGCGCTCGACGAGGCCGAGTCGCAGCACGAACTGAACGGGCTCGGCATTACCGTCCCTGAGGGGTACTCGTTTCGTTCGATGATCAAAATGCCACCGCCAGGTTCCGGCGGTGCCAGCTACGACGGGGTGTTCGAATCGTCACCTCCCCCGGAGCCAGTAGAGGTCGACTCCGCACCGGTTCCAATGACGCCAACGACATGCCAGGAACTGAGGAAGTCTGAACTTCCCGATGGTCTGGCTTGTTCGCTCTTGTCTGACTTGCGGCATGGCGCAGTGCTTCTCACTGATAGTGCGGACAATCTCAGCGTGATTTCGGGACAACTGCCGTCCGGTAAGTCACGCATCTACGTATCCGTGTCGGGTCATTGAGGCCCAGTTCGTGGCAATCGACATGGTCTATAACATGCGGACTCTGGGCGAGCGAGGATGGACTGCATAAGTTCCCTGCGAATCAGACGGAGTTCACTCCATTCCGAGTCGGTCCGAAGAGGGCGACGAGTTGTCGAAGACATGGGTGTTGAAGTGGCGACTTCCTACCAAGCGACCGCCGGGCCTGAGGTGAGAACTCCGGCGCTAGATGACTTCGAGGAATTCCTCGGGCACGGTGACCAGCGCTTCGGTATTGCCCTGCGAATCGATGAACTCCACCTCATAGGCGGGTGGGAGGTCGGATGGCCCGAATTTGGTGTAGTCCATCACGACAGTCCCGACCGCCCCGGCCGGCAGGTTGTGTTCGGGCATCGGTTGTCTCAGTCGAACCAGGCCGTGTTCTTCCGGTCGCGGCGGCCCGGGTTGCGGGGAACTCTGCGCCCGCTCGTACTCGGCGGCGCTGGATACGGCGAGCGCGACGGCGCCGCCGACGGCCGCGATGAAGGCGATGACCACCAGTGCGCCGTAGCCCGGCCGCGAAACATCGCCCAGCAGGACCACACCGACGATGCCGGGTACCACGGTTTCGCCGACCACCAGTGCCGCAGCCACCCCGTTCACCGAGCCCACCTGCAGAGCGACGGTGAACAGGTAGAAGCCACCGAGCCCGGCGAGCACCACCGCCCACGACGCGGGGTCGGCGATCAGCACACGGAGGTTCAGTGGATCGAGACCGTCCACCAGCCGAATCGCCACCGCCATCGCTCCGTAGAGCACGCCGGCGATCAGGCCCGCGGGCACCGCGGCGTTGCGCCCGAGCAGCCGGGCCAGCGCGGCACCGAGACCGAGGATGATCGCCGACACGATCAGGACACCCCAATGCGTGACCGCCCCGGGGTTCCGGTCACCCAGCGGCCCGGCGGTGGCTCCCAGGATGCACAGCGCCACAAGAACTATCGCGATCGCGGTCCAGTCGCGCCGGTGGAGTCGGACGCCGAGCACAAAGATGCTCAGCACGGCGGTGACCACGAGGTTGGCGCTTATTATCGTCTGCGACAGGAACAGTGGAATCAAACGGGCCGAGACCAGGCTGCCCACAAAGCCCAGAAGGTCCAGCGCCATGCCCGCGATGAAGAGCGGGGCGAGCATCGCACCGATCGTCGAACGCAGGGTGGGGCCACGCTCTGCGGTCTCGGTCGCATCGACGGAATGCCCTGCGGCATACGATTGCAGTACCGAGGCTGTCCCATAGCCGACGCACGCCAATAGCGCGGCGGCCACGCCGATCAGCACTGCGAACCGCCGGACATCAGGCGATTGTAGGAGCGCGACCGGTCTTGCTCGGTGAACCGGCGCCAATTTCTACCGCAGGGTCGTTGTTGTCGTCGACCCCAGCCCTGCCGTGGAAATCGGCGCGCCGTTGATCCGTGCCGGACCCGTCAACAGTCCGGCCACCTCGACAGTAGGGTGGGCGGGTGGCCGAGATCGCGCCGCTGCGCGTGCAGCTGATCGCCAAGACCGAATTCCAGGCACCGCCTGACGTGCCGTGGAGCACCGATGCCGAGGGCGGGCCTGCGCTCACCGAGTTCGCCGGCCGGGCCTGTTACCAGAGTTGGTCCAAGCCCAATCCCCGAACGGCGACCAACGCGAGCTACATCCGCCACATCATCGACGTCGGCCACTTCTCGGTGCTCGAACACGCGTCGGTGTCCTTCTACGTCAGCGGCATCTCACGATCGGCCACCCACGAGCTGATCCGGCACCGGCACTTCTCCTACTCGCAGCTCTCGCAGCGCTACGTCCCCGAGAACGACGCCGAGGTGGTGGTTCCGCCTGGTTTCGAGGACGACCCGGAGTTGGTGGAGATCTTCACCGCGGCGGCTGACGCCAGCCGCGCGACGTATATCGAGCTGCTGGAGCGGCTGGAGGCCAAGTTCGCCGACCAGCCCAACGCGGTTCTGCGTCGCAAGCAGGCCAGACAGGCTGCCCGGGCGGTGCTGCCCAATGCCACCGAGACCCGCATCGTGGTCACCGGCAACTACCGCGCCTGGCGTCATTTCATCGCGATGCGGGCCAGTGAACACGCCGATGTGGAGATCCGCAGGCTGGCGATCGCCTGTCTGCGTGAGCTCGTGGAGGCGGCTCCGGCGGTGTTCTCCGATTTCGAGATTTCGACGCTGGCGGATGGTAGTGAGGTGGCTACCTCGCCTTTGGCGACGGAGGCTTGACGGAGTCGCGGTTGGTACGGCGACGGAGGTCCGATCGACCCAGGGTAATCTTGGCGCGTGAGTACGAGCGGAATCGATGTAACGGCGCAGTTGGGCACGGTGTTGACCGCAATGGTGACGCCGTTCAAGCCCGACGGCTCGCTCGATCTCGATGCTGCCGCCCGCCTGGCCAATCATCTGATCGACGCCGGCTGCGACGGCCTGGTGCTCTCGGGCACCACCGGTGAGTCCCCGACCACCACCGATGACGAGAAGCTCGCGCTCCTGCGCACGGTGCTGGAGGCGGTGGGGGACCGGGCCCGCATCATCGCCGGGGCGGGCAGCTACGACACCGCGCACAGTGTGCACATGGCCAAGGCCTGTGCCGCCGAGGGGGCACACGGCCTGCTCGTGGTGACGCCCTACTACTCGCGGCCCCCGCAGGCCGGCCTGCTTGCACACTTCACGGCCGTGGCCGATGCCACCGACCTGCCGAACCTGCTCTACGACATCCCTCCGCGTTCGTCGATCCCGATCGCTTGGGAGACCATCCGCGCCCTGGCTGGTCACCCGAACATCGTGGGTGTCAAAGATGCCAAGGGCGATTTGCACGGCGGCGGCGAGATGCTCGCCGAGACCGGGCTGGCGTACTACTCGGGTGACGACACGCTGAACCTGCCCTGGTTGGCCATGGGCGCCGTCGGTTTCGTCAGTGTCTGGGGACACCTGGCCGCAGGTCAGTTGCGGGACATGTTGACCGCGTTCAATTCTGGCGATATCGCCACCGCCCGCAAGATCAACGTGTCGCTGGCCCCGCTGGCCCGCGCCCAGGCTCACCTCGGCGGAGTCACCATGTCGAAGGAAGGGCTGCGGTTGCAGGGATTCGATGCCGGCTTGCCGCGGCTGCCGCAGATCCCCGCCACCCCAGCTGAGATCGAGGCGCTGGCCGCCGACATGCGCGCGGCAGCGGTGTTGCGATAGTGAGCACCGAACTCGCGCCTCCCAAGCCCCTGGCCCCCGGCGGTCTGCGAGTTACCGCGCTGGGCGGAATCAGCGAGATCGGCCGCAACATGACGGTCTTCGAGCACCTGGGCAGACTGCTCATCGTGGACTGCGGAGTGCTGTTCCCCGGGCACGACGAACCCGGGGTCGACCTCATCCTGCCGGACCTGCGCCACGTCGAGGACCGTCTCGAAGACGTCGAAGCCCTCGTCGTCACCCATGCGCACGAGGACCACATCGGCGCGATTCCCTACCTGCTCAAGCTGCGTCCGGACATCCCGGTGGTCGGCTCGAAGTTCACCATCGCACTGATTCGCGAGAAGTGCCGTGAACACCGGATCAAGCCGGTGTTCGTCGAGGTCGGCGAGCGGCAGAGCAGCCAGCACGGCGTCTTCGAATGCGAATACTTCGCGGTCAACCACTCGATCCCGGGATGTCTGGCCGTCGCGATCCACACCGGCGCCGGCACCGTGCTTCACACCGGCGACATCAAGCTCGACCAGCAGCCGCTCGACGGCCGCCCAACCGATCTGCCGGGCATGTCGCGGCTCGGCGATGCCGGCGTCGACCTGTTCCTGTGTGACTCGACCAACTCCGAGCACCCGGGTGTCAGCCCGTCGGAGAGCGAGGTCGGCCCGACGTTGCACCGGCTGATCCGCGGCGCCGAGGGCCGGGTGATCGTGGCCTGCTTCGCGTCGAACGTCGATCGCGTGCAACAGATCGTCGACGCCGCCGTGGCATTGGGCCGGCGGGTCTCGTTCGTCGGGCGCTCGATGGTGCGCAACATGGGCATCGCCCGCGAGCTCGGCTATCTGCGGGTGGCCGATTCCGACATCCTCGACATCGGAGCGGCCGAGATGATGCCGGCCGACAAGGTCGTGCTGATCACCACCGGCACGCAGGGCGAGCCGATGGCCGCGCTGTCGAGGATGTCACGTGGTGAGCATCGCAGCATCACTCTGACGGCGGGCGATCTGATCATCCTGTCCTCATCGCTGATCCCGGGCAACGAGGAAGCGGTCTACGGCGTCATCGACGCACTGGCCAAGATCGGGGCCCGTGTCGTCACCAACGCCCAAGCGCGCGTGCATGTTTCCGGCCACGCCTATGCGGGTGAGCTGCTGTTCCTCTACAACGGGGTGCGGCCCCGCAATGTCATGCCGGTGCACGGGACCTGGCGGCACATGCGCGCCAATGCGGCGCTTGCCGCGAGCACCGGCGTGCCGCAGGAGAACATCGTGCTGGCCGAGAACGGCGTGAGTGTGGACCTCGTCGCCGGTAAGGCCTCGATCTCCGGTGCGGTGACCGTCGGCAAGATGTTCGTCGACGGGCTGATCACCGGGGACGTCGGTGACGCCACACTCGGTGAACGCCTCATCCTGTCCTCGGGTTTCGTGGCTGTGACCGTGGTGATCCACCGCGAGACCGGAAAGCCGGCCGCGCCCGCGCATCTGCATTCCCGCGGATTCTCGGAGGATCCGAAGGCGCTGGAGGCGGTCGCCCGCAACGTCGAGCGAGAGCTGGAAAGCCTTGCCGCCGACAACGTCACCGACCCGACCCGCATCGCCCAGGCTGTCCGGCGCACCGTGGGCAAATGGGTGGGCGAGACCTACCGTCGCCAGCCGATGATCGTCCCGACCGTCATCGAGATCTAGCCGAATTTGGTGCCCGGACCGTTTGGCCGGGCCGGTTAGATTGGTTCGGTGAGCCATCCCGCACCACAGGTGCCATTGGAACGACGCCGCCCGCTTCCACCGTTCAGTACAGCGGACGATGTCAAGCGCGTTGTGGAGTATCCGCACACGATCCGTGTGATGGTGGGAATGATGGTCATCGCGGCTGTCATCTTCTTCAGCGTGACGGCGTATGCCTTCGCCACCCAAGGGCACCAGAACATGGTTGTCGTCGCGGGATTTGTGGTGGTGTTCTGCGCGTTCTACCTTGGTGCCACCAAATTCGGGATTCCGTTGCTGATGCGTCGCTTCTACGACCGGGCCGCGCGCGGAGGCGTGCTGTGCGACGTGTTCCCGGCCGGTTGTCCCGATGCCGATTCGGCGATCTTGATCGACGCCAGGTTGTCCGACGCCCAGGCGACGTACGTCCATGATGTGATGACCACCTGGCTGGGGCGATTGGCTTCAGACCCGACGGTGCAGGCTCAGGCCGGCGATCTGTTCGCTGATGGCCCGATTCGCGTCGCCGAAGAACTCGCCGGCCCTGCCGCCCGGGGCGGGTTTCTGGTGGCCAGTGACAAGAATCCGGGCAACGGGTGGCGATTCATCCTCCCGGAGGAAAACCCGCGCGACCCGCAGCGTCCGTATACGAAAGGCGTTGTGGTGAAGGTCAATACGCCCAGCCCGGAGTCAGCCGGTCAGTAGCAGGGCCCCGCCGGCCAACAACGCGGTCACCTTGATTAGCTCGAACCCGACGTAGTAGTAATGCGCCTGCGAGCGGGACTGCGCTTCTTCGCCCGGGGCGACGGCAAGGACAGCGTTGGAACGCTGAATCAGCTTGGGCCGCACCGCGATCAACTGCGCCGCCAGTGCCGCGATGGCAATCGCGAAGGCCACGATCACGCCGAGCGACGGGCGGTGCATGGCGAAGATCACGATGATGACGACGGCGAATGCGGTTTCCGCCGCGTTGAGTGCGCGGAAAACCCTGCGCCCGATGCCGAGTCCGATCTGCAGCGTCACACCCGGAGCCCGGAACTTCAGCGGCGCCTCGATGAACGAGATCGCCAGCACCATCCCCAGCCAGCAGAAGGCGACCGCTACTGCGACAGCCAGACCGGCATTCATCACATACCTCCCAACGGCCGACTGCTCGGCCAATCTAGCGGCCGATCTTCCGGCCAACAGGCGCCTGTCAGCTTGCCAAAACCCCTCACACCAACCTGAGGTGGATCGGCGAGATGATCATGACTAGAGTTTATACAAGAAACTGTTGTAGAAACTAGGGGTAGGCGTGCGACCGGCCTGGGAAGGGATCTGTCCGATGGCTGAAGACCTGGCGGGGCGTGACGATGTGGAGCTGCTGCTGTGGCGGTTCTACAGCAAGGCGCTTTCCGACCCCGTGCTTGCCGAGCCGTTCACCGAGCTGCGCGTCAAAGGACTGCGGTCCCACATCCCGGTCATGGGCGACTTCTGGGAGACCGTGCTGTTCCGCGCCGGGCTCTACCGGGGCAGCGCGCTGACCGTGCACCGTGAACTGCACGCCCGTCATCCGTTGGCGGCGCAGCATTTCGTGCGCTGGCTGACCCTGTGGACCGACACTGTCGACGAGCTCTTCGAGGGCCCGCATGCCGAGCGGGCCAAGCTCCAGGCCGGACGCATCGCCAAGGCCATGCACCGGAGACTCGCCGGGACCGACGCCGCCGAACTCGACGCTCTGGTTGCCTGCTAACGCTTTTCGGCGTACGCGGTCCACTCCACCTGAGAGGCGGTCAGCTTCCGCCGGGCCGGCGAAATGTAGTGCTCGCTGAGGTAACCGGGCCCGGCCTGCTCGGTCAGCTGCCAACCGTAGGGCTCGATGAAGGCCGCCACCCGGTCTGGTTCGAGCCCGAACTGCCACAGTTGACTGCGAACGCGGAACCGCCGATACAGCGATTCGGCACCGTAGCGATTGGTGCCGTCGATGAAATCGCTACGGACATAGGTGAAAGCGATTCTGCTCGCCGGCGCTGCCGAACGGAGGAACTCGAATGTCGACGCGACACCGTCGGCACTCAGATACTGCGTCACGCCTTCCCAGATGAAGAAGGTGCGGTGATTGCCGCGGTGGCCATGCCGGGCGAGTTCAGCGGCCAGGTCGTCGCGTTCGAAATCCACCGGCACCAGGTGCACCGACGGGGGAGCGGCGCCCAGTGCACTGCGCACCACCGAGCGCTTGCGCTCGATGTTGACCGGCAGATCCACTTCGAACACCGGCACTGCACTGTGTCGTGCGAGGCGGTAGGCCTTGGTGTCCAGGCCTGCGCCGAGAATCACCACGGCGTCGATATCCGGCAACGCCTCGGTGAGCTTGTCGCCGAGATAACGCTTGCGGCAGGTCAGATTCGCCCACAGTCCCGGGCCCGACCGTTCGGTGGCCTGGATCAGAAGTCTGCGGACAACCGGCCAGCGCGCGGTCCGGGTGAAGGCACGCACGCCGGCCGGCAGGAATGACAGCGCCATGTCGTCGTCGACCAACCGTCGCTGCACCGGCTCGTACTGTTCGACGGCGGCCAGGACCATCGGGCCGACGGCCGTAGCAGCGACGGGATTACTCATCGTTTGTTGACGATGCCCGCATCGACCGGAAGTGTCACCCCGGTGATGTAGCGCGCCTGATCGGACACCAGCCACGCCACCGCGTTCGCGACGTCTTCAGACTGGATCACCTGCACCGGTAGCGCATTGCTGAAATCGGTCGGTGCGTTCAACTCCTCGGCGATGTGTTTCAGCCACCCGCGGGTGAACTCGTTGTTGATCATCGGGGTGTCCACCCCGGTGGGGTGAATCGTGTTGACCCGAATGCTGTGCGGAGCGAGGAAGTTGGCGTAGGCCCGCATCAGTCCGACCACACCGTGCTTGGCTGCGGTGTAGCCCAGCGAGCCGCGGTCGCCGCCGCCCACACCGATCAGTCCTGCCGCCGAGCTGATCAGCACGATCGACCCGCCGTCACCCTGGGCGACCATGATCGGAATCGCCGCCTCGACAGTGTGGTGCGCGCCGGTCAGGTTCACGTCGACGACATCGCGCCAGCCGTCGGGGCCCGATTGCATCGGGGCGATCCCGGCGTTGGCGACGACGATGTCGAGCCGGCCGAACCGGTCCACCCCGGTCTGCAGTGCCGCCCGCAGAGCCTGCTCGTCACGGACATCGGCCTGAACGGCCACGATCCGCCCACCCGCGTCCTCCACGAGCTTGACCGTGGCGGCCAGATCATCGGGTGTGGACAGGGGATAGGGCACCGAGTCGATCTGATCGCACAGATCGATCGCGATGATGTCGGCCCCGTCGGCGGCCAGTCGCAGGGCTTCTGCCCGCCCCTGGCCGCGCGCGGCGCCGGTGATGAACGCGACCTTCCCGGCCAGGGGAGCGGCAGCACTC
Source organism: Mycolicibacterium peregrinum (assembly GCF_002102345.1). GTDB lineage: Bacteria > Actinomycetota > Actinomycetes > Mycobacteriales > Mycobacteriaceae > Mycobacterium > Mycobacterium peregrinum. The sequence continues at coordinate 132,603 of NZ_LQPP01000016.1, forward strand.
ATCAGTGCCATTTCTTCTTCGCGCAAGCGCTCATCAGTGCCGTTTCTTCTTCGCGCAAGCGCTCATCAGCCGCGCAGCTGTCCCTTGGCGGGGTCACCCGCCACCACGGGCTGCAACATTTTGATATCGGGAGCGCCGTCGAGCAGCTCGCCGATCGAGCCGAACAGGGTGCCGATGGCCGGGGCGGTGCTGTGGGTCTTGAGTGCGTCGGCATCGGCCCACTGCTCGACGAAGACGAACGTGCCGTCGGACTCATGCAGTGAATACAGCTGGCAGCCCGGCTCGTCGTGCACGGCCGCGACGGCGTTGGTGCAGGCCTCGCGCACGGCGTCGACGGACTCTGGCTTGGCCTTCATGGTGGCGACGACAACAACTGGCATAGGTGCAGGACTCCTCGATGAGAACCGAAACTGGACGACTGTCCACCCTAGGCGATAACCGGATCAAAATGGTTCGTATGACTAAGTGTCATTTGAGACCGTTCTGTGACCCGTGTGGCAGATGGTGATTGTGGGGCATGTGCGACTAGGCTTGCGGGCATGGCTAACAAGACCGCCGGCCGATCCGGAGCGCGTTCGAGCAGGTCGAACGCCAGCCCGCGGGGCGGTTCGCGGCGTCAGGCGCCGGCCCGCAAGGGACGCCCCGCCGCGCCGCGGCGTAAGCCCGCACGTCGACCTCAGACCTCACCCGTCTCTGCCGCCGGCCAGAAGCTCGGCCAGGGCGCCCGCGCCGGATGGCTGATGCTCGCGAAGGGAGCCGGATCGACCGCCCGCTCGGTGGGCCGGGCCCGCGACATCGAACCCGGGCACCGCCGTGACGGTCTGGCGCTCGCGCTGCTCGGCATCGCCGTCGTCGTGGCCGCCAGTTCCTGGTTCCATGCGGCCGGCCCGGTGGGGCAGTGGATCGACACCGCCGTGCGCACCCTGATCGGTGGACCGGTGGTGCTGGTGCCCGTCATCCTCGGCGTCATCGCCGTCGTCCTGATGCGCACCGAACCGGACCCGGAGTCTCGCCCCCGGCTGATCCTGGGATCGGCCATGATCGCGCTGCCGTTGCTCGGCCTGTGGCACCTATGGTCGGGATCGCCGCAGGATCCCGTCGCGCGTCAGCATGCCGCCGGATTCGTCGGCTTCGCCATCGGTGGACCCCTGTCGGACGGGCTGACCGAGTGGATCGCCGCACCGCTGTTGTTCATGGGTGTGCTGTTCGGTCTGTTGTTGGTCACCGGGACGACGATCCGCGAGGTGCCGTCGACCCTGCGGGCCATGTTCAGCACCCGGGCGTTCCACGACGACTACGACGATGACGAGTACGACGGCGACTATGTCGACGAGTACGAGGACGACGACGGCTACGACGATCTGTCCGACGGCTACTACGACGACGACGCCTCACGCGGCGACGCCCAAACCTGGCCGACAGCAGCCATCGAGTCGCCCAAGGCACCGGCCGGCACGCCGATGGACAACTACCCGCTGCCCGAGGACACCGATGCGCCGACCGTCCCCGAGCCCGCGGTCAAGCCGCGCCCCCGCAAGAAGGCCGAAGTCAAATCCGAGCCGAAGGCCAAATCCTCTGATGACACCCTCGTCATGGACCGGGTGGTCGAGGGGCCGTACAACCTGCCCTCGATGGATCTGCTGATCGCCGGTGATCCGCCGAAGCTTCGCACCGCCGCCAACGATCAGATGACCGACGCCATCACCTCGGTGCTCGAACAGTTCAAGGTCGACGCCGCCGTGACCGGCTGCACCCGCGGGCCGACCGTCACCCGCTACGAGGTCGAACTCGGGCCCGGCGTCAAGGTCGAGAAGATCACCGCGCTGCACCGCAACATCGCCTACGCCGTCGCCACCGAGAGCGTGCGCATGCTGGCCCCGATCCCCGGCAAGTCCGCGGTCGGCATCGAGGTGCCCAACTCCGACCGCGAAATGGTCCGGCTGTCTGACGTTCTCACCGCGCCGTCGACGCGTCGCGACCACCACCCGTTGGTGATCGGCCTGGGCAAGGACATCGAAGGCGACTTCGTCTCGGCCAACCTGGCCAAGATGCCGCACCTTCTGGTGGCCGGTTCGACCGGCTCCGGTAAGTCCAGCTTCGTCAACTCCATGCTGGTCTCACTGCTGGCGCGGGCCACCCCGGAAGAGGTCAGGATGATCCTGATCGACCCCAAGATGGTGGAACTCACGCCGTACGAAGGCATTCCGCACCTCATCACGCCGATCATCACCGAACCGAAGAAGGCCGCCGCGGCACTGGCCTGGCTCGTCGAGGAGATGGAACAGCGCTACCAGGACATGAAGGCGTCCCGGGTCCGCCACATCGACGTGTTCAACGAGAAGGTGCGTTCGGGGGAGATCAGCACGCCGCTGGGCAGCGAGCGGGTCTACAAGCCCTACCCGTACATCCTGGCCATCGTCGACGAGCTCGCCGACCTGATGATGACCGCACCGCGTGACGTCGAGGACGCCATCGTCCGCATCACGCAGAAAGCCCGTGCCGCCGGTATCCACCTGGTGCTCGCCACCCAGCGGCCGTCGGTGGACGTCGTCACCGGTCTGATCAAGACCAACGTGCCGTCCCGGCTCGCGTTCGCGACCTCGTCACTCACCGACAGCCGCGTCATCCTGGACCAGCCAGGCGCCGAGAAGCTGATCGGCATGGGCGACGGCCTGTTCCTGCCGATGGGCGCCAACAAGCCGCTGCGTATGCAGGGCGCGTTCATCACCGACGAGGAGATCCACGCTGTCGTCGAGGCCACCAAGGCCCAGGCCGAACCGGAATTCGTCGAAGGCGTCACCGCGGCCAAGGCCGGCGAGAAGAAGGATGTCGACCCCGACATCGGCGACGACATGGACGTTTTTCTGCAGGCCGTCGAGCTCGTGGTGTCCTCGCAGTTCGGCTCCACCTCGATGCTGCAGCGCAAACTGCGCGTCGGCTTCGCCAAGGCAGGCCGGCTGATGGACCTCATGGAGACCCGCGGCATCGTCGGACCCTCCGAGGGGTCGAAGGCGCGTGAGGTGCTCGTCAAGCCGGACGAGCTGGCCGGCACGCTGATGCTGATCCGTGGCGGGTCCGACGCCAACGGTGCCGATGCGGACGACGATCCCGACGAGTTCTAGCGCGGGGGCTGCTATGCGGGTGGACAGTAGCCAGGTTTGATGCACCAGTTCCCCTGCGCCAGGACCGGGTAGTCGCGCTGCAGTTCTCGTGCGTCGTCGGATGTACCCGGCCGCATCTGCACCGTGATGCTCAATTCGTGCTTGGTAGAACCGGATTCGGTCTGATACATCGAGACGGATTGGACCGTGGGTGTTCTCACCATCCTCATCCAGGCCTCGAGCCGTTGGTCCAGATCGGCTGTTCCCTTGGTGGGCAGGTTGTTTCCGACTTGAAAATGGAATGACGCCACCGATTCGGACGGCGGATAGTGCACGGTGAAATCGACGACGGGCTCGCCGAGTTCCTCACCGTCGAAGTGCGCCGCGAAAGTCCTGCCGACGTCGCGGGCTTGTTCGTCGGTCACCGATGAGTCCAGCGTGACGCCGAGCTTCATCGAGTTGCCGAGACCGACGCTCTCGCTGTGCTCCAGGTGAGTGTCGCTGACCCCAGGAAGTGCTTTTACCTCTTGGCCGATGGCCTCGATGTCGCTGCTGTGGTCGGCCACACACGCCGCGGCCGGCCATACCAGGGCCACCGCCAGTCCGATCGCCAACCACTTCTGCATGGGCATCCTCGCGTCAGCGCAGTTTTACAGCGTCAACAACATCCGGGTGTTGCCCAATGTGTTGGGCTTGACGTACGACAGGTCGAGGAACTCCGCGACACCGGTGTCGTACGAGCGGCACATCTCCTCGTACACCTCGGCGGTCACCGGGGTGCCGTCGATCTCCTCGAATCCGTGCTTGCCGAAGAAGTCGACCTCGAAGGTCAGCACGAAGATGCGGCTCAGGTGCAACTCGCGCGCGACGCCGAGCAACTGCTCGACGAGAACATGCCCCACGCCGGTGCCGCGGACTTTCGGATGCACCGCCACGGTGCGCACCTCACCGAGATCGGCCCACAACACGTGGAGCGCTCCGCATCCGACCAGCTCACCGTCGAGTTCGGCGACCCAGAATTCCTGGACCGCCTCGTACAGCGTGACCAGGTTCTTCTCCAGCAGGATCTTCCCCGCGTAGACGTCGACCAGGCTCTTGATCGCCGGGACATCGGACGTGCGGGCGCGGCGCACCACAGGCTGCTGGCGCGGCTCGACACTGCCTGGGTTCACAGGCGCAAGAGTATCCGCTACGGCAACCGATATTCTGTTGCGGTGCCGGGCCAACCTTCTACCGATCCGGTGGTCCCGCGTGCGCGCGTGGCCAACCTCGCCAACGTGCTCACCGGTGTGCGCATGGTGCTGGTTCCGGTCTTCCTCGTATTTCTGTTCGTCGGCGACGGTCATGAATCCGGCTGGCGGATCGCCGCTTTCGCGGTGTTCGCGGTCGCGGTGATCACCGACCATCTCGATGGTGCGTTGGCCCGCAGCTACGGCATGATCACCGAGTTCGGCACCCTGGCCGATCCGATCGCCGACAAGGCGCTGATCGGCGCGGCGCTGATCGGACTCTCGATGCTGCACGATCTGCCCTGGTGGATCACCGTGGTGGTACTGACCCGTGAGATCGGAATCACGGTGCTGCGGTTCGCCGTGCTGCGTCACGGAGTGATCCCGGCCAGCCGCGGCGGCAAGCTCAAGACACTGGTGCAGGCCGTGGCCATCGGGTTGTTCGTGCTTCCGCTGCATTCGTGGCCCGACATCTGGCTCGAGGTGGCCTGGGTGATCATGTGGGCCGCCGTGGTGCTGACCGTGCTCACCGGCGCCGATTACGTCCTCTCTGCGATCAGGGATTCACGTGGACGATCCGCTGCTCACTGACGACGCCAGGGCACTGGTGGCCGACCTGACGGTGCGCTCCCAGAGCGTGGCCACCGCCGAGTCGCTGACCGGCGGTCTGCTCGCCGCGACGCTCGCCGGCGTGTCAGGGGCCAGTGCGGTGCTACAGGGCGGACTGATCACCTACAACGAGGACACCAAGATCTGGCTGGCCGGCGTGGCCCCCCAGGTGCTCGACGCGGTCGGCCCCGTCGCTGCCCCCACCGCGCGGGCGCTGGCGGTCGGCGCCCGACAGCGGTGCGCGGCCACCTGGGGCGTCGGCCTGACCGGCGTGGCCGGGCCCGAACCGCACGGCGGCCACCCGGTGGGCACCGTGTTCATCGGCCTGGCCGGCCCGGTCGACACCGACGTCGTCGAGCTGGCCCTGTCCGGCTCGCGCTGGGACATCCGCCGCGCCGCCGTCGACGAGGCAATCGCCCGGCTGCGTTTCCTGGTCGAGAACCAGTAACCCAAGATCGGCACCGGACTCCGGGAACCATGCGGTGGTCCGCGGCGTTGGTCAGTCAGTGGACCTGCGACAGCCAGGCGAAGGAGGGCACGATGACGGCATTGCTGCGTGAGGTGATTGGCGACGTGCTGCGTAACGCCCGCACCGAACAGGGTCGGACGTTGCGTCAAGTGTCCGACTCGGCCCGGGTCAGCCTCGGGTACCTCTCCGAAGTCGAGCGGGGCCGCAAGGAAGCCTCCAGCGAACTGCTCAGCGCCATCTGCGATGCACTGGATGTCCCGCTGTCGCGGGTGCTCACCGATGCCGGCGAGAGCATGGCCGAGCGCGAACACGCCTCTGCAGCCGTCCGCCCCGAGGTCGCTGCCAACGTCGCCCACATCGATGCGTCGACCAAGGTGGTCATCCCGCAGGTCGTGTCGATGGCCGTCGCGTGACCAGGGCCTGACGCCACCGCCGATGCCGGATTGATCGCGCTGTTCATGCGTGGGTACGAATTTTCGCAAAACACCCACGCGAACAGTCGACGGGACTGTGGCTGCCTGTCCAGAACCGATAAGTTGGCATCAGAGGAATTGCGGCAACCTGAAGAGCAGTAAGACCCGAGCACGGCTTGCTGGGCAAGCCTGACCGACAAGCCCGACAGATAAGGCGGAACGAACCCATGGCCAATCCGTTCGTCAAGGCATGGAAGTACCTGATGGCGCTGTTCAGCTCCAAGGTCGACGAATATGCCGACCCGAAGGTGCAGATCCAGCAGGCCATCGAGGACGCGCAGCGGCAACACCAGGCCCTGACCCAGCAGGCCGCCCAGGTCATCGGCAACCAGCGCCAGCTCGAGATGCGGCTCAGCAGGCAGCTCGCCGACATCGAGAAGCTGCAGGTCAATGTCCGCCAGGCGCTGACGCTGGCCGATCAGGCCACCGCCGCCGGTGACGCGGCCAAGGCCACCGAGTACAACAACGCCGCCGAGGCCTTCGCCGCCCAGCTGGTCACCGCCGAGCAGAGCGTCGAGGACCTCAAGGGTCTGCACGATCAGGCCCTGCAGGCCGCCGCGCAGGCCAAGAAGGCCGTCGAGCAGAACGCGATGATGCTGCAGCAGAAGATCGCCGAGCGCACCAAGCTGCTGTCCCAGCTCGAGCAGGCAAAGATGCAGGAGCAGGTCAGTGCTTCGCTCCGCTCCATGAGTGAGGTCGCCGCACCGGGCAACACCCCGAGCCTCGACGAGGTTCGCGACAAGATCGAGCGCCGCTACGCCAACGCCATCGGCCAGGCCGAGCTGGCGCAGAACTCGGTGCAGGGCCGCATGATGGAGGTTCAGCAGGCCAGCGTCCAGATGGCCGGCCATTCCCGGCTCGAGCAGATCCGGGCGTCGATGCGCGGCGACGCACTGCCCAGCGGCGGAGCCACCCAGTCCACCCCGGCCTCTCCGGCCGCCAGCCAGACTCCTGCCACCCCCGAGAATCCGCTCGGCCAGTAGAGATTCGAGTGTTCTAGATCATGGCTACCAAGACCGGTCGACCCGACGCCTGGAAATCGTTGGTGCAACGGGGGATCGACACCGCGGCAGACCTGTCCGGGGCCCTGACCGAGAAGCTCAGCGCCGCCGCCGATCCGCGCGCAAAGCTGTTGCGCAAGCGGCGGTGGGCGCTGCGCCTCGGGGTGTTCTTCACCCTGGCCACCGGGTTCTGGGTGCTCGTGACGGCGCTGCTGGCGTCGTGGAGCACACCGGTCTGGGGCCTGATCATCACCGGCGCGATCGCGGCCGGTGCGGCATTCCCCGCGACGTTGTTCTGGCTGCGTTACCGCTGGCTGCGCGCGGAACCACTGCCGGCGGAACGACCGGTCTCGGGACGTCGGTTACCACCGTGGGGCTCGGCCGCCCGCCAGCCCATGTCGGCGCTGATGGCCTCTGAGCGGGGCATGTTCTCATTGCTCGGCGTACTGGAGCGCGGGCGGATGCTGCCCGCCGACGAACTACGGGAACTGACCACCGTGGCCAATCAGACCGTGCGGACCATGGCGGCCACCGCCACCGAGGTGGTCTCGATGGAGCGCGCGATCAGCAACGCTCCACAGTCGCGCCAGCATCTGGTGCCCACCATCAATGCCTTCACCGCCCAGCTCGCTCAGGGCGTGCGGCAGTACAACGAAATGGTCACTGCGGCAGCGCAACTCGTATCCACGGTGAACGGTGGCCAGACCGCGGCATCGCCGTTGTCGCAGCAGCGCTACCGCAACGAGTTGACCGGCGCCACCGATCGTCTGGTCGGGTGGGCCCAGGCGTTCGACGAACTCGGCCAGCTGCGCCGCGCCTGATTCGCCGTCAGAGCGACGGGCGCAGCGACGGCACGACCACACCGACGAGGCCGCGCACCGTCGCCTTGACCATGTCGAACATGTCGAAGTAGTCCCGCCACAGCGTGATCCGGCCTTCGTGCACCTCGAACACCCCGCACACCCAGAACTGCAGGCGCAGGGGACCGAACGTGAGGGCATCGGTCCGCTCGGTGAGTACGGCGGCACCGTCGGCGGCGATCCGGTGGATCTTCACCTCGAAGCCCATCCAGGCCGGCATCGATCGGAACAGCTTCACCGCGCGGTTGCGGCCGTAGATGGTCGGGAAACCGACGTTCTGGTACACGAGGTTCTGCGCCAGCGTCGTCTCGGCGGTGTCGAAGTCCTGCTCCTGCAGCGCGTTGAGGAACGTCTCGACCGTGGCGGTCGGAGTCTGCGTTGCGGTGGTGGATTGGTCAGGCATGCCCGAAGCCTAGTGGGGAATGGCTGTGGCAAGGTAGGCCGGTGCGCGTAGCGGTGGTCGCCGGGCCCGATCCCGGACATGCTTTCCCGGCCCTTGCGTTGTGCCTGAAGTTCCTCGCCGCGGGGGATACCCCGACGCTGCTGACCGGGGTGGAATGGCTCGAAACCGCCCGGGCTGCCGGTGTCGATGCCGTCGAACTCGCCGGCCTCGATCCGGACGACGGCGACGACGACACCGATGCCGGGGCCAAGATCCACCAGCGTGCCGGGCGCATGGCGCAACTCAACGTCCCCGGACTGCGCGAACTTCACCCGGACCTGGTGGTTTCCGACGTGATCACCGCCTGCGGCGGACTGGCTGCCGAGCTGCTCGGATTGCCGTGGGTGGAGCTCAACCCACATCCCCTCTACCTGCCGTCGAAGGGGTTGCCGCCGCTAGGCAGCGGGCTGGCCCCCGGCGTCGGTATCCGGGGACGACTCCGCGACACCGTCATGCGGGCCCTGACCGCGCGATCTGTGCGGGCGGGTTTGGCCGAGCGAGCGGGTGTACGCGCCGCGATCGGTCTGCCTGCGGCCGACCCCGGACCGTTGCGTCGCTTGATCGCCACCCTGCCCGCACTGGAGGTGCCGCGCCCGGATTGGCCGGCCGAGGCCGTGGTGGTCGGTCCGCTGCACTTCGAACCGACCGAAGCGGTGCTTACCGTGCCGCCGGGCTCGGGTCCGGTGGTGATGGTGGCGCCCTCTACCGCGACCACCGGGACGCAGGGCATGGCCGAACTGGTGCTGGAGGCGCTGCGCCCGGGGCAGACGCTGCCCGAGGGGGCCCGCGTGGTGGTGTCGCGGCTCGGCGGGGCCGACGTGGAGGTGCCGCCATGGGCGGCGGTGGGGCTCGGCCGTCAGGACGAGTTGCTGTCGCAGGCCGATCTGGTGATCTGCGGTGGCGGGCACGGTCTGGTGTCCAAGGCGCTGCTGGCAGGTGTGCCGATGGTGGTGGTGCCAGGTGGCGGTGATCAGTGGGAGATCGCCAATCGCGTTGTGCGCCAAGGCAGTGCGCAGCTGGTGCGGCCCCTTTCCGGGGAGGCGCTCACCGCGGCGGTCGACACCGTGCTCGGGGCGTCGTCCTACCGTGCGGCCGCGGTGCGCGCCGGCGCCTCGATCGCCGAGGTGGCAGATCCGGTACGGGTGTGCCATGACGCGCTGGCAGGCACTGGGTAGGTTGGGCCCGTGCGGTTGACGGAATTCCATGAGCTCGTGGACGGCCAGTTCGGCGCGATGCGGGGTCGTTCGCTGCTCGTCGACCATGTGCTGGCGGCCCTCGACGGCCGCACGGCCGCGCAGGCCATCGAGGACGGGGTGGAGCCGCGCAGTGTGTGGCGGGCGTTGTGTGCGGACTTCGACGTCCCGCGCGAGCAGTGGTGAACAGCCAGCGGTGAGCTGACGGGTCTTTTCCCCGCCACAGATTCGGCGTATACCGGAGTCATGGGCCTTGGTGACCACCCGATGCGGACACCTCTTTACGGTGTTCTGCTGGTGATCGCAGCGGTACTGCTGTGTTGGTTGGTCGCGTCGACGCTGGCCGGATGGCCGGCGGCCCTCGGATACTTCCTGGCCATCGCTGTCGGCGCGGTCGGTTTCGTCATGACGCTGCGGGATCTCGACAATTTTCCGAACTGGCGTCGCTGACGGAGATCAGCTCCGGCGTGTCTCCTTGAATCGAACAGATGTTCGTCTAGTCTGAGTGCAGTCCGACTGAGCCGACTTGTCGGTGGCCTGTTCTAACGTCACCGCCAACCGATCGGAACACCGGTCAACACGACTACTCGGAGAGGCACCATCATGGCGCAACAGGCCCCTGATCGCGAAAAAGCGCTCGAACTGGCGATGGCCCAGATCGACAAGAACTTCGGTAAAGGCTCGGTGATGCGCCTCGGCGAGGAGGTGCGCCAGCCCATCTCGGTGATCCCCACCGGTTCGATTTCCCTGGACGTCGCGCTCGGTATCGGTGGCCTGCCTCGCGGCCGCGTGGTCGAGATCTACGGCCCGGAATCCTCGGGTAAGACCACTGTGGCGCTGCACGCGGTGGCCAATGCCCAGGCTGCCGGCGGTATCGCGGCGTTCATCGACGCTGAGCACGCCCTGGATCCCGAGTACGCCAAGAAGCTCGGTGTGGACACCGATTCGCTGCTGGTCAGCCAGCCCGACACGGGTGAGCAGGCGCTGGAGATCGCCGACATGCTGGTGCGCTCGGGCGCGCTGGACATCCTGGTGATCGACTCGGTGGCCGCCCTGGTGCCCCGCGCCGAGATCGAGGGTGAGATGGGCGACAGCCACGTCGGTCTGCAGGCCCGTCTGATGAGCCAGGCGCTGCGCAAGATGACCGGTGCGCTGAACAACTCGGGCACCACCGCGATCTTCATCAACCAGCTCCGCGAGAAGATCGGCGTGATGTTCGGCTCGCCCGAAACCACCACGGGCGGTAAGGCTCTGAAGTTCTACGCCTCGGTCCGTCTCGACGTCCGGCGTATCGAGACGCTCAAGGACGGCACCGACGCGGTCGGTAACCGGACCCGCGTCAAGGTCGTCAAGAACAAGGTCTCGCCGCCGTTCAAGCAGGCCGAGTTCGACATCCTGTATGGCCACGGCATCAGCCGCGAGGGCTCACTCATCGACATGGGTGTCGAGCACGGCTTCATCCGCAAGTCCGGCTCCTGGTTCACCTACGAAGGTGAGCAGCTGGGGCAGGGCAAGGAGAATGCCCGCAAATTCATGTTGGAGAACGTCGACGTCGCCAACGAGATCGAGAAGAAGATCAAGGAAAAGCTCGGTATCGGTGCCGTCGTGACCGCCGAGGCAAAGGCTGATGACGTCCTTCCCGCCCCGGTTGACTTCTGAGCCGTCGGGTACGCCCGACGGGGAGCAGGCGCAGGATCCTCGCAAACGTGAGGAGCAGGCAAAGAACGTCTGCCTGCGCCTACTCACCGTGCGGGCCCGCACCCGCTCCGAACTGATCGAACAGCTCACCAAGCGAGGTTACGAGGAAGACCTCAGCGCCAAGGTGCTGAACAGGTTGACCGAGGTAGGGCTGATCGATGACGAGGACTTCGCCGAACAGTGGGTGCGGTCCCGGCACGCCAACTCAGGAAAAGGCAAGCGCGCCTTGGCTGTTGAGCTTCGCAAGAAGGGCGTGGACAAAGAGGTCATCGACGCCGCGCTGGCCGACCTGGATCCGGCTGCCGAGCGGCAACGGGCCGAGCAGCTGGTTCGGGACAAGTTGCGTCGCGAGCGGCTCGATGACGACGACGGCGACGTGAAGGTGACGCGTCGGCTCGTCGGCATGCTGGCTCGTCGCGGCTACAACCAGTCGATGGCCTTCGACGTCGTCAGCGTCGAACTGGCCGGCGAACGGGAACGCCGCCGGGTGTAGCGGCCGCATTGTGTCGCTATACGCGGGTCAGTCCCGTTGACTGTGCAGCACCTGCGCGCCCGGTGCGCCTTCCTGTTCGACGGCCTCTGGCTCCAGCGGTGCGGGCCCACGGCTGGAACGACGCATTCGCCGTTCCAGCCAGGTGGCGAACCAGGACAGCGTGAAGTTCACCGTGATCATCAAGATGGCGATCACGATCAGCGCCGGGAGATAGTTGCCGTAGGCCGACCCGATGACCGTGCCCTGGCGCACCATCTCCACAAAGGTGATCTGGTAGCCGATCGCAGTGTCCTTGAGCACCACCACCAGCTGGGACACCAGCACCGGCAGCATCGCGGTGATCGCCTGTGGCAGCAGGATCAATCGCATCGTCTGTCCCCACGACAGGCCGAGTGAGGCCGCCGCCTCACGCTGGCCGCGGGGCAGGGTGTTGATACCGGCCCGCACGATCTCGGCGATCACGGCACCGTTGTAAAGGGTCAGACCCGTGATCACGCCGGCCAGCGCCAAGTGCTTTGACGGGAACGTGTCGTATACGGCATAGAGGAAATACGCGAAGATCATCATGATCAGCACCGGGACGGCGCGGAAAAACTCCACGATCACCCCACAGATCCACCGGATCGGTGCAATCGGTGCCAATCGGCCCACCCCGAGCAGCACGCCGAGGATCAGCGCGAACACGATGCTGACCACAGCGGCGGTCAGCGTGCCCTGCACGCCGGGCAGGACGTATGTTCGCCACAGGTCGGCCGTCAGGAACGGCTCCCACTTCGCACCGGTGAGCTGGTCCTTGGTCCACATCCGCCAGACCACGAAACCCAGCAGCACCGCGGCGACGACCACGGTCAGCACGGTGAAAATCCAGTTACGGGCCCGGGCCCGCGGGCCGGGGGCATCGAAGAGGACAGAAGCGCTCATTACCGTGCCACCGCCAGTCTCTTGCCCAGCCATCCGAACATCAACCCGAGTGGCAGGGTCAGTATCACGAATCCGGTCGCGAAGATCACGCCGACCGTCATCAGTGCAGCGGTGTTCTCGATCATCTCCTTCATCAACAAGGCGGCCTCGGCCACCCCGATCGCGGAGGCGATGGTGGTGTTCTTCGCCAAAGCGATCAGGACCGATCCCAACGGGATGATCACCGACCGAAAAGCCTGTGGCAGCAGGATTATTCGCAGGTTCTGACTGAAGCTCAGTCCCAGTGAGCGGGCGGCCTCGGCCTGGCCCAGCGGAACCGTGTTGACCCCCGAGCGCACCGTCTCACACACGAAAGACGCCGTATAGACGGTCAACCCGAGCACGGCCAGACGAAAATTGCTGTCCGCGATCGAGGTCGGTGAATGGGGGTCGACCAGGGTGATGCCCAGCGTCTGGCCCACACCGAATGAGCAGAACAGGATGATCAGCGTCAGCGGCGTGTTGCGGACGATGTTCACGTATGCGGTGCCGAGCCAGTTCATCACCGGTGTCGGCGCCAGCCGCATCGCGGCCAGCACGGTGCCGAGGATCAGCGCACCGACCGCGGAGAACACCGTCAGCTGGATCGTGGTCCAGAACGCCGCATATATCGCGTCGCGGTGGTCGGTGAAGATCTGCAGTGATGCCGAGATCTTGTCGAGGTACTCGTCGAGGAGCTCCACGGTGGGTGCGCTGCCTCCGGGTCAGCGGTCGACGGCTGGCGGCGCCGGGGTCTGGATACCGGCCGGGCCGAGGTTGCGCTCGAACGCTTCCTTCCAGGCGCCGCTGGACTCCATCTTTTCGAGTGCGTCGTTGATCTTCTTGCGCAGCTCGGTGTCGCCCTTCTTCAGGCCGATGCCGTAACGCTCCTCGGAGAACGTGTCACCGACGATCTTGAAGGTGCCCGGGCTCTGCGCGGCGAAGCCGGCCAGGATCACCTCGTCGGTGGTCACCGCGTCGATGACCCCGTTCTTGAGAGCGTCGACGCAGGCCGAATAGGTGTCGAACTGTTGCAGCTGGACCTTCGGGTACTTGTCCTTGATGTTCTGCGCCGGGGTCGATCCGGACACCGAGCACAGCTTCTTGTTGTTCTCGAGCGACGCGGCCCCGGTGATGTCGTTGTTGTCCGCGCGCACCAGCAGGCTCTGCCCGGTCAGCAGATAGGGCCCGGCGAAGTCGACCTTCTCCTTGCGCGCATCGGTGATCGAGTAGGTCCCGACGATGTATTCGACCTGACCGTTCTGGATCAGCGTCTCGCGCTGCGGCGACGGTGCTTCCTTCCACTCGATCTTGTCCTCGGGGTAGCCGAGTTCGTTGGCCACGTACTTGGCCACATCGACGTCGAACCCGGACATGGTGCCGTCAGGTTTCTTCTGGCCGAGGCCGGGCTGGTCGTATTTGGTGCCGATGACAATCTTGCTGGAGTCGCCACCACCGCCACATGCGGTCGCGGCGAAGGGGAGTGCGATCGCGAGCGCGAGGGTACCGACCAACTTGAACGGCACGGAGGGCATGTTCGGGTTCCTTTCGGCGGAGCGTCAGTGATGAAGGATCTTGCCGAGAAAATCTTTGGCGCGGTCGGATTTCGGGTTGTCGAAGAACTCGGCCGGTGGCGCGTCCTCGACGATGGCGCCATCGGCCATGAACACCACGCGATCGGATGCCCGGCGGGCGAATCCCATCTCGTGGGTGACCACCACCATCGTCATGCCCTCGCCGGCCAGCGAGGTCATCACGGCCAGGACCTCGTTGATCATCTCGGGGTCCAGTGCGCTGGTGGGCTCGTCGAACAGCATGACCTTCGGGTTCATCGCCAGCGAGCGTGCGATGGCGACGCGCTGCTGCTGACCGCCCGACAGTTGGGCCGGGTATTTTTCGGCCTGATTGGCCACCCCGACCCGGTCCAGCAGCGCCATCGCGCTCTCGCGGGCCTGCGCCTTGGATTTTCCGCGCACCTTCACCGGGGCGAGCGTGACGTTCTCCAGGATCGTCTTGTGCGCGAACAGATTGAAGGACTGGAAAACCATGCCGACATCCGAACGCAGTCGAGCCAGCTTGCGGCCTTCGGCCGGCAACGCTTGGCCGTCGATCGCGATACTGCCGGAGTCGATGGTCTCCAGCCGGTTGATCGCGCGGCACAGCGTGGACTTACCCGAACCCGACGGTCCGAGGACCACGACGACCTGGCCGCGCCCCACATCGAGGTTGATGTCGTTGAGTACGTGCAAGGGACCGAAGTGCTTGTTGACTCCCTGAAGTGAGATCATCGGCACATCTGGTGGCGCCGCGTCGTCGACCTGCGGCTGCTCGCCGGGGCTACCCATGGCAGGTGACCTTACCCAGGGAAGGCCCGGCCTGCCCGGATCTCGTCAATCCGCCGCGTTGACGTTTCGGGTGGCTCCGTACCATTGAGGCCGTGACGACGATGGTGAACCGGGACGCGACGGCGCCGGCCTCGCAGCGTGCCGCGCGCACCTATCAGGTCCGCACCTACGGCTGTCAGATGAACGTGCACGACTCCGAGCGGCTGTCCGGCCTGCTGGAGGACGCCGGATACCGAAGGGCCCCCGAGGGCGCCGACGCCGACATCGTCGTGTTCAACACCTGTGCGGTGCGCGAGAACGCCGACAACAAGCTCTACGGCAATCTCAGTCATCTGGCCCCGCGCAAGCAGGCCGATCCGAACATGCAGATCGCCGTCGGCGGATGCCTGGCCCAGAAGGACCGCGATTCGGTACTGCGCCGCGCCCCCTGGGTCGACGTGGTGTTCGGCACGCACAACATCGGGTCCCTGCCCACGCTGCTGGAGCGGGCCCGCCACAACCGCGCCGCCCAGGTCGAGATCGTCGAGGCGCTGCAGGAGTTTCCGTCCACCCTGCCCGCGACGCGCGAGTCGGCCTATGCGGCGTGGGTGTCGATCTCGGTGGGCTGCAACAACACCTGCACGTTCTGCATCGTGCCGTCGCTGCGCGGCAAAGAGGTCGACCGCCGCCCCGGGGACATCCTGGCCGAGGTGCAGACCCTGGCTTCCCAAGGCGTGCTCGAGGTCACTCTGCTGGGCCAGAACGTCAACGCTTACGGTGTGTCGTTTGCCGACCCGGAGGTTCCCCGCGACCGCAGCGCTTTCGCCAAGTTGTTGCGCGCCTGTGGCGAGGTGGAAGGGCTGGAGCGGGTGCGGTTCACCTCACCGCACCCGGCCGAGTTCACCGACGACGTGATCGAGGCGATGGCCCAGACTCCCAACGTCTGCCCGACGTTGCACATGCCGCTGCAGTCCGGTTCCGACCGGGTCCTCAAGGCGATGCGCCGCTCGTACCGGGCCGACCGCTACCTGGGCATCATCGACAAGGTGCGGGCCGCGATCCCGGACGCGGCCATCACCACCGACCTGATCGTCGGCTTCCCCGGCGAGACCGAGGAAGATTTCCAGGCCACCCTCGATGTCGTCGAGCGGTCGCGTTTCGCGACCGCCTTCACCTTCCAGTACTCCATTCGGCCCGGCACCCCGGCCGCCGACATGCCCGACCAGCTGCCGAAAGCCGTTGTCACCGAACGCTATCAGCGGCTGATCGAGCTGCAGGAGCGAATCTCCCTGGAGGAGAACCAGGCCCAGATCGGCCGGGCGGTGGAACTGCTCGTCGCCACGGGCGAGGGCCGGAAGGACGCCAGTACCGCCCGCATGTCGGGCCGGGCCCGCGACGGCAGGCTGGTGCATTTCAGCCCCGGCGCCGACGTGGAGCGGATCCGGCCGGGCGACATCGTCACCACCACCGTGACCGGCGCCGCGCCGCACCATCTGATCGCCGACGCCCCGTTGGCCACCCACCGCCGTACGCCCGCCGGCGACGCCCATGAGGCAGGGCGGCGCCCGCGGACCGGCGTCGGCCTCGGGCTGCCGCGGATCGGTGCGCCGGAAACCCCGCCGTCATCAGGAGGATGTGGCTGTTGAGCAACGAAAGCGACTTCGACCGGTTCAAGGACGACCTGGCGGCCGTCGAGCGCAAGGTCACCCGCGAATTCGACACGGGTCCGCGTGCGATGGTCGTGGCCATCCTGGTGTTCGTGGTGCTGCTGTCGTTCGTGCTGCCGCACACCGGCACCACCAAGGGGTTCGACGTCCTGGTCGGTGACGCCACGGCCGTAAGCGACGGCATCTCATTGCCGTCCCGGGTGTTCACCTGGTTGGCGCTGGTGTTCTCGGTCGGGTTCTCCACCCTGGCGCTGATCACCCGCCGCTGGGCGCTGGCCTGGACGGCCCTGGCCGGTTCGGCGGTGGCCAGCGCACTCGGGATGCTGGCGGTGTGGTCGCGTCAGACCGCCGCCGGCCATCCCGGCCCCGGAATCGGGCTGATCATCGGGTGGCTGGCCGTGATCGTCCTGACCTTCCACTGGGCCCGCGTGGTGTGGTCGCGCACCGCGCTGCAACTGGCGGCAGAAGAGGACCGGCGCCGCGAAGCCGCGAAGCATCAGCAGCACGGCGTGCTCGGCATCCCCATGCCAGGCGACAGCAAGACCGACGTGACCAAAACCGACGTCCCGAAGCCCGACACCTCTGCTGGCAAGCCGGACCGGCCCGACCAGGCCTAGCTGCGCTCAGCCGAGCCTGGGTGCCGGTCACGCTCTCCGAGCGCGGTGCTACCTGCGCTCTCCGAGTGTGGCGGCCGCGGCGTCGGCCCACTGACGCCACTGTTCGGCGCTCGCCCTGGCCTCGGCTGCATCCTTGGCCCGGCCGGCGGCCTCCGCCTTCTCGGCCTGCTTCTCGAACTGCTCGGCACGGGAACGGAACTGGTCGGCACGGGCCTGCGCCTCGGGGTCGACACCACCGGCCGGGGCGTCGCGGACCTTCTTCTCGACGGCGCGCAGGCGGCGTTCGAGATCGGCGGCCCGCTCGCGGGGAACCTTGCCGATCGCGTCCCACTTGTCGCCGATCGTGCGCAGGGCGGCGCGGGCTGCATCCAGATCCGTCGTGTCGATCTTCTCGGCCTCGGCCAGCAGCGCTTCCTTGGCGGTGGCATTCGCCTTGAACTCGGCGTCACGTTCGGCGTGGGCGGCGTTACGGGCCCCGAAGAACGTGTCCTGCGCGGCCTTGAATCGGTGCCACAACGCGTCGTCGACGTCCTTGGCAGCGCGTCCGGCGGCCTTCCACTGGGTCAGCAGGTCGCGGAACGCGGCACCGGTGGCGCCCCAGTCGGTCGAGCCGGACAGCTGCTCGGCCTGCTCGCACAGCGCCTCCTTCAGCTGGCGGGCGCCTACCCGCCCGCGGTCCAGTTCGGCGAAGTGCGAGCCGCGACGACGGTTGAACGTCTCGCGGGCCGACGAGTAGCGCTTCCACAGGGCGTCGTCGAGCTTGCGGTCCAGTCCGGTGATGGTGCGCCACTCATCGAGGATCTCGCGCAGGCGGTCACCGGCGGACTTCCACTGGGTGGAGTTGGCTGCCAGATCCTCGGCCTCGGCGGCGAGTGCCTCCTTGCGTGCGGTCTGCGCGGCGCGATGCTCGTCGCGCTGGGCCCGCTCGTTCTTGGCGGCTTCGTCGGCGTGTTCCAGGATGGCCGACAGGCGGGCGCTCAGCGCGTCGACATCGCCGAGAACTGCTGCGGTGGGCAGACTTTCCGCCAACGCAGCGGCCGCAGACTTGATCTTTCGCGCATCGCCGGTGCCCGACGACAGCCGGCGTTCCAGCAGTGCGACCTCGGTGTGCAGATCGTCGAAGCGCCGACCGAAGTGCGCGTACGCCGATTCGGTGTCACCGGCCTGCCACGAGCCGATGACACGCTCGCCGGATCCGCTGATCAACCACACCGTGCCGTCGTCATCGACGCGGCCGAACTGGTGCGGGTCGCCCGCCGGCGCCACGGCAACCACCGGTGCGACCCGGCTGGGGCGGGGAACGGGGCGGGGTGGTCCGGGCCGGGGAGTGGGCCTCGGTGTGGGCCCGGAGGTCGACTCGGGGGTGGCTCCGCCTGGCTCACTGGTTGTCATATCCGCTCCTCGTACTCCGCACGGTTGCCCGCGCATCTGCCGCGCGACGCGGCGCCTGATGCTGTCGCTTTGTCCGCTATTGAAGCAGGTCGTGCTGTGCCGTGCCCACGGCTTTAGGCGCAATGCCCTGACAAACTCGCACGGACGGGTTCTCACCCGGGCCGATCTGGGCGTCCTACCGGGCCTCGGCGCGCAGCCCACAAGGGGCCGCGCACTAGTTTGGTGAGGTGCTGAGCGCCATCGCGATCGTCCCCGCCACACCGGTCCTGGTGCCCGAACTGGTGGGTGCGGCTGCGGGCGAGGTGGCCGACCTCCGGGAGGCCGTCGTCGCCGCAGCGGGTTCGTTGCCGCCGCGCTGGCTGGCCATCGGAGTCGGTCCCGTTGACGCGGTGTACGGGCCGGACCGCGCAGGAACCTTCGCCGGCTACGGCGCCGACGTCCCGGTGGCTCTCGGTCGCCGGACGACGGCTGATCCGGTGGCACTGCCGCTGTGTGCCCTGGTCGCGGGGTGGATCCGCGGACAGGCGGCACCCGCCGCCGACATCGAGGTGCACGTCTTTGCCGCATCAGAGCAGGTCGGCGAGGCGCTGGCCCGCGGGCGCGCGCTGCGCGCCCGCCTCGACGAATCTCCGGATCCCGTCGGTGTCGTCGTGGTCGCCGATGGCCTGAACACGCTCACCCCGGCGGCCCCCGGTGGCCACGACCCGGACTCGGCGCCGGTCCAACAGCAAGTCGACGATGCACTGGCCACCGGAGACCTCTCGGCGCTGGCCGAGCTGCCCGACACCGTGCTCGGCAGGGTTGCCTACCAGGTACTGGCGGGACTGACCTGGCCCTCGCCGGGATCGGCCCGTGAGCTCTATCGCGGAGCCCCGTACGGCGTCGGTTACTTCGTGGGCGAATGGCTGCCGTGACCCGGCCCATCGCAGTCATCGGGCCGACCGGCACCGGGAAGTCGGCGCTGGCACTCGCGCTGGCCGAGAAGGTGGGCGGCGAGATCGTGAACGCCGACGCGATGCAGCTCTACCGCGGCATGGACATCGGCACTGCCAAGTTGCCGGTCGCCGAGCGGCGCGGCATCCCACACCACCAGCTCGATGTCCTTGACGTCACCGAGACCGCGACGGTGGCCCGCTATCAGCAGGAGGCCGCGGCCGACGTGGAGGCCATCGCGGCCCGCGGCGCGGTACCGGTGATCGTGGGCGGTTCGATGCTCTACATCCAGTCGCTGCTCGACGAGTGGACGTTTCCGGCCACCGATCCGGCGGTGCGGGCGCGGTGGGAAGCGCGGCTGGCCGAGGTGGGGGTGGCAGCCCTGCACGTCGAGCTGACCCGGGTGGACCCTGCCGCGGGTGCGTCGATCCTGCCGACCGATGGCCGGCGGATCGTGCGGGCCCTGGAGGTCGTGGAGCTCACCGGGCAGCCGTTCGCTGCCTCGGCGCCGAGCATCGGCACACCCCGCTGGGACACTGCGATCATCGGATTGGACTGGGACACAGCAGTTCTCGATCCGCGCCTGGAACAACGCACCGACCTGATGTTCGACGAAGGACTGGTGGACGAGGTACACACGCTGCTCGGTCGAGGGCTGCGCGACGGGGTCACCGCAGCGCGGGCGCTCGGCTATGCGCAGGTGCTGGCCGACCTGGACGCCGGGGGAGACGGCTCCGCCGCGCGGGAGCCGACCTTCATCGGCACCCGCCGCTATGTGCGCCGGCAGCGCTCCTGGTTCCGGCGTGACCATCGGGTGGTGTGGCTGGACGGGGCGGCCGACGGACTGGTGCACGACGCGTTGCGGGCGTGGCGGCACGTATCCTGAACAGGTGATCTTCGGCTCGATCCCTTTCGCGAAGGGACATGGCACCCAGAACGATTTCGTGGTGCTGCCCGACCTCGACGCCGCGTTGTCGCTGACGCCGGACGCCGTCGCCGCTCTGTGTGACCGGCGCCGCGGTCTCGGCGCCGATGGCGTGCTGCGGGTGACGACCGCCGGTGCCGCGCAGGCCGCCGGGGTGTTCGAGCGGCTGCCCGACGGGGTGGCGGCGGCCGACTGGTACATGGACTACCGCAACGCCGACGGCTCGATCGCGCAGATGTGCGGCAACGGCGTGCGGGTGTTCGCGCACTACCTGCGGGCGTCCGGACTGGAATCTGCCGACGAGTTCGTGGTCGGGTCGCTGGCCGGCCCCCGTCCGGTGGTGTTGCACAGCGTCGACGCGACGACCGCCGACGTCACCGTCGAGATGGGCAAGGCCAACCAGTTCGGCACCGGCACCGCCGTGGTCGGCGGCCGCAATGTCAGCGGGCTGGCCGTCGACATGGGCAATCCGCACCTGGCCTGCGTCGGGCTGACCGAGGACGAGTTGGCGGCACTCGATGTGGCCGCACCGGTGTCGTTCGACACGCAGCTGTTCCCCGATGGCGTCAACGTCGAGGTCCTGACCGCCCCGGTGGACGGCGCGGTCTCGATGCGGGTGCACGAACGCGGTGTCGGCGAGACCCGCTCCTGCGGTACCGGTACCGTCGCGGCCGCGCTGGCGGCCCTGGCCGGTCAGGGTGCCGATACCGGGACGTTGCGGGTGCGCATCCCCGGCGGCGAGGTCACCGTGACGATCACCGAGTCCACCAGCTTCCTGCGCGGCCCCTCCGTGCTGGTGGCGCGCGGTGACCTGAGCAACGAGTGGTGGGACGCTGCGCACGCGTAATTGGGGTGCGCGCGGCCGGACCCACGTGACAACCTGTAAGTACATATGACTCATCCAGAACATCCCGTCACACCCAGCACCGGCGAGCTGGCCCTCGAAGACCGCGCCTCACTACGCCGTGTTGCCGGGCTCTCCACCGAACTCACCGACGTCACCGAGGTCGAGTACCGCCAGCTCAGGCTGGAACGCGTGGTCCTGGTCGGAGTGTGGACCGAAGGCAGCGCGGCCGATGCCGATGCCAGCCTGGCCGAGCTGGCGGCACTCGCCGAGACCGCCGGGTCGGAGGTACTCGAGGGGCTGATCCAGCGCCGTGACAAGCCCGACCCGTCCACCTACATCGGCTCGGGCAAAGCCGTCGAACTGCGCGAGGTGGTCCTGGCGACCGGGGCCGACACCGTGATCTGCGACGGCGAACTCTCACCTGCACAGCTCAACTCGCTGGAGAAGGTCGTCAAGGTCAAGGTGATCGACCGCACCGCGCTGATCCTGGACATCTTCGCCCAGCACGCGACCAGCCGGGAGGGCAAGGCGCAGGTGTCGCTGGCCCAGATGGAGTACATGCTGCCCCGGCTGCGCGGCTGGGGTGAATCGATGTCGCGCCAGGCCGGCGGTCGCGCCGGCGGTGCCGGTGGTGGCGTGGGAACCCGCGGGCCCGGTGAGACCAAGATCGAGACCGACCGCCGCCGTATCCGGGAGCGGATGGCCAAGCTGCGCCGCGAGATTCGCGACATGAAGAAGATCCGCGACACCCAGCGCAGCCGGCGGCTGACCTCGGATGCCGCCTCGGTGGCCATCGTCGGCTACACCAACGCCGGCAAGTCCAGCCTGCTCAACGCACTGACCGGGGCCGGTGTGCTGGTGGAGAACGCCCTGTTCGCCACCCTCGAACCCACCACGCGGCGTGGCGAATTCGATGACGGCCGGCCGTTCGTGCTGACCGACACCGTCGGTTTCGTCCGGCACCTGCCCACCCAGTTGGTCGAGGCCTTCCGGTCCACGCTCGAAGAGGTGGTCGACGCCGACCTGCTGGTGCACGTCGTGGACGGGTCCGACGACCATCCGCTGGCGCAGATCAATGCGGTCCGGCAGGTCGTCAACGACGTGATCGTCGAATATGACATCACTCCACCTCCGGAGCTGTTGGTGGTCAACAAGATCGACGCGGCCACCGACCTCGGACTGGCCGCACTGCGCCGCGCCCTGCCCGAAGCGGTCTTCGTCTCGGCGCACACCGGCGAGGGGCTGGACCGGCTGCGCGCCCGGATGGCGGAGATGATCCCGCCGACCGACGCCACGGTGGACGTGACCATTCCCTACGACCGCGGAGATCTGGTTGCGCGGGTGCACGCCGACGGTCGGGTGGACGCCACCGAGCACACTGCCGACGGCACCCGCATCAAGGCGCGGGTACCCATGGCACTGGCCGCGAGCCTGGGTGAGTTCGCCACCTTCTGAGCGCGCGTCAGGCGGCAGATTTCTTCTTGCCCTTGGTGCCCGTGGCCTTGGCACCGGTGTCTTTTGCCTCGGCACGGTCCGTGGCCTTGTCTTTCGCGCTGTCCTGACCCAGGGCCTTGCGCACGCTGCTTCGGAGCGACTTGGCCATGTCACGCGCCGGATGTCCCTTGGTGGCGAGCGCTTTCGGCAATGAAGGACGCTGCTTTGGGGCTGTCGCGTCGGCGTCGGCCGCATTCGCCGCCGCCTCGGGAGCGTTGACCGTGCTCAGACGCCGGAGCGGATTGCCATCGGAGGTGGTGGAGAGTTTCGTGGTGTCGGCAACGGTCTTGTCGGCAGTGTCCGGGACCCGGACGGTCACGCCGGACTGCGTCGGATCGGTCCATCCGGGCAGTGGGTCGAGCCCGGGGTTGAGCGCGGCCCGGATGCCCTCCGGAATGTCGTTCACCAGGTCGGTGGCCAACTTGACCGGGTTGAACCTGGGCAGCAACTGGAACGGTGTCGGATTGCTGTAGTCGGTTCTGGTGTAACCGGTTTCGATCAGTGTTTGCGCCATCGGCGAGATCAGGTCGACGAGCGGGATCACCACGGCGGACGTGCCGGTCGCCGCACCCAGGTCGAGCAGCGGCTGCATGATCGGCAGCGTCTTCGCCGGCAGAGTGACGTAGTACGTATCGCTACCGTCGACCTTCTGGCAGTGGGTTTCGGCGCTGCAGTTCGCTTTCGCGTTCTCGATCGCGGCCTGCACCTGCTCGGGTGTGTAGCCGTATGGCGTCGCGGTGGCCGGATCGTCGCCTCGGGGGTCCAGGTAGGAGCCGTGCACGTACTCGAATCCGGCCAGCGCATTCGCCAGGGCGAGCGGATTGAGCACCCATGACGGAGCGTCGGCGACACCGTCGTACTGAAGCGCGATGTCGTAGGTCTCGATGCCGGTGTCCGTCGGAGTGGGTTGACCGAACGTGGCGTCGAGGATCGGCACGGTGCCCAGGATCGCCAGCCGCTCGAAGAGGCCGCCGTCAGGGCGGTTGGGGTTACCGATCAGGACAAAGCTCAGATTCTGCTTCTGTTCGTCGGTCAGGTCCGCCAGATTGCCCTTGACGATGCCGGCCACCGTGGCACCCTGCGAATAGCCGAAGACGGTTACGGGATGCGCCGCACTCGGGTTGTTGGCGCCGACGAGTTCACTGGTCAGCCGGGTGACCCCGCTGGCCACCGACACGTTCCATTTGGCGCCGTCCAGTCCGCCCCAGCCGGGGAGCGGGATGGGCCAGAACTGGGCGATGTAGGGGATGGCCACCGGCGCCGCGCAGTCCTCGGCGCCGCAACTACCGCTGGGCTGGACGTAGTAGGCCACGGCATTGGCCATGTAGTTGTTGGAGTCCTGCGGGTTCGGGGTTCCGGTGCCCGGGACGATCAGCGGTGTCACCGCGACCACCA
Organism: Mycolicibacterium peregrinum; assembly: GCF_002102345.1. GTDB lineage: Bacteria > Actinomycetota > Actinomycetes > Mycobacteriales > Mycobacteriaceae > Mycobacterium > Mycobacterium peregrinum. The sequence goes on from NZ_LQPP01000016.1 coordinate 156,704, forward strand.
GACCGACTGCTGCGGTGCCGACGGGCGTCAGGCCGATGACCACCGAGCCGGATACCGCTACGGCGCCGACCAGCAGTGACCTGGCAGCAGAACGGGGTGAGAATCGCATCGGCCCGGGCCTCCTTCTGCTGACGAAGCCGTCAGCGCTGAAGGGATCTTTGCACCGGCACGCAACTGTCACCGGGAAAACCGCCGAAGTGGTGGCAGCCCAACGGTTTCAGCGTTGCCGGATCACCGGCGGCTCATGTGCCCGCACCGGGGGCAGGGCTCCATCGAACTTCTCGACCTGCACCAGCACATGCGCGCCGGTGCAGCCATGCGCCAGCGACGAGGTCCCGACGTCGTCGGTCAGCACGTTGGGATTGCCGTGCACGCACATCGAATCGGGATCTGACGGATCGGCCGGGTCGTACCACGCTCCGGTCGGCAGTTGCACCACCGACGGGCGCAACCGGTCGTCGATCATCACCCCGGCCAGGCACGCCCCACGGTCGTTGAACACCCGCACAACGTCACCGTCTGCGAGCCCGCGGGTCGAGGCGTCATCGGGGTGGATGCGGATCGGTTCGCGCCCTTGGACTTTCGATGCCTGACTGGTGGCGCCGCCGTCGAGTTGGCTGTGCAGTCGGGTCGCGGGCTGATTGGCCAGCAGATGCAACGGATAGCGGGCCGCCCGCTCACCGCCGAGCCACTCGGTCGGCTCGTACCACCGGGGGTGGCCGGCACAGTCGGGGTAGCCGAATCCGTCGATGGTCTGCGAGAAGATCTCGATGCGGCCGCTCGGGGTGGCCAGCCGGTGCCCGACCGGATCGGCCCGGAAATCGGCCAGCAGTGTCAGCCCCGGTTCGGTGGGTAACCGCAGGTGACCCGCGGCCCAGAACTGGTCGAACCCGGGTACCTCGAAATCCAGACCCGCAGACCACTTTTCGTACATATGGACCAGCCACTGCCGTGCCGTGCGGCCCTCGGTGAACTGCTCACCGAACCCGAGCCGGCCAGCCAGCGCCGAGAACGTGGTGTAGTCGTCGCGGGAGTCGCCGTACGGCGGGGTCAACGCAGGCATGGCGACCAGCAGCGGGTCATTGCGCGACCCCGAGTAGTCCTCGCGCTCATAGGCGGTGGTCGAGGGCACGACGACGTCGGCATGCTTGGCCATCGCGGTCCAGTACGGGTCGTGCACCACGATGGTGTCCACCCGCGATAGGGCCCGGCGCAACCTCGGAATGTTCTGGTGGTGGTGGAACGGGTTGCCGCCGGCCCAGTACACGCACCTGATGTCGGGGTAGGTCAGTTGCAGTCCGTTGTAATCGAACGGCTGTCCGGGGTGCAGCAGCATGTCGGTGACGGCTGCGACGGGGATGAAGGTCTGCACCGGGTTGAAGCCCTGTGGCAGCGCGGGCAGGCCGCAGCGCAGCGGCGGCAACCCCGGCTCATTCATCGACCCGTAGCCGTGACCGAAACCTCCTCCGGGCACACCGATCTGGCCCAGCATGGCCGCCAGGGTGAGGCCCATCCACGGCGCCTGCTCGCCGTGCCGGATTCGCTGCAGCGACCAGCTGACGGTGACCAGGGTGCGGGAAGCCGCCATCTGTCTGGCAAGGTCCACGAGCTCGCCGGCGGGCAGGCCGCTGAGCGTCGACGCCCATTGCGGGCTCTTGGCGATACCGTCGTCGCGGCCCAGCAGGTAGCGCTCGAACCGCTGGTATCCGCTGCAGTGCGTGTCGAGGAAATCGAGATCGGCCAGGCCCTCGGTGGCGAGCACGTAGGACAGAGCGAGCATCACCGCCACGTCGGTGCCGGGGATCGGGGCCAGCCATCGGCAGTCGCCCTCGACGTCGTCACGAAGCGGGCTCAGCGACACGATCTTCCCGCCGCGCTCACGCATCCGGCGCAGCGCGTCGCGGGCCGGATGTGCCGTGGTACCACCGTGATTGATGCCGGTGTTCTTCAGTGCGAGACCGCCGAAGCACACCAGCAGATCGGTGTGCTCGGTGATGACCTCCCAGTCGGTGGAGCGCTTGAACAGGTCGTCATGGGTCCCGACCACCCGGGGCATGATCACCCCGGTCGCGCCGAGGCTGTAGGAATGGCGGGAAGACGTATAACCGCCGAGCATCTTCAGAAAGCGGTGCACCTGGCTCTGGGCGTGGTGGAAGCGTCCGGCGCTGGCCCAGCCGTAGGAGCCGCCGTAGATCGCCTCGTTGCCGTAGGTGTCGACGACCCGGCGCAGCTCTTCGGCCAGCAACTCGGAGAGCTCATCCCAGGAGACCGCGACGTACTCGTCGGCGCCCCGTTCGGTACTGGGGCCGGGGCCGTCGCGCAGCCAGCCGCGTCGCACTGCGGGCCCGGCGATCCGGGAGCGGTGCCGGATCGAGCCCGCGAGGTTGCCGAGCAACGGTGAGGGGTCGGCGTCACCGTCCATCGGGGTGACGGCCGCGATGTCGCCGTCCGCGACGTTCGCGGTGAAGGCGCCCCAGTGCGCGAGGCTCATGGGGGACCGGGGCATGAGCAGAGTTTACGGGCGGCACCCACCCTCCCCAGGGCTGACCAACCACCCGGTTGGTATAGGTTGGCCCCAAATCAGTAACCAGTACCGGAGGTCACACCATGGGCAGTGTTGTGAAGTACGACCGCACGTTGTTCGAGCCCGAGCACGACTTGTTCCGCGAGTCGTACCGGGCGTTCCTGGACAAGCACGTCGCGCCGTTCCACGACCAGTGGGAGAAGGACAAGATCGTCGACCGCGGGGTCTGGCTCGAGGCGGGTAAGCAGGGCTTTCTCGGGATGGCGGTGCCCGAGGAGTACGGCGGCGGCGGCAACGACGACTTCCGGTACAACACCATCGTCTGCGAGGAGACCGTCGCCGGTCGCTACAGCGGCATCGGCTTCAGCCTGCACAACGACGTCGTCGCGCCGTACCTGCTCCGGCTGGCCAACGAGGAGCAGAAGCAGCGTTGGCTGCCCAAGTTCTGTACGGGCGAATTGATCACGGCGATCGCAATGACCGAACCGGGCACCGGTAGCGACCTGCAGGGCATCAAGACCCGTGCGGTGCGCGACGGCGACCACTACGTCCTCAACGGGTCCAAGACCTTCATCACCAACGGCATCAACTCCGATCTGGTCATCGTCGTCGCCCAGACCGACCCGGAGAAGGGTGCTCTCGGCTTCTCCCTGCTCGTGGTGGAGCGCGGTATGGAGGGCTTCGAGCGGGGCCGGCACCTCGACAAGATCGGTCTGGATGCCCAGGACACCGCCGAGCTGTCGTTCACCGACGTCAAGGTTCCCGTCGAGAACCTGCTCGGCGAGGAGGGTCAGGGTTTCGTCTACCTGATGCAGAACCTGCCGCAGGAGCGCATCTCGATCGCGATCATGGCGGCCGCGGCGATGGAGGCGGTGCTGGAGCAGACCGTGCAGTACACCAAGGAGCGCAAGGCGTTCGGCAAGCCGATCGGCAGTTTCCAGAACAGCCGGTTCCTGCTGGCCGAACTGGCCACCGAGGCCACCGTGGTCCGGATGATGGTCGACGAGTTCATCCGGTTGCACCTCGACGAGAAGCTCACCGTGGAGCAGGCGGCGATGGCCAAGTGGTACTCGACCGAGAAGCAGGTGGAGCTCATCGACCGCTGCCTGCAGCTGCACGGCGGTTACGGCTACATGCGTGAGTACCCGGTTGCGCGGGCTTACCTGGATGCCCGAGTGCAGACGATTTACGGCGGCACCACCGAGATCATGAAGGAGATCATCGGTCGCGGGCTCGGCGTCTAGCGGGCCGATCGGCGCCCGATTTATCCGGTACTCGTCCAAAAAAGCCCAAATCTGGGTCTTCGGACCCAGATATTGGGCCTTTTTTGGTCATGATCGGCCACGTTAGTTGGTTATCGTCACGTGCTGACGCAAAGTTGTCCGGGCGGGACATTTCTAAGGAAACTTTGCCGAACGAGCGGGGAGGGCGCATGACTAGGCCGGGAGCGAGGCTGAACGCGGCCGTGTGGCGGTTGGCGGTCGGCCTGCTCGCACTCGTGGTCGCTGCTTTGGTGGTGCCGGCGGTGGCTTCGGCCACCCCGGAGTCGGATGCCGACGCCGCGGTCACCGCCGCTTGGGAGGCCAACGGGGGAGACGGTGGCCCGCTCGGGCCGCGGCAGGGCGGCGTGTACGCGGTGGGTTCTGGCTTCGCGCAGAACTTCTCCGGCGGCAAGATGTTCTTCACCCCGGCAACCGGCGCGCACTTCATGCAGGGCGCAATCCTGGACAAGTACGAGTCGCTGGGCGGTCCGGCCGACGGCGACATGGGATTCCCCACCATCGACGAGGGTGCCGGACGTGCCGCGGACAGCCGTAACTCGACGTTGAGTGCGCCTGACAACCCGGTCATCTTCTGGACTCCGTCCACTGGTGCCCGGGTGGTGCGGGGCGCCATCAACGCCGCATGGGACAAGCTCGGCGGCTCCGCGGGCGTGCTGGGCGTCCCCTCCGACGACGAGACATTCGACGGCGACGTGATCTCCCAGAAGTTCACCGGCGGCGAGATCTCCTGGAACCGCAAGACCAAGGCGTTCACCACGGTGCCGCCGGAACTGGCCGATCAGCTCGCCGGTCTGGACGTACCGTCGGATCCCGCCTCGGCGATCGCCGCCGCGCGCCGCGAGGCGGGCGGGGTGATGGGACCGCTGGGAGCCAAGGACGGCGACCAGTACCCGATCGGCGACGGCGGATTCGGCCAGAAGTACGCCGGCGGCAAGATCTTCTACAGCCCGGCCACCGGGGCCAATGCCATCACCGGCCAGCTGCTCGAAAAGTACGAAAGTGTCGGTGGCCCGGAAGGCGATCTGGGCTTCCCGACCGCCGGCGAGTCCGAGGGCGGGTTGGGGCCCAACAGTCGGATCAGCACTTTCGCCGCGGCCGACAACCCCGTCATCTTCTGGACTCCCGACTACGGCGCGGTGATCGTGCGGGGCGCGATGAACGCGGCCTGGGAGAAGCTCGGCGGGGCGAAGGGTGCGCTGGGCGCCCCGATGGCCGACCAGACCGAAGACGGCGGTGTCATCAGTCAGCGGTTCAGCGGGGGAGCGATCTCGTGGGACCGCGACGCCAACAAGTTCACCACCGAGCCGTCGAAACTCGCCTCCGAACTGAGCGGACTGCAGGTTCCTGGACTCGACCAGACCCCGGCGGCCGGTCCGCAGCCCTCCTCAGCGGACAGCAAGAAGCCGTTCTCCTGGCATTGGAGCTGGTGGTGGCTGATCGCGGTGATCCCGGTCGTGCTGCTCGCCGGGCTGATCGTGGGGGCCGCCCTGTGGCACCGTCGCCGCGCCGGTGGCGATGACGACTTCGACCATGATCCGTTCGACGACGACTACGACGGCGGACCGGACGATTCGTCCTACGACGACGGTCGATATGACGATGCGCGCTACGGTTCGCGTGGGTACGACCACGATGACTACCGCGACGGCGGTGGCTCCGACGCGGCCAACGGCTACGGGCCGAGCGCGGCGTACGGTGACGCCGCGACGGCACGGTTCGCCGGCCCCGGCGAGGAGTCATCGGGCGCGGCATCTCCGTACGACGGCCCCACCGACATCGCCATTCCGGTCAGCCAATGGGCCGCTCCGCACGGATCGCCCAGTGGTTACGGGGCGCCGGGCGAGGAGGAGGAACCGCCGGAGGATTCCTCGCGGTTGGTCGGGGAGCAGGGTTTCGACGACTTCGACGACGATGACGACTTCGAAGACGACTACGAAGATGATGACTTCGAGGACGACTTCGACGACGAGGATCTCGATACGCCCATCGACGCGGACTTCGAGGAGGTCGCCGAGGGCGACGATGTCGACGACATCGAGGCGGAGCTCGTGGTCGAGGACCTGGCGGATACCGGGTCGATGCCCGGTCCGGTAGGCGGAGTGCGTGAGGCGCAGGGTTTCGCGGGGCTGGCCGGCCTGACAGTGCCGAGCGATCAGGACAACGTCGACACCGCGCCGACCCGCGTCATCACCGAGGCCGAGGCCTACAGCAGCGAGGCGCACAGCGGGCGCCACGCCGCCATCGAGCTCGACGAGATACCCAGTGCCACCGCCATCCATCTGCCGTTGGAGGACCCCCACCGCGCGCCGGAGGGTTATCCGATCAAGGCGGACACGAAGTCCGGACGGTACTGGGCGCCCGACAGCGCCGAGTACGACGACGCAGTGGCCGAGATCTGGTTCGCCAGTGAGGAATTCGCCCGCACGAACGGGTTCGTGCGCACGGACTGAGGAAGGGGGCCCGGCAGCCGTCAGGCACGGCCGGGCCCTCACCCGGTCAGATCTTGCGGATTACGGTGACGACCTTGCCGAGCACCGCTGCGTCGTTGCCCGGGATCGGGTCGTACGCGGGGTTGTGCGGCATCAGCCAGACCTGACCGCGGGTGCGCTTGAACGTCTTGACGGTGGCCTCGCCGTCGATCATGGCGGCCACGATGTCGCCGTTGTCGGCCACGCTCTGCTGGCGTACCACCACCCAGTCGCCGTCACAGATGGCGGCATCGACCATCGAGTCACCGACGACCTTGAGCAGGAACAGTGAGCCCTCGCCGACCAGTTCGCGGGGCAGCGGGAAGACGTCCTCGACGGCCTGCTCGGCCAGGATGGGGCCGCCTGCGGCGATACGTCCGAGCACCGGCACGAACGTCGGCTCGGGTAGCGCGTCGGAGCCGGCCACGTCGGTGGACACCAGAGTCGCGGCCGTCGGATCGTCGGCGGCGCGCACATCGACGGCGCGCGGGCGGTTGGGATCGCGGCGCAAGTAGCCCTTGCGTTCCAGGGTGCGCAACTGGTGGGCGACCGACGACGTCGAGGTCAATCCGACCGCATCACCGATCTCGCGGATGCTGGGTGGGTAGCCGCGAGTGGTCACCGACGCGCGGATCACGTCGAGAATGGTGCGTTGCCGGTCGGTGAGGCCGCCCTCGGCCCGGCGTGGGCCCGCGCCGTCCGATCCGGCCGGGCTTCCCGTGTTGCCGTCCCTGCTGCGGTCGTCGCTCATGGGGCCGAATGTAGTCCCTGATCGAACATTAATCAAACATGTGTTCGACGCGTGTTGTGGGCGTGTCTGCTGGTGGGGCGCATGGGGCAGCGGTTCGGGGCCGGCTGCGGGGTTGGTGGCCGGAACTTGTCGGTGCCCTGTTCTATCGTTTGGCAACAGTTCGATCACATGTTCTATCAATCGAACACCTGAGCGAGTATGTTCGAACACAAGAGCGAAAGAGTCCACCGAAAGGCAGTCAGATGGCGATCATCGATATCCCCGCCGATAGCCGTTCCCGCGCTGTTCGGGCCGTGCCGCAGTCCTCGCCGCAGCGGGCCCGGGCCAGGGCCGCCGGAGGCGCCCGGGGCAGCGCCACCTTCGGTACCGGTGTGGCCCGGCCGGTGCGCCGGGTGCAGCGGGCGCAGCGCCCAGGCCACGCCCGCCCGGCCGCCGGCACGGTCCACTACCGCGGAACCGGCGTGCTGATGTCGCGGGCGTCGCACCGCAGCCGGCCCATCACGCCGCTGACCACGGTGTTACTGGCCCTGGTCGCCGCCGGCATCACGGTGTGGCTCGGCCTGGTGGCGCAACTCGGTGGGGTGATGGGGGCGGAAAACCCGCAGCCGGCCGAACTCGCGGTGGTCCAGGTGAAGTCGGGGGAGTCGCTGCAGCAGGTGGCACGCCGGGTCGCCCCGGATGCTCCGGTGGCTCGGGTCGTCGAACAGATTCGTGACCTCAACCAACTCGACTCCGCCGCGGTCGACGCCGGGCAGACACTGCTCGCGCCGGTTGGCTGAGCAGCGCAATGTCCGCTGAATCGTCCTGGCAGGCAGCATCACTGGCCGGTGTCGGCGTGAGCACCTACATGCCACTGGACCCGGCGGTGAGTCTGCCCAGGGCATCGCGGGTACGCTCAAGGGCGCTCGAACTACTTGTCCGGCGCCATGACGAAGGAGCGGTAATGCATTGTCCGTTCTGTCGTCATCCTGATTCGCGTGTGGTCGATTCCCGGGAGACCGACGAGGGGCAGGCCATCCGACGCCGGCGGTCGTGCCCGGAGTGTGGACGTCGGTTCACCACTGTGGAGACCGCGGTGCTGGCTGTGGTGAAGCGCAGCGGGGTGACCGAACCGTTCAGCCGCGAGAAGGTCATCCGCGGAGTGCGTCGGTCCTGTCAGGGCAGGCAGGTCGACGACGACGCGCTCAATGTCTTGGCGCAGAAGGTCGAGGACGCGGTCCGCGGCCTCGGCACGCCGGAGATCCCCAGCCATGAGGTCGGCCTGGCGATCCTCGGACCGCTCCGCGAATTGGACGAGGTCGCCTATCTGAGGTTCGCCTCGGTGTACCGGTCATTCTCGTCAGCCGAGGACTTCGAGCGCGAAATCGAAGCACTGCGGGCGCATCGCGCCGAGGCGTAATTCAGTCCAGTTGGGTTGTGCCGTCGTTGACGACCCGGCCGGCCAAACGAACCCAGCCCTCTGGGCTCCAGCGGGTCTCGATCACCGAGCCCTTTCCCTGGATGATCGTGAGATCCCGGCTGAGGTAGTCGGTCATCCGCACTGCGGCCGACCCCGTGGCCTCGTCTTCGGGAATCCCCAGGTGTGAGGCGAACGACCGGGCTCGCAACGTGCCGCGCGCTTCGTCGCTCCAGGCCCACAGGTAGGCATCATCGAAATCATCGGGGTCGGCGGCGAGCACCTCGTCGACCGTGGCCAGGTCATAGATGGCGAATTCCGGGGCCCATTCCGAGCGGGCATTGACAATGGCGCGATCGTCGTCGTACTCGACCGGAAGGATCCCGGCGGGTACCCGCAATGTGTTGACCGGCAAGCCTTTTTCGCGCAGCCACCACGATGCGCCGACCGTGGGGTGTCCTGCGAACGGCAGCTCGGCGACCGGGGTGAAGATGTGGGCACTCGCGGAGTTAGCTCCCGGCTGCGGAAGATCGATGAATACCGTTTCGCTGTAACCCAATTCGGTGGCGATCCGCTGACGGTCGGCCGGGGCGACGGTGCTGTTGTCGACCACGCCGAGCGGATTGCCGTACTTGCCGTCGGGGTCGGTGAATACGCGTAACACGGTGACGTCGATGGCCATGTCCCGATGCTACGTCGCATCTCGGGGTCGCATCTCTGGCTCGTCGGGACTGTCCGCCCCGGTGTGGGGGAGCAGGTCAGGTGGCGCTGCGCTCGTCGGCGTCCATTGCGTCGAGCACCGCGATCTGAGTGTCGAAGGGCCCGCTCATCGTCGCTTCGGTCCGCCCGCTGCGCAGCAGGCTGCGGAGCCGGTCCTGGTCGTACACCGACGGTTCGGTCGTGTCGATGAAGCGTTCGACCACCTCGACGAAGCGGTCGGGATCATCATGGAACGGAAAATGCCCGGATCCGGAGAAAATCTCCAACTGGGAACCGGGCATCGCGGCGTGTGCCATGTGCGCGTGGCTGACGGGGATGACCGAATCGCTTTCGCCCCAGACCAACTGGACCGGAACCGATTCGGTCAGGTAACAGCGGTCCAGCATGGTCACCACCTGGCCGCGCCAGTCCACGACGGCGCGCAGGGTCCGGGCGAACGCCGACGATGCCGTCGGCTCCGGCAGATCCGCCAGGATGCGCAGCATGTCCGGGATGTCGCGGCCGAGACCCGTTGAGCCCAACACCGTGCCCGCGGCCCGACCAGCCAGCTGCAAAGCCGGCAGCACCAGGGGCAATCGCAGCAGGGCCAGCGCCTCACTGCCCATCGGGAGTGAGGCCACCCGCAGCGCCACGTTGACATCCTTGGTGACGCCGCCGGAGCCCACGAGGATGAGCCGGTCCACCAACTGCGGGAACTGGTAGGCGAACTGCATCGCCACGCCACCGCCCAGTGAATGACCGATTACGGTCACCCGGTCGATGTCGAGCACGCTGAGAAGGTCGCGCATGCCGTTGGCGTACGCCGCGACCGAATAGTCCGCACGCGGCTTGTCGGAGCTGCCGTGGCCGAGCAGATCCGGGGCGATCACGGTGAACCGTTGCGCCAACGCCGATTGCACGGTGTGCCAGGTGGTGGAGTTGTCACCGATGCCGTGGATCAGCAGGATCGCCGGCCCGGACCCGGCCACGCGGAAGGCCCGTCGGTATCCGTGGATCGTGCGGTACTCGAGCGTCGGTGTGAGCTCGCGAACGGTCCGCAGATGGGGTTTGCGTTCGGTCATGCTGGTCAACCTCGCCCTCGGCCCGGCGTCGGGCTGTTATGAGTGGTTGTCGCCGTTCGGGAAGCCGTCGCCGAAGCCGTCCCGTCCGTCTTTGTACCTGTCGTCCTTGTGCTTGTCACCGGTCTGCTGGGCGAGGAACCGTTCGAACTCGGCTCCCAGCTCATCGCCGCTGGGCAGTTCCTCGTCACGCGCCAGCAGGGACCGATTCTCCTGTGCGGCAACGAACGCATCGTACTGGCGCTCCAACCCGGTCACCACCTGAGCCACGTCTTCGCTGGCCTCTACCTGCTCGTTGATCTTGCTGTAGACCTCGGCTCCGGCCTCGGAGAGTTTCTCCAACGGCAGTTGTAGCGAACCGGTCCGGGCCACCTCGGCCAGCAGCGCCTCGGCAGCGGGAGGGTAGGCCGTCTGGGCCAGGTAGTGCGGGACGTGCACGGTGTACCCCACCACCTCGTGCCCATGCTGGGCCATGCGGAACTCCAACAGGTTGGAAACGCTCGCCGGCACCTGGACCTCGCCGACCCACGGGGTGTGGTCGGCGATCAGCTCCTTGTCGTTCGCATGCGCGGTGAGCATGACGGGGCGCGTGTGGGGCACCGCCATCGGGATGGTGCCGAGGCCGATCACCTGGCGGACCCCGAGCTGTTCGGCGAGCAGCCGCACCGCGGTGATGAACCGCTCCCACCGCAGGTCCGGCTCCAGGCCGGCCAGCAGCAGGAACGGCGTGCCCACGCCGTCATGCAGCGCGTACAGGTTCAGCTCGGGTTCCTCGTAGCTGGTGAAGTGGTCAGTCTTGAATGTCATCAGCGGCCGGCGCGACCGGTAGTCGAGCAGCTCGTCGATGGCGAAGGAGGCCACCAGCTCGGTGTCGAGCGTGTCCTTGAGATGCTCGGCGGCCAGGCGGATCGCGTGGCCGGCATCGGAGAACCCCTCCAGCGCATGGATCAGCACCGGGCCGCGTCCATCCGAAGACGACAACTGCGGGGCCGGGAACTCAAGCTCGTACATGCCGCTCTGGTCGGGCTGGTAGTGCTGATCGGGGGTGTCGCTGGTGTCGGTCATCTCGCTTCGTCTCCTCGCTGCGGTAGGACGCTGTGACGGCCTACCGCCGTATCTTCCAGTGTCCCGCATACCCGTACTGCGGGTTCGTTCCGCCCCGCTTGTGCGTTCGAACGCGCCCGGCCGGGGGTCGCATTCCGGCAGTTCTCCGCGCGATCAGGCAAAATCATGATGATGCGCGTGACCCGGATGGCGAAACTCACAGTCGCGGCTGCCCTGACGGCGGCCGGGGCGGCGGCGTGCACCGTTCCGGGCCCCACCGCCGGTGGAGCGGCAGCCGACCTCACGACCGCCCCGCCGACCAGCACACCGGCTGCGGCCAGCGCGTTGTCGCAGGCCGGGGTCGAGTCGGTGACGCCGGATCGCCGGGTGGGGGCGCTTTTCCTGGGCGATACCACGACGCACACCTGTAGCGGGTCGGTGCTGGCCACCCCGACGGCGGACCTCATCCTGACGGCCGCGCACTGCCTGCTCGACGGTGTCGACACCACCTTCGTCCCAGGTTTCGGCGCGGGCGCCGGTGACACCTGGCACGTGAGCAGCGTGTATCTGGACTCCCGCTGGCTCGCCAACCAGGATCCTCAGGCCGACTATGCGATCGTGCGGGTGACCGGGGATTCCACCGCGAGTCTGCTGGCCGAGTCCGGCGGCGGGCTGACCCTGGGGTCGGCGCCCGCGGTGGGAAGCCCGGTGACGGTGACCGGTTACCCGATGGGTGAGGGCGGCAGCCCGATGGCGTGCCGAGGCGCGACCGAGTCGTCACTGCAGGGATTCCCGGCGCTGGCCTGTGCGGGCGTGACCGATGGTTTCAGCGGTGCCCCGTGGGTTTCGGGATCGACGGTGACCGGGTTGGTCGGCGGACTCGACGGCGGCGGCTGCGACGACGACGTGTCCTACTCACCGCGCTTCGATGACCGGATCGCGCGTCTGCTCGTCCGTGCTGAGGCCGACGGCCCCGGCGACGCGGCGCCGGCGGCCCTCGAATCGGACTGTCAGTAGCGGAACTGGTTGAGCGCGCGCAGTTTGTTCATCACGTCGAGCGCCGCGACCTTGTAGGCCTCCGAGAACGTCGGATAGTTGAACACCGCGTCGACGAGGTATTCGACGGTGCCGCCGCAACCCATCACGGCCTGTCCGATGTGGACCATCTCGGTGGCGTTCGTACCGAAGATGTGCACCCCCAGTAGCCGCAGATCCTCGGTGGACACGAGCAGTTTCAGCATCCCGTAGGAATCACCGGCGATCTGCCCGCGCGCCAGTTCGCGATAACGGGATACACCGACCTCATACGGAATCGAATCCTTGGTCAGATCGACCTCGGTGGCCCCGACGAACGACACCTCAGGAATCGAGTAGATGCCGATCGGCTGCAGGCTCATCATGGCCTTGGTGGGTTCGCCGAAGGCGTGGTAGGCGGCCAACCGTCCCTGCTCCATGGATGTCGCGGCCAGCGCCGGGAATCCGATGACGTCGCCGACCGCGTAGATGTGGTCCACCTTGGTGGTGAAGTTGTCGTCGACGTAGATGCGGCCGCGGGAGTCTGCCTCCAGGCCGGCGTTGGCCAGATCGAGGTGATCGGTCTGGCCCTGGCGTCCGGCCGAATACATCACGGTCTCGGCGGGGATCTGCTTGCCACTGGCGAGGGTGGTCACGGTGCCCGAAGTGCCGATGTCGACGGCGGTCACCTCTTCGCCGAACCGGAACGTCACCGCGAGGTCGCGCAGGTGGAAGCGCAGCGACTCGATGATCTCGGGATCGCAGAACTCCAGCATGTCGTCGCGTTTCTCCACCACGGTGACCTTGGTGCCCAGCGCGGCGAACATCGAGGCGTACTCGATGCCGATGACCCCGGCGCCGACCACCACCATCGAGGTGGGCAGGGTCGCGAGATTGAGGATGCCGTCGGAATCGAGCACGCGTGCCTCGTCGAAGGTGACCCCGGCCGGCCGGGCCGGTTTGGTCCCGGTGGCGATCACGATGAAACGGCCACGGACAGTGACCAATTCAGCGCGGGTGGGGTCCTCGACGAGGATCGTGTGCTCGTCGGAGAATCGGCCGTGCCCGGTGTACAGCTCGATGCGGTTGCGCATGAGCTGGGACCGCACGACGTCGATCTCTTTGCCGATGACGTGCTGGGTGCGTGACAGCAGATCGGCGGGGGTGATCTTGTCCTTGACTCGGTAGCTCGCGCCGTAGAGTTCGCGCTGGCTCATGCCGGTGAGGTAGACGACGGCCTCACGCAACGTCTTGGACGGGATGGTGCCGGTGTTGACGCAGACTCCGCCGAGCATCATGCCCCGCTCGATCACCGCAACGGTCTTGCCGAGTTTCGCTGCGGCGATGGCGGCGCGCTGGCCGCCGGGACCCGAACCGATGACGACGAGGTCGTACTCCTGCATCGAACCCATGGGTCAACTGTCTACGCGGGGTTGCCGAACCGGCGCATGTGGCTGACGCCGAATACCGAATGAACAAACGGGTTATCCCCAGCGCAGCGTCCATCCCCAACCGGGCGTGCCCGGCCGGTTCGCGCGGCGGCCCGTGACGGCGCTGGTTGGCACGGTCGGGCCATGACCACACCATCGCCCTCCTCGCCCGAGTTCGACTTCCACCTCAACCGCCCCGGTGCGCTGATCGCCGCGCTGCCCGCGGTGCTCGGCTTCGTCCCGCGCCGCAGCCTCGTGCTCGTCACCATCGACCGGGGCGAGTTGGGCTGCGTCATGCGCGCCGATCTGGCCGACGACATGTCCGGACGCGTCGCGCACCTGGTGGACCTCGCGGCGAACGCCGGCGCGGACGCCGTGATCGCTGTGGTCGTGGACGACCACAGCCGGGACTGCCTGGCGTGCGATGACCGCTATCGCGACCTCGCGGCGGTGCTGGACGAGGCGTTGGCCGCGGACGGCATCGAGCTCTACGCCGCACACGTGGTGGACAAGGTGGCCGCCGGAGGGTTCTGGCACTGCGCCGACGGTTGTGGCGCGGAGGGATACGTGGACGACCCGGGCGCGTCACCACTGGCGGCAGCCGCCGTGCTCGACGGTCGGCGCCTCTACGGCAGTCGTGACGAGCTACTTCGGGTGATCCGGCCGGACCCCGTGGCGGCCGCCTCGATGAAACGGCCATTGGAGCTCGCGGCGCAGCGGCCGGGTCGCCCGGACGCCCGGCCCGACGACGAGGTGCGTGGGGACGTCGACGCTGCGATGCGGGCGGCAGTGCAGCTGGCCGAGGGCGACGCGCCCGGCAGTACCGAGTTGGCGCGGTTGGCCGTCGGGTTGGCCGATCCGAGGGTCCGCGACACGCTCTATGCGCTGGCGGTCGGGGAGTGCGCGGAGCAGGCCGAAGCGTTGTGGGCGCTGTTGGCCCGCAATCTGCCCGATCCCTGGCGCGCCGAAGCGCTTGTTCTGCTGGCCTTCTCGGCGTACGCGCGGGGGGACGGGCCGCTGGCCGGGGCATCGCTCGACGCCGCGTTGGACGCGCGGCCCACGCACCGGATGGCGGGCATGCTCGACACCGCGCTACAAGCGGGCATGCGGCCGGAGAGCATCCGGGAGTTGGCAGTCACCGGCTATCGGCTGGCCGAACAGCTCGGCATGCAACTGCCGCCGCGGCGCACGTGGCGCCGCAGAGCCGGTTGAGCGGCTAGACCTTCTCGACGCGGACAGCGTGCGCCATGTGATGGGGCAACTCGACCTGCTCGTGCCCCGGGATCACGATCATCACGCCACCGTGGTCGTTGGCCTCGACGGTGACCCTCGCATTCGGCACCACGCCGGCATCCTTGAGTCGACCGATGAGTTCGGTGTCACCCTGAACATGTTCGGTCAGTTGGCGGACCACCACGGCCACCGGCAACCCGACCGGGAGTTCGGTGAGCCGGACCAGGCTGACATCGTCGTAGCCCGCCGCGCCGACGCCGAGGTCGGACAGCCCCGGGATGGGATTACCGAACGGCGAGGTGGTGGGGTTGTCGAGCACCTGCACCAGCCGCCGCTCCACGTCCTCGCTCATCACGTGCTCCCAGCGGCAGGCTTCGGCGTGGACGTCCTCCCACGGCAACCCGATCACGTCGACGAGCAGCCTTTCGGCCAACCGGTGCTTGCGCATCACGGCAACCGCCAGAGCGCGGCCCTTGTCGGTCAGCTCCAAGTGGCGGTCGCCGGCGACGTGCAGCAGGCCATCGCGTTCCATGCGTGACACCGTCTGGCTGACGGTCGGACCGCTTTGGTCGAGCCGTTCGGCGATGCGGGCACGCAACGGCACCACGCCCTCTTCCTCGAGGTCGTAGATCGTCCGCAGGTACATCTCGGTGGTGTCGACCAGATCGTTCATGCGCGCCTTCCCAGCCCCAACGTCACGGCACAGTCTACCGTTTCCGGCTCTTGAACTGCGGCGCAACATCGGGGCGTCGGGGACCTCACAGCCTGGGGCAAAACCCCAGGACATCGGCCCGGAACCGCCCGGGGAGGCCCGAAACAGCCCAGATCTGCGACGTGCCCCGCCGGAAACCGACGGGGCACATCTGGCGGAGGGACTAGCTGGCGTAGGAGCGGAGCCGGTCCGCACGCTCGCCGTTGCGGAGCTTGGCCATGACCTCACGCTCGATCTGGCGGACCCGCTCGCGGGACAGACCGAACAGCTTGCCGATCTGATCCAGGGTGCGGGGCTGGCCGTCGTCGAGGCCGAATCGCAGCCGGATCACCTGCTGCTCACGCTCGTCGAGCGTGGCCAGAACGTGGCGGATATCGGTGTGCAGCAGTTCGGAGATGACTGCGTTCTCGGCCGACATCGCCTCGGAGTCCTCGATGAAGTCGCCCAGCGGGGCTTCCTCGTCGGTGCCGACGGGCATGTCCAGGCTCACCGGGTCGCGGCTGTGCTCCAGCAGGTCGTTGATCTTCTCGACCGGGATACCGGACTCTTCGGCCAGTTCCTCGTCGGTGGCCTCGCGGCCCAGGTTCTGGTGCATCTCGCGCTTGATCCGGGCCAGCTTGTTGACCTGCTCGACCAGGTGGACCGGGAGCCGGATGGTGCGGCTCTGATCCGCCATCCCGCGGGTGATGGCCTGACGGATCCACCAGGTGGCATACGTGGAGAACTTGAAGCCCTTGGTGTAGTCGAACTTCTCCATCGCGCGGATCAGGCCCAGGTTCCCTTCCTGGATCAGATCCAGCAGCGGCATGCCGCGACCGGTGTAGCGCTTGGCCAGCGACACCACCAGGCGGAGGTTGGCCTCCAGCAGGTGCCGCCGTGCTGCCTCACCGTCGCGGACGACGGTGGCCAGATCACGCTTCCGGTTCTCGCCCAGGCGCTTCTTGGTGTTCAGCACGTGCTGGGCGTACAAGCCCGCCTCGATGCGCTTTGCGAGTTCTACCTCATCGGCGGCGTTGAGCAACGCCGTTTTGCCAATGCCGTTCAGATACACGCGCACGAGGTCGGCGGCAGGGCTCTGGGCATCCAGATCACTGTCGACGCGGCTTGTGGTGGCATTTGCCATGACGGCCTCCTGATCAGCTCGAACTGTCATGATCTACAACGTCGTAGACCCCATGAGAGTTCCCGCCGACCGTCGGATTCATGCCCGTTGAGCTGCGGTTTTTCCGAACCGACCTGAGAATGTCCTGAGAATGGCTAAAGAAGCCGCTCAGCTGGGCTCATCGCCGTCGGTCCGCGCTGGCTCCGGTTGCGGTGGCATAAACGGGTCCTTCTGTAACGCCGGCCGCTCTGCGGTGGGGAACAGTGGGATCCGCTCGCCACGGCCGGCGTACCGCCGTGGCTCCTCGGCGCTCCGCGGGGGACGGTCGTTGGCGATCAGCACGGCCATCCAGGGCAGCGGTATCGACGCCACGATGATCGCGAGCGAGATGAGTCCGTTCTGCCAGATGTTGTAGGCGACCGCGGCGAGGATGAGCGCCGGGATGCGGAAGGCCATCAGCGTCAGATATTTCCGGACGCGTTGGCGGTGCTGCACTTCGTAGGCAGGTGCGGCTTTGGTGATGAGAACCGGGCGGGCTTCCTTGCCGAAATCGTCGCCGAAATCGTCGTCGAAACTCAGCTCGTGGCTTTGTTTCATGCCTCTACTGTTCCACACCCTGACCGGGTCGTGGCATGCGGATTTCCCAATGCCCCTCAGCCAGGCACAATAAAACTATGCAGACCCAGACCATCGAGCGCCCGGACACCGACGAACGCGTCGACGACGGGACCGACGACGACAGCCCCAAGTTCTTCCATTACGTCAAGAAAAACAAGATCGCCGAAAGTGCGGTCATGGGCACGCATGTGGTCGCGCTGTGCGGCGAGGTGTTCCCGGTGACCAAGTCGGCCAAGCCGGGCTCTCCAGTGTGCCCGGACTGCAAGAAGATCTACGAATCGCTCAAGAAGTAGTAGGCGGCGGCGGTTCGGCCGGCCCGGGCGCGGTGGTTTCCGCCGGCGCCTGGGCCTCGCCATTGTTGGAGCCGTTGAGGGCCTTGTCCTCCAGCCATTCCCGCAGCCTCCTGGCGTGCGTGTCCGACGCCGGCCACTCCTCTTGGATCGCCGCATTCAGTTCGGCGCCGAGCATGATGGCAAAACCCAGGAAGAACGCGAACAGCAGAAACGCGATCGGCGTGGCCAATGCGCCGTAGGTGTAGCCGGTGCTCGTGATCCAGGTCAGGTAGATCCGCAGCCCGAACGTGGCGACGAGGAACACCACCGTCGCCAACACCGCGCCCAGCACCAGGCGGTGCGTCGGGATCGGAGCAGGCAGCGAGACCCGGTACAGCACAGTCACCCCCACGAACACCGCGAGGAACAGCGCCGGGTAATAGCCGTAGCGCAGCGCGTTGTCCAGACTGTCCGGAATGTGCTCGGAGACCGCCCGCGGCCCGAGCGCCAGCAGCGGCGCTATCCCGATGGCAGAGACGAGCATGACCACGTACAGGCCCAACGCGTAGAAGCGTTGCCGCACCGGATGCCGCAGCGGCGTCTGATCGTGGGCCTCCACGATGGAGTCCACGAACGCCGACACCGCCGACGACCCGGCCCACAGTGAGATGACGAAACCCACCGACACCACCTCGCCGCGGGCGCCCCTGACGATGTCGCGGATCGTCGGTTCGATGATCTCGTTGACGACATTGGGGGAGAAGAAGCTGTTCGCCGCGTTGATCAGCTGATCCTGAATCGTCGGCAGGGTGTCCGGCCCGAACAACGGTGCGATGTAGGCCAGGCTGCCGAGCATCCCCAGTAGCAGGGGAGGAAGTGACAACGCGCACCAGAACGCCGCCTGTGCCGATTCCGAGAAGATGGAATCGTCCCAGCTCTTCGACAACGTGCGTCGAGTGAGATGCCAGATGTGGTGGCGTGATGGTGGTACTGGAAGCGGCTGGCCAGTCATGACCAGTCAAGCATTACTGACGAAACGTGCTCCTGCCCAGGCGGGTGGTGCCGGCTGTTGGCGGTCAGGCGTCTGCCGCGCTGGTCTCCAGCACTGCGGCCAGCTCGACCAGCTTTGCTTCGTGCTCGTTCGCGTGGTGCTGGCAGAAGAGCAACTCGGCCCCCGAGGGCAGCTTCGCGCGCACGCGTGCGGCCGCACCGCAACGATCGCAGCGATCGGCTCTGGTTAGCTCCGGGCTTGTCAGAGTTGCGTTCATGGCTCCTCCGTCTTCTGCTCTGCGCATCTCGGCAAAGGCGCCTCGATTGCGTATGTCTACTCTGTCAGACGTTTTGGATTCCGGCCTTGTTCCCCAAGGGTTCACCGGTGTGTCGTGTCTCACTTGGCCCCCGTGTTGCTGGCCCGGCAAGCTGACGGTATGCATCCATCCCCGCGTGTCCTGGTTCACTTGTGCAGCGTCGAGGATTGGCTGACGGCCCAGCGTAGCGGTGAGCACCGTCCGGACTCGCTGGGCCTGCAGGGCTTCGTCCACCTCTCGGCGCCCGAGCAGGTGCATCTGCCGGCCAACCGGCTCTACTCGGGACGGCGCGACCTGGTGCTGCTGCACATCGATCCGGCGAAGTTGACCGATCCGGTGCGCTGGGAACCCGGAGTTCCGACGGACCCCGAGGCGATGTTGTTCCCGCATCTGTACGGTCCGCTGCCGGTGGACGCTGTGATGACCACCACGACCTATGTGCCCGACGGTGAGGGGCGGTTCGCGCCGCTCACCGGCGACACGCCGTCGGCGTAGAGCGCAGCTCGGCACCGGTACCCCGCATGGCACGTGACATGCTCGTCGGGTGTCTGTCGCGGCCCAGAACCGGCAGGGCGCGGCCACCCGGCTGCGCCTGGTGAAGGCTGCCGAACGGTTGTTCGCCGACCAGGGGGTGGACGCGGTGTCGGTGCGGGCGGTCAATGCGGCCGCGGGACTCGGTGCGGCCTCGGTGCACTATCACTTCGGCTCCAAGGACGATCTGCTGCGCGCGGTGCTCACCGACGTCGGTGCGCCGGTGCGCGACGAGATCGCGGCCAACGTGGCGGCACTCGCGGTCGATCCGAACGCGCCGAGTGCCGATGCCCTTGTCCGCGCGGTCACCGAGCCGTATCTGAAACTGTTGCTCCGCCACCGGGTCCGAGGGATGCGGTGGATCAAGATCATCGCTCAGATCTCACAGGAGAACCATCCGGTGATGCTCGAAACCGAGCAGCACCTGCCCGACGAACTCTTCGCTCAGGTTCAGCGGACGTTCCCCGATTCGGACCCGGCGCGCCTGGAGTTGCGCTGGGCCATCTCGATCATGAACTTCATCCAGGCGCTGAGCCGGGCCGACGGATGGCGCCGTAACGGGAACCGCCTGGACGAGACCGAACTGCGGGACTTCTACGAAGACCTGGTGCGGTTCGTCGTCGGCGGGGTCGACCGCCTGCTCGGTTCCTGACTTACCGGCTTACTGACTGATCCCCGTCCGATCCACCGAGAGCTTTCGCAGGCCGAAATTTATGGATCACTTGATCCAATCAGTCGATCCAGATAACGTGCCGGACATGTGGAATTCGAGTTCGATCAGGTTCGGGGCGTTCCTTGCGCCCTATCACCCACTCAACGCCGATCCGGCCCTGCAGCTCCGCCGCGACGTCGACTTGATGGAGCATCTCGACCATCTCGGTTTCGACGAGGCCTGGATGGGTGAGCACCACTCGACCGGATCTGAAATCGTCCCTGCACCAGATGTTTTCATCGCAGCAGCGGCCGAGCGCACCGAGCGCCTCCGGTTCGGCACGGGCGTGATGTCGTTGCCGTACCACCACCCGCTGGTCACCGCGGACCGCATCACCCAGCTCGATCTGCAGACCCGCGGCCGGCTGATCGTCGGCACCGGGCCGGGCAAGATCCCGCTGGACGCACACATGATGGGGATCAACCCGATCGATCAGCGCCGCATGCAGGGCGAGGCGCTGGAGGCGGTGCTGCGGTTGCTGCGCGGTGAGGTCGTCAACATGGAGACCGACTGGTTCACCCTGCGCGACGCGCGGGCCCAGCTGCCGACCTACGATCCGGCCGGCATCGAGGTGGCGACCGCCTCGACCATCTCGCCGAACGGATCGGTGCTCGCCGGCACGCACGGATTGTCCCTGCTGTCCCTGGCCGCCAGCTCACCCAGCGGGTTCGACGTACTCGACCGCAACTGGGGTGTGTACGAGAAGGTTTCGGCCGAGAACGGGTATCAGGCGGACCGCTCCACCTGGCGCCTGGTCAATCCGATGTTCATCGCCGAGACCCGGGCCGAGGCCGAGCGGGCCGTCAGCCGCCGTATCCATGCCATCGCCGAGTACGTCAACCGGCAACAGGGCATCAGTCCCGAGTGGGCGCAGACGCCCGAGGGCATCATCAACCAGTGGCGCACCGACAATCTGGGCGAATTCGGTCAGGTCATCATCGGTACCCCGGAGGACGCGATCGCTCAGATCGAGCGCCTCATCGACAAGACCGGCGGGTTCGGCACCCTTCTGATCATGCATGTGGACATGGCGAGTTGGGAGGACACCAAGCGCAGTTACGAGCTGTTCGCGTCGGAGGTCGTCCCGCACTTCAAGAACCGCAACGCCGGCAGACAGGCCAGCATGCAGTTCGCCGAGGACAACAGCGCATACCTGCTGGGCGGCCTGATCGGCGCAATCACCAAGGCGCACACCGACTATTACGGCCAGCCTGCCGAGCAGCTCGCCGGGCAGGGGGCGTGATGCGCGCCGCGGAGTACCTCGACGGTCAGTTCACCGTCACCGATGTCACCGAACCGCCCGCCACCGGGCCCGGGCAACTGCGCATCAAGGTGGCCGCCTGCGGCATCTGCGGCAGTGACCTGAGCATGTCCAAGGATCCGTGCCGGTTCGTCGAGGTGGCCGCCGGTGCGGGCTATCCGTTCGCGGTGTTCGACGCCACCCGTCCGGTGGTTCTCGGTCACGAGTGGTCCGGCACCGTCGTCGAAACCGGACCGGGCGTCGAGGATTTCACCGAGGGGGACCGGGTCACCGGGCTCGGCATCACCACGGAGCAGGGCAACGGGATGCCGACGATCATCGGCTACTCGAACCAACACCACGGGGCCTTTGGCGAATTCATCGTGGTCGACGCCTTCTGGGTCCGGCACGTGCCCGACGGTCTGTCACTGGAGCACGCCGCTCTGGCCGAGCCGCTCCACGTCGGCGAGATGCACATGCAGCAGTCCGGTCTGACGCCCGCGGACACCGCTCTGGTGATCGGATGCGGATCGATCGGTCTGGGCACGATCCTGGCCGCCAAGGCGGCCGGCGCGCACACCGTCATCGCCTCGGAGCCGTCACCCAAGCGTCGCGAGCTCGCCGTGAAGATGGGTGCCGACATCGTCGTCGACCCCGACGAGCAGGATCCGATCGCCCTGTACAACGAGCTGAGAAGCAGTGGGAAGACCGCCCAGGCCGATCCGCAGGGTCTCCTGATCGCCTACGAATGCAGCGGGCGCGTCGGCACCCTGAACGCACTGATCCACACCCTGCCGTGGGGTTCGCGGATCCAGGTGGTGGCCTCGCCGTTCGCCGAGGAGACCATCATCCCGGTGGTCGCGCAGATGCGGCAGATCGCCATCAATTTCGGACACGGCCCCTATGACCGGGCCTACGAGAAGGTGTTGGCCCGGCTGGCCGCAGGCGAGATCGACGCCGAGGCGATCATCACCGGGCGGGTCGGCCTCGACGGCCTGGGCGAGGCGTTCGAGTCGCTGCGTGACCCCGAGGCGCACGTCAAGATCCTGGTGCTGCCGGGGCAGTGAGGATGCGTCGGCGCTCTGCGCGCAGGGCGCCGACGCCTGCTCTGCGAGGTCAGTTGGTGTGGACCGGGGTGACGGGGATCCGGCCCGCGCTGGCACCACCGTCGACAGTCAGATCCGCGCCGGTGATGTACGACGACGCATCCGAGGCCAGGAAGGCGACGACGTCGGCGACCTCCTCGGGCGTGCCCACGCGGGTCAGCGGCGCACCGGGATGGCCACCCAGCCCGCGTTCCACCTCGAGATGGGCGATCATCGGGGTGTCGATCATGCCGGGATAGACGGTGTTGACCCGAATACCCAACGGGCCCAGCTCGATCGCCGCGACCTTCGACATCCCGCGCAGGCCCCACTTGGAGGCGCCGTAGGCGGTGTAGCCGGCCAGCCCCTGCACACCCGCCTGCGACGAGATGTTCACGATCGATCCGCCGCCGGCAGCCTGCATCGGCCCGGTCACGGCCTGCATGCCGAGGAAGGCGCCGATGAGATTGACCCGCAGCATCTGCTCGAACCCGGCGGTGTCCTGCTCGGCCAGCGGCACCACCTTGCAGATGGCGGCGTTGTTGACCAGCACGTCGACGCTGCCGAATTCGCCCACAGCGGTGTCGACCGCTGCGCGCCAGTCGGTTTCGTTGCCGACATCGTGGCGGACGAAGCGGGCGGCGGCGCCGATGGACTCGGCGACCTGCTGACCCTCCTCGACGAGGACATCGGTCAGCACCACCTTGGCGCCCAGCGCGGCGAACAGCCGCGCCTCGGCCTCGCCCTGCCCGCGGGCGGCGCCGGTGACGATCGCGACCTTGCCGGTCAGGTCAACGCCGGGCATCAGTCGTTGTCCTGGTCGATGCCGGTCAGCATGAGTTCGGAGACGCGGCGGGGGAATTCGGTGAACTTCGCCATCGGGACGATGTTGCGCGGCAGGATGACGTGACGACGGTTGTTCTCGATGGCATCGGCGATCGCCGCCGAAACCACTGCCGGGTCCAACTGGTCGCGTGGAATCATCCGCCACCGGATCGACCGCTCGATGGTGCGCCGCGCCGGACCGAATGCGCGGATGTGGTCGATCATGTCGGTCTTCACCTCGCCAACCTGCACCAGCGTGGTGCCGACCGGTTTGCCCCGCAGCTCGCCGCGGATGCCCGCGGTGAAATGGCTCAGCCCGGCCTTCGACGTGCCGTACAGGGTCAGTCCCGGCCCCTGCGAAATCGCACCCATCGACGAGACGTTGACGATGTGGCCCCGCCCGCGCTGGACCATGCGGGGTATCGCCTGGCGGCAGATGTCCATCGGCGCAGCCAGATTGACCTGAAGCAGGTTGCGGATCTGCTCGGGGCTGACCTGATGGAACCGGCCGACGTGGTCGATACCGGCGTTGTTGATCACGATGTCCACCGGTCCGTCGGCTTCGACCCGGTCCAGTAGTCTCTCCACGGCCGCCGGGTCACCCAGGTCGGTGGGGTAGGCCTTGCCGCCGATCTCCTTGACGAGCAGGTTGAGCGCTTCGGCGTCACGGGCCACCACGGCGACGTCGACACCGCGCGTAGCCAGCACCTCGGCGATGCTCTTGCCCAGGCCGCGGCTCGCGCCGGTGACCAGAGCGCGGGAGTTCCTCAGCTTCATGGGTTGCCTTTCAGTGGTTTTCAGGTGTGGTCTTGGTTGTTCAGGACTTCAGGGCGTCGCGGACGACAGCGCATACGTCTTCGGTGGCTTCCGCGGCGGCGGGCAGGTGGTCGGCGAGGTTGAAGAAGCCGTGGAAGCCACGCTCGTAACGCCGGACGCTCACTTTCGCGCCGCCGGCGGCGAGCAGGCGGCCGTACTCCTCGCCTTCCTCGCACAGCGGATCCAGGGCGCCGGTCAACACGTGCGCATCTGGAAGTCCGGTCAGGTCACCGAGAATCGGCGATGCCGACACCTCGGACTGCGCGCCGCTCGCTCCGAGGTATTGGGCGGTGAACCACTGCATGTGTTCGGAGGTCAGTACCCCGCTCTTGGTGTGCGGACTGGACAGCGACGACTTGCGACGCTGATCCACCACCGGGTAGATCAGCAGCTGGAACGCGATCGCCGGTCCGCCTCGGTCGCGGGCCGTCATGGCGATCACGGCAGCCAGGTTGCCGCCCGCGCTGTCGCCTGCGATCACGAGCCGGGCCGGGTCACCGCCGAGCGCGGCGGCGTGGGCAGCTGCCCATTCCGTTGCCGCCCAGGCATCTTCGACCGCCGCGGGGAAGGGGTGCTCGGGTGCCAGCCGGTAGTCGACCGAGACCACGATCGCGCCGATGCCGTTGGCGAGCCTGCGGCAGCACGAGTCGTGTGAGTCGAGATCACACAGCACGAATCCGCCGCCGTGAAAATAGACCAGTACGGGCAAGGCAGCGCCGGGCTCGGGGTCCAGCGGCTGGTAGATCCGCACCGGAATGTCACCGGCGGGTCCCGGGACGACACGGTTCTCGACGTGGCCCACCTGCACGGGGCGGGCCGGCCGGCGGCTGGCCTTGAGCCGGGCCCGTACCTCGGCCGCCGCGGCGACGGGATCCATGCCGCCTTCGAGGATCGGGGCGAACGCGTCGCCCATCCGTCCGGCGACCTCGCGCTTCATGGTCTCGTCCTGGGTGTTCACGTCGCTCACCGGGTACCTCTCGTGAGCTCGCCGCGCAGCACCTTGCCGGTGGCGTTGCGGGGCAGCTTGCCGAGGAACTCGACGTCGCGGGGAATCTTGTACCGCGCCAGGTTCGCCCGCACGTAATCCTTGATCTCATCGGCGCCCAGCGTCGCCCCGTCGACCAGCACCACGTAGGCGTTGAGCCGCTGACCGAAATCGTCGTCGCTGACCCCGATCACGGCCACTTCGTCGACCTCGGGATGGCTCGTGATCAGGTTCTCGACCTCCAGTGGATAGACGTTCTCGCCACCGCAGATCACCATGTCGTCGTCACGGCCGTCGATGTAGAGACGGCCGGTGTCGTCGAAGTGCCCTACGTCCCCGCTGCTCTGCAATCCGTCGATCGTTTCCTTGGTGCGGCCGTCGGTGTAACCGGCGAAGCTCACGTCGCTGCCGGCGAATACCCGTCCGATCACACCGGGTTCGGTGATCTCGTTGCCCGCCGAGTCGTACAGGCGGACGGCACATCCGACCGGGGCCCGGCCGGCGGTGCGTGGATCGTGCTTGAGATCTTCGGGCATCGCCACGGTCATGACCGCGAGTTCGGTTGAGCCGTAGAGGTTGTAGAGCACCGGGCCGAACTCCGCCAGGGTGCGCGTGACCAGGTCGGGCGGCATGGCCGAGCCGGAGACGAAGATGATCTTCAGCGACGAGGTGTCGTAGCTGTCGCGAACATCCTTGGGTAGGGCCAGGATTCGCTGCAGCATCGTGGGAACGACGACGAGCACGTCGCAGTGGTGGTTCTGGACCGCGCGCAGCGTCTCCTCCGGGTTGAACTTGCGCCGCAGCACCAGGCGGTTGCCAAGGGCCAGCGACAGCACGGCCTGTCCGAGCCCGGTGCCGTGGAACATCGGCGCGGCGAGCATGCACGTCTGACCGCGCCGGCGCGGCACCCGGTCCAGCAACTGCGCGGAGAACAGGGGAGAGGTCTTGCCCCGTGGGGCGCCCTTGGGTGTGCCGGTGGTGCCACTGGTCAGCAGCGTCATGCCGCCGGGCCTGGCCGGCGCGGCGACCGGCGCCGGCGAGGTCGCGGCGATCAGACCTTCCAATGAGCCCTCGACGTCGGCTGTCGAGCGTTCGTCGGTCCAGGCCAGGAATCGACGTACGGCGGGATCGATGGCGCTGACGAGGTCGGTGAACTCTTCGTCGTAGATGAGCACGGTGACCTTCTCGCGGGCTGCCACATCGGCGAGCTGTGGCTTGGCGAACCCGGTGTTCATCAGCAGGAGCTGCGCCCCGACCTTGGCGGCCGCGGCCAGGACGGTGACCAGGCCGCGGTGGTCCCGGCACAGCGCCGCGATCACCGAGCCCGCACCGATGCCGCGTGAGTTCCAGGCCCGGGCAAGGGCATTGACCCGGTCGTTGAGTTGGGCGAACGTCACGTCACCCCATTCGTCGGTGATCGCGATGGCGTTGGGATCGCGGGTCGCGGCACTTTCGATGACGGCGGCGAAGCCACCGAACTGGCGGACCAACTTTGCCTGCCGGATCCCGTCGGCCGCGCCACCGGACAGGCCGGACTCACGCAGCACGGCAAGGCTACGGGCGATCACGCGAAGCCGGTTGATCCCGGCGGCGAGGCGGGATGGGCGCAAAGTAGCTCGCTTCATGGCGCAAACCGTAGGTCGCATCGGGCCCGGTGCGGGCCGTGAAGTCTCGCTGGGCGAGACAGCTTGTCTCCTGGGACACACGATTGGTTAAGAGTGATGGCAGCCACAGGAGAGCCGTATCGGCGGCGGACAAGCGAGGTTGAGAATGCGGCGTTTGAAGGGTGAGGACAACAGCTTTCTGGCGTGGGAGAGCTCGGTCCAACCGCAACACACGATGAAGGCCGTCGTTCTGGATCCCGACCAGGTTTCTGAACCGCTCACCTTCGACCGGATCAAGAGCGCCGTGCAGGGCTGGGTCGATCAGGTCGAACCGATGCAGTGGCAGTTGCTGTCCCCACGGGTGGGCTTCGGCCGGCCATGGTGGGTGTCGCGACCGGAGATCGATATCGAACACCACGTCCAGCGCACCACCGCTCCCGCGCCCGGCGGTGACGAGGAGCTCGCCGCGACCATCGGAGAGATCTTCGAGGTGCCCCTGGACCGCGACCGGCCGGCCTGGCAGCTCTGGTACGTCGAAGGCCTCAAAGACGGCCGCATCGCCCTGGTACTCAAGATCCACCATGCCGTCGCCGACGGCACCGCCTCGCTACGTCTGCTCGAAACCCTGTACAGCGCCGACCCGGCGGCCCCGCTGCCGCAGCCCGGGCGGACCGCACTGCGCAACGAGCAGCGGCCCGCACCATGGGTCTGGTGGCCGCTGGTGCTGCGTCACCAGATCGCCGCGCTGGCCCGGTTCCCCAGCATCATCGCCCGCACCGTGGCCGTCACCGGTGTGATCCGCCGCCGGCAGAAGGCCGGAAAGCCGGGCTACGCAGAAGCTTTCGCCGCACCGGCGATGCCGTTCAACGAACCGTTCTCGGCCAGACGCCGATTCGCCTACCGACGGTGCGACGTCACCGAGATCAAGCGCGTGTCCAAGGCATTCGGCGTCACCATCAACGATGTGTTCCTGACCATCTGCGGCGGCGCACTGCGCGACTACCTGGCCGAGAGCGGACAGGCCAGCGACGAGAGCATGACCGCTGTCGTGCCTGTCTCGATGCGGCCGGCCGAAACCGAGGCCGAGTGGGGCAACAAGGTGGCGCGTTGGAACGTCGACCTCGCCACCCACATCGCCGACCCGGTGGAGCGCCTGGCGGCGGTCGCATCGGCCACCCGTGCCGCGCGCGAGGTGCAGGCCGAGCGGGACGCCTGGCTGCAGCATGACTGGATGGAGTACTGGCCGCTGTTCTGGCTGTACTCGCGTGTGCTGCCGATCCTCGGGGCCAAGATGAAGCGCCGTCCGATGTTCAGCCTGATCGCGTCCAACATGCGCGGTCCGCAGGAAACGCTCTACTGGGGCGGTGCACCGATCGAGCAGCTGATCTCGTCGGGGCCGATCGTGTTCCCGATGGGGCTGAACTTCACCGGCTGGAGCTACCGCGACGAGATGGCGATCTGCGTGCTCACCTGTGGCGATCAGGTGGCGGACCCGTACGGGATCGCCGACCGGGTGCCGCAGGTGCTGGCCGAGTTGGCGGCGCGGGCCGGTTCAGTCGACGGCGGGCATCGAGCGCCGGATCGCCAGGCGGTATCCGGCTAGGACGTCGAACCACAGGCGGGTCACCGGGTCCGTCACATCGAGCGCGTGGCGGTTGCCGCTGCTCAACAGTTGGTCGGCGGCGTTGCGTGCGCGGGTGACGGCCTGGCACAGTGCCGAGGCCGCGTCGTCGGCATCGGCGCTCAGTGCTGTGAACAGTTGCAGCCGAGCGGCGTCGATGTCGGATTCCGCCGTCGCCACCAGCACCGCCGAGGCCGTCAGTTCGGTGGTGTCCTCGCTGCCGTACGAGGTGCCCAGCCGCCGGCGGACCTGACCGACGTGCGCCTGCCACACCCCGGATGCGGCGCCGACGACGGCGGCTGCCTGCCCGGCTGCGGCGAGAACCGGGTAGGGAGGTCGAGCATCGTCGAATTCTTTTCTGTCCCAGGCGTCGTCGTCGGCCGGTGTGAACACGGAGTCGCTGTCGAGGACCACGTCCGATACTGTGACATCGCCGATTCCGGCCGCGTCCAGACCGCGCGGGTCGCCGTTGCCGTCCACCTGGGCCGCGCTGCGGGGGACAAGGGCGTACCGGACCGTCTCGCCGTCGAGGGCGCCCAGCAGCAGCCAGTCCACGACGTGGGCGCCGGTCACCGATTCCCAGCGGCCGGTGAGCCGAAACTGTCCGTCGCCGCCGGCCAACTGTCCGACCGGATCCGCATCAGCGGTCACCAACGCACGAGGGTCGGTGCCCCACACCCGTTCGGCGGCAGGGTCGCCCAGCCCGGCTACCGCGTAGGCGGCGGCGTTGACGGCTGCCGGGAGCCATGCCGTCGACCCGTCGCGCTCGGCGAGGTCGGCGACCGCGGTGAGGAACTCGGCCGGCGGCACTGCACGCCCGCCGTATCGGACCGGCTGCAACAACCGGCCAGATTCCGAATCACGCACGACGGCAATCGATTCAGGGGCCGAGCGGGTGGACTCGACGTCGGGCGCACCGGGCGGCTCGGCCATATGACCTCCTGGGAGGGGCGACGAATGGTATTCACGATGGTGACACACCGGACGGGCAGGACAGGGCGGCAACGATGACGCAGAACGTGCGCGGCGCAGTACGCCAGACACTGCCGGCGATCGCTGCCGCCGCGGCCGACGTCGACCGTACCGGCGCCGTCGACCCCTCGGTGATCACCGGCCTGCACGATGCTGGTTTCTTTGCGATGCTGCGGCCCAAGGCGTTCGGCGGGACCGAGGCCGACCCGGCCGAGTACCTGGCAGTCACCCGTGAGCTGTCCGCGGCGTGTACCTCCACAGGCTGGCTGGCCGGTGGGTTGGGCGTCAACACCTGGCATCTCTCGTTGTTCGATCACCGGGCCCAGCGCGACGTGTGGGGCGCAGACCCGCGGAGCCTGCTCTGTGAGTCGTACGCGCCCACCGGTCGGCTCGAACGCGTGGGGGACGAATTCCGGTTGTCGGGCCGGTGGAGCCGGTGCACCGGAATCCTGCATGCGTCGTGGCTGATGGCCGCCGCGGTGCTGGTCGGTGAGGACGGCGCGGCGCAGGACTTCCTGGTGGCGCTGGTGCCGCGTCAGGACTACGTCGTGGAATCGACTTGGAACAGTGTGGGATTGCGCGGTATCAGTGCGCACGACGTCGTCGTCTCGGGTGCGGCGGTGCCGCGTTACCGCACGTTCGGCTGGGTCAGCAGTGACCAGCTCGGCTCGCTGGCTCCGCTGTACCGGTTGCCGCAGCCCACCATGTACACCCACACGGGTACGGTTCCGCTGCTGGGCGCGGCCGAGAACGTGCTGTCCGCACTGGGGCCCCGGCGCGGCTCGCCGGTGGATCCGGTGGCGATGGCGTGCAGCGATCTCGACCTGTCGAACCGGCAGATCGAACGCAACCTCGGCGATCTCATGGACTGCGCGCGGTCCGATCTGGCGCCCGGCAACGACCTGGTGCTGCGATCGCGGCGGGACCAGGTACTGGCCTCCCAGCGCGCTGTCGCGGCGATCCGGACATTCATGGCGCACTCGCATGGTGGCGACATCGGAGACCCGCTGGTGGAACGGGTGTGGCGCGATGTCCAGACCGCGCAGACCCACGTTGCCAGCAACGTGGAGCAGGTGCTCTCGCTCGTCGGCCGACACTCGTTCGGCATGGAGGTCGACGAGATCGTCTGGTAGTCGGCCGGTCAGACCCACGCGTCGGAAGTGAGTGTCCGCAGCACGCGGGACAGCATGTTGTCGGTGGCCTGCGCCTGAGGGGTGGCCATCGAGGTGGAATCGCGCGCACTTGTTTGCTGGGAGCCGAGTTGCTCGGAGATGTGCCGGGCCGCCCTGATGACGAACGGGGCGGTGCGCTGCAGACGATGCAACGGAACCGCGCCCGTCAACGACAGTCCTGCCACTTCGCCGTCGGCGGAGCGCAGTGGCGCCGCCACGCTGGTCAGACCGAGCGCCAGTTCCTCGTTGTCGTAGGCGAGCCCGTGGCGCGACCGGATCCGCGCGAGTTCGCGGTGCAGGGTCTCCAGATCGCTGATCGTGGAGCGGGTGGAACGGGTCAGGCGCGGCCCCAGGACGGCATCGACCTCCTCGGCGGGCAGCTCGGCCAGCATGGTCTTGCCCAGCGCGCTGGCGTGCGCGGGCGTGTGGCCCGCGACGCGGGTGGGCACCACCGCGCTGTTGCGTCCGGCCACCTTGTCGAGGTAGATGACGTCGCCGCCGAAGAGCACGCCGAGGTGGACCACCAGACCGGTGTCGGCATGGAGTCGGGACAGGGTGGGTGACGCCACGCTGCGTAGCTGTGAGTGGTCGATCATCCGGGTCACCGGCAGTGGGGAGGCGGCCAGTGAGTAGCCGTCGGGGCGGTGTTGCAGGAGGCCGGCGCTGTGCAGCTGTTTGAGGATGCGGTGCACCGAGGACCGGGGCAGCCCCGTGCGCCCGGCGATCTGATCCAGCCGTAGATGTTTGCCGGGTTCGTCGAAGGAGTTGAGGATCAGGGCGACCCGATCCACCATCGAAACGGCCGCCTCACCGGATTCGGCGCGTGGTCGAGCTGTCACGTTTCTGGTGGATGCCGGCACTGCGCCCCCTAGGACGTCGATCACTGAGTCCCCCACAATCTCACTCAGCGAGATCCCGGCGCAAGCATAAAGGTGCGGTACCTCACCATGGTGGGCAACATGCGATGCACGCGACAAGGAGTTTTCGATGCGTGGTGTTGAAATGACCAGGGACGTTCTGGATGGCATCAACGAGAATGCCGATCTGATACTGGCACTCGGGCCCGTCAACGAGAAGCTCGGCCGGCTCGACGATCGGGCCGTCGAAGCGCTGCGTGAGTCCGGCGTGATGCACATGCTGCAGCCCGAGGAGTTCGGCGGAATCGAGACGCATCCAGGTGACTTCGCCGAGGCCGTGCTCGAGATCGCCCGGCTGGACGGGGCGGCGGGCTGGGTTGCCGGTTCGGTCGGCGTGCCGCCGTGGGCGTTGGCCTCGGCCGACCGTCGGCTGCGCGACGAGGTGTGGGAGGCGGACTCCGATGTCTGGATCGCCTCGGCGCACGCGCCGGCCGGCGTGCTCCTGCCCGTCGACGGGGGCTACCGGCTCTCGGGGGAGTGGCGATCGGTCGCGGCCATCGACCATTGCGAGTGGGTTGTGGTCGGCGCCCGCGTGGTCGGCACCGGCGACGCCGACGGACTCGGGTATTCGCTTGTGCCGCGGGAGGATTTGCGGATCGACGACGAATCCTGGAACGCCATCGGATTGATCGGCACCGGAAGCAAGAACATCACGATCGACGACGTGTTCATCCCCGGACATCGGCTGCTGAACCACAACCGCATCGTCGACGGCACCGCGCCGGGACACGCCGGTCTGCGCAACCCGATCTACCACATTCCGCTCAGCACCATCGCGCCGCTGGGAATCACGGCCGCGGTGATCGGCATGCCCGAGGGCGCATTGAGCCACCATGTCGAGGTGACCGGGGCCGACGGACCGGTCGAAGAACATGCGGCCGCAGAGATCCGCGCGTCACGGCTGGTGCTGCTCGACACGCTCACCGCGTCCTTCAACCGGGTGCTGGACGGCCCGATCGACACCGGGATGCGGGCCCGCGCACGCCGCGATCAGATCGCCGCGGCCCGCCGGGCAGTACGGGCGCTCGATGAGATCGTGTGTCACTCGAACGTCGACGCCTTGCGCCGCGGCAACCCGGTGCAGCGGTTGTGGCGGGATGCCCACGTGGGCCTGGCAACCGTGGTCACCGAGTCGAAGGTGGTGTCGCCCTGACCCGACGGCACGGCCAAAAATGGTGGGCGGCACAAAGATCAGCGTCGCCCACCATTCTCGTCGCTCGGGATCAGGCGTGGGTGCCGCCGTCGATGCGGATCTCGGTGCCGCTGATGAACGCGCCGTCGTCGGACACCAGCATGGCGATCACCCCGGCGACCGCGGACGGATCGCCCATGCCGGCACCACCGGAGGCCAGAGTGGTCGGCATGATCGGCGACAGCTTCGCGAACAATGACCAGTCGCTGTCGGCCGGAACGAGTCCCGGTGTGGCATCGGTGATTCCGGACTTGATGCTGCCCGGTGCCACACTGACCGCCCGCAGGCCCTGCTTGCCGTACTCCAGCGCGAGTGCGTGGGTCATCGCCTGGATGCCGCCCTTGCTGGCCGCGTAGGCCGCCATATAGGGGTGGGCGAATGCTGCCGAGGTCGAACTGAAGTTCACGATGACGCTCTGCGGGTTCTCCAGCAGCGCAGGCAGTGACTCTCGGATCACCAGGAAGGTCCCGGTGAGGTTGACACCGATGATCTGATTCCAGGCCGCCAGTGTCATCTCGTGGGTGTGTACCGCGCGCAGCATCCCGGCGGCGTTGACGACCGAGTCGAGGCCGCCCAGAGCCTCGACCGCGGTGCGGACGCCGTCGACCACCGACGCCTCGTCGCCGATGTCCATCGTCAGCACCGTGAACCGGTCGGCGGTGCCGGCCTGCTGTGCGCTCTGGCGGGTGGTGTCAAGGCCGTCGGCGGAGATGTCGGCACCCACGACCGCGGCGCCCTCGTCGAGCAGCCGCAGCGCGGTGGCCTGTCCGATTCCCGATCCTGCGCCGGTCACCAGGATCCGGCGTCCCTCAAGTCGTTTCATGATCGTCACTGTCCCATCACGTATTTCACGGTCGGTCCGGCGGTCCAGCCGCCGTCGACGGCGATCTCGGCACCGGTGACGTAGCTGGAGGCGCTGGACAACAGATAGCAGACGGCACCGGAGATCTCATCAGCCTCGCCCACGCGGCCCATCGGCGTGTTGGGGTAGTTGCCCTCGCCCGGGGTGATGCCGACCTGAGCGGTCATCGGTGTATAGGTCATGCCGGGATGCACCGAGTTCACCCGGATCCGGTCGGTGCCGAGCTCCACGGCGGCGATCTTGCTCAGGCCGCGCACACCCCATTTCGAGGCGCCGTAGCCGGCCGTCAGAGCCAGGCCCATCAGGCCCGCGGCCGAGGAGATGTTGACGATGGAGCCGCCGCCTGCGGCACGCATCGGGGCGATGACGGCCTGCAGGCCGTTGAACACTCCGACCAGGTTCACCTCGAGCACGGTGCGGAAATGGTCGAGCGGTTCATGTTCGATGAACTGGCCGGTCGAGATGCCGGCATTGTTGACCAGGCCGTTCAGCTTGCCGAACTCGGACTGGGCGAGCTCCACCGCGGACTGCCACTGTGCGGCATCGGTCACGTCGAGGTGGATGTAGCGGGCGTTGCCGCCCAGGTCTGCGGCCAGCGCGGCGCCGTCGTCGTCGAGTACGTCCGAAATCACCACCTTGCCCCCGCGCGTGACGATCTGCCGGGCGAAGGACGCTCCGAGGCCGCGCGCACCACCGGTGACGATCGCTACGACATCCGACAAGCTATCCGAATCTGCTTGCATCCCAACAACTTCCTTTCAGGGTGAAACTGAGCTGGATCCAGCGTCGATGCAGCCACAACGTGGCCGCGGGATGCACGCCACGATAACCGCGGTGGCTGTCGTTCGGGCGTGAGTCTCACCCAGCGGGAGTCGTACCGGTGAGTGAGACACCTGCTGTCCAGCGCACTCGGTCGTTCGTAACGTGACGCAGGCGAACAGTGAAGCGAAAGGCAACGATTGTGACAGCGCAGTCAGCTCCGTCGGGTACCGCCGAGAAAACACCTGCTGCGGTGGATGTCGTCGTGGTGGGAGCCGGCTTCGCCGGGCTGTACGCGCTGCATCGCTTTCGGCAGCAAGGCCTTTCAGTCCGCGTGTTCGAGGCTGCCGACGGTGTGGGCGGAGTCTGGTATTGGAACCGCTATCCGGGCGCCCGGTGCGACGTCGAAAGCGTCGACTACTCCTACTCATTCGACAAGGATCTCGAACAGGAGTGGAACTGGACCGAGAAGTATGCCACCCAACCGGAGATCCTGGCCTACCTCAACCATGTGGCCGACCGCTTCGACCTGCGGCGCGACATCTCGTTCGGCACCAGGGTGACCGACATGGTGCTCGACGAGAAGGCGTTGCGCTGGGAGGTCCGCACCGACCGCGGCGACGTGGTTTCCGCGCGCTTCTGCATCCTGGCGGTCGGACCGCTGTCCAACGCGAACATTCCCGCGATCGATGGTCTCGAATCGTTCGCGGGCGAGGTCTATCACACCGCACACTGGCCGCACGAAGGCGTTGATTTCACCGGCAAGCGGGTCGGTGTGATCGGTACCGGATCCTCCGGTATCCAGGCGATTCCGTGCATCGCCCGGCAAGCCGAACAGCTCATCGTCTTTCAGCGCACCCCGAACTACAGCGTGCCGGCCGGCAACATTCCGCTCGACGACGAGACGCGGGCCGCGCAGAAGGCCGGGTACGCCGAACGTCGCAGGCTCTCGATGCTCAGTGGCGGCGGCTCGCCGCACCAGCCCCATCCCAAGTCCGCCCTCGAGGTCTCTGCCGACGAACTGCAGCAGACCTACGAGCGGCGCTGGGAACTGGGCGGAGTGTTGTTCTCCAAGGCCTTCCCGGACCAGTTGGTCACCATCGAGGCCAACGACACCGCGCGGCTGTTCTGGGAACAGAAGGTCCGCGCCGTGATCGACGATCCGGCGGTGGCCGACGTGTTGATTCCGAAGGATCATCCGATCGGTGCGAAGCGAATCTGCACCGACGACAACTACTTCCAGACCTTCAACCGGGACAATGTCTCGTTGGTGAACCTGCGGGCGACGCCGATCGAGCGGATCGACCCGTCGGGTATCGATACCACCGACGCGCATTACGACGTGGATGCGTTGGTGCTGGCCACCGGATTCGACGCGATGACCGGTTCGGTCCAGAAACTGAATGTGGTCGGCCGGGGCGGGCGAACCCTCAACGAGGCGTGGGCCGAGGGGCCCGCGACCTACCTGGGCCTGGGTGTCCCAGGCTTCCCGAACGTCTTCAACATCGCCGGTCCGGGCGCACCCTCGGTGCTGGCCAACATGGTGTTGCATTCGGAGCTGCACCTGAACTGGGTGGCCGATGCGATCGCCCACCTCGACGCCCATGGAGCCCCGGCCATCGAGGCCCGTGAAGACGCCGCCGCCGAGTGGGTGGCCGAATGCACCCGACGTGCCGCAGGAACTCTCATGCCGCAGGCGAATTCGTGGTACCTCGGGGCGAACATTCCCGGCAAGCCGCGGGTGTTCATGCCGTTCGTCGGAGGTTTCGGCGTGTACGGCGAGATCATCGCCGATGTCGCTGCCGCAGGCTACAAGGGCTTCGACATCCACCAGGATCTGACCGGATAGGGGCCGCTGCGTTGGCTCAGGAATCCAGCACGGCGCGGATGTCCTCGCACACCTGCCGGCCGGCTTGGCCGGCCAGCGTCAGTGACGGCATGGTCATGAACCCGTGGATGGCGCCGGCATAGTCGCGGTACACCACCGGGACACCCTGGGCGGCAAGCGCTTCCGCGTAGTCTTCGCCTTCGGAGTGCAGCGGGTCGAAGCCTGCGGTGATGACCGCCCGCGGGGCCCGGTAGCTTCCGCTCCTCGATCGCCCCGATCGGGCGGGCCTGCAGCGGAGGTCGGTACCGGGACCGCACGGCAGCCCTGGTCTCGGCCCCGCCCATCCTCTCGACCGCCGGGAAACCGGTGTTAAGCACCGGCATTAGCGCCGCGATCTCCGGATCGACTTTCATTTCCCCTCCTGTGCTTCACAGCACCACATCGGTCCGGTCTCCTGCTGCGGCGTACCGCGCAGCGAGACACGTGGAATCCGCCTCCCGCCCAGCGCGATTGCGGTCTGAATGACCGCGGGCTGTACCCGCGCTACACCACGCCACCCAAGTTTCTGTGCCGCTGAGCGAGACAGCCGCGCCCGGACGCGCGGTGAGTGCGCACGATCACATGGCCCGGCGCAGTGAGGCGGTCGACACCCAGAAAACGGCTGCCTCTCGTCGAAATCCCTAGTCGGAAAGTCGTATTCGTCCGGGCAGATCCGAGCTGTCACCACGACGTGCTCGACAACCTGATAGATGGAGGGGAAATGGTCCGACCAAGCAGGCTCGACAACGGCGCCGCACCCGCTGTGCGTCGCCGTTCGAGAACGACATGGAGAGGCCTTGGCATCGTGCTGACTGTCTTCGGCTTTTTCGTGATGTCCGTGCTGCCCGCCTGGGCTGCCGAGAACATGCGGGTCACGTTCGTGCGTCACGGCCAGTCAGCAGGCAACACGTCGGGCAACATCGACACCTCGACGCCAGGGCCTTCGCTCACCCCGCTCGGACGTGAGCAGGCTCAGGCGGTGGTCGACCGGCTGGGCGACAACAACTACGACGCGATCTATGCGTCGCAGATGATCCGCACCCAGCAGACTGCCGAACCGATGTCGGCGTATCTGGGTCTGCCGATCCAGGTGTTGCCCGGCCTGCAGGAGATCGAGGCCGGCGACTACGAGGGCACACCCGAGAGCGGTGCGCTGGACGGTTACCTCAAGGCGCCGATCGCGTGGGCGTTCGCCGGTCAGCTCGGCGCCCGAATCCCGGGCTCGATCGACGGCAACGAGTTCGACGCGCGCGTCGACGGCGCATTGAAGACCATGTACGACAAGGGCGACCGCAACGTCGTCGTGTTCTCGCACGGCGGCACCATCATGTTCTGGACCATGATGAACGCCAAGAACCTCACCTTGGCGGAGAAGGGCATGCTGCTGAGCCAGCATGCGCTGGGTAACACCGACTACGTCGTCATCGAGGGAAACCCCGAAGACGGCTGGACCCTCGTGGACTGGAACGGCCAGCGGTTCAGCCCCGAGCCGACACTGGGACATGAGGTCGGGCTGCAGATGCGGACGCTGAGCCGTCAGCTCGAAGCCGCCATGAACCAGGTGACGGACTCCTTGGCCACCGGTGACGTGATCAAGGTGGCGACGGCGATCAACCGCAGTTTGGCCGATGCATCGTTCTCGGTGGCCAAGTTCAATCGTGCGATCAACGCCGAAATCATCAAGCGGGTCGACAAGGCCATCGGCAAAGTGAGCACCCCGGATCCGGAACCGGTATCCGAGCTCACCGACAAGGTGTCCGACACGGTCAAGGGTGCCGTCCCGAATACCGGTTCGGCCACCGACATGCTGAAGCCGCTCGACGCGGTGGTGTCCGACCCGAAGGGAGCGCAGGCTTCGGCCGGGTCCGACCACAGCGGTGTGGCCGCGAAGGTGACGGCCTCGGTGCGGGGCAAGGGTGCAACGGATCTGTCCAGCGGCAACCTGGTCAGGCCCGGCAAGACCTTCGCCGACACCAAGCGCGCCGGCGAGCAGGCTCACACCGGCGTTTCCGATGCCGCGGGTCAGCTGAGGTCGACGGTGAAGTCCTCGGTCGGCGGCATCAAGGACGCTGCGAAGAAGGTATCCGAGAGTGTCGGCGCGGCAAGCGCTTCGCGCGGCGGCGCCGCGTCCGAAAAGGGTTCCGCCGATTCGGACGGTAGGTAAGAAATCGGCCCCCTCCGTTGAACGGAGGGGGCCGATCTCGTTGTCTGTCGGCTACTCGACGCGGACCTAGTCCAGGTAGTCGCGCAGCACCTGCGAGCGGCTGGGGTGGCGCAGCTTGCTCATGGTCTTGGACTCGATCTGGCGGATGCGCTCACGCGTGACGCCGTAGACCTGGCCGATCTCGTCGAGTGTGCGGGGCTGACCGTCGGTGAGGCCGAACCGCAGACGGACGACGCCCGCCTCGCGCTCGGACAGCGTCTCCAGCACCGACTGCAGCTGATCCTGAAGCAGCGTGAACGACACGGCATCGACGGCCACGACGGCCTCGGAGTCCTCGATGAAGTCACCGAGCTGGCTGTCACCCTCGTCGCCGATGGTCTGGTCCAACGAGATGGGTTCACGCGCGTACTGCTGGATCTCCAGCACCTTCTCCGGCGTGATGTCCATTTCCTTGGCCAGCTCTTCGGGCGTGGGCTCGCGGCCCAGGTCCTGCAGCAGCTCACGCTGGATACGGCCGAGCTTGTTGATCACCTCGACCATGTGCACCGGAATACGGATGGTGCGGGCCTGGTCGGCCATGGCGCGGGTGATGGCCTGACGGATCCACCAGGTGGCGTACGTCGAGAACTTGTAACCCTTGGTGTAGTCGAACTTCTCGACCGCGCGGATCAGACCGAGGTTGCCTTCCTGGATCAGGTCCAGGAACGCCATGCCGCGGCCCGTGTAGCGCTTGGCCAGCGAGACCACCAGACGCAGGTTGGCTTCGAGCAGATGGTTTTTCGCGCGGTCGCCGTCACGGCAGATCCACTGGTAGTCGCGCCGGACCTGAGTGGTGAGCTTCTCGCCCTTCTCGACGAACTCAGCCATCTTCTGGGTGGCGAACAGCCCGGCCTCGATACGCTTGGCGAGCTCGACCTCTTCCTCGGCGTTGAGGAGCGCGACCTTTCCGATCTGCTTGAGGTAGGCGCGGACCGAGTCGGCCGAGGCCGTCAGCTCCGCGTCTTTACGTGCCTGCCGCAGTGCCTCGGACTCTTCCTCGTCCCAGACGAAGTCGCCGGAGGCCTTGTCCTTCTCGGACGGCTCGGGGTGCTCCTCGTCGGACTTGGCCGCCTTGCCCGCAGCCGGAGCGGCGGCCTTGGCGTCCTTGCCTTCCTCGGCCTCGTCCTCGTCGTCCTCGTCGTCGCCCGACTCCTCGACGTCGTCGTCGTCACTACCGAGATCGTCGTCGAGCTCGAGGTCGGTGTCGTCGACGTCGAGATCCTCGCCCGGACCTGCCTCCAGGTCGTCGTTGGTCTCCAGATCGTCGTTGACGTCCTCGGGCTTGCCCGCCGTGGCCTTGGCGGCCTTCTTGGCGGGCGCCTTCTTGGCGGGAGCGCGCTTGGTGGCGGTGCCGCCCTCGGCCTTGGCTGCAGTGCTCTTGGCTGCCCGCTTGGCCGGGGCCTTCTTGGCGGGAGTCTTGGTAGCGGTGCGCTTCACCGGCTCGTCGGTCGCCGGGCTTGCTTTTGTCGCTGCCACGTACACCCTTTCGGTCTCGCGAAATTCTCGGTGGGTATGGGCATAGTCCACCGAAAGCGTCTGCTATCGAATGTTGGCGTTCTATCGGCTGGGATATTCACCGCTATTCGGTAGGCGGCCGCCGAGGACCATTGTAACGACAGTGTGGGAGTTCACCGTGCCGAGCGGCAAATTTCGGCACATGACCGACCCAACCCGGCAAAGTTACCGATTGGTAGCTTGCGGGTCGGTGGCCCCCGCTACCTGACTGGCCATGGCAGCCCCCACGATGCCTGCGGTGTTGAGGAGAGCGGCAGGCACGATCGGGGTTCGGATCTTCAGCAGTGGTAGCCACTTGTCCGACTTGCGGCTGATGCCGCCGCCGGCGATGAACAGGTCTGGCCAGATCGCGTTCTCGATCGTCACCAGCACCTTGTTCACCTCTTCGCTCCAGCGCGCGTAACTCCAGTCCTTGCGCTCTTTGACCGACGACGCGGCGCGGTGCTCGGCTTCCTTGCCGTCGACCTGCAGGTGGCCAAACTCGGTGTTGGGCAACAACACCCCGTTGTGGATCACCGCCGAGCCGATACCGGTGCCGAAGGTCAGGAGCACCACGACACCGGAGTTGTCCTTGCCCGCGCCGTAGTGTTCCTCGGCCAGGCCGGCGGCGTCGGCGTCGTTGAGTACGCGCACCGGCAGTCCGCCGAGCGCGGCACTGATCACCTCGGAGGCATTGACGCCGATCCAGCCCTTGTCGACATTGGCAGCGGTGCGCACGATGCCTTCGGTGACCACCCCCGGATAGGTGACGCCCACCTTGCCGGTCCAGCCGAACTCGGCCACCACCGCAGCCACCGTCTTCGCCACCGATTCCGGGGTGGACGGCTGCGGCGTGTCGAGCTTGAACCGCTCGCCGATGAGTTGGCCGGTGTCGAGGTCGACGATGCCGCCCTTGATCCCGCTGCCGCCGACGTCGACGCCGAATCCGCGGCGTTGGGGCGCTTCGGAGGAAACCGGATCTGCCGCGGGCGCGTCGGGTGCGGTCATGGGTGCTCCTTTGAGGGACAGGCGGTGAGGAGGCTGTCGGGCAGGGACCGGGACAAACCAAGCGCGCCCCCACCCTAGTTGTTCGCCAACGCCCGCGCGTGCGGTCCGGTATCCCCCCGGAAGCGACTTTTCCGTCGGAAGGTGTTGCGATAGAGCCGTGACCGACAACAGTTTCGATGCTCCCGCCCTGAAGGCGGTGGCCGAGCAACTCGCCACCGAAGCCGCAGAGTTCGTCGCGCGCCGGCGTGCCGAGGTGTTCGGCGCCGCCGCGAACTCCGACGGGGCGCCGGCCCCGGGAGCGGTGAGAGCCAAGAGCACCCCGACCGACCCCGTCACGATCGTCGACACCGAAACCGAACGGTGGCTGCGTGAGCGGTTGGCGGTGTTGCGGCCGTCGGAGGCGATCCTGGGGGAGGAGGAGGGCGGTCAGCAGGAGGGGCGTGACGGCCTGAGTTGGGTGCTCGACCCGATCGACGGCACCGTCAACTTCGTCTACGGCATTCCGGCCTATGCGGTGTCGGTGGCCGCGCAGTACGACGGCCGGTCGGTGGCCGGGGCCGTGGCGAATGTGCCCGCCGGCGAGGTGTACTCGGCTGCCCTCGGGCACGGCGCCGAGGTGGTGCGGGCGGGAGTACGTACCCCGTTGCGGTGCAGCGCCGTCGACGAGTTGTCGATGGCGCTGGTGGGTACCGGGTTCTCCTACGATCCCGACCGGCGCGCGAGGCAGGCCGGTGTGCTGGCACACGTCCTGCCCACGGTGCGCGACGTACGCCGCATCGGTTCGTGCGCGCTCGACCTGTGCATGGTTGCCGCCGGCCGGTTGGACGCCTATTACGAAGAGGACGTCCAGGTCTGGGACTGGGCCGCCGCGGCGCTGATCGCGGCCGAGGCGGGGGCGACGGTGTGGTTGCCGACCACACCTGGCGCCGAATACGCGGCGGCGTCTGCGCCGGGGATCGCCGAGGGTCTGCGGGACGCGTTAGCAGGCGGCGGTATGGATCTTTGACAGGAGTGCGGAATCTGACGGCGCGGTGGCGTCGGGTCGCAGGCTGGCCAGCACGGCCCTGATGTCGTCGTTGCTGGCGAGTTCACTGAACTCTGTGCCGAGGGCCAGATCGACTGTGGCGTCCGGCCTTTCGTCCTGGAAGAGCTCGGTGCACGGGGCCACCAGCCAGACCGATGCGGCAGCGGCGCGGCCGGATGGGCCGAACCGGATCTGGCCCTGGCATTCCAGCCGGGTGTTGGCGTAGATCGGGTCGTTGGCGGCCTCGGGTTGGGCGAAGCCCAGATCCCGGAGCGCGCCGGCCACCTCGCCGGCCTGCCCGCCCTGGCCGCTGGCGTTGAGCACCCGGATCCTGGTCTCGGCCAACGGGGCCGGCGTGACGTCGGTCATCGCCGAGAAGGCCACCTGTTCGCCCAGCTTCGGGGCCGCCGGATCAGCTGCGGGCGGCGGGTTGTTGCAGACCGTGGCCACGTGCACATCGGTCGGTTGGTTGAGCGCGATGATCCACACGATCATCGTCACCACCGCGAGTGCGACGAACAGCACGATGCCAGGAACGAAACTGCGCCGACGGAACGGTCGACCGTGTCGGTCGAAGGCGGTGCCATCGGTGATTTGCGCGACCACACATGCACTCTAAGGGCAACGGTGTTCGCTGACGCAGCAGAGCTCAGACGGTAGTGTGATGTAAATCACACTGAAACGTGTGGCAATACGGGCACGAATCATTTGGGGAATGCGTTCGACGCTGGTACAAAGCTCTGCTGCAAGGTAAGGGAGGGGACACAGACGATGGCTACCGACTACGACGCTCCGCGGCGTTCCGAAGCAGACGAGGTTTCTGAGGATTCGCTCGAGGAGCTCAAGGCCCGGCGCAACGAGGCACAGTCCGCCGTGGTGGATGTCGATGAATCAGAATCAGCCGAGTCGTTCGAGCTGCCGGGCGCAGACCTGTCCGGCGAGGAACTGTCGGTACGGGTGGTCCCGAAGCAGGCCGACGAGTTCACCTGCTCCAGCTGCTTCCTGGTGCATCACCGGAGCCGGCTGGCAAGCGAGAAGAACGGCGTGATGATCTGCACGGACTGCGCCGCCTGATCGGCGGCTCAGCCGCTGGAGCTGGATTCGCGGCTCAGCCGCTGGAGCTGGATTCGCGGCTCAGCCGCTGGAGCTGGATTCGCGGCTCAGCCGCGGAGCGCCGCCAGGACGCGATCCGGATGCCTCGAACTGATCAACCAGTACGGGGTGGGGTCATCTGGATCGTCGAGCACCACCAGCACCATCGGGCCAACCCAGGCCCGATGCACCACGTAGGCGGCGGGATCGAGCTGACGGCCCAGCGCCGCCGATTTCGCCGACCGCGGGACCTCCGCGGCGCGCGAGATGACGCTCGTCGGCAGGTGCGCATCACCGATCCACAACTCGGTTTCGCCCCCGCTGTCGCGCACGACCTTCAACTCGGTCTTGCTGAACCACATCAGCACCGCGGCCGCCACGCCGAAGAGCAGTACGTACGGCAACCACGCCGGGATCGCCGGCGCGGCCAGCCCGATCTCGAAGGCGATCACTCCTGCCAGCACCGCAGCGGGCAGCGACCACCACCAGGGCACCCACAAACGTTCGCGGTAGTGAACGCTTTGGGCGGTTGCGCGCGTGTCTGACACGCGGCTCAGAGTAATCTGTGACGTCGTGTCCACCTCTCTAGCGGTCGTCCGATTGGACCGCGAACTACCGATGCCCAGCCGGGCGCACGATGGTGACGCGGGCGTAGACCTCTACAGCGCGCGCGATGTCGAGCTGGCCCCCGGGCAGCGGGAGCTCGTGCCCACCGGCATCGCCATGGCCATCCCGCACGGAATGGTGGGCCTGATTCACCCGCGTTCGGGTTTGGCTGCACGCGTGGGTCTTTCGATCGTCAACAGCCCGGGCACCGTTGACGCCGGCTACCGCGGTGAGATCAAGGTCTCGCTGATCAACCTCGATCCGGACACGCCGATCGTGATCAACCGGGGTGACCGGATTGCCCAGCTACTGGTTCAGCGGGTAGAACTGCCCGAGTTGGTCGAAGTGACCTCCTTCGACGAGGCGGGCCTGGCTGACACCTCCCGTGGCGATGGCGGCCACGGTTCCTCCGGCGGACATGCGAGTTTGTGATGGCATTCGGAAAACGCAAGAACAACGATTCGGCAGACGACACGGCTGATGCGCAGGTTGTCGAACAACCGGCTGCGGCAGAAACGACTGACGAGGACCAGGGCGACGACTGGGCCGATGACCAGGGCCCGTTCGACGTCGAGGACTTCGACGACCCTGCCGTCGCGGTGCAGGGTCGGCTCGACCTCGGCTCGGTGTTGATCCCCATGCCCGACGGCGGCCAGGTGCAGGTTGAGCTCAACGAGGCCGGGGCGCCC
The DNA here is from genome assembly GCF_002102345.1 of Mycolicibacterium peregrinum. Classification (GTDB taxonomy): domain Bacteria; phylum Actinomycetota; class Actinomycetes; order Mycobacteriales; family Mycobacteriaceae; genus Mycobacterium; species Mycobacterium peregrinum. The sequence continues at coordinate 200,912 of NZ_LQPP01000016.1, forward strand.
AGCGCGGTCTGGGTGGTGACCCCCAACGGACGTTTCACCATCGCCGCCTACGCCGCGCCCAAGAGCGCGGGCCTGTGGCGTGAGGTGGCCGGTGAACTGGCCGAGTCGCTGCGCAAGGACGCCAGCTCCGTGGCCATCCAGGACGGCCCGTGGGGCCGCGAGGTGGTCGGCTCGGGCAATGGCGGTGTGGTGCGGTTCATCGGCGTCGACGGCTACCGCTGGATGGTGCGCTGTGTGGTCAACGGCGCCCCGGAGACCATCGACGCGCTGGCGGACGAGGCCCGGGCATCATTGGCTGACACCGTGATTCGTCGCGGGGACACACCCCTGCCGGTACGGACACCGCTGCAGGTGGAGCTGCCCGAGCCGATGGCCGCCCAGCTTCAGGCTGCGGCACAGCAGGCCGCGATGCAGCAGGCCGCGCAGCAGCTCGCAGCCACGTCACAGACCCCGCCGCAGGACCAGCCGCCGGCCGAGCCGGTGGCCCGTCGCAGTGTGCAGGGCTCGGCCATGCAGCAGCTGCGCACCATCACCGGCGGCTGAGACCCCTCAGCTCGCGACGGTGTCGCTGGCGGCCTCCTGCAGCGCCGCCACACATGCGGCGCCCAGGACGCCGGTATCGAGGCCCATCTGTTCGAGCGTGACCGAGCGCAGCGCTGCCTGCGGTGCGGCGGTCACCCATTCGTAGCCGACCTCGGCCGGGTGCACCGGATCGTCGGTTGCCACGGCGACGCCCATCGGTATCCGAAGTTGTTCGAGTTCGGCACTGCCGGGTGCGCGGTAACCGGCCGCTTCCTCCATCGCGTCGGGCAGGGTGGGCCACTGGCCCACCCAAGAACGGGCCAGCTCGTCGGCGAGCCACGCCGGGCTGGAAGCCCGCATCTGGGCCACCGTGGCCGCCAGCCCGTCCCGGCGCAGCAGATCCGCCGACTGTCGGGCCAACAGCGCGGCGGGGGCGTGCTGGGAGGTTCCCGTCCACGGCGGCAGGGCAGCCAGCACCGCCACGGCCCGACCGGGATGGTCCAACGCCCACCGCACCGCCACGACGGCGCCGATGGACACTCCGCCGACCGCGATGGGGCCCGACCGGGCGGCGTCGTCCAGCGCCTGCAGATAGCCGTCGACGAGCCGGTCCGGAGTCGGCGGCGGAGTCACCACCAGCGCGCCGGCATCATGCAGCGCATCGGAAAAGGCCCGGTAGACGTAGTTGTCGTCGGACCCGGTACCGGGCAGGAGAACGGTTGGGACACCGCGCAGAATGACGCTCATCACACGATCGTGCCTGCCCGGTCAAGTCGTCGGCGTGCCGACCCACACCCCACGTGGCATTCGGTGCACAAGAGGTCTACGGTGGCGTTGGTTGGGCGGATTCACAGTGGATCCGCAGAAGGTCAGGAGAGGCCATGGCTACGGCCGAAGGGTATCTGCGCCGGCTTACGCGACGCCTGACGGAAGACCCCGAACAGCTTGATGTCGAAGAGCTCAGCGATGAGGCCGCCAACACCGGCGCGCTGAAAGCGATCGACGCACAGCGCGGCCAGGAAGTGACGATGGTCGGCACCCTGCGCAGCGTGGAATGTAACGGCAAGGGGTGTTCCGGCGGCATCAAGGCCGAATTGTTCGACGGTACCGACACGGTGTTGTTGGTGTGGCTGGGACAGCGACGTATTCCGGGCATCGAGTCGGGGTGCACTCTGAGGGTGCACGGCCGGGTCGGCAAGCTGGAGAACGGCGCGAAGGCGATATACAACCCCCGCTACGAAATTCAGAAGTGAGCCAGCCCGAAGAGGACACAGGCAACGCACCTGAACCCCCCGAGAGTGACCCGGCACTGACGCCTGCCCATGGCGGCGGACGTGCGGTGCTGGACCAGATGGGCGGCATCAGCGGCCTGATCTATTCGTCGCTGCCGGTGGTGGTGTTCGTCCCGGTGTCCACGGCGTTCGGCCTGATGCCGGCGATTGCCGCCGCGCTCGGCGTGGCGACACTGATCCTCATCTGGCGGTTGATCCGCCGCGAGTCCGTTCAGCCCGCGGTGTCGGGATTCTTCGCCGTGGGCGTCAGTGCCCTGATCGCCTACGTGGTGGGGGAGTCGAAAGGCTATTTCCTGCTTGGCATCTGGAGCTCGCTGGTGTACGCGGTGCTGTTCGGGGTATCGGTGATCATCCGGCGTCCGGTGGTCGGCTACATCTGGGGTTGGGTGAACACCCACGACCGGGCCTGGCGTGACGTCCGGAAGGCCGTGATGGCATTCGACATCGCCACCCTCACCTGGGTTGCGGTGTTCGGGTCGCGGTTTCTGGTGCAGCAGTATCTGTACGACTCCGACCAGACCGGCTGGTTGGGTTTCGCACGTATCGCGATGGGCTGGCCGCTGACCGCCGTGGCCGCGCTCGTGACCTATCTGGCCATCAGGGCCGCCCAGCGCGCTGTGCACGCGCAGGACGGCGCGCACACCGCCGACTGAGGCTGCCTAGCGCGGCGCCGGACGCAGCAGCAGCTCGCGCAGCTCATCCTCGGACTCGGTGACCGCGACGAACAGCAGCTCGTCCCCACCCTCGAGGGGATCGTCGGATTCGGGCACGATCACCCTGGCGCCGCGCAGGATCGTCACCAGAGCGGTGTCACGGGGCAGCTCGAGCCGTTTGACGGGCTTGCCGCCCCACGGGGTGTCGTCGGGCAGGGTGATCTCGACCAGGTTGGCCTGCCCCTTGCGGAACTCCATCAGGCGCACGAGGTCGCCCACGGCGACAGCCTCCTCGACGAGCGAGGCGAGCATGCGCGGTGTCGACACCGCCACGTCCACACCCCAGTTCTCGTCGAACAGCCACTCGTTTCGGGGATCGTTGACGCGGGCCACCACCCGCGGCACCGCGAATTCGGTCTTGGCGAGCAGGCTGACCACCACATTGACCTTGTCGTCACCGGTGGCCGCGATCACCACGTCGAATTCCTCGAGCTTGACCGACTCCATCACGGTGAGCTCACAGGCATCGCCGAGCCGCCAGTGCGCGGCCGGGATGGCATCGACGTCGATGTGGGTGGGATTGCGCTCCAGCAGGGTCACATCGTGGTTGTTCTCGAGCAACTCGCGGGCGATGGAGCGACCCACGGCCCCGGCCCCGGCGATGGCAACCTTCATCAGTGCGACTCCAAGTCCTCGCTCGGCGGCAGCGCCGCGATGGCCAGCGCCTCGGCGATGTGCCCCGATACCGCGGCCGCGTACACCTGGTCGCCGGCCTGGATCACGGTCTTGGGCTCGGGAAGGTAGCCGTTGCCGAACCGGATCATGAAGGCCACGCGGCCACCCGTGGCCGCCTCCAGATCGGTGACCAGGTGCCCGGCCCAATCCTGGTGCAGCGGAAGTTCGGCCACGCCCACGTTGCCCGAGGGATCGCGCCACTTGGTGGTCTCGGTCTCCCTGGTGAGCACGTTGAGCAGACGATCGGTGGTCCATGGCACGGTCGCCACGGTCGGGATCCCCAGCCGTTCGTAGACGGCAGCACGCTTGGCGTCGTAGATACGGGCCACCACGCGCTCGACGCCGAACGTCTCACGGGCCACCCGCGCCGAGATGATGTTGGAGTTGTCGCCCGAGGACACCGCGGCGAACGCCCCGGCCTCCTCGATGCCTGCGCGCAGCAGCACGTCACGGTCGAAGCCCATGCCGAGCACGCGCTCACCGGCGAACTCCGGCGAGAGCCGGTGGAACGCGGTGGTGTCGCGATCGATGACCGCGACCTCGTGGCCGATGCGGGCCAGGCTGTCTGCGAGGGACGCGCCCACCCGGCCGCACCCCATGACGACTACACGCACCCGACGGTCCTTTCCGGTGACAGAGGAGCGCTGTTGCGCTTAACCGTTGCACTCGAACGCTACAGCTTTGTGACGACTTTTCGTGTTCGGGCTTAGTCTTGGCTCTCGTGTCCAAGCTTTCGACGGCAACGCGCCGGTTGGTACTGGGGCGGCCGTTCCGCAGCGACAAGCTCTCTCACACGCTTCTGCCCAAACGGATCGCCCTGCCGGTGTTCGCCTCCGATGCGTTGTCCTCGGTGGCCTATGCGCCAGAGGAAATCTTCCTGGTGCTCTCGGTGGCGGGGCTGACGGCCTACTCGCTGACGCCCTGGATCGGTCTGGCGGTCGCGGCCGTGATGCTGATCGTGATCGCCAGTTACCGGCAGAACGTGCACGCCTATCCGTCCGGTGGCGGTGACTACGAAGTCGTCACCACGAACCTCGGGCCGACCGCCGGCCTCACGGTGGCCAGCGCGCTGATGGTGGATTATGTGCTGACCGTTGCGGTGTCGATGTCCTCGGCGATGTCGAACATCGGTTCGGCGGTGCCGTTCGTCGCTCAACACAAGGTGCTGTTCGCGGTGGCGGCGATCCTGCTGCTGGCGTCGATGAACCTGCGCGGGCTGCGGGAATCGGGTACTGCCTTCGCGATTCCCACCTACGCGTTCATGGTGGGCATGTACATCATGCTGGGCTGGGGTCTGTTCCAGATCTATGTGCTGGGCCATCCGCTGCGCGCGGAGTCCGCGGGTTTCGAGATCCGTCCCGAACATGGCGAGGTCCTCGGTTTCGCGCTGGTGTTCCTGGTGGCGCGGGCGTTCTCGTCCGGTTCGGCGGCCCTGACCGGTGTCGAGGCGATCAGCAACGGCGTGCCGGCGTTCCGGAAACCCAAGTCGCGTAATGCGGCAACCACCCTGCTGCTGCTCGGGGTTATCTCGGTCACGCTGTTCATGGGGATCATTCTGCTGTCGAAGGCGACCGGGGTGCAGATCGCCGAGCGTCCGCAGGAGCAGCTGATCGGTGCGCCGCCGGACTATCACCAGAAGACCCTGATCGCGCAGCTCGCCGATGCGGTGTTCCACGACTTCCCGGTGGGCCTCTACCTGATCGCGGGAGTCACGGCGCTGATCCTGGTCTTGGCGGCCAACACGGCCTTCAACGGCTTTCCGGTGCTCGGGTCGATCCTGGCCCAGGACCGCTTCCTGCCGCGGCAGTTGCATACCCGTGGTGACCGGCTGGCGTTCTCGAACGGCATCCTGTTCCTCGCCCTTGCCGCGATCGCGTTCGTGGTGGCTTTCCGGGCCGAGGTGACCGCGCTGATCCAGCTCTACATCGTCGGTGTGTTCGTGTCGTTCACCCTCAGTCAGATCGGCATGGTCCGGCACTGGACCCGGTTGTTGCGCACCGAGACCGACCCGGCGGTGCGGCGGCACATGATGCGTTCCCGCATCATCAACGCGGTCGGGCTCACCGCCACCGGTGCGGTGCTGGTGGTCGTGGTGGTCACCAAGTTCGTCGCCGGTGCCTGGATCGCGATCCTGGCGATGAGCGCCCTGTTCGTGATCATGAAACTCATCCACAAGCATTACGACACCGTGGCCCGCGAACTCGAAAGGGAAGACGAGGAGGAGGGCGACATCGTCCTGCCGAGCCGCAACCACGCGGTGGTCCTGGTGTCGAAGCTGCACCTGCCGACCAAGCGGGCGCTGGCGTACGCGCGGGCGACGCGACCGGACGTGCTGGAGGCGATCACGGTCAGCGTCGACGACGCCGAGACCCGTGCCTTGGTGCACCAGTGGGAAGACAGCGACATCAGCGTGCCGTTGAAGGTGATCGCCTCGCCCTACCGCGAAATCACCCGCCCGGTACTGGATTACGTCAAACGGGTCACGAAGGAATCGCCGCGCACGGTGGTGACGGTGTTCATCCCCGAATATGTGGTGGGTCACTGGTGGGAGCAGGTGCTGCACAACCAGAGCGCGTTGCGGCTCAAGGGCCGGCTGCTGTTCATGCCGAACGTGATGGTGACATCGGTTCCGTGGCAACTGAATTCGTCGGAGCGGCTCAAGGCGCTGCAGCCTCGCGCCACTCCGGGCGACGCGCGCAGGGGATTCCTGGAATGACGGAACTGACTCTGACCACGGGCCCGGCGGCCAACGGTGGCAGCTGCGTGGCCCGCCACGACGGCCGCGTGGTGTTCGTCCGCTATGCCCTGCCCGGCGAGACCGTACGGGTCAAGGTGCTCGACGAGCGCGGATCGTATTGGCACGCAGAGGTTGTCGAGGTGATAGACCCGTCACCGGATCGGGTTGCGTCGCTGTGCCGGATCGCCGGCGTCGACGGCGCCGGGTGCTGCGATCTGGCATTCGCCGAGCCCGGTGCGGCGCGTCGGCTCAAAGGCTCGGTGGTGGCCAACCAGTTGGCGCGGCTGGGCGGATACACCTGGGGCGACGAGCAGAGCGCGGTCGCCGAGCCGGTCGGTACCGGTGAGGTGCAGGGCTGGCGCACCCGGGTGCGGCTGGACACGACCGGCGACGGCCGGGCCGGATTCCACCGCTACCACAGCGCTGAGCTCGTCACCGATCTCGACTGCGCACAACTGCCCGCCGAGCTGACCGACGGCCTGGCAGAGATGCGTTGGACCCCCGGCGCGCACGTGCACGCGGTGCTGGATTCCGACGGACGCAGGCACGTCGTGCAGTCAGGCCCCAAGACCGGCCGCCGAGACGGTCGCGCCGCCGGTCCGAACAGTCAGACGCGGGTGATCGAAGGCGAGTACGAGGCGGTGCAGCGCATCGGGGACCGGCAGTGGATGCTGCCGGTGACCGCGTTCTGGCAGGCCCACCGTGACGCGGCCGCCCTCTACAGCGGACTCGTGGCCGACCGATCCGGGCTGCAGCCGGGCATGACGGCGTGGGATCTGTACGGCGGTGCCGGGGTTTTCGCCGCCGCGTTGGCCGAGCAGGTCGGGCCCGACGGACGGGTGCTGACCGTCGACACCTCCAGGGGAGCGTCGCGTGCTGCGCGCAGCGCGCTGGCCGATCTGCCGTGGGTCTCGGTGGTCACCGATTCGGTGCGGCGTGCGCTGTCAGCGCAGTCGGGACGTCCCGATGTCGTGGTGCTCGATCCGCCGCGCACCGGCGCCGGCCGTGAGGTGATCGACGCGCTGGCCGCCACGGAAGCGCCGAGGGTCATCCACATCGGTTGTGAGGCCGCGTCATTCGCCCGCGACGTGGGGCTGTATCTGCGGCACGGGTACGCCGTGGAGGAATTGCGGGTGTTCGATTCCTTCCCGCTCACCCATCACGTGGAGTGCGTCGCCGTGCTGACCCGCTGAACGGGCCCCCGGGCTCACTCCTGGGTGTCGGGGCCCATCGTGGGGGTGGGGAAGTGGGCGTAGGTGGCGCGGTTACCGCCCTCGGCCTTCGACTGGTTCATCGCCGTGTCGGCCAGGGCGACCAGGGCGTCGACGATCTGCGGGGTGGGCAGTTCGGTCAGCGGACGCAGCTGGCTGCACGCGCTGCCGATGCTGGCGGTCAACCGCATGGGCGTGGTGGTCAGCGCCATGCGGATCCGGTTGACCAGGGGCGACGGATCGTTGGTCTTGAACACGTCGGCGATCAGGAACTCGCTGTCGGAGACGTGGGCCAGCGGGACCTTGTGGCGCACGGTCTCGCGGATCGCCTGGGCGACGGCGACGCGGGCGTGCAACGTGCTGTGGCTGCCGTCCATGTCGCTGAGCAGCGCCATGTCATCGATGCCGACGGCCACGACCACCAGGTACTGGTCGTCGTGGCGGCTGTGGGAGCCGAGCATCGTGGCGGTGTGCATGTCGAAGGCCTCGCGGTTGAGCAGACCGGTCAGCGGGTCGATCTCGCTCGGATGCTGGTTCTGCTCGGTCTCGATCAGCTCCACGGCTGTCCGACACAGCGCCGACGTCCCCGTGATCACCAGGATCGCCACCAGCGATCCGGCCACTCCCAGCCAGACGTCGGTCATCGCCATCCGCACGCCCAAGAAAGCCACCACCGCGGCGGATGTCGCCCAGGTCAGGTACAGGACCCGGGGACTGTGTAAGAACGCCGTGTACACGGTGATCAAACTCAACGCGCTCGAACCCAGCAGTCCGACGGTCGGTTCGAGGAGGAAGATGCAGGTGGCCGCGATGCAGAGGGTGCCGAACGAAACCACGAGCCAGGATTGGGTACGGCTCGGCCACTGCCGCCGCCACCACCACTGGGCCAGAATCAGGCCGGCGACGGCGACCGCCGCGGCGACATACTGAAGACCGCCCTGTGGTCCTTTCGGACTGGTCAATACCAGCAGCGGGATCAGGCTCAGCCCGATGATGGTGACGCCGACAAGGCGTTGCATCCGGAGGCGCTTGCCCTGCGCAGCGAGCAGGGCGGTACGCGCGTAATAGTTATCGAATGGACTCAACCAGCACCCCGGAGTAATCGACTTCGCCTACACCTTACGTAACCATGATGGTCGGCGTTTCGCCGCCGGTTTGAGCCGCTGCCACGGACTTCGTCGATATTTGCTCGCCTACCCCACCTGTTAGCGTGAACCGCAGGTGTGCCGGGAAGTCTGGTCGGCAATCGATGCATGCTGACTTCAGGAGCCCGATGACCAATCGCCGTCTACCCGCCAGCCGACGCCTGCTCGCACGCGGGTCGTGGCCGGAGTGGCAGCGGGTCTCTGATCTGCTGCGCACCGAGACGGTCGGCGGGGCGTTGCTGTTGGCCGCCGCGGGCGCGGCGCTGGTCTGGGCCAATTCACCATGGTCGAGCGGGTATCACCGGCTCTCGGAGTTCGTCGTCGGCCCGCAGTCGCTGCATCTGAACCTGAGCCTGTCGGCCTGGGCCGCCGACGGTCTGCTGGCGGTCTTCTTCTTCGTCGTGGGCGTCGAACTCAAGCGCGAATTCGTCGCGGGGGATCTGCGTGACCCGGCCCGGGCCGCGCTGCCCATCGCGGCAGCCGTGGGCGGCATGGTGGTACCTGCGGCGATCTTCGTCGGAATCAATCTGTTCTCAGGCCATCCGGAGAACATCGACGGGTGGGCAGTGCCCATCGCCACCGACATCGCTTTCGCGTTGGCGGTACTGGCCGTGGTGTCCACCCACCTGCCCGCGGCGCTGCGGATCTTCCTGCTGACGCTGGCAGTGGTCGACGATCTGCTGGCCATCGCGGTGATCGCCTTCTTCTTCACCGACCACGTGGCGCTCGGGCCGTTGGCCGCGGCGCTGATCCCCATCGCGCTGTATGCGTTTGCTGTGCAGCGCGGTGCGCGCCAGTGGTGGATCCTGATGCCGCCGGCGATCGTGGCCTGGGCGCTCGTGCATGCCAGTGGTGTGCACGCCACCGTGGCCGGGGTGGTGCTCGGATTCACCGTTCCGGTACTGGGCCGCCACGCTTCGGCCAAACACTTCGAACACCTCGTACGCCCGCTGTCGGCAGGGTTTGCCGTGCCGGTGTTCGCGTTCTTCGCGGCGGGCGTGACGGTTGGTGGTTGGTCGGGCTTCGCCGACGCCCTGTCGCACCCCGTGACAATCGGGGTGATCGCCGGCCTGGTGCTCGGCAAACCCATCGGCGTGCTGGCCACCACCTATCTGCTGGCCCGCTTCACCCACGCGAGCCTGGACGAGGATCTCGCCTGGCGGGACGTGCTCGGAGTGGCGATGTTGGCCGGGATCGGATTCACGGTCTCGCTGCTCATCGGTGAACTGGCCTTCGGGCACTCCACCGTGGCCGACGACGACGTGAAGATCGCCGTGGTCACCGGATCGGTGGTGGCAGGCCTGCTCGCCTCGGTGGTTCTGGTGTCGCGCAACGCCGCATATCGCCGGATTCACCAGCTGGAGACGGTCGACGCCGACCACGACGGTGTGCCCGATATCTATCAGCCTCGACAGGACTGACTTCGGGATGCGTGCGTACACTGGCTGGATGCTTGAACAGGTCCGCGGTCCCGCTGATCTGCAGCACCTGTCACAGTCCGAGTTGACTGATTTGGCACAGGAAATCCGTCAGTTCCTGATCCACAAGGTCGCTGCAACCGGCGGACATCTCGGCCCCAACCTGGGGGTCGTCGAACTCACCTTGGCGCTGCATCGCGTGTTCGATTCGCCACACGATCCAATCGTCTTCGACACCGGTCATCAGGCCTACGTGCACAAGATGCTGACCGGGCGCGCACAGGATTTCGACAGCCTGCGGTGCAAGGACGGTCTGTCGGGGTACCCGTCGCGCAGCGAGAGCGAGCACGACTGGGTGGAGTCCAGCCACGCCAGCACGGCGCTGTCCTATGCCGACGGTCTGGCCAAGGCCTTCGAGCTGACCGGGCACCGCAATCGCCACGTGGTGGCGGTGGTCGGTGACGGCGCTCTGACCGGTGGCATGTGCTGGGAGGCGCTGAACAACATCGCCACCGGTGGCCGGCCGGTGGTCATCGTCGTCAACGACAACGGCCGCAGCTACGCGCCCACCATCGGCGGCTTCGCCGACCATCTCGCGGGGCTGCGGTTGCAGCCCGGCTATGAGCGGATCCTGGAGGAGGGCCGCAAGGCGGTCCGGGGGCTGCCCGTCGTCGGCGAGTTCTGCTACCAGTGCATGCACAGCATCAAGGCGGGCATCAAAGATGCGATCGCCCCGCAGGTGATGTTCACCGATCTCGGCATCAAGTACGTCGGCCCGATCGACGGTCACGACGAGCATGCCGTGGAGAACGCGCTGCGCCATGCCCGCGGCTTCAAGGCCCCGGTGATCGTGCACGTGGTGACCCGCAAGGGGATGGGCTACGCGCATGCCGAGAACGACGAGGCCGATCAGATGCATGCCTGCGGCGTCATCGACCCCGAGACGGGGCTGCCGACGAAGGCTTCCGCTCCCGGTTGGACGTCGGTGTTCTCCGACGAGCTGGTCAAGGTCGGCGCCAAACGGCGCGATGTCGTGGCGATCACCGCGGCCATGCCGGGGCCCACGGGTCTGAGTGCGTTCCGGGACCGGTTCCCGGACAGGTTCTTTGACGTGGGCATCGCCGAGCAGCACGCCATGACCTCGGCGGCCGGCCTGGCCATGGGGGGCCTGCATCCGGTTGTGGCCCTCTATTCCACGTTCCTCAATCGCGCGTTCGACCAGCTGATGATGGATGTGGCACTGCACAAGCTGCCGGTCACCATGGTGCTGGACCGGGCCGGTGTCACCGGGCCCGACGGGGCCAGCCACAACGGGGTCTGGGACCTGTCGGTCCTGGGCATCATCCCGGGCATCCGGGTCGCGGCCCCCCGTGACGGTGCCTCTCTCCGGGAGGAACTCGGAGAGGCGCTCGCGGTCAACGACGGCCCGACGGCTCTGCGGTTCCCCAAGGGTGATGTGGGCGAAGACATTCCGGCGCTTGAGCGGCGCGGCGGTGTCGACGTCCTTGCCGTCCCGGCCGAGGGACTGACCGACGACGTGCTGCTGGTCGCGGTGGGATCGTTCGCGTCGATGGCGCTGGCCGTCGCCGAGCGGCTGCGCAACCAGGGCATCGGTGTCACCGTGGTCGATCCGCGCTGGGTGCTACCGGTTCCGGACGTCGTCGGTGAGTTGGCCCGCCGGCACAAGCTCGTGGTCACGGTCGAGGACAACGGCGTGCACGGCGGCATCGGTTCCTCGGTGTCGGCGGCACTGCGCCACGCCGAGATCGACGTGCCATGCCGGGATCTCGGTGTCCCGCAGGTGTTCCAGGAGCATGCCTCGCGTGGGGAGGTTCTCGCTGCCGTCGGTCTGACCGATCAGCACATCGCCCGCCAGATCACGGGATGGATCGCCGCGATCGGCGCGCGGGTGGGCGAGCAGGAAGTCAGCCACCAGGTCGACTAGGAATCGTCCGGCTTGTCGCGCATGTGGTCGGCGCCGCGGCGCTGCAGTCGCAGCACGAAGATGGCGATCGCCAGGACGAGCACCAGGCCGCCGAGCACGCCGACCTGAACGATGGCGCGGGCGAACTCCGGCCCTTTGTCGAACAGCTTCGCCGCGTCCACCGACACCACGACGATTTCCTTGATGCAGGCGAGGATGCCGACGATCAGGAACGGCTCGGCGACCAGCTCACGCGATCGCAATGAGGTCCGCACCGCGTAGAGCAGTTCCACGAAGATGAAGACCAGTAGCAGGCCGTCGAGCAACTCCAGCATGACGGGGGTGGTCGGGCTGCCGCCCAGTCGCAGCAAGGTGTTGACCTGCGCGACGATCAGCACGACGCACCCGACGAGCAGTAGTGCCGCGATCGACCAGTAGACCGCGTCCTCGGCGATCCTCAGGGCACGGTCGGCGAAACGCTCTCGTTCCTGTTCATCTTCGGCTTCCTGCTGCTGCGCCACCGCACTGACGATATTCCAGTCCCCGCGCAGACAGCATAAGTTTCAGAGATGGACGCCGAACTGCAGAACTGGAAGGACGCCGGGCAGTCCTTCGACTACCTGGGCTTCGACATCTTCTACCGGGTCGAAGGTAGTGGGCCGAATCTTCTTCTCATCCACGGCTATCCGTTCAACTCCTGGGACTGGTCACTGATCTGGCCCACGTTGACCGAGCGGTTCACCGTCATCGCGCCGGACATGATCGGGATGGGGTTCTCCGACAAGCCCGTGGCCTACGGCTACACGGTGCCCGACCACGCCGACATGCACGAGGCGCTACTGGATCACCTCGGCGTCGCCGGCGCCCACATCCTGGCCCACGACCTGGGTGATTCGGTGGGCCAGGAACTGCTGGCCCGCCACCAGTTCGGTGACCGGTCCTACGGCGCGCTGAACATCGAATCGATCACCTGGCTCAACGGCGGACTGTTCAACGAGGCCTACACGCCGCGGCTGCTGCAGAAGGCGATGTCGCGAACCCCGTTGGGCGACATCATGAGTCCGCTGCAGGGCAGTCGGTTCTCACGCCGGTTGGTGGAGCCCACCATCCGGGAAATGTTCGGGGTGAACACCAAACCGTCGCAGGATCTGATGGAGAAGTTCCACCAGATCCTTGAGTTCAACGACGGGAAGCGGGTCGTCCACAAGGTCGGCAGGTTCGTCAACGACCGCTATACCCACCGCAACCGATGGGTGCGGGCCATGCGGGAGACCGACGTCTCGATGCGGCTGATCGACGGGCCGTCGGACCCGAACTCCGGGCGGCACATGGCAAAGCGCTACCTCGAGGTCATCCCCGATCCCGACGTCGTGATGCTTGCCGACGACATCGCGCACTGGCCGCAGATCGAGGATCCGCAGGGCGTGCTGACGCATTTCCTGGCCCACATCGAACGGGTGGGCGGATGACGCGTCGACGGTTCAGTCGGTACTGAGCGCGGCGGCCAGCACCGGCACCGTCAGTTCCCGCTGCCACGGCCGGACGTTGGCCTCGACGAGGAATTCCTCCACTGCCGTGGCCACATCGGCGACCGGACGCCAGTCCCAGCACAGCCGGCGCACCACTTCGGGGGTGATGAGGTTCTCGGCAGGCACCGAGACCCGCTGCGACAGTTCGGCCAGACCGGCCTTGGCGGCTTCGAGGCGCGCCGCGGCTTCCGGTTTGCGTCTGGCCCACCGCGCCGCGGGCGGCGGGCCGCTCTGAGCCTCGTTGGCCTCGGGCGGATCGGTGTTGTCCCTGGCCCGGGCCAGCGCGTCCAGCCAGACCTTCGCGCTCTTGCGCTGTTTGGCGCCGCCGAAGACCGGCAGGGCGATCAGTTCCTCGACCGTCTTGGGGTCGGTCGTGGCGGCGTTGATGATCGCCGCGTCGGGCAGGATCCGTCCGGGTGCGATGTCGCGTCCGCGGGCGATGGTGTCGCGGGTGGTCCACAGCTCGCGTACCGCCGACAGCGCCTGCGGGTTGCGCACCTTGTGGATACCGGAGGTGCGCCGCCATCGGTCACGCCGGGTGGGCTGAGCGACGTAGGTGCGCAGATACTCGAATTCCTGTGTCGCCCAGTCGGTCTTGCCCTGCTCTTCGAGGACCGCGGCGATCGCGTTGCGCAGCTCCAGCAGCACCTCGACGTCCAGGGCGGCGTAGTTGAGCCAATCCGCGGGCAGCGGGCGTTTGGACCAGTCGGCCGCGCCGTGGCCCTTCATCAACTGCAGGCCGAGTAGGCGCTGGACCATCGCCGCGAGGTTCACCCGCTCGAATCCAGCCAGCCGGCCGGCCAGTTCGGTGTCATAAAGCTTGCCCGGGCGCAGGCCGATCTCGGACAGGCACGGCAGGTCCTGGTCGGCGGCGTGCAGCACCCATTCGTCCTGGGACAGGGCGTCGGCCACCGGGGCCATCGCGTCGATGGGGGAGCCGCCGTGGTTGACCGGGTCGATCAGCGCGGTACCCGAACCCGCGCGGCGGATCTGCACCAGATATGCGCGGTTGGAGTAGCGGAAGCCCGAAGCGCGCTCCGCGTCGATCGCGAACGGGCCGCTGCCCTTGGCCAGCGATGTTGCCGCAGAGGAGATTTCACTGGCCGTGACGCAGACCTCGGGCACCCCTTCGGCTGGGGAGAGCAGCGGGGTCGATTCGGTCTCTTCGGGCTTGGCAGCGCCTGGGTCTGATGAGGGTTGAGGGATTTCGTCGGTCATGTCAAGCGCGCGTGCGGGAACTCAGGTCGGTGACACCGGCCGGCGGCAACCCGGCGGCGTGCTCGAGAACTTCGCAGAATGCCTCCACGTGGGGCCCCAACTCCAGATCGGTGGCGGTCCAGGAGGCCCGCAGCTCGAGCTGATGTGCCCGTGGCGGGCCGGAGATGTCGCCGTAGCGGACCGAGGTGGTGGCGGTGACCGTGCCGCCCAGCGCGGTGACGTGCTCGGCGCGGGTTTCCAGGGCGTCCACCAGCCAGCTCCAGGCCACCTCGGGCAGGAGCGGGTCGACGGCCTCGCTGGAGTCCAGGTCGGCCTGGATGTAGGCGACCAGCCGCATGGTTCCGTCCCAGGCCTCGGCGCCCTCGGGGTCGTGCAGCAGGATCAACCGCCCGAAGGCGTCGCCCTCGGAGCGCTCCGGGACGACCGTCGTCTCGGGATGTCGGACCTCGGCGCCCAGCGCATAGCTGTACGGCGCCAGCCGCTGAGGCGGTCGTATCGGACCCAGCTCGATTTCCGGCCGTACGGTGGTGGCGCTCATCGCCGCCACCGCCGTCCGGAACTGGGCCGGTTCGGCAGAGGTCACGGCTTTTGACGCTAGCTGATAAGGCAACGACGGTACGCAGGCGCGCCGGAGTGAGGCAGTCACGAACCGGCAACGGCCCGCGTCAGGCGGGTCGTGGCACCATAGGAGCCGATGAGTACCCGCCGGGAGCTGCCCGAATCCACCTACCTTGCCGCCGTCAGTGGCCGCACTCCGCACCGCGTGCCGGTGTGGTTCATGCGCCAGGCCGGCCGGTCATTGCCGGAATATCGTGCGCTGCGCGCCCAGCACCGCATGCTGGACGCCTGCTTCGACCCGGAACTGGTCTGCGAGATCACCCTGCAACCGGTGCGCAGGCACGGCGTGGACGCCGCGATCCTGTTCTCCGACATCGTGGTGCCGCTGAAAGCTGCCGGGATCGGCCTGGACATCGTGCCCGACGTGGGCCCGGTGATCGAACAGCCGATCCGGACGCAGGCCGATGTCGAGGCCATGAAACCGCTTGATGCGGCACAGGTCTCGCCGGTCACCGAAGCGGTCTCGATGCTGGTGCGCGAGCTGGGCGACGTGCCGCTGATCGGGTTCGCCGGCGCCCCGTTCACGCTGGCCTCCTACCTGGTCGAGGGCGGCCCGAGCCGTCACCACGAGCGCACCAAGGCGATGATGCTGGGTGAGTCGGCCACCTGGCACGCCCTGATGGCCGCCCTGACCGATCTGACCATCGCGTTCCTGCAGGCCCAGGTCGACGCCGGGGTGGATGCGCTGCAGGTGTTCGACTCCTGGGCCGGGACCCTGTCGCTGGCCGATTACCGGGCCTACGTGTTGCCGCACACCACGCGGGTGTTCGCCGCCATGGCCGGGGCCGGCGTGCCGATGACGCATTTCGGGGTCGGCACCGCAGAACTGCTGGGAGCCATGTCCGAGGCGTTGGGTCCCGCGCCGGCCACCATGGTCGGGGTGGACTGGCGCACCTCTCTGGTGGATGCCGCGGCCCGTGTCGAGCCGGGCCGCGCCCTGCAGGGCAACCTGGATCCGGTCGTGCTGCTGGCGGGTTGGCCGGTAGCCGAGGAGGCGGTGCGCCGTGTGGTCGCCGACGGGCGGGCCGCAGTGGCCGCCGGGGCAGCCGGGCATGTCTTCAACCTGGGCCACGGTGTGCTGCCGGCGACCGATCCCGGCATCATCACCGAGGCGGTGACCCTGGTGCACTCCCTGTGAGTGCGTCCTACTGCGTTGTCGGCGGCGGTATTTCAGGGCTCGTCGCCGCCTACCGGTTGAGGCTGGCAGCCGGACCGCGGGCACAGATCACGTTGCTCGATCCGGCGGACCGGCTGGGCGGCGTGCTGCGCACCGAACGGGTCGGCGGGCAGCCGTTCGACGTCGGCGCCGAGGCGTTCATCGTGCGCAGGCCAGAGATGCTCGACCTGCTCGACGAGCTGGGCCTGGCCGGCCGACGGCTCAGCCCCACCGGCACCCGTCCGCTGATCTACAGCGGCGCGCGGATGCATCAGCTGCCGCAAGGCACCGTGCAGGGCATTCCGGCGCAGGCATCGTCGCTGCTCGGTCTCGTCGACGATCAAACAGTGGCCCGCATCCTCGACGAGCGCGCGCGGCCACTGAAGTGGACGCCGGGCGCCGATCCGTCGGTCGCCGAGCTGGTCGGTGACCGGTTCGGCCCGCAGGTGGTGACGCGGTCCGTCGACCCCCTGCTCACCGGCGTGTACGCCGGATCGTCGACGACGATCGGGGTGCGTTCGGCGGTGCCGTCGGTGGCCGCCGCGCTGGACCGCGGGGCCCGCAGCCTCACCGAGGCAGTGCGTGAGGCGCTGCCGCCGCCGTCCAACGCACCGGTGTTCGGCGCGGTCGACGGCGGCTACACCGTGCTGCTTGAGGAGCTGCGCCGCCGGGCCGATGTGAGTTGGGCTCAAGTCACCGCGGTTCGGGTGGACCGGCACGGACGTGGCTGGTCGGTGGTCGACGACGAGGGGGCCAGCTGGTACGCCGACGGGGTGGTGCTGGCGGTGCCGGCGCCGCACCTGCCGTTGCTGATCGAGCACATCGCACCGCAGACGGCCGCCGCGGCCCGGCGCATTCGGGTGGCGTCGGCGGCGGTGGTGGCCCTGGCGCTGCCGGGTGGGACACCGTTGCCGCAGCAGTCGGGCGTGCTCGTCACCGCGGGGGAGCGCCTCAACGCCAAAGCCATCACCATGTCCTCCCGCAAGTGGGGCCGGCGCGGAAACGTCGAGATGGTGCGGTTGTCCTTCGGCCGGTACGGCGACGATATGGCCGCCAACACCGGCGATGACGACCTGCTGGCCTGGTCGGCACGCGATCTGAACACGCTGTTCGGTGTCACGGTGGATCCGGTGGACAGCCACGTGCACCGGTGGATCGACGCGATGCCGCAGTACGGTCCGGGCCACGGTGAACTGGTCGCCGAACTGCGCGCCGGGCTGCCGCCGAACCTGGCGGTGGCCGGTGCTTACCTCGACGGGATCGGGGTGCCCGCATGTGTGGGCACCGCCACCCGGGCGGCCGCGGAACTGGTGCGCGGCGGCGTGGCACGATAGGCGCATGGCCAAGCTCGACTACGACGAACTGAACTCCACCCTCCGCTACCTGATGTTCTCGGTGTTCGCGGTGAGCCCGGGGGAACTGGGTGAAGAACGCACCCAGGTGACCGACGAAGCGGCGGCGTTCTTCAAGACCCAGGAAGAGCGCGGAGTCGTCGTGCGCGGCCTGTATGACGTGGCCGGCCTGCGGGCCGACGCCGACTTCATGGTCTGGACACATGCCGAGACCATCGAGGCGCTGCAGGCGACCTATTCGGACTTCCGCCGCACCACCGCACTGGGCCGCATCAGCGACCCGGTGTGGAGCAGCGTGGCGTTGCACCGGCCGGCCGAGTTCAACAAGAGCCACGTCCCGGCTTTCATCGCCGGCGAGGATCCGGGCGACTACATCTGCGTGTACCCGTTCGTGCGGTCCTACGAGTGGTACCTGCTTCCCGAAGAGGAGCGTCGCCGCATGCTGTCCGAGCACGGCATGGCCGCCCGCGGCTACAAGGATGTGCGGGCCAATACGGTGCCGGCGTTCGCCCTGGGCGACTACGAGTGGATCCTCGCCTTCGAGGCTCCACAACTCGATCGGATCGTCGACCTGATGCGCGATCTGCGCGCCACCGACGCCCGCCGCCACACCCGCGAGGAGACGCCGTTCTTCACCGGGCCGCGGGTCAGCGTCGAGGATCTGGTCGCCAAGCTGCCCTAGCATTTTCTTCGCTTTGTCACGCTGGAGTGGCTGTCGAGCCCGAGCGCCACTCCAGCGTGACAAGCCGGGTTGGGTTGGTGGCCCGTTGTCACGCCAGAGTGACCCTGGCCGTCGAGCGCCACTCCAGCGTGACAATGGGTGCGACTGCGGGTGTGACTGGCGGCAGGTGGACTGACCTGGGCCTTCAGTCAGCGGGTCTACCCTCGCGGACATGACTGCTCCGCAAGAATCCGATCGCTTCGAAGAGATGTACCGCGACGAGCGGACGGCGCATGGTCTGCCCGCTGCGACCCCGTGGGACATCGGCGGGCCGCAACCGGTCGTGCAGCAGCTCGTCGCGCTGGGCGCCGTCAAGGGGGAGGTGCTCGATCCCGGCACCGGGCCCGGTCACCATGCCATCCACTACGCGTCAAAAGGCTTGTCGGCCACGGGTATCGACGCCTCACCGGCCGCGATCGAACGGGCGAGGCAGAACGCGCAGAAGGCCGGCGTGGCGGTGGACTTCCGGGTGGCCGATGCGACCAAGCTGGAGGGGCTGGAAGCGAAGTTCGACACTGTCGTCGACACCGCCTTCTATCACGTCTTCACCGATGAGCCCGAGTTGCAGAACTCGTACGTGCGGGCCTTGCACCGGGCCACGAAACCCGGTGCGCGGCTGTACATGTACGAGTTCGGTGACCACACCGTCAACGGCTTCAAGATGCCGCGTTCGATGACGGCCGACGATTTCCGCGGGGTGCTTCCCGAGGCAGGCTGGGAGATCACCTATCTCGGCACGACCACCTATCAGGGCAACGTCAGCGTCGAGGTCTTCGAGATGGCGGCCCGCAACCCTGACATGGCCGACCAGATGACTCCGCTGCTGGAGCGGTTGCGGGTCATCGAGCCGTGGTTGGTCGACGGCCGGGTGCACATGCCGTTCTGGGAGGTGCACGCCACTCGGGTCGATTGAGGCCCGGCCTCACTCCGTCTTGGGCACCAGCTTCAGTGAGATCGAGTTGATGCAGTACCGCTGATCGGTGGGGGTGGGGTAGCCCTCGCCCTCGAAAACATGCCCAAGGTGGCTGTGGCAGTTGGCGCAGAGCACCTCGACCCGACGCATGCCCAGCGAGGTGTCCGACCGCAGGATCACCGCCGCCGAATCAGCCGGATCGAAGAATGACGGCCACCCGCAGTGGGATTCGAACTTCTCGGTGCTGCGGAACAACTCGGCGCCGCAGGCCCGGCACTCGTAGACACCCTCGGTCTTGGTATCGGTGTACTCACCGACGAACGGGCGTTCGGTGCCCGCCCGGCGCAGCACGGCGAACTCCTCGGAGCTGAGCTTGGCGCGCCACTCGTCATCGGTCAGTTGCACCTTGGGGCCCTCGGTCGTCATATTCCCAAGTTACGTTCTGTCCGGTGGTCGGCGCCACTGATCTCGCCCACGGCGATCGGGCAGATCGCCTGCTACGCCCACACCAGTTCTCGGCTGGCCTGGCTGGGTGCCATCCCGAACATCTCGTGACAGACCCGGTTGGCGTGCGCACTGTCGGTGAACCCGGCGGCATGGGCGGCGTCGGTGAGCGATGCCCCGTCGCGCAGGGCTTCCACGGCGCAGCGTAGGCGCGCCCAGCGAACGTAGGTCGGAAACGACTGTCCCACCTGCTCGTTGAACAGCCGACCGAGCCGGCTCGGCGACAGTGCGACCTGTTGTGCGACGTCGGTGAGCCGGACCGGATCCGGAAGCAGGCGCGGGATCAACTCGACCGCGGCGAGCACGCTCGCGTGCCAACTGTCTGCCGTCGGCCTGGCGTAACCGGTGGGCGGAGCGGCCATCAGCTCGTCGAGCAGTTGCTCCGGCGGCAACGGACTTGTCCAGCAGGGAAGTTCGCGGCCGGCCGACACCCATTCGGCCACATCGTCACTGTCGGGGGCGGTGCGGCTGAAAGCGCTCGGATCGAGGAAGACGAGCACCCCCGATGTGGGCGTGAGGATCCGGATCGAATGGTCCCGCCCCGGTGGGATGACGGCGGCGCAGGTCACCTTCCGGCGTCCGTGCGCGTCGGCCAGCTCGAACGGGTCTGCCCAGGACCGCACCACCTGTGCGGCCGCGTGGCGATGTCGGCGCGCGTCGGACAGCTTGCCGGTGTAGCACAGGGCACCCGCAACGACCGCCAGTGCACCCGACCAGGCAGCGCGGTCTTCGCTCATCACGTCAATGTCTCATACGACCGATCGGTACAAGCGATGGCGGCGACAACCGGTCAGGGTGGAGTATCAGCACATCGAGGACGGGAGCCCCCATGCCGGCAATGTCACGGATCGAGCGCGCATTCTGCAAGACGGCGCTGTGGCGCGGAGGAACCGGACAGGCCGTGCTCGGCAGCATCCCGGTGGATCGGCTGGGTCATGACGTGCTCGAAATCGGTTCGGGCAGTGGTGATATCGCGGCCCGGCTACGGCAATCGAACCCAGAGCTGGCAATCACCGCAACCGACTTCGACCCGGCCATGGTGCGCACCGCGGCCCGCCGGCTGGGGGCATTCGGAAACGTGACCGTGCGCGGGGCCGATGCCACCGACCTGCCGTTCGGGGACGACTCGTTCGATTCGGTGCTCAGCTGCCTGATGCTTCACCACATCGTGGACTGGGAGAAGGCGATCGCCGAGATCGCCAGGGTGCTGCGACCCGGCGGAGTGTTCACCGGCTATGACCTGACCCGCACGCCGATGGCGACCGCGATCCACCGGCTCGACCGGTCGCCGTTCCGCCTGGTCAATCCGGACGAACTCGACGAGGTGTGCGCGCGGCACGGCCTGGCGATGCAGACCCGTACCCGGTTGGCGGGTCAGGTCATGCAGTTCACCTCAGACTGATTCGGCTTCCTTGGGGCGGTTCAGCCATGGCGGGTCGATGCCCTCGTCGAGCCTGCCGTCCTGTTTGGCGTCCAGATAGCGGAAGTACAGCACGCAGAACACCACGATCAGCATCAGTGACCAGCCGTAGGTTATCTTCATGTACTCCAGGAACCGGCCGGTGGTCGGCCAGCGCCACAGCAGCCAGCGGTCCATGGTCATGAATCCGTATACGGCCAGCCACGCCGGCCAGTTGCGGATCACCGAATTCGGCAGCACCACCGTCATCAGGAACGGGAACAACATCATCGAGTAGTAGCCCTGGGCCAGCCCGAGCACCAGCCACGAGCTGATCAGCAGGACACCCGAGGAGGTCAGCATCCAGAACAGCTGGTCGCGTTCGCGGTAGTAGCGGTACAGCAGCCAGAGGCTGACCACTGCCAGCACCACGGCGGCCAGGCGCAGCGCGATGATCAACCACATCGGCAGCCCGTAGTAGATGCCGTTGCCGAGAATCGAGGAGTTGAAGTAGTCGCGGGTCTCAAGGATGTAGGGCGCGGTGTTGCGTACGAAGCCCATCGGGTCGGCCGACAGTGGCCAGGCCACGGCGTTGAACACCAGGGGCACACCGATGGCCGTGATCAGGGCGCGCCACTGCCGGTTCAGCAGCGGCAGCAGCAGGAGTACCGCCAGCAGCGGTTTGACCACCAATGTCAGACCGATGGCCGCGCCGGCGATCAGGACGTTGCGGGTGCCGCCCTTGAGCAGGAACCAGAAGAACAGCACCTCACCGAGCAGCACGCAGCCGTTGATGTTGGTGAAAACCAGTGTGTTGGTGACCGATTCGGTGCAGAACATGGCCAATAGCAGGGCCGGTAGCGCCACCGAGGTCAGGGAGAACTTGAACAGCCGTACCAGAAAGCAGGCCGCGATGATCACGGCCACCGCGTTGAACGCGACAAACCAGAACCGCGATGCGAACTCCGGCAGGAACCCGAACGGAGCCAGCAGCAGTGTGCCGCCCGGTGGGTACAGGTAGTGCGGGTCGACGAAGTTGAAATGTTCGTTGTAGATGGCCCAGTGCCGGCGGAAATTCGAGACCGCGCGGTACACCGGCCCGAAGTCGTCGGTGATGTAACCGTTGGTCGCCAGCACGTAGCTGCGATGGATGATCGACAGGATCGCGAGCGGCCACAACACCGAGCGCAGCACCGTGGCGGTGCTCGGCGGGGAGGTGCGGGGACGGAATGCGCTCACGAAACCGGAGATGATGGAATCTGCTGCCGCCACCAGCGAACCTTATACCGACGCCGATCGGGCCCCGCGTCAGGCGGGACAGTACGTGTCGGTCTCGGGCAGTTTGCCGCTGTCGAGGTATCCCGTCAGCGGGGGCAGCGCGCACGGCGTATAGATGCTGGCGCCGTGGCCGATGCCCTGCCACATCACCCGTCGGTTGTTCGCGCCGGCGTTGATGATCGTCGCCGCGACGGCGGCGACACCCTCGCTGCCGACGATCGGGTCGTTGCGCACGCCGAGCAGCAGCACCGGAATCTTGAGGTCCTGCGGGTCTTTCGGTGCCGTGCCGCTGGGCCAGTTGAGGCATTTGACGAGATTCAGCGCCCCGACGGCGCCGAACTGTGGGTAGAGCTTGCCCCAGGCGACCACCAGTTCGCGCACCCGGTCCGGGGTGGGCCGGTTGAGCGCGTCGCTGCAGGAGTTGACGAACTGGCCGTCGGATTGGCGCAGGTTGTCCGCCTGGGTGATGAGGCCTGAGATCGGGCCGGCGTCACCGCCGCGAGCCGCGGCCAGGGCGTTCGCCAGGTTGTTGGTGGCGGCCACGCGGTCGCCCTGTGGGAAGCCCAGTCCCGTGGTGATCGCGTCGGCCAGCGTGGCCACCGAGGCTCCGCCGGGGCCGCGACCGGCCCGGGCGTCGGCCAGCAAGGCGTCGACGGCGCCCTTCGGATCCGGCGCCAGTGGGCAGTTGGTGGCCACACACTGCGCGGCGAAGGCGTCCAGTGCGGCCTGCTGTCCCTTGACGCGCTGCTCGGCCGCGGCCTCGGCACCGACGGCCAGCGGCAGCGGGGAATCCAGGATGAGCCGGGACACCTTGTTGGGGTGGGAGCCGGCGTAGGCGAGTGCGACCTGGGCGCCGTTGCCGACGCCCATCAGCGCCAGGGCAGGCACATCCCAGGTGCTGCGCAGCCGCTCCAGATCTTCGGCGGCGTGGGCGTTGTCGTAGGCCGAGTCGCCCGGGGCGATGGTGTCGGTGCAGCTGGTCGTGGCGGTCATGGTGACCGCACCGAGGTTGGCCACCGGATCGTCGCCGGCTTGAAACTGTGTCTGGTCCTGCATTTCCTGACGGTCGTAGACGTCGCGGCAGTCCAGTGCGCCGGACATCCCGATGCCACGCCGGTCCACTGCGACGATGGGATGGGACTTGAGGATGTCGGTTCCCGAGTGCGCCAGCCACGTCGGCAGCTGCACCGAGGTGGGGATGTCCGATCCGGTGGTCATCACGAGCGGGCCGGCATCGGCCGGGGTCTGCGTGGACCGGGCCCGGACCACGCCGATGCTGAGCGTGCCGGTGGCCCCGTTGATCGAGTCGAGGTCGGCGTCGTAGGTCGCGCAGTCCAGCGTGATGTCGGGCAGCGGCTGGATGCCGGCACCGTTGAACACGCGCGGCGTGCAGTCCCGCCAGGACAGGTCGTTCTTGGGTGCTTCGATGCCGGGCGGCCCGGGTGGGGCCGCCGAGGTGGTTTCGGGCTGCCCCTGCGGGTGGGCGCCGGAATTGGTGGCATAGCGGGGATCTGCGGCCAACAGGGGTGAGCAAGCGGTGAGCAGGAGTGACAGGACGGGCGCGGCGACCGCCGACCTCCGCAGGGCTTTCACCAGCTGATGACGCATGCTGACCACAGTAGCGACACGTGCTGAGCCGATGCTGCTGGCGCAAGCGCTCGCCGGTGCTACCCGCGGACGTAGCGGGTGTACAGGTAGCCCTCATCGTCGGTGAGCAGGTGAGCCGGCCGCATCCGGGTGTGCGCATGGCCCGGACCCGTGGCGATACGTCGAGCCACCCCGCCGACCAGGATCGGTGCCACGGTCAGGCACAACTCGTCGAGCAGCTCGTTTTCGATCAGCAGGCTCAGCAGCGACGGGCCGCCCTCGGTCAGCACCCGGAAGAGCTTGCGTTCGGCGAGGATTCGCAGCGCAACGGCCGGTTCGACGCGGGTCGGGTCCGCGCCGGAGGCATCGAGCACCTCGGCGACCCCGCCCAGTCGCCGCCGCGCGTCGGCGACGGTCCGGGTGGCGGTGAGGATCAACGGTGGGACCTCGGTGCGCTTGAAGAATTTGGCTTCGGGGTCGAGCGCGGCCGACGCGGTGACGACTGCGATCGGCGGCACCTCGGCCTGCCCGCGCCGCTGGCGTTCCTGCCGCTGGGCGACCGACAGCTGTACGCCGGAGTAGTTCTCGATCCGCACCGTCGCCGCGCCCATCAGGATGACGTCGGCGCGCTGGCGCATGAGATTGAACACAGCCCGGTCACCCGGACCGCCCAGCCCGCCGGACTTGCCGTCCTCGGTGGCGCCGCCGTCCAGGCTGCTGATCATGTTGCCCCGGACCCAACATCGCTGCAGGTCATCGGGGTAGGCGTAGTACTGAGCCAGCTGACCGTCGGCGATCTTGTCGACGTTTCCCAGCACGGTCAGCTCTGTCCCGGCGATGTCATCGGACATGAACTGAATTGGAGCACGTCGTTACGCTGCCTGAATGCACGGGTCCAGCGGCGTCGCTCATCTCGCCGATCGTCATCCCACCGTCACTCCGGAGCGGTTGGTCGCACAGTTGATTCCGCCGCCGACGTTCGCCGACGTCAGCTACGACAGCTACCGGCCGGACCCGGCCGAACCGTCCCAGGCCGCCGCGGTCGAATCGTGCCGCAAATTCTGCGAGCAGGCTGCGATTCGGCGGGCGGGCAAGAAGAAGCTGTTCGGCAAGCGTGAGGTGCTGCCCGGGGTCGGTCTGTACCTGGACGGCGGGTTCGGCGTCGGCAAGACCCACCTGTTGGCCTCGACGTATTACACGCTGTCACAGGGGGATGCCCCGACGGCGTTCGCCACGTTCGGCGAGCTGACGCAGCTGGCCGGGGTGTTCGGCTACAACGAGTGCATCGACCTGCTCTCCGAGTATTCGGTGGTGTGCATCGACGAGTTCGAACTCGACGACCCGGGCAACACGACACTGATCTCGCGGTTGCTCTCGGCGTTGGTGGAGCGCGGCGTCTCGATCGCGGCGACCTCGAACACGCTTCCCGAGCAGTTGGGCGAGGGCCGGTTCGCCGCCCAGGACTTCCTGCGCGAGATCAACACATTGGCCCAGATATTCACGACCGTTCGGATCGAGGGGCCCGACTACCGGCATCGCGATCTGCCGCCGGCGCCCGAGCCGTTGTCCGACGACGAGGTGGCGCAGCGGGCCGAGGGCGTCGTGGGGGCGACGCTCGATGACTTCGACGTGCTGTGCGCGCACCTGGCGACCATGCATCCTTCGCGCTATCACGCGCTGATCGAGGATGTCACCGAGGTGTTCATCACCGGGGTGCATCCGATCGAGGACCAGAGCGTCGCGCTGCGACTGGTCGCGCTGACCGACCGGCTGTACGACGCGGGCATCCCGGTGCTGGCGTCGGGGACCAAGCTGGACACCATTTTCAGCCCCGAGATGGTCGCCGGAGGTTTCCGGAAGAAGTACCTGCGGGCCACCTCGCGCCTGCTGGCCTTGACGGCTGCCGCGCAGCGAACGGCCTAGACGGGCCGGACCATCACGTAGTCGTTCTCGACACCCGTTCCGAGCCGGAACGTCTTGGTGCCGCTGACGGTGAAACCGTTCTTGGCGTAGAAGCGCTGGGCGCGCTGGTTTTCCTGGTTGACCCCCAGCCACACGCAGCCGACGCCGGATTCGCTCGCGGTCCGCAGAGTCTCGGTCATCAGGGCTTGCGCGGCACCGCCGCCGTGGCGATCGGGCAGCACATAGATCTTGGACAGTTCGAGGGCGGGTCGATGCGTCACTGCCCGCTGCACGTCGACGTCGTCGGGAACACCGTGAATCAGCATGGCGTAGCCCGTGATCGAGCCGTCACGCGCGACCAGAACGATCCGGCCCGGATCGGTGAGGTACTCGCCGAAGCGGTCCTGCGAGAGGTTCTCGGCGATGAAGGCGGCGACGTTGTCGGGCGTCACCGACGGGGGACAGGCCAGCGGAAAGGTGGCGGCCGCCACCGCGGCGAGTTCGGGAAGGTCCGCCGCCGTGGCACGGGCGATCATCAAGGCAGGGGCGCGCCCGGCTGCCACAGGTTCCACTGCGCCAGGTGCTTGCCTGTCTTGGTATCGGTCAACACCACGTTGGTGACCAGTGCGCGGTAGACGTCCCAGTAGACGTCGCCGTTGACGGTGGCTCCCGGGGGCGCGTTGCGCAGCGCTGCCTCGAGCCGGTTGGGCGCATCGGTGTGTTTGGGGGCGTAGGCGTCGGCGTAGGGGGTGACGCCGTTGAACGTGAACGCCAGCGCCATCGCGTAGGGGTTGGGTGCAGCGATGGTCGTCACGGTGACCGGGGCCCGCCACGGGCTGCCCTGGGCGCGCCAGCGCGGCGAGCCGTTCCAGCCCCAGCCGGGCGGTACGTCGCTGGCGAGCACGTCGTGCACGGTGACATCGGCGACGATGCCGTTGTCGGTCTCGACCCGCAGCGTCTGGCCGATGTTGCCGATCGGGGCGCTTTCGGCCCAGGCCGTCGGCGGGGCCACCAGAGCGGCGACGGCGGCGACCACAGCCGTGAACATGAGCGCAAACCAGCGAGGCATGCCAGGCATGATCGCACAAATTGAAACGTGTTACAGCCGGATGGGTCAGGACACCCAGGGGCCGACGCCGCCGACCTTGTCGATCCGGATGCGGGTGAGCCAACCGGGCGGCGCGTCCTTGGGTGGAAACGGAACATCGGGGGCGGCCAGGGTCTGCGCCAGCTCTTTGAGGAGCTCCGGTGCTCCGCCCTCGACGATGCGGGCTGTGCCGGTGATCGCCAGGTAAGGACGCATCGCTTCGCCCACCCGTCCGGGATCGACGATCGTCAGGGCCACGCGGGGGTCGCGTCGGACATTGCGCACCTTCTTGTGCTCGGCCAGGTGCGCGGTCACCAGCTCGTCGCCGTCCGGCGCCGATTGCCGCGCCACCCAGACCAGGGTGACCTGCGGGCTCCCGTCCGGATTCAGGGTGACCAGCGTGGCGTCGGCACCTGCGCCGATGAATTCGCGTGCGGCATCGTTGAGTAACACGTCAGGTTCTACGGTCGCGCGGGCGCTTTCATTCCCGGGTTCACTGTCCGGCGCTGTCCTGGCCTTCCGTGGTGAACGGCGCCAGGGCCGCGGCGAGTTCGGTCTCGAACCGTTCGGGGTCGGCGCCGAGCCGGCGCAGGGGCCCGTCCTCGCCTTCGGCCTCGGCGAGGGCGAGCAGGATGTGTTCGGTCCCGATGTAGTTGTGGCCGAGCCGAAGTGCCTGGCGGAAGGTCAGTTCCAGCGCCTTCTTGGCCGCGGCGCTGAACGGGATCAGTGCCGGGACCGTCCCGGCGGGTCGCGGCAGGGTGATGGTCGCGCGCGCCGTATCGGCGGTGATTCCTTGGCTGACAAGGAGTTTGGCGGCCAGGCCGTCAGGTTCGGCGAACAGTGCCAGCAGCAGGTGATCGGGGGTGATCTCGGTGTTGCCGGCTTCGTGTGCGGTGTTCTGGGAGACCACGACGACGTTGCGGGCCCGCGGGGTGAACCGGCCGAATCCGGCGTTGGGGTCAAGGGCGGCCGGGTCGAAATCGGGGACCTTCGGCACGAAGCGTTTCTGGGCGGCCTGCTTGGTGACGCCCATGGCCTTGCCGATGTCGGTCCAGGACGCGCCCGAGCGCCGGGCCTGGTCCACGAAATGCCCGATGAGGTGGTCGGCGATCTCGCCGAGGGCATCGGCGGCAATCACGGCATCGATCAACTGCTCGAGCGGTTCGGTATGAGCCTTCTTGATCGCACCGATGAGGTCGTCGAGGCGGACGGGGTTGGAGATGGTGACGGGTTTGCTCATGCGTCAACTGTAGGTTGACGATGCACGATCGTCAACCATGAGTTGACGATGTTTGGCGTCGGTGGTGCGGTGCTGGCGGCGCCGACCCGCGCGGATCGGGCAAGATAGCGCCGGTGAATCTCGAAGATCGCGTCCTGACGCTGCTGCGCCCCGTGCTGCGGCCGGTGATGCGCGTGTTGTCGTTGCGCACGATCGTCATCGTGGGAGCGCTGTCGGTGGTCGTCACCGTCATCACGCTCGGCACCTGGGTGTGGATCGGTGTGACCAACGACCAGTACAGCCAGCTGGACCGGCGCCTGGATTCATTGAGCAGCCTCGGCGATGTCAGCACGCTGCTCACCGCCACAAAGCAGGGATCGGCGGACAAGGCCATGCCCGATGACGGCGGTCTTGTCCGCACCGCCCACATCGGTGGCGTCAGTGTCTCGGTGCCCAGCGACATCGTCCTGCCGCGGCTGGAAAACGGCTACACGAACACGACGATCGACGGGGTCGAGTACCGCGTGCGCACCTTCACGGCCGGTCCCGCGACCATCGCCCTCGGTGCGCCACTGGCCGAGACGCAGCGCCGGATCGACGAACTTCACCTGCGGGTCCTGCTGATCTGCGGTGGCGTCATCGGCAGCACCATCGTGGTGGGCTGGATGATCTCGTTGGTGATGATCACGCCGTTCCGGCTGCTGGCTCAACAGGCCCGCGCCATCAACGCCCAGTCCAAGCCCGACGAGGTACAGGTCCGCGGTGTGCGTGAGGCCGTGCAGATCGCCGAGGCGGTCGAGGGCATGCTGGCGCGCATCGGCAACGAACAGGAGCGCACCAAGGCTGCGCTCGAATCGGCTCGCGATTTCGCCGCGGTGGCCTCCCATGAACTTCGGACCCCGCTCACCGCGATGCGCACCAACCTGGAAGTGCTGTCGACGCTGGACATGACCGACGAGCAGCGCAAGGAGGTGATCGGGGACGTCATGCGCACGCAGAGTCGCATCGAGGGCACGCTGACCGCCTTGGAGCGGCTGGCGCAGGGGGAGCTGACCACGGTCGAGGACTTCGTGCCGATGGATGTCACCGAATTGCTCGACCGCGCGGCGCACGACGCGCTGCGGACGTATCCGGGACTGCGGGCCACGCTGATGCCCTCGCCGACAGTATTGATGCTGGGCATGCCTGCGGGCCTGCGTCTGGTGATCGACAACGCCATCGCGAACGCCGTCAAGCACGGTGGCGCCACCGAAATCCGGCTGAGCGCAGTCAGTTCCGCTGACGACGTGCAGATCGTGGTCGACGACAACGGTTCCGGGGTGCCCGAGGTAGAGCGGGCCGAAGTGTTCGAGCGGTTCGCCCGAGGATCGACGGCGTCGCGGTCGGGATCCGGTCTGGGTCTGGCCCTGGTCGCCCAGCAAGCTGAATTGCACGGTGGCACAGCTTCTTTGACGGAGAGCCCGCTGGGCGGCGCGCGATTGCTGCTGCAGCTGCCGTTGACCCGGCGGGTGGAGGACGCACCCTTCTGAGAAGGCTCAGCAGTCCTGAGCCGGGGCCCTTTCCAGCAGTTCGTCGAGGAACCCCGCGGCCTCCTGTCCGGCACGTTCCACATCGCCGGCGGCGATCGCCTCGACCAGATCATCGTGCGGGAACATCCCGCCGGGGCCCGCGCTCGTCGTCGCGACGCTGGCCGTGATCGCCTCAAGAAGTCCGCGGTAGATCTCGACGAGTACCGGATTGTGCGACGCCCGTACGACGGCCAAGTGGAACTCGGTGTCGGAGTGGGTGAACTGAGCGTGGTCGGTGGTGTCCGTATGTGCCAGGTGGGCACGTAGCTCGACAAGGTCCTCTTCGGTGCGTGCGACGGCGGCTAGGCGGGCCCCTTCCACCTCAAGGCAGCGCCGGACCTGCAGCACGTCGCGCAGCTCGGATCCGCACAGCCGGCGCAGAGCCGCGGATACCTCACTGGTGGCCCGCACATAGGTGCCGTCACCCTGCCGTACCTCGAAGATGCCGTTGTGCGCCAGGGCTCGGACCGCTTCGCGCACAGTGTTGCGTCCTACGCCGAGAGCCTCGACCAGTTCAGGCTCGGTGGGGATGCGGCTGTCGACCGGCCATTCGCCCGAGGTGACCAGCGTGCGCAGTTGCTCGATCACCTGGTCGACCAGGCCTGTGCGTCGCGTTGTGGCGAGCGGCACTCTGAAAGTCCTTTCATCCAATCATGGGATGTATGGCATCATAGCCGGGTGAGTAGGTCTCTGCGCAAGGAAACGCTGAACGGTTACGAGCACGATCTGGAGCTCGAGCTCGACGGCGCCGTAGAGGTTCGCCCGGCTCAGATGGCGGCGGGCGGTGCCCTGCTGATCGTGGCGGTGATCCTGACCGCGCTGAACCTGCGCCCGGCGATCACCAGCATCGGACCGGTTCTCGGCGAGATGCGCGAGACGCTCGGCGCCTCCGCCGTGTGGGCCGGCGTACTGACCACTCTGCCGGGCCTGTGCTTCGCCGCGGCGGGGCTGACCGCACCGTGGCTGGCCCGCCGGATCGGCCTGGGCCGGGCGATCTCGGTCGCCCTGATGATTCTGAGCGTCGGCCTGGTGGCCCGCGTGCTGGACGGACCGTACGTGGTGATCGGCGGAACGCTGGTCGCCACCGGAGGCATCGCGCTGGTCAACGTGCTGATCCCGGTCGTGATCAAGGGTTCGTTCCCCGCCCAGATCGGACTGATGACCGGTGTCTACACCGCGGCCCTGCAGGGCGGCGGGGCGCTGGGCTCGGCGGTCACCCCTCCGCTGGAGCCCCTGCTCGGCGGCTGGCGGGGCGCGTTGGGTGCCTGGGCACTGGTCGCCATCGTCGCGCTGCTGTTCTGGCTGGTCGGCGCGCGGGGGATCAGCACGGCCCGTACCGAAGCAGCCTCGTCGGGGACGGCCGGTCGCTCGCTGTTGCGCAGTCCGTTGGCCTGGACGATCACGTTGTTCTTCGGCTGTCAGTCGTTCCTGGCCTACATCGTCATGGGCTGGCTGCCCGAGGTGTTCATCGACAGCGGGGTCAGCAAGACCGACGCCGGCCTGCTGCTCGGATTGGTGTCCATCCTGGCCGTCCCGATCAGCCTGATCGTTCCGCCGCTGGCGGCCAAGCAGAAGAACCAGAGTGGCTGGATCGTGGGGCTCGGCGTGGTCGGCATGGTCGGCATGATCGGCCTGCTCGTCGATCCCGGTGCGGCGCCGCTGTTGTGGAGCTTCTTCGTTGGCATCGGGATGAGCGTGTTCTCGTTGGCGCTCACGGTGATTGCGCTGCGGGCGCGTAATGCCGAGGACACCGCGCGACTCTCCGGGATGGCGCAGGGTTTCGGCTACCTCCTGGCGGGCGTGGGGCCGTTCTCGTTCGGGCTGCTCCACGATATGACCGCCGGCTGGACGGCGCCGTTTGCCATGGTGATGGTCATCTACCTGGTGCAGATGGTGGCGGGCGCGCTGGCCGGGCGGAACCGATACGTCTGAGCCACAAGCCTGGCTTGTGACGCCACAAGATCGTAGCGCCTACCGCTGAGCGGTCCCAGCAACCAGCATTGGTGACGTGACCACCTACACGGCGACTTATACCGCGGCAAGGCCGTTCCACACCGCCCTGCTGGCCGAATTGGACAGTGCGCGTTCGGCCTTCCGGCACATCACGCCGAACTGGTTCGCCTCGGTGATGGGCACCGGAATCGTCGCGACGGCGGCGGCCACCCTGCCGCTGCACCTGCCGGGCTTGCACGAGTTCGCCACTGCGGTATGGATTCTCGCCGCCACCGTGCTGGTGATCCTGACCGCGGCGTTCGCCACGCACTGGATCCGCCATCGGGAACAGGCGAAGGCCTACGCCGGACATCAGGTGATGGGGCAGTTCTACGGAGCCCCGGCGATGGCGCTGCTCACCGTCGGAGCGGGTGCGCTGCTGCTCGGGCCGGGCGTCATCGGCCCGTCCGCGGCGCTGGCCCTCGATGTGGCGCTGTGGATCGCCGGCACGGCGCTGGGATTGGTTGTCAGCCTGTGGCTTCCGTTCACGATGATCACCCGTGAGGATCACACCGATGTCGAGGCCGTGCCGGCCTGGATGATGCCGGTGGTGTCGCCCATGGTCTCGGCCTCCACGGGCGCCCTGCTGCTGTCGCATCTCGGTGCGGGACAAGCGGGGATGACCTTGTTGGTCGCCTGCTACGCCATGTTCGGATTGAGCCTGCTGGCCGGTCTGATCACCACCACCATGGTGTATTCGCGGCTCATGCACGGCGGCTTCAGTCAGGTGCAGGCGATTCCGACGGTGTGGATCGTGCTCGGCGTCGTCGGCCAGTCGATCACTGCGGCCAATCTGTTGGCCGCCCATGCCGGCTCGGTGCTCACCGACGGCGCCATGGTCTCCGCTCTGCACGCCTTCGGGATCGTCTACGGCCTGGTGATGGGCGGCTTCGGGGCGTTTGTGTTCTGCCTCGCGACGGCGCTCACGGTGCACGGCGCGCGCCGCGGGCTGTCATTCAGCCTGACCTGGTGGAGCTTCACCTTCCCGGTGGGGACCTGCGTGACGGGAGCGTCTGCGCTGGGCGTCGCCACCGGTGCCATCGCCATTTCCTGGCTGGCTGTCGCCCTGTACGTGCTGCTGCTGGCTGCCTGGGCCACCGTCGCGGCCAATACCCTTCGCGGCGTGCGGACCGGACGGCTACTGCGCGGCTGAAGTCAGCGGCACGGATCGAGCACGAGGTTTCGGTGGCCCGGGCTCAACGTGCCGAGGCGATGTGGCTGAGCAGTTCGCGCACCGCTCCGGCGGGCGGGGTGCGGCCACCCGACCAGATGGCGCGAAGTTCGCGGTGCAGATCCAGTCCGGCGACGGGTACCTCGCGCAGCCGGCCCAGGGTGAGATCGTCTTCGACGGCCAGCCGGCTCATTACGGCGGGCCCGGCCCCGGCCAGCACCGCCGCACGCATCGCGGTCGCCGAGGACAATTCGATCGCGGGGTCGGCCTGCCGGCTCGACTGACCCAGCGTGGACCGCAGCGCAGAACTGAGGGCATCCCTGGTGCCCGAACCGGTTTCCCTTGACACCAAAGGTGTTTCGCTGAGTTCGACGGGGCTGACCGGGGCGGATCTGCGGGCCCACTTGTGATCCGGGGGCACCACTGCGACCAGCTCGTCATGGGCGATCACCCGGCTGTGCAGTCCGGTCGGCACGCCAGGGGATTCGATGAAGCCGAGGTCGGCCGACCCGTCCTGGACGGCGGCGATCACCTGATCGCTGTTGGCCGCGGTGAGGATGACCTCGGGTGCGTTCACTCCGCGGCGTGCCGCGTCGGCCTGTAGCGACACCAGCCAGCGCGGCATGAGTTGTTCGGCGATGGTGAGGCTGGCCGCGACGGTGACGCGATCGCGACTCTCGGTACGCATCGAGGCCAGCCCGGCGTCCACCCGCCCCGCGACGTCGAGCAATTGGTCGGCCCACTCGGCGACCACCGCACCGGCCGCGGTCAGCTGCGAACCGCGGGGGCTGCGCTGTACCAGCCGCACTCCAGTCTGCGATTCGATCGAGGCCAGCCGCGCGGACACCGCCTGTTGGGTGAGACCCAGCTCACGCCCGGCGGCTCCGATGCTGCCGGTGCGCGCGATCGCCAGCAGCACTTCGAACGCTGCCAGCTCGGGCATCCTGGGGCTGAGCGGCATGCCCAGGATCGTAGGGTCTGGTCACAAATGACGGTTGTGAACGCACCGGTTGGGGCGTCGCGCCGGACGTGGTGTAGCCTGGCCGACGTGACTATCGGCGTGTGTGCCAGCTATTGGCGCTTTATCGAGGCTCCGGGCGGAGCCGATAAAGCGCAGCACTAAGCACGCATCCACCCGGAGCCCAGGCAGTGACCATCGGTCGCTGCCTTTCGTCGTTACAGGGCGCCGGAACTCTTGCAGGTGCCCACCACCAGGAAGGCACCTGAAAAATGAACTTGGCGCAGATCGCCAACGCCCCAGCTACCTCGGACCGACGGGTTCGCAGTTTCAGCGCGATTCCCAGCCCGCACGATGTGCTGACCGAATTCCCGCTGGGGGAGCGCCGCGCGGAGCGGGTGGCCCGCGACCGCGATGAGATCGCCGACATCCTGGCAGGTCGGGACGACCGGCTGCTGGTCGTCGTCGGCCCGTGTTCGGTGCACGATCCCGCGGCCGCGCTGGAGTACGCCAGCCGCCTGGTGAAGGTGGCCGATGAGCTCAAAGATCAGCTCAAGATCGTCATGCGGGTGTACTTCGAGAAGCCGCGCACCACGATCGGCTGGAAGGGTCTGATCAACGACCCCGGCATGGACGGCACCTACGACGTCGCGCGTGGACTCCGGGTGGCCCGTCGACTGCTGCTCGACATCATCGACATCGGACTGCCCGTCGGCTGCGAGTTCCTGGAACCGACCAGCCCGCAGTACATTGCCGACGCCGTCGCGTGGGGAGCCATCGGTGCCAGGACCACCGAGTCGCAGGTGCATCGCCAGTTGGCGTCGGGCCTGTCGATGCCGGTCGGGTTCAAGAACGGCACCGATGGAAACATCCAGGTCGCGGTCGACGGCGTGAAAGCAGCTGCCGCTCAACATGTCTTCTTCGGGATGGACGATATGGGCCGCGGTGCGCTGGTGAACACCGCAGGCAACGAGGACTGCCACGTGATCCTGCGTGGTGGCACCGCGGGACCGAACTACGGCGCCGACGCGGTGGCCGCTACCGCGGCCAAGCTGAGCGGCGCCGGCCTGCCCGGCCGTGTGGTGATCGATTGCAGCCACGCCAATTCCGGCAAGGATCACGTCCGTCAGGCGGTGGTGGCCACCGAGGTCGCTCAGATGGTGCGTGACGGTCTGCCGGTCAGCGGTGTGATGCTGGAGAGCTTCCTGGTCGCCGGGGCACAGTCGCCCGAGGCACGGCCGCTCACCTACGGTCAGTCGGTCACCGACAAGTGCATGGATTGGGACGCAACCGATCTGGTGCTGCGCGAGCTTGCCAGGCGCGAGGGCTAGCTTCCGCTCGGCTTGCGGTACCGGCCGCCGGGGTCGCGGTCGAACTTGGGCGGTTCGGCCGGGTCGAGTTCGATGAGGACGTCATCGTCGGTGTCGTGAGGCGCACCGAAGACCACGACACGTGAGCCGGCCAGCGGAACCCTGGAGTGATGGGCGACCATGTTCGCCGTAACCACCCGACGTCCGATCGGGCCCTCGAACGCGACGGTGACGGTGAATTGAGGATCGTCCGCAGTCCACCGCTGCTTGAACTCCACATTGCGCAACTCGCCTGGTGAACGCACACCGTGCCGGCGCAGGGCGGCCAGCCGGTCTTGCCTGCGGCGGGTATAGCGGATGCCCTGCCAAGCCGCCGCGGTGGCCAGCGCCGCGGCGGCCGAGCAGAGCACGCTGACCAGCGCCAGGACCCCGCCGGTGACACCGCCGATCCACAGTGCGGCTACCAACAGGCCGACCGCGACGCCGGCGAGGGCGGGTATGACGGCCACCCGGTTGGCGGTACTGCGCTGGCCGAAAGTGTCGAGGGCCTCGTCGGCGAGGATGCCGGCGAGGATGGCCGGAAGAAACGAGCCGACGACCGCAGCGAGGCCCAACCAGGTCGACGGGTTGTGGGTCTGCATGCTGTGAATCCAGAATGCTGCGCCGACGGCGACCGGTACCCACAGGATGAAGTTGAGGACGGCGAAGAATCGCAGCGTTCCTGACGGTCGGGTGACGGGCACGGTGATGTGGCCGTGCTTTTCGACGGTGGAGAAGTGCGGCAGCGTGCTCTCCCATGTGGAGGACCGCGCGGTGTCACTGCTCACCTGGTGCTCCCTTCCAACGGAATCACCAGTATTGGCATGACCTCCCGGAGGTCGCGCGTCGTGGACGGAAGATCACGCGGGTTCTCACGAATTACTCACCGCCTCAACATGGATCGGTTAGGCATCATCCTCTGTCGCCAGCGCGGCGTCCGCCCCGGGCTGCCAGCTGCCCGGCATCATCGGGACCGTCGTTCCGTCGCCGAAGGCGTCGTCGGCCAACGTGGTCAGTCCGGCCGGTCCGGCCACAGTCGATTTCACTGCGGTTCCGGTGAATCCGAGGTTTCCGGCCCCACTCTCGGAGGCGCTCGTGTTGGCGGGTTGCTCGGGCGGCGGTGCGGCGACACCGTCGGCCGTCATGAACTCATAGCGGTACCCGCGGTCCTTGGCGGTTCCGCCACGTCGCTTACGGGCCTGCGACCGGCGTTTGTTGATCGCCGCGGCTGTGGCGGCGGCCGCGGCGGACGCGCCTACGGAGTCCGAAGCCTTGGCGGTGGCGCTGTACCGCGACGTCGCGCCGTGACCGAATCCGGCACCCCCGCCCGGCACCGCATACAGCGAAGTCTCGGTCCCGGCGGGCATCGGAGTGGGAGTCGACGGTGCGGGGGCGGTGGGAGCCGAGGTGGGTGCGGGCGCGGGTGCGGCGCCCGCACCCACCGATGCCGGCGCCGCGGAGCCGGGCATCGCGGCGACCGCGGGCGGTTCGGCGCGGGCAATCTCCTCGGCCGGCGCGTCGATCGGAATGTCGTAGGCCTGGGCCAGCCCGACGATCCCGAGTAGTCCGAGCATGGCCGGGGACGCGGCCGCGACCGCAGCGGCGTACAGCGGAGTGCCCAGTACAGCGAAGACGGCCGTGTACGCACCGAGGAAGAACACGTTGATGTAGGTGCTGAACAACAAGGACGGGTCGGCGATGATCTCGGCGAGGACCTGTGGGATTCGCCAGGGCTCGAGAATGAATTCCCTGAGCTGGTCGTACATCCCGTAGAAATGCTCAGACTGCTCGGCCAGCCAGTTCCCGATCGGATCGTTGGCCTTGATCCACTCGATGAACTCCTCATACGAACTGAGCACATCGCTCAGGCTGAGGGAAGAGCCCGATTCGCCGGCCCGGGCCACGGCGGCAGACTGCATCATCGTCGCCGACCCGGAGCCCGCTTCCACGACCCCCGGCGCCAGCAGTACGGGTGCCGCCGTGGATGGCGGCGCGGTCGCCACCGCAACCTCCGTGGATGCCTGGTAGACCGTCATCGTGGTCGCGGCCTGAATCCACATGCGGACGTAGTCGGCCTCGTTGACCGCGATGGGCACGGTGTTGATCCCGAAGAAGTTGGTGGCCACCAGCACACCGAGGGTCGTGCGGTTGGCCGCGAGTTCGGCCAGCGTCGGCATCGCTGCCAGGGCAGCGGTGTAGGAGGCCGCCGCGGTCTCGATCTGGGCGGCCACCCGTGCGCTACTGGCGCTCGTGGCACCCAGCCAGGCCAGGTAGGGCAGGTGTGCGACCGCATACCGCTCGGCGCTGGGACCCTCCCACGCCGCGGCCTGTACCGTTCCCATCAGCGTTGTCAATTCAGTTGCGGCCGAGGAGTATTCGGTACTCAGGGAGGTCCATGCCCCCGCCGCCGCCAGCAGTGGCCCGGCGCCCGGACCGCTGCTGAGCAGAGCTGAATGCACTTCGGGCGGCAACGCCATCCACACCGGGGCGGTCATCGCAGGCCGCCCAAGAGGGGCGAAGTGGCGTCGTTTGCCGGCGGAGGGACGGGGGTGCAGATAGTCATCGCGTTGTCCGGGATGCAGCGCGTGCCGGCGGCCCGGTTCTCCTCTCGATCGCTTTGCTCCCCCAGTGGCTAAGTATGGTTAGCATAAGCTAACTTCTGCCGATTTGGGGTATGTAATTCCTATGTGGTCGGCACCATCGTCAGTTCGTGTGTGCGCGGGTCAGCGGCGGTAAGCGGGCAGGTTGGCGGTGAGTTCGTCGAACAGTGCCTGGTTCAGTGCGAAGGCAACCTTGACCTCGTCGACGACGCGGTCGATGCCGTCCTGATCGAGGTCGAGGCCGTCGAGTCGGGCCCGGTAGGCGTCCTTGTACGGCTTGGGGCGCATCGGGAATTCGTAGAACGACAGGCCGGCACCGTCCAGGTCGAAGGACCGGTCGAGCACTCGACCGATGGCCTGGCCGCCGGACAGGTCGCCGAGGTAGCGGGTGTAGTGGTGGGCCAGAAGTGCTCCGCTCCAATTGGATTCGGCGATCCGGGTGCAGTAGGCCTGGGCGGCGGGGGAGTCGACCTCGCGTGCTGAACCCGGAGCCCAATGGTCGAG
This sequence comes from Mycolicibacterium peregrinum, assembly GCF_002102345.1. Classification (GTDB taxonomy): domain Bacteria; phylum Actinomycetota; class Actinomycetes; order Mycobacteriales; family Mycobacteriaceae; genus Mycobacterium; species Mycobacterium peregrinum. Next base: position 239,174 of record NZ_LQPP01000016.1, read on the forward strand.
GTCGGCGTCGATGGTGGCCAACCGTTCCAGCATCGGATCATGGAACGTGCCGACGACCGGGTCAGTCCGTCGGGCTCGGACGGTGTCCTCCAGGGTGCGATAGACCGCGCGCAGTCGCAGCAGGTAATCGACGTAGCCCTGGCCGTTGACCCGCCCGCTGAGCAACTCCGACATGAACGACGACTGCTCGGCGGCCTCGTGCTCGCTTCGCGAGTCCTCGCGCATGGCGACGGACAGCGATCGGACGGACTCGGGGGCGACGGCGCTCGGCATACTCTGGCTCCAGGTGTTTTAACGACAGGTTGTCAACATCATGCCGACAATCTGTCAGGAAACCTAGCACCGGGTCGCGCGCCGTGGGGACCTACGTTTTGGCGGACAGTGCGCGCAGGACAAACTGCTCGATGGCGGCCACCGGAAGATGACGTGGCGCCAGGCACGCATGGATCAGTGACATGGTGGCGGCCTCGTCGTCGACGACGAACTTCCCGTCGGCCACACCCTGCACGAGGATCTCGCGCAGCACATCCTCCACCGCCACCACGTGATCGCGGATGGCCAGCATGGTCTCGTTCGACAAGGCGCCATAGAGCTGCATGCCCATGCCCATGTGGAATTCTTGCCCGGCTTCGAGCTGGTGCCGGATGTAAACCCCAAGTCTCCCAACGGGATCGTCCACCTCGGACAGGGCATTGCGCAGCCCGTCGAGGTGGCGGCTCGTCTCATGGGACGCGAATGCGATCACCACCGACTCTTTGTCCGGGAAGTGGTGATAGATCGCGGTCCGCCCGATGCCGGCCTCGGCCGCGAGTTTGGCCATGGTGATCGCGTCGAAACTGTGCTCGGTCATCAGGGCGGCGAATGCCTCGAAGATGCGCTGCTGGATCTGCTCGCGGTGTTCTTCGACCGATGAGGCGCTGATCCTGGGCACGCTCGAGTCTAACGCCCGCCCTGCCTGCGAATTCTGTTAGTCCAGCCTTAGCCGGCAGGTAGAGAACCCGCTGTCCACTACAGTCTCGATACCCAACTGGATGAAGGGCGGTACTTCGTGCTGCGAACCTTGCGGGACGTACCCATCCCGGCGCCCGTGACGTCCGCGGCACGCACTCTGCATCCGGTCGGATTGGCCGTCGCGCTACTGTTCTTCGCCTGGTCGATGAGCCCGTCCCTGTTACCCCGGGCGTGGTATCTGCAGGGCGCCGCGACGGGTATCAGTGTCGGGATCGGATACGGGCTGGGGTGCGCTACGGCGTGGGTCGTGCGGCGTTGCGGGATTAGTCCGCAATGGTCCCCGCGCACCCGACGGATCGGGTGGTGGACACTGGCCGGTGCCGCCGCCGTCACTGTCCCGACGTTCCTGATGCTCGGGTCATGGTGGCAGCAGATCGTGCGCGACCTGATCGGCATGCCACGTGCCGAGCGGTCGTTCTACCTCCTGGTGCTGTTCCTCGCTCTGGTGATCGCACTGGCGCTTGTGGCGATCGGACGTGGATTACGTTGGGCCACTCATTGTTTGACTGATGTCGGTGGCCGGTTCGTACCCGCTCCGGTGGCCCGGTTGGCTGCCGTGGTGATCGTGGTGACGCTGGTGGTGATGGGGCTCGACGGCGCCCTGCACCGCGGCCTGCTGAGCATGGCCGAACGTTCCGCGAAGGCCGCTGACAAGAGCACCGCGGAGGACGTGTCACAACCGAGCGCGCCGGAGCGTTCCGGTTCGCCGGCCTCGCCGCAGGCGTGGGAAACCCTCGGGCGCGAAGGCCGGAGTTTCGTGGCCGGTGGCCCCAGCGCCGAACAGATCTCGGCCGTGACCGGCGCGCCGGCGCGTACGCCGATCCGGGTGTACGCCGGCCGCACCTCGGCCGACAGTGTCGAAGGCATCGCCGGTCAGGTGATCGCCGAACTGCACCGCACCCACGCCTTCGAGCGCAAGGTGCTGGCAGTGGTGACCACCACCGGGCGCGGCTGGGTGAACCCGAATGTGGCGGCCGCCCTCGAGTACGTCAACGGCGGGGATACCGCGATCGCGTCGATGCAGTACTCATTCCTGCCCAGCGCACTGTCCTTCATCGCCGACCGGGAGACCCCACAGTTGGCAGGGCAGGCATTGTTCGACGCGGTGCACCGGGTCTGGGTGGCGCTGCCGGAGGTCAAACGGCCCAAACTGGTGGTGTTCGGGGAGAGCCTTGGTTCGTTCGGCGGCCAGTCGGCGTTCGCCTCCGGTGCCGATATCGTCAGCCGCACCGATGGCGCGTTGTTGGTGGGAACGCCCAACTTCGCGCAGCCGTGGGGGAGGCTCACCGCTGACCGGGATCCCGGCTCGCTGCAACGGCTACCGGTGATCGACGGAGGACGCCATATCCGCTTCGCCTCGCGGACCTCCGATGTGAATCTCGCTGCGCCCTGGGAGTTCCCGCGCGTGGTGTTCTGGCAGCACGCCAGCGATCCGATCACATGGTGGTCGTTCGACCTGCTGCTGCACCGGCCGGACTGGTTGCGGGAACCGCTGGGGCCCGACGTGGACCCCGGGATGCGCTGGCTACCGTTGGTCACCTTCTGGCAGGTCACGCTGGACATGATTTTCTCCGCCGACGTGCCCTACGGGTATGGGCATGCGTTCGGCCCGGATGCCGCTGACCTGTGGGTCGACATCCTCGCGCCGAAGGGTTGGGATCCCGCACTGACCCAGCGGATTCAGGACGCGATCGGCCGCTTCGCGTAGTCTGCGCGTTTGTGGGAGGACTGTTCGGGTGGGCGATCGCTACGGTGTTGCTGCTATGGCCGGTGTTGCTCGCGATCGGTGCGGTGGCGTGGCGCAACGAAGTGCTCGCCAAGCAGATTCGGGTGAACCAGGCTCAGCTCGGGATCCTCATCGGACAGGCGATGGAGGAAGCGGCCCGCGGTCGCGAGCTGGGCACGGAGAAGTCGTTCGTCGCGTGGCGCGTCGTCTGGGCCGAAGACGGTGTCATGCGAGTGGAGAACACGGGCCGTGACAAGGCTCGCTCGGTTACGGCGAAGGCGTCGAACTCCTCGGGGTCGGCCGAGAAAACCGTGAGTTCGGTGGATCCGGGTGACTCCGTCAGCCTGGGTGTGGTGCTGGCCGCCGCGGGCGAGACCGAGGTCGAGCTCACCTGGCGCACAGAACTGGGCCGCTGGACAACCGAGCGGTACGCGGTCACGCGCTGATCGCACCTTCTGAGCGGATGACGGGATTCGAACCCGCGACCCTCACCTTGGCAAGGTGATGCGCTACCAACTGCGCTACATCCGCGCGCCACGAGCGAGATCGTCGCTCGTCGCGAAGCCGAACAGTAGCCCACGGACGCACGCCGACACAAATCCCTCGGTTTTGACTTGCATTGCGGGGCAACGTAAACAGTCCGGACCCCGCGAAATGACTCCGTGATCCGGATGCCGGCGACAGGCGTCGGAGTGCAGTTCGTAGGATTCCTGGATGGCGCTCAACGTCGATGAGACGTTCTCCGTGTTCCGGATCGTTCGACCGCTGGGGCCGGGCGGGGCGGGGGAGGTCTACGTCGCTCAGCATCCCAGGCGTCGTGGCAGTGAGGTGCTGAGGGTGCTGCCCGAGGACTGGTCCGACGAGCCCGGGTACCGGGAGCGGTTTCACCGTGAGGCGGATGTGGCCGCCGAGTTGTGGCACCCCAGCATCGCCAGGGTCCGTGGCCGCGGGGAACACAACGGTCAGTTGTGGATATCGAGGGACTTCGTCGACGGCACCGATCTCGCCGGCCTTCTCGATCAGCGGTACCCAGACGGCCTGCCGCGCGAACAGGTTTTCCGCATCATCATCGCGGTCGCCGGTGCGCTCGACTACGCACACAAGCACGGTTCCCTGCATCGCGACGTCGGGCCTGCCAACATCGTCGTCACCGACGCCGACGGTGATGCGGAGCCGCACGCCGTTCTGGTCGACCTCGGTGTCGCACGCAACGGCGAGGCCGAGGACAACCCCGGCTATGCCGCGCCCGAACAACTGATGGGGGAGAACGTCGATGGCCGCGCGGATCAGTACGCGCTGGCCTGCACCGCCTACCACCTGTTGACCGGAACGCAGCTGTTCGAGCATCCGAATCCTGCTGTCGTCGTCAGCCGCCACGTCAACTCCAAACCGACGGCGTTGGCCGACGTGCGGCCCGAGCTGGCCGACCTCGATCCGGTGCTGGCCAAGGCTCTGGCCAAGAACCCTGCTGACCGATTCGTCAGCTGCGGCACTTTCGCCCACGCCCTGGCCGATGAAACCCCGTTGCCCGCGGTGACTTTGGCGCCGGCGCCGGCCGCCCCGGCGCCCCCGTCCGGCTTTCGGTTACCCCAGACGCCAGGCTGGGTGCCCATAGCTGCGACTGCCGCCGTCTGCGTCGTCGCCGGCGTCGGCATGTGGCAGCTGTGGCCGTCCGCTGACGCCGCAACCAGTGAGCAGCCGGGCCCACCACCGAGCACGCCCGTAGCGAGCGCCACGAACGCAGCGACCGTCCCAGCGCCCAGCAGCCCGGTCTTCGACGGCCTCTACCGCCTCGACTACGACAACCCCCACGCCACTCTCAACGGCAACCCCTGGCCCGCGGCGGGCAACCAGATCGCAAGCTACTGGTGGGCATTCCGTTCGGCCTGTACACCCTCGGGATGTGTCACGACCTCGACCCGCATGGACAGCATCAACCATGCCGTTCCCTACCTCGACGGCGGCGGTATGACGGCGGTGTTCCGCTTCATCAACAATTCTTGGCAGGGTGATCCGGGGCGGGGTTCACTGCCCTGCGAGGCGCCGAACGTCGGGCTGGCACAGGCAACGGATACGGCCTTGGCTTTGACACCGCAGCCTGACGGCGGGCTGGCCGGCGCTCAAACCACCACCATCCAGTCCAACGAGTGTCGGCTGCAAGGTGCTTTGATCACCGTGCCGGTTCTCGCCACCCGGCTCGACGAAGTTCCGCCGGGCAGCCCGATTGCCGACCCTGCCGCGGTTGCGGATCCGTTGCCGCCCGCACCTCAGTTGCCCCCGCCGCTGCCGCCGGGCCCTGAGGTGCCTCCTCCGCTGCCGCCCGCCCCTCCGGTGGCGCCGCCGCCGGGGATCGGCGCGATCTTGCCGAACCCCGTGCCGCCCCCTCCGCCCCTGCCGCCCGCGTAGGAGGTGCCGACTCCGGGGCGGCAACAGGAGTTCGGCAGCTTTGCCGAAAAGCGCCGCCCGGCCGGTACTTACGTGCCGGCCGCGAGCGGCGGACGTCAGTTTCCCGGTTTCCGAGGATTCACTGCGTGGCACCGACCAAGATGCCAACCATGCCATTGAGAAATGATTGGACTTTCGGCGACTTGATCACCGCCTCGGATCAGAACGCTGTTGCAGACGCCGTCAATCAGAACACCACCGACATCGCCGCGGCCGTCACCGCGTTGTCGGGGAAGGCTGACAAAGCCACGACGATCACTGCGGGCACGGGCCTGACGGGTGGCGGTGATCTGTCGACGAACCGCACACTGTCGGTGTCGTATGGTGCGACGGCGGGAACGGCATGCCAGGGCAACGACTCCCGCATCACCGGGGCTGTGCAATCCGGCGCAGCGGGCAGCGTCATCATCGGAACGCTTCCCACGTCCGGGGTCACCGGCGTCCTCTACGTGGTGCCCTGATGCCCGACCTCAAGGTGTGGAACGGCTCCGCGTTCGTCAACGGCGCCCCGAAGATCTGGAATGGGTCGGCGTTCGTCACCCCGTCATCGATCTGCATCTGGGACGGGTACGCATTTCAGCAGGTGTGGCGAGGTGCCGTCGAGTATGGATCGACATCGTTCTGATCAGCTTCGGCGGCGACGCTCTCGAACACCTTGCGAAGCCTTTTCTCCTTGTCCCTCATGAGGCTTGAGCACCCATGCGGGGATCCAGTGGGTCACGGTCTTTTCGTTGGCGCCGTAGCGGATGGGGTAGGTGACGAGGCCCCACCATTGGCCTTGTTCGCACAGCGCCCAGCAGGTGAGCTTGCCTTCGACAACCTTGCTCATCTGGATGCCCAACGGGTGGTAGCGGCCTGTGAGGTGTGGTTCGCGGGGGAACAGAGCGGCCAGATCTACCAGGACCGGCGCGGGTGGCCGCACGACGCGGAAGGCGTCACGGACGGGTTGTCCGCCGTAGCCGATGGCCTGCATGTCGCCCACGTATCGATCATATGTTCGAACAACCGGATGATCTAACAGGATGCCTCACTGGGTCGCTCCGTCCGGCAGCGGTATCTGTCGCCTACGCGAGCGTGTCGGGACAGAGCTCGAGTTGCGCCGCGTCGACCAGGTCGTTCATCTCCTCCGGGGTCACCTGACGCTCCGGAGCCTGCTGATCGTTGTACGCCTTGAACAGTCCCACGACTGTCTCGCGGGGTGTCCCATCGTGCATCAAGTCGCAGAAGAAATGCCCGGTTTTCAGTGCGTTTTTCTCCGTGTCCGGCGCGAATCCGTAGTCGACTCTGAGGCGCTCCAGATAGCTGGCTTCGCTGGCATGTGCGGTCCCGACTGGCGTGGCGACGGTGAGCAGGGTTGCGGCGATCGCTGCGCATCTGACGGGGATCACCTGTGGATTATTGCTGAAGCCATCCCGTGTGTTCGCGAATCACCGAGGGCTGCAAGGAAAGTCGAACTTGTGCGCAGAGACAAGAAAGGCCCGGTCGAAACCGGGCCTCATCTGCAGAACTGTGGTGCGCGATACTGGGATTGAACCAGTGACCTCTTCCGTGTCAGGGAAGCGCTCTCCCGCTGAGCTAATCGCGCGGGTCGAAAACCTTCTTGGAGGTGGAGACGGGAATCGAACCCGTGTGCACGGCTTTGCAGGCCGTTGCCTCACCACTCGGCCACTCCACCACTGGGGTTGATGCCACAAATCGCACCTTCGAGCGGATGACGGGATTCGAACCCGCGACCCTCACCTTGGCAAGGTGATGCGCTACCAACTGCGCTACATCCGCGCGCCACGAGCGAGATCGTCGCCCGTCGCGATGCAGAACATTAGTCCACCGACGTGCGCAGACACAAATCCCCATTACGGGAGGGCAAAGCGCGGCCAAAAACGGTGTTTCAGAACAGGTGATAGGCCTGCCGCGAGAGGGTGAACCCGTGGCGGCTCTTCACGTCGAGACATGTGATGCCTGTCGCAGTGCCCTCGCAGCGCAGTACCCCTGCGGTGATCGAGTCTCGGTCGGCCAGTTGGAGGTCCGCGCGCGGCGCGGTGTCGCCGGCACATGCGAATTGCGCGGGGCGCCCGGGGCTCAGCGTCATCCCGTGGCCGTAGTCGAACGCGCAACTGGCCGGTCGCAGAGGCGGAGCCCAGTTACGTTCGATGATGTCGCAGCGCGCCGTCGCGGTATCGAGGTAGCACCGCACGTTGCCGGAAGGTGAGTCGAAGCTCGTCGGGCCTGTGACCTGCCGGTTCACCAGGTCGGCGACGCTCTGGATGTTGGGCGTTACGGCCGGTGCCTGATCTGTCATGGCAACCGGGGCGCTGTGGCAGCCCGAAAATAGTGCGCTAGCAGCAAAAACTGCGCCGCTGACGGCCGGCCAGCGGACCCGCAGGTGAACCATGACGGGTGACCATACGCCCGCATCGTCGTGCATATTTGGCAAATCAAACAAGTCGATCGGGCGGATACCGATTCGGGTCTGACCGGAAACGCGTGCTAGTGTTCGACGTCGTTCCCACGGTCTCGTAGCTCAGTGGGAGAGCGTCCGCCTCACACGCGGAAGGTCGCTGGTTCGAACCCAGCCGGGACCACCATCACCTCAGGCGGCTTCGGAGAAATCCGGGGCCGTTTTTTCGTGGCCGGACACACACGCGGCGGTGACGGAGTGTTGTCCGTCCGATTCGGTAGGGTCCTCCGACGTGACTCAGAGCGTGACCGTCGGAACCATCAAATCTGTAACTGCCCGTCTGGCCGAGGAACTCGCCGTGGGCGAGGGACAGGTCGTCGCCACCGTGGCGCTGCTGGACGAGGGCGCGACGGTCCCGTTCATCGCCCGGTACCGCAAGGAGGTCACCGGCAGTCTCGACGACGGACAGCTGCGCACGCTCGAAGAACGCCTGGGTTATCTGCGCGAGCTCGACCAGCGTCGGGAGGCCGTGCTGGCCTCGATCGAGGAGCAGGGCAAGCTCACCGACGAGCTGAGGGCGGCCCTGATGGCCGCCGACACCAAGGCCCGGGTCGAGGACATCTACCTGCCCTACAAGCCCAAGCGGCGCACCAAGGCCCAGATCGCCAAGGAGGCCGGCCTGGAGCCGCTGGCGGAGCGGCTGTTGGCCGATCCGACGCTGGTGCCCGACGAGGTGGCCGGCGAGTTCCTCAACGACGACGTCGCCGACGCGGCTGCCGCACTGGAAGGCGCCCGTCACATCATCATCGAGCGCGCCTCCGAGGATGCCGAGCTGGTCGGCGCGACCCGCGAGAAGTTCTGGAAAGACGGCTCGCTGCGTACCGGCCCGTGGTCCGAAGAAGCGGCGAAAAGCCCTGCCGCTCAGAAATTCCGGGACTACTTCGAGTTCTCCGAGCCGCTGGAGAACATGCCGTCGCACCGGGTGCTCGCGGTGCTGCGCGGCGAGAAGGAACAGGCGCTGTCGCTCAACTTCGACGGTGGTGACGACGACCTGTACCAGACGATGATCGCCCAGTCCCTCGGCATCGACATGGCTGCCAAGACCCCGGCCACTCCCTGGTTGACCACCACTGTGCGGCTGGCCTGGCGCGCCAAGCTGATGATCTCGGCCGCTGTGGACGCCCGCATCCGGCTCCGGCAGCGCGCGGAGGATGAGGCGGTGGCCGTGTTCGCCCGCAACCTCAAGGACCTGCTGTTGGCCGCGCCGGCCGGCACCCGCGCCACTCTCGGTCTGGATCCGGGTTTCCGCACCGGGGTCAAGGTCGCCGTCGTCGACGCCACCGGCAAGGTGGTCGACACGTGCGCGATCTTCCCGCACCAGCCTCAGAAGCAGTGGGACCAGGCCAAGGCCACCCTGGCGGCCCTGATCGCCCGGCACAACGTCGAGTTGATCGCCGTCGGTAACGGCACCGCCTCGCGCGAGACCGACGCGTTGGCCGGTGAGCTGATCGCCGACATCCGGTCGGCCGGGGCGAAGGCGCCGGCGAAGGCCATGGTCAGCGAGGCCGGTGCCTCGGTGTACTCGGCGTCCGAATACGCGGCGCGGGAGATGCCGAACCTCGACGTGACGCTGCGCGGCGCAGTCTCGATCGCCCGTCGTCTGCAGGATCCGCTGGCCGAGCTGGTCAAGATCGACCCGAAGTCGATCGGGGTGGGGCAGTACCAGCACGACGTGACGCCGGGCTCGCTGGCGCGCAGCCTCAATGCCGTTGTCGAAGACGCGGTGAACGCGGTGGGTGTGGATCTCAACACCGCCTCGGTGCCGCTGTTGGCCCGGGTGTCGGGAGTTACCGAATCCCTGGCCGAGGCTATCGTGGCCCACCGTGAGAGCGCCGGTGCCTTCCGCAGCCGCAAGGCGCTGCTGGACGTTCCGCGCCTGGGCCCCAAGGCCTTCGAACAGTGTGCGGGCTTCCTGCGGATCCGCGACGGTGAGGATCCGCTGGATGCCTCGGGTGTGCACCCGGAGTCCTACCCGGTGGTGCGGCGCATCCTGGACCGGTCCGGCGTGACGTTGGGCGAGTTGATCGGCGACGAGCGCACCCTGCGGGGACTCAAGCCCACCGACTTCGCCGACGAGCGGTTCGGTGTGCCCACCGTGACCGACATCCTGGCCGAACTGGAGAAGCCCGGGCGTGACCCCCGGCCGGCGTTCTCCACCGCGACCTTTGCCGCCGGCGTCGAGAAGGTCGCCGACCTCAAGCCCGGCATGGTGCTCGAGGGCGTGGTCACCAACGTGGCCGCCTTCGGCGCCTTCGTCGACGTGGGCGTGCACCAGGACGGACTGGTGCACGTCTCGGCGATGGCCGACCGGTTCATCTCTGACCCGCATGAGGTGGTGAAGTCGGGTCAGGTGGTCAAGGTCAAGGTCGTCGAGGTCGACGTGGAACGGCAGCGGATCGGACTGACCCTGCGGCTCAACGACACTCCGCAGCAGGGAAAGCGACCCGACCGCAACGATCGCGGCGGTCAGGGTGGCCAGAACCGTCGTGACGGTGGCGGCAACCCAGGTCGTGGCAATCAGGGGCGCGGCGGTGACCGGCGAAACCAGAACCGCGGCAACAACTCCGGTCGCCGGGACTCGAATCAGCCGATGGGCTCGATGGCCGAGGCGCTGCGCAACGCCGGCTTCGGCAAGTAGCGGTTAGGGCGTCTCCTCCGGGGCCTGATCGGCCCCGGAGTGGTGGCGGCGCCAGGAGCGGTAGCCGCGGTGGGCGGCGAACGCCCCGGCGACGGCGGTGACGCACCACACCCCGATCGCGGTGTAGGCCAGCGGGGCCGACAGATCACCGATCGACGCGCCCAGCGCGGTGTAGACGAATGCGCGCGGCACCGAGCCGATGAACGCCCCGACTGCCATCTGCCACAACGGCACTCCGAAGGCCCCGAAGGCGTAGGACGCCAGGGCGTCGGACAGTCCGGGAACGAACCGCTGTCCGACCACCGCCCATAGACCGCCGCGTTCGATCTGGTGGTCCAACCGATCGGCCCGTTGCGTCCCGAGCAGAGCCCGGGCGCTGTCGCGGCCTGCCCGTCGCCCGATCAGGCTGGCCACCATCGCGGTGCCCACCGTCGCCCCCAAGGTCACGAAGGTGCCCAACACCGGACCGAACAGCACCCCGCTGCCCGCGGCCAGGATCGGGCCCGGCACGAACAGTGCGCCGAGGCAGGCCGACACCACGACATACGCCAGCGGTGCGGCGGGCCCCGTCGAGGCGACCAGCGCCCGGATGTCGTCGACGTCGATGACGCGCGCGACTGCCACCAGATAGAACAGGCCGAACAGAAAGGCCGCGAACGCGACGAGCCGCAGGATGTGCGGTCGCCGGTTGATGGCGGGGGGATCGTCGTCGTCAGTCATGGCGCCCACGATTGTTCCCCACAGCCGTGCCGTCCCAGGTTGATGGTCTTCCTTGTTCAGCCCGCGGTGCTGTGACTCTTGGCTTTCCGGGCCGCGACAGTGGCCCGGACCTGATCCATGTCGAGTGCTGCGACCTGTGAGATGAGATCCTCGAGTGCCGCCGGCGGCAGAACCCCGGGCTGGCTGAAGACCAGGACGCCCTCGCGGAAGGCCGCGATGGTGGGGATGGAGCGGATTTCCATCAGCGCCGCCAACTCTGGTTCCTGCTCGGTGTCGACCTTCGCATGCACGATCTCGGGATGGCTGGCGGCCGACCGTTCGAAGGTCGGGGCGAAAGCGCGGCATGGGCCACACCAAGAAGCCCAGAAGTCGACGAGCACGATGTCGTTGTCCCGGATCGTGGACTCGAAATCCGCGTAGCCGATGTTGCGGGTGGTCATTCTGATCTCCTTGTCTTTGGTCGAAGGGCCGGCGATGTCCGCAGGTCGATTCGTTCGTCCGTTTCAACATACCCCCAGGGGTATTTATTTCGTGTCCTCTTTCCGCCCTCTGAGCGATGTATCCGCGGGTAGCGTGGCGGCAGGACGCGCACTCGCTTGGAATGTGACGAAAGGAGCCAGGAGATGGACATCGCGTTGGTGGCCACCACGAGAGGCCCGTTCGACGAGGCGGTCGCACGCACGCGAGACGCGCTGGCCGACCAGGGGTTCGGTGTGTTGACCGAGATCGACATCAGGGCCACGCTCAACGCCAAACTGGGCGGTGGTGCCGGCGACGAGGTGGGGGACTACCTGATCCTGGGTGCCTGCAATCCCCAGTTCGCCCAGAAGGCGCTCGCCGCATTCCCGCCGATCGGCGTGCTGTTGCCGTGCAACGTGGTGTTGCGCACCGGCCGCGGTGGTGACGATGTGGTCGTCGTCGAGGCGATGAACCCCAAGCTGATGGCCGAGGTGACAGACGAGCCGGCGCTGGCCGATATCGCCGCCGAGGTCGGCCGCCGCCTGCAGGCAGCACTCGACGGTCTTTAGATCACTCCGATGCCGCGTCGATCACGCCGTCGAGAATCTCGCGTGAGGTCGACAGGTCCCTGATTGCCTGCTCGAGCCGGTTGCGTTCGGCGGTCAGCTCGGTGAGGAGCCGAGGCGTGGCCTGAGGGGCCGGACCGCCATCGGTGTCACGCATGCACGGCAGGAGCGACGAGATGGTGCGACTGTGCAGTCCCGCGGCATAGAGCTCTTGGATGCGGATCACCCGGTCGACAGCCTTCTCCGGATACTCGCGTTGCCCACCGGATGTGCGGTCGGACGCCAACAGTCCCTGCTCTTCGTAGTAGCGCAGCGACCGTTGGCTCACCCCGGTGCGACGCGCGAGTTCGCCTATGCGCATATGCCAGTTATACCCACGCGACTTGACCCTGACATTGGTGTGAGCTCGTAAGGTTCGCCATGACCACGTGGCAACCGCCTTTCGCCTACAGCCCGATCACCGAACGCCAGCCGATCCGTTGGCCCGGTGCCGCGAGAGTGGCGGTGTACATCGGACTCAATGTCGAGCATTTCCTCGTCGATCGGCCCTCGACGAGCATCTGGCCCGGGACGGCGGAGCTGACCCCGGATGCGCTCAACTACGGCTGGCGGGATTACGGCGCGCGGGTGGGGATCTGGCGCACGATCGACGCCCTCGACCGGCACGGTATTCGTCCCAGCGCGCTGCTGAACACAGCCGTCATCGAGCATCATCCGCAGATCGTCGCAGCCGGTGTGGAGCGGAACTGGGCATGGCTGGCGCACGGGCAGACCAACTCGATTCTGCACACTGGGTTGGCTGTCGACGAGGAGCGCCGGATTCTCACCTCGATCGCCGACGACATCGCTGATGCGACGGGACGGCGCCCACAGGGCTGGATGGGACCTGGCCTGACCGAAACTGCGCATACTCCAGAATTGTTGGCTGAACTCGGTTTTCGCTACGTTCTCGATTGGACCAACGATGACCAGCCCTATCCGCTGACGGTCCCTGGCATGCTCAGTGTGCCGTATTCGGTCGAGCTCAACGACCTGCTGATCTTCGGAAAAGGTTTCACCGGTGGTGAGTTCGTGCAGATGGTGATCGATCAGTATGAGCAGCTGCACGCGGATTCGGCCATCAGCGGGCGCGTCATGGCGTTGGCATTGCACCCGTTCGTGATCGGGCAACCGTTCCGGCACAAGTACTTCGATCAGGTTCTGCAGTTTCTGGCCGCTCAACCCGACGTGTGGTTGACGACCAGCGATGAGATCGCCGCGCATGTGCGGATTGATTGCGAACGCCAATAGCCGCAGCACGATTGGGCTCACAATGCTGGACCGTCGCTGCGCGGGGTGTCACACTGCGGTAGGGCGGCGGGGCCGGTGACCGGTGGTCCGCGTCGCCGGGAAGATCGGGAGGACCACGATGACAGCAATCACCGGCATCGCCCACCGTGACAACGGCGCCGCGCCACCATCGGTGCCACTTGCCGAGATCGACCTCGGATCGCTCGAGTTCTGGGGGCGTGACGACGACGCGCGCGACGGCGCCTTCGCCACATTGCGTCACGATGCGCCGATCTCATTCTTCGAGGTGGCCGATTTCGCCGGATTCCCCGGTGGCGCCGGTCATTGGGCGTTCACCCGCTACGACGACGTGCACTTCGCGAGCCGGCACCCCGAGCTGTTCAGCTCCAGCCCGACCAGCACCACACTCAACGACGTCCCAGCGGAGATCGCCGAGTTCTTCGGATCGATGATCACATTGGACGATCCCCGCCACACCCGGCTGCGGTGCATCGTCAACCGGGCTTTCACCCCCAAGGTGATCGCACGCATCGAGCAGAGTGTGAGGGACAGGGCCAATCGGCTGGTGTCCGCCATGGTGGACACGCATCCGGATGGCACTGCGGACTTCGTCGAGGAGGTGGCCTCGCCGCTGCCGCTGCAGATCATCTGCGACATGATGGGCGTCCCGGAAGAAGATCAGGCCAAGCTGTTCCATTGGACCTCAGTGCTCATGGGGGCCGGAGACGACGAGGTGTCCACCGATGAATTCAGCGCGTATCTGCAGGTGGCCACCGAGCTCGCCGGTTACGGCGTTGCGTTGGCCGAACAGCGCCGCGTGCATCCCGGAGACGACCTGACGACCAGTCTCGTGGAGGCGGAAGTCGACGGAGAACGGTTGTCGTCCAACGAGATCGCATCCTTCTTCATTCTGCTGACGGCGGCGGGCAATGACACGACCCGTAACGCCATCAGTCATGGCATGGTGGCGCTGAGCCGCTATCCCGATGAACGCGCCAGGTGGTGGAACGACTTCGATGCGGTATCGCCGACGGCGGTCGAAGAGGTCGTTCGGTGGGCATCACCGATCATCTTCATGCGGCGCACCCTCACCGAGGACGTGGAGCGCAGCGGCGTTCAGATGAAGGCGGGAGACAAGGTCTCGATGTGGTACAACTCGGCCAACCGTGACGAGCAGATCTTCGTCGACCCCTGGCGGTTCGACGTGTTGCGAAATCCCAATCCGCACATCGGGTTCGGTGGCGGGGGAGTGCACTTCTGTCTGGGAGCCAACCTCGCCCGACGGGAGATCCGGGTGGCCTTCGATGAACTGCGCCGTCAGGTCCCCGACATCGTGGCGATCGGGGAACCGGCCATCCTGCGTTCAGCGTTCGTGCACGGCGTCAAACACCTGCCGGTTGCGTGGGCCGCGACTGCCTAGGCTGAGACTCTGGCCCGAGCTTCTTGAGGGCGGCGGTCGCGTCCAGGGAACGTACCGGGCGGCCCACCCGGGCATGTTCGGCGGTGACTCGCTGGATCATTTCGTTGACAGGGGCCCGCAGACCGTGCAGGCGGGCCTGAAGCACGATTTCACCGTTGAACCAGTCGGTTTCGACCTGAGTGTGGCCTCGGGCCACGCTCTGCCAGGTAGAACTCAAATAGTCGTCGTTCACCCTGCCCTGCAGTAGATCCCCGCGGCGCAGCGCGTCCTGCTCGGCGGTGACGAAGGAAATGCCGGCCGCGGTGAGCACGTGTTCGGCCTCGGTGCGGGCGCGGGCGACCAGTTCGTCGGCATCCGGTCCCGGACGGTACGCGGCGATCACACCATTGCCGAGATTGGCGATCAGCTTGCGGTACTTCCACGCCATGACATCGCCGCGAACCGACGAATGAAACCCGGACGCGCGGAGCGTGGCGGCGACCTGTTCGGCCGGCTCGTCATGGCCGGTGGGGTAGCGGCCGAGATCGAGGATCCCCGCCACCGGGTGGCTCTGTTGAATGACCACACCAGGATCGAGGTGAGCCGCCGGAAGCATCACGGTGACGCCGTACACATTGGCGAAACTCCGCAGCGCGGCAGGCTCGTTGGCCACTCCGTTCTGGGCGACGAACACCGCGGTCCCCGGTGGGGCGTAAGCGCTGAGATCATCCAGGGCCGAGGCGGTTTGGTGACTCTTGACCGCGAGTATCACCACCGGGCCGGCCGACCAGTCGACGTCGCGGGCGCTTGCTGCGGCCGGGAGCGCCACGGCGTCCGTACCGGCCTGTGTCACCAGGGTGAGACCACGGGCGCGGATCGCAGAGAGGTGCTCTCCGCGGGCGACAGCTGTCACGTCGAAACCGGCCAGCCGCAACCGTGCGGCGATCACGCCGCCGATCGCGCCGACCCCGTACACCACGAGCGGTCGGGGCGTGGTCACGATGCGACACCCAGCGGCTCATTGGGCTGTCCGGGCAACGCTTGTTCGGCGATCGCCCGCAGAGTGCGCAGGATCATTGCGATATTGGGGTCGCGCTGGCGGCCGGCGCGCACCACGGCACTGATGGTGCGGCCGCCGAGGGTGAGGTCGTCCACGAGCAGCCCTTCCAGCCTGGAGGGAACCGACAACCGGGGCACAATGGCCGACGCTACCTCGGTGGCCGCCAGCTCGCAGATGTTCTGGGCGCCGATCAGCCGGTGCTTGACCTGGGGGGTGAAACCGGCGCTCTGGCACGCATGCGTCGCGGCGACCTCGAGACCGGAGCCCTGAGGTCCGGTCACCCAGAACCCGTCGGCCAGTGCGGACAGGCCCTGCGTGCGGATTCTCAGGTGTGACTGCGAGGGCGCCAGCAGCACGTGCGGTTCGAACAACAACGGCACGGTGGTCAGTCCGCCGGCGGAGTCGGGCCCGAGGACGTCGTAGTGGCAGGTGATCGCGACGTCGACCTCACTTTGACGCAGCAGGCGCAGCGCGCCCGAACTCGTCTCCTGCTGAACCTGCACACGTAGATCCGGCTCGGCGGAGCTGAGCCGTTGCATGAGGGGAACGGCCAGCGTCGGAATGCCCATGTTGAACGTGGCGATGGCGACCTGCCCTGCCACCCGGTCCCGGGTTTCGGCGACCGCGCTCATGGCGTCGTCGACGGCGGCCAGGACACGACGCACATGCTCGGCGAGGACCTGGCCGCTGCGGGTCAGTCCGAGGGTTCGTCCGTCCCGACGGAAGAGGACTGCGCCTGCTTCTTCCTCCAGGACACGAAGTTGTTGGGATACTGCAGAACTCGTGATGTTGCGATGTTCGGCCACGGCGGTCACCGAGCCGAGGTCTGCGAGATCGGACAGCAGCATCATCCGACGTAAGTCCAGCATCAGGCACCTCCTGCGAGGTGATGATCTCAGAACAGATCGGCGTTGCCGGTGACATGTGCGGCCGGTTGGGCCTGTCCCACTGCCCTGATCAGGGGTTTCATCACACGCCCGGCGCAGGAATCACGCCGGTTGTAATTCTCGCGCCTGCGGGCGGTGCCTGAGATGTTAAGTCGCACTGAAAGGTCCCGGTAGCCACAGACGCTTGTTCACCACGACCTGCGCGTCGATTCTGACCTGAGCGAGACGGTCGAGTCCGCCTCGCCAGCCCACCATCACGCCACCACAAGGGAGCCCACAGATGACTGATGTCACCGAAAAGCCGCTCACCGACACTGGTCTGGACATCGTGCCAGTGGCCGGCTACATCGGCGCCGAAGTCCGCGGTGTCGACCTCCGCGGCGAGTTGGAATCCGGTGTCGTGGAGGAGATCCGCAATGCACTGCACACCTACAAGGTGATCTTCTTTCGCGACCAGGAGATCGGCCACGCCGAGCAGATCGCATTCGCACGAAACTTCGGCAAGGTGACGCCGGCCCACCCACATGAGGAGGAGCCGCCGGAGGGGTTCCCTGAGATCCTGCCGATCGACAGTCGTCGCTACGAGCGCCACCTGGGTCGCAAGCGCACTTCGTACGACAACAGCTGGCACACCGACGTCACCGCGCTGATCAATCCGCCCGCGTCGTCGATCCTGCGTGCGCACATTCTGCCGCCCTACGGTGGTGACACCGCGTGGACCAACCTCGTTGCCGCGTATGAGAACCTGCCCAAGGACCTGCGCGAGTTCGCCGACAAGCTCGATATCAAGCACCAGTTCAACGCCCGTGCGGTGGCCGGCAGCCAGCGGGATCGCAAGGTGCGCGAGGCCAACCTGGTGACCTATCACCCGGCCGTCCGGGTGCATCCCGTGACGGGTGAGCGCGCGCTGTTCGTCAGTCCCGGCTTCACCCGTGGTGCCCGCGAGATCCGGGGTTACTCACCGACACAGAGCGAGGCCATCCTCAAGCTGCTCTGGGACGAGGCGACCCGCACCGAGTACACGGTCCGATTCCGTTGGGCTCCGGGCAGCATCGCGTTCTGGGACAACCGCGCCACGGCGCACCTGGCGATCGCCGACGCCGGCCACCTCGATTACGACCGGGTGCTCTACCGCGTCACGCTTGAGGGCGATGTCCCCATCGGTGTCGACGGACGTTCGTCCGAGTCGGTGTCCGGCGTGCCGTTCTACGGATCCTGATGACGGTCATCGCACGCTACGGCGATGTCGACGCCGCGCTCGAGGTCCACAACGCCACGCTCGCCCTACAACTCGCGCACCGGTCCGTGCGCAAGTTCAGCGGCCAACCTGTGAGTGACGCGCAACTCTCGGCGCTGGTCGCCGCGGCCCAGTCCGCGGCGACCTCGTCGAACCTGCAGCCGTGGAGCGTGATCGCCGTGCGGGATCCGCAGCGCAAGGCCCGCTTGGCGGTCTTGGCCAACAACCAGCAGTTCATCAACGAGGCCCCGTTGTTCCTGGTGTGGGTGGCCGACCTGGGGCGCGCCCGCCGGTTGGCGCAGCGCACCGGGGCCGCGCTGGACGGCGCGGACTACCTGGAATCCACGATGATCGGTTTCGTCGACACCGCGCTGGCTGCGCAGAACGCCGTGGTGGCCGCCGAATCGCAGGGTCTGGGAACAGTTTTCGTCGGGGCCGTGCGCAACCATCCCGAGGAGGTCGCGGCGGAGCTCGGGCTGCCGCCGCACGCAGTCGCAACCTTCGGGCTCGCGGTTGGTACACCCGATCCGACGGAGAACGCCGGGATCAAACCACGGTTACCCCAGGCCGCCGTGCTGCATCACGAGCAGTACGACGCCGTGTCCGCCGATTCGCATCTGCCCGGCTACGACGAACGCCTGGCGGTCTACAACACCCGGTATGGGTTGTCGGGCAGTTGGAGCGAGCGGGTGTTGAGCCGGTTGGCCGGTCCGCATTCGCTGTCCGGGCGGCACCGGCTCCGCGAGCAACTCGAACGGCTCGGCCTGCCATCTCGCTGACCGGTGTGTCCACACGTCGAAACCCGCCGTAGGTTGATAGCCGTGGAAACCCCGATCGCTGTTGTCACCGGGGCGAGTCGCGGCGCGGGCCGCGGTATCGCCGCAGCCTTACTCGCGAAAGGTTGGCGCGTGTATGTCACCGGCCGCACGGTGACCGATCCGGGGGAGGGCGGTATCGCCGTCCGCCTCGACCACTCCGACGACACCGCGGTGGGTGCGCTGTTCGAGCGGATCCGCGAGCAGGAGGGCCGGCTGGACCTCCTCGTCAACAATGCCGCCGCGGTCCACGACGACCTGGTCAACCCGAAACCGTTCTGGGAGAAGCCGATCGAACTGGCCGATGTGCTGGATGTGGGATTGCGCTCGGCCTATGTGGCGTCCTGGTATGCCGCACCGCTGCTGCTCGCCGCTGAGCGCGGCCTGATCGCGTTCACCTCCTCACCCGGCTCGGTCTGTTACATGCACGGGCCGGCTTATGGCGCCCAGAAGGCCGGCGTGGACAAGCTGGCCGCGGACATGGCAGTCGACTTCGCCGACACGGGAGTGTCGACGGTTTCGATCTGGATGGGCATCCTGCTCACCGAGAAGTTCAAGGCCGCCTTCGCCGGGCACCCCGGCGCGCTGGCCAAGACCGCCGAGCACGCCGAAACCCCGGAGTTCACCGGTTATCTCATCGACGCGCTGTATCGGGACCCGGACCTGGCGCAGCTGTCCGGGCACACGGTGATCGGTGCCGAGCTCGCGACCCGCTACGGCATCACCGACGAAGGTGGCCGGGTGCCCCCGTCACACCGGGACATGCTCGGTGCGCCGAGGGAACCCAGCTCGGCCGTCGTCAGGTAGTCACCGCCGCCGAAACCCGGTGTGGCTGCGGATCAGTGGCAGCGTCGCGAGCGTGGCGAACCCGGGCGCGGCGTCACACACCTCCGGTACCGCGTTGAGGACCTGCATCGCCGTGGCGACGTTGGCCGCCCGCACGTGCTCGGCCATCGTGGCCTCGCGGGTGAAGCTGGCCAGGCTGAAGAAATGCGTCTGCATGGACGGGTCCCCTTCAATGGTCAGCGTCCAGCCGTGCTTGGGCCGCGGCCAGTGATCGGGGTACTCGTTGCCGACGGTCCAGAGAGTCTCGATCTCGATGAGTGGCTCGCCGTCGCGAACTCCGACCCAGTTCCACCGCTGCCCGGCCGTGGTACCGGCTTCCAGCACGTGATCGAAGATCTGATGGTCGTGGCGGCCGGGGACAGCCTCAACCGACGAGGTGACCTCGTCGATGTCGGCACCCAGTGCGTCGGCCAGAAGCCACACCTGCTCGGTGAAAAGTTCGTTGTTGAACGCCAGGAATTCGGTTGCGTCGACACCGATCTCGTCGACAGGACGGCCGAAGGACATGTTGTCGAAGGTGATGTGGGTGCTGTCGTAATCCGACCAGTCGGCGCGCTCCTGCAGTGTGATCTTGTCGATGCGCCGGCTCATGCCCGATAGCACCAGGGGTAGGGCCCCGGACAGGTTGCCGGGGTTGAGGCCACTGCCGTGCACTGTCGTCCCGCCCGCCGTGCAGGCCTTGAGCAGTTGGGCGCGGCTGGCCTCGGGCAGGCGCTGCGGATGGAACAGGAACGCCGTCGTCACCACGTTCTTGCCGCCGGCCAGCAGCGCGCACACGTCGTCGAGGTTCGTGGTCCGCGGGGTGTACACGACGCAGTCGGCCTCCAGGTCCAAGATGGCCTGGACATCGCTCGTGGCGCGGATCCCGATCGGCGCCCGGCCCAGCAGGTCGCCGACGTCCACACCGTTCTTGGCATCCGAATACACCCGAACGCCGACCAGATCGAGATCGGGACGGTCGTCCAGCGTCGCCGCCAGCGACTCGATCCCGACCGCGCCCGTGCCCCACTGAATCACCCGGTATGTCATCGGGCTATTGAAGCTCAGATGCCGGTGAGATACCGGCGTGTCACGATCTGCTGGAGCAGCCGAGTCACCGGCCCGCCCAACCGGCTCCACCAGGTGGCCGGTCGGGAGAACGCAGCCACCTCGGCATGCACGGTGTCGGTCTGCGGGTCGTAGCGGACCGAGAACAACTCTTCGCCCGATTCGGGGTGGCCCGCCAGCGTGCCGTAGGCGAACCCCCGACGGTCGGCTTCGTCGAGCACGTAGACCACCCGGCATGGCGCCGGGATCGGGCCGAGCCCCACGATCAGCTCGGTGCCCTCGGCGGCGGAGTCGGAGGTGGCCTGCACCCGCAGGCCCGCGCCCCGCTGCATGCCCCACCGGAGCACGTCGGCGCCCGCCTGCTCGAAGCGGTCACGGCCGGTGCCGATCACCGCGGAGGACCGGATGTGCCGATAGCCCGCGGGCAGTTCGCCGGCGGTGGCGCCGACCTCCGGATAGGTCAATGACAGCTCTGCCAGGTCGTGCAGTTTCACGTCACCACCATGGCACTAATACGGTGGCTTCGTGGCCCCAGAAATCGACACCGCAGGCGCGCACCCCGGCGGTGGGTTCAATCCGCCCGACCCCACCGATCGTGGGGGCCCCGATTACGGCCGCTTCATCGAGGCGGTGCGCACGCTGCAGGACCATGCCCGCAGCGCCGACGCGCCCGACGAGGTCATCACCGAAGCGGCCGACCTGATCGAGAAGGTGTCGGCACTGCTGGCTCCGTACGAGGCCGACGAGTGGAATTCGCCGTCGGGCCGCCGGATGGACCTGCCCAACCGCGGCAACGTCAACAACGTGCCCGTGCATCTGGAACGGACCGCCGACAACCAGATCGCCGGAACCGCCCATTTCCGGCGCTTCCACCTCGGCCGCAACGGCGCGGTACACGGCGGCTCGCTGGCACTGCTGTTCGATTCGCTGCTCGGCTACACCGCCGCCAAACTGACCGGCAGCATGTTCCAGCGCACCGCGTATCTGCACGTCAACTACCGCAAGATCGCCCCGATCGAGAAGGATCTGCAGGTGCAGGCCGGTATCGACCGCATCGAGGGACGCAAGATCTTCGTCGCGGGACGACTGCTCGACGGCGACGACGTACTCGCCGAGGCCGAGGCGTTGTTCGTCCGGCTCAAGCCGGGGCAGCCATGAGCATTGCCACCAATCTCGCCGCGCTGAAGCGACGCTGGGCGCGCTGGCGGGACCAGTTGCGCGCCCGCCCGGCCGCGGAATTCACCTACCGGATCGTCGTCGGCGTCGTCGGCACGCTCGTGCTGGCAGTCGGCATCGTGGCCATCCCGTACCCGGGCCCGGGCTGGGCGATCGTGTTTCTCGGCCTGGCGATCCTGGCCAGCGAATTCGACTTCGCCAAGCGGGCGCTGCGCTACGTCCGGGCTCGCTACGACGCCGTGATGGCCTGGTTCGACCGCCAGCACATCGCGGTCAAAGGGGTCAGCGCGGCGTTCACGGGGCTGGTCGTGGTCGGCACGCTGTGGCTGTTCGGCGTTGTCGGTTTTGCGGCGGGCCTCGTCGGGTTGGAGCAGGAGTGGCTCAAGAGCCCCATCGGGCTGGGGTCCTGATCAGCAACCCCGATGGCCCACCCCGATAGCATGACAGCGTTCGCACTAGCCCTCGCATGGTAGGAGACTCCCCGATGAGCGCCGCCCTCAGCCCAGCCCCCGCCGCACCGATCCGGGTCGCGGCCGGGACGACCGCCGGCGCGGCGGTGCGCGAGGCGGATCTGCCGAGCCGCGGGACCCCCGACGCGATCGTGGTGGTGCGTGACAGCGAGGGGCGACTTCGCGACTTGTCCTGGACCCCGGACACCGACGTCGAGGTGACTCCGGTGGCCGCCAACACCGAAGACGGCCGCAGCGTTATCCGGCATTCGTGCGCCCACGTGCTCGCCCAGGCCGTGCAGGACCTGTTCCCGCAGGCCAAGCTCGGTATCGGCCCGCCGATCACCGATGGTTTCTACTACGACTTCGATGTCGCCGAGCCGTTCACGCCGGAAGA
Organism: Mycolicibacterium peregrinum; assembly: GCF_002102345.1. Lineage (GTDB taxonomy): Bacteria > Actinomycetota > Actinomycetes > Mycobacteriales > Mycobacteriaceae > Mycobacterium > Mycobacterium peregrinum. Next base: position 261,800 of record NZ_LQPP01000016.1, read on the forward strand.
CCTGCAGAAGCTGGAGAAGCGGATGCAGAAGATCGTCAAGGACGGTCAGCTGTTCTCCCGGCGCGTCTACGAATCCAAGGATCAGGCCCGCGAGGAGCTCGCCGGCGAGCCCTACAAGCTCGAGCTGGTCGACGACAAGTCGGGTGACCCGGATGTGATGGAGGTCGGCGGCGACGAGCTGACCGCCTACGACAACCTCAACGCCCGCACCAAGGAGCGGGTGTGGGGCGACCTGTGCCGAGGCCCGCACATCCCGACCACCAAGTACATCCCGGCGTTCAAGCTGACCCGCAGCAGCGCCGCGTACTGGCGCGGAGACCAGAACAACGCGAGCCTGCAGCGTGTCTACGGCACGGCCTGGGAGTCGCAGGAGGCTCTCGACCGCCACCTCGAGCTCATCGAGGAGGCGCAGCGCCGCGACCACCGCAAGCTCGGCGTCGAGCTGGACTTGTTCAGCTTCCCCGATGAGCTCGGCTCTGGCCTGCCGGTGTTTCACCCCAAGGGCGGTGTGATCCGTAAGGAGCTGGAGGACTACTCGCGGCGCAAGCACTCCGAGGCCGGCTACGAGTTCGTCAACACCCCGCACATCACCAAGGAGCACCTCTACATCACCTCGGGCCACCTGGAGTGGTACGCCGACGGCATGTACCCGCCGATGCACATCGACGCGGAGTACAACGACGACGGCACCGTGCGCAAGCCCGGGCAGGACTACTACCTCAAGCCGATGAACTGCCCTATGCACCACCTGATCTACCGGGCGCGGGGCCGCTCCTATCGCGAACTTCCGTTGCGGCTCTTCGAGTTCGGCTCGGTGTACCGCTACGAGAAGTCGGGTGTGGTGCACGGGCTGACCCGGGTGCGCGGCATGACCCAGGACGACGCGCACATCTACACCACGCGTGAGCAGATGCGCGACGAGCTGACCTCGCTGCTTCAGTTCGTGCTCGACCTGCTCTCGGACTACGGCCTGGACGATTACTACCTGGAGCTGTCCACCAAGGATCCCGACAAGTACGTGGGCTCCGACGAGATGTGGGACGAGGCCACCGAGACCTTGCGGTCGGTCGCCGAGGCCTCCGGTCTGGACCTGGTGCCGGATCCGGGGGGCGCGGCGTTCTACGGCCCCAAGATCTCCGTTCAGGTCAAGGACGCACTGGGGCGCAACTGGCAGATGTCGACGATCCAGCTGGACTTCAACATGCCCGACCGCTTCGAGCTGGAGTACACCGCCGCGGACGGAACGCGCCAGCGTCCGGTGCTGATCCACCGCGCGTTGTTCGGCTCCATCGAGCGCTTCTTCGGGGTGCTCACCGAGCACTACGCGGGCGCGTTCCCGGCCTGGCTGGCGCCGGTGCAGGTGGTCGGTATCCCGGTGGCCGACGCCCACGTGGACTACCTGTACGACGTTGCCGCCCAACTGAAGTCGCGCGGTGTGCGGGTCGAGGTCGACGGCAGCGACGACCGGATGGCGAAGAAGATCGTCAACCACACCAACCAGAAGGTGCCGTTCATGTTGCTCGCGGGCGACAAAGATCTGGAGGCCGGCGCCGTGAGCTTCCGGTTCGGTGACCGCACCCAGATCAACGGCGTGCCGCGCGACGAAGCCGTGGAGGCCATCGTGAAGTGGATCGCCGACCGTAACAATGCGGTGCCGACGGCGGATCTGGTACCGGTGGGCTTGTGATGAGCGCTCGCGCGAAGAACCGACGGGTAAGCGGATGACGGGGGACGAGCGGTCGATCGTCGACCACGGCGTGGGTGAACCCGACCACCTGCAGCGGCTGTGGACACCGCACCGGATGAGCTACATCGTCGACGCGGTCAAGAGTGACCAGAAGGTGGGCTCGGCCGGCTCGTCGCAGCCGTTCACCGACATCCCCGCGATGTCCGACGAGGACGGGCTGATGGTGGCCCGCGGTGAGCTGGTGTACGCCGTGCTCAACCTCTACCCGTACAACCCGGGCCACCTCATGGTGGTGCCGTATCGGCGGGTGTCGGAACTTGAGGACCTCACCGAGGCCGAGAGCGCCGAACTGATGGCGTTCACGCAGAAAGCCATCCGCGTCATGAAGGCCGTATCGCGCCCGCACGGATTCAACGTCGGACTGAACCTGGGCACCTCGGCCGGGGGATCGCTGGCCGAGCACCTGCACATGCACGTGGTGCCGCGGTGGGGCGGCGACGCCAACTTCATCACGATCATCGGTGGTGCCAAGGTCATTCCGCAGCTGCTGAGTGAGACCCGGGAGCTGCTGGCAGGAGAATGGGCCCGCCAGCCGTGAGCAACCTCTTCCTGATGAGCCGGGCGGCCTACGTCAAGCTGTCGCGGCCGGTGGCCAAGGCGGCGCTGCGCGCAGGTCTGACTCCCGACATCGTCACCATCCTCGGCACCGCAGGCACGGTGACCGCCGCGCTGACCCTCTTCCCGATCGGTCAGTTGTGGTGGGGCGCATTCGCGGTGTTCGTCTTCGTGCTCGCCGACATGCTCGACGGTGCGATGGCGCGGGAACGCGGCGGTGGCACCCGGTTCGGTGCCGTGCTGGACGCGACGTGTGACCGGATAGCGGACGGCGCGGTGTTCGCCGGTCTGCTCTGGTGGGCGGCGTTCGGTCTGCACAGCGCGACGCTGGTCGTCGCGCTTCTCATCTGCCTGGTCACCTCGCAGGTGATCTCCTACATCAAGGCGCGCGCCGAGGCCAGTGGTCTGCGCGGCGACGGCGGCATCATCGAGCGCCCCGAGCGACTGGTGATCGTGCTGGTCGGCGCCGGCCTCTCCGGCGTGCCGTTCCTGCATGTGCCATGGCTGCTGCAGGTCGCGGCGTGGCTGCTGGCGGTCGCCAGCGTGATCACTGTGGCGCAGCGACTGCACGCGGTGCGCACATCGGAGGGCGCCATGGACCCGCTGCAACCCCCGGGAGTCTCGTGAACATTCCGCTGTCCGGGCAGGTGACCGACCTGGGTTACGCGGCAGGTTGGCAGCTGGTCCGCGCGATGCCGGAGATCGTGGCGCGCAACGTGTTCGACGCGGGTGCCCTCTATGCCTCGCGTGGCGGCGGGCCGAAGCAGCTGCGCAAGAACCTGGCCCGGGTCATCGGGGTGGCCCCGGCCGAGGTGCCCGAGGAGTTGATGCGTGCCTCGCTGGCCTCGTATGCCCGGTACTGGCGGGAGGCGTTCCGGTTGCCGTCGATGGACCTGATCGCCGTGGCCAGGCGGGTCGATGAGGTGTTCATCGGGGCCGACAAGCTGAAGGCCGCCCACGACGCCGGCCTCGGCGGTGTACTGGCGCTGCCGCACAGTGGCAACTGGGACATGGCCGGCGTGTGGCTGGCCCAGCAGTACGGCACCTTCGCCACCGTCGCCGAACGCCTCAAGCCCGAATCGCTGTACCGGCGGTTCATCGACTACCGGGAGAGCCTCGGATTCGAGGTCTTCCCGTTGTCGGGCGGGGAGCGACCACCGTTCGAGGTGCTCTCGGAACGGTTGCGCAACAACATGTTCGTCTGCCTGATGGCCGACCGCGACCTGACTCGCAACGGGGTGGAGGTCGACTTTTTCGGTGAACCCACCCGGATGCCTGCCGGGCCGGCCAAGCTGGCGATCGAGACCGGCGCCCCGCTGTTTCCTGCGCATGTCCACTACGATGGGGACGACTGCGTGGTCGAGATTTTCGACGCACTCGACACCTCGTCCGGGGAGGTGTCCGTGGTGATCCAGGCGTTGGCCAACCGGTTTGAGGCCAACATCGCCGCCCACCCCGAAGACTGGCACATGCTGCAGCCGCAGTGGCTGGCCGATCTGTCCGATGAACGCCGTGCCCGACTGGGTACCACCTGATGAGCGCTTGCGCGAAGAGGCGACGGAGCTAGCCATGCGTATCGGGATGGTCTGTCCGTATTCGTTCGACGTGCCGGGCGGTGTGCAATCCCATGTGCTGCAACTGGCCGAGGTGATGCGCGCCGGCGGACACTACGTCAGTGTCCTGGCGCCGTCGTCGCCGCACGTGAAGCTGCCCGATTACGTGGTGTCGGGCGGCAAGGCCGTCCCGATCCCGTACAACGGCTCGGTGGCTCGCCTGCGGTTCGGGCCGGCCACCCACCGCAAGGTCAAGAAGTGGATCGCCGAGGGCGACTTCGATGTGCTGCACCTGCACGAGCCCAACGCGCCGAGCCTGTCGATGCTGGCACTACAGGCCGCCGAGGGGCCGATCGTGGCGACCTTTCACACCTCCACGACAAAGTCGTTGACGCTCAGTGTGTTCCAGGGAATTCTGCGCCCGTTCCACGAGAAGATCGTCGGCCGCATCGCGGTGTCCGACCTGGCCCGGCGCTGGCAGATGGAGGCGCTCGGTTCGGACGCGGTCGAGATTCCCAACGGTGTCGATGTGCCGTCGTTCGCGAATGCGCCTCGGCTGGAGGGCTATCCGCGGCCCGGCCGCAGCGTGCTGTTCCTCGGGCGCTTCGATGAATCCCGAAAGGGCATGCCGGTGCTGCTGGGTGCCCTGCCGAAACTGGTCCGGCGGTTCCCCGACGTCGAGATCCTGGTCGTCGGCCGTGGCGATGAGGAAGCGCTGCGAGAGCAGGCCGGCGAGCTCGCCGGGCACCTGCATTTCCTGGGGCAGGTCGACGACGATGCCAAGGCCGCGGCCATGCGCAGCGCCGACGTCTACTGCGCACCCAATCTCGGCGGCGAGAGTTTCGGCATCGTGCTGGTCGAGGCGATGGCGGCCGGCACCGCCGTGGTGGCCAGTGAACTGGACGCCTTCGCGCGCGTTCTGGATCACGGCCAGGCCGGCCGCCTGGTGCCGGTCGGCGACGCCGACGCCCTGGCCGATGCGCTGATCGAGGTCCTCGGCGACGACGCGTTGCGCGACCGCTACATCGACGCGGCCACCGAGCGGGTGGCGCGCTACGACTGGTCGGTGGTGGCCGGACAGATCATGCGGGTGTACGAGACTGTGTCGAGCCCCGGGGTGAAAGTGCAGGTGGGCGACTAACCATGTCGACCTGGATCGTGATCGCGGCGCTGGCGCTGCTGGTCGTCCTGTTGCTCGTCGGGGGATGGGCGTATCAGACCGCCAACCGACTCGACCGGCTCCATGTGCGCTACGACCTGTCGTGGCAGGCGCTGGACGGCGCATTGGCCCGCCGGGCCGTCGTGGCTCGCGCAGTCGCGGTCGACGCCTACGCCGGGGCCCCAGAGGGCAGACGACTCGCGAAGCTGGCGGACGCCGCCGAACGCGCCCCGCGTCCGGCGCGTGAGGCCGCCGAGAACGAGCTCTCGGCCGCACTGACCGCGGTCGACCCCGCCGATTTACCGGTGGCGCTCGTCGCCGAAGTGGCCGACGCCGAAGCCCGGGTGCTTCTGGCCCGGCGGTTCCACAACGACGCCGTCCGCGACACCCTGGCGTTGCGGGAACGCCCGATGGTGCGGGCGCTTCGACTCGGCGGAACCGCCGCACTGCCAACCTATTTCGAGATCGTCGAACGTCCGGACTCCCAGGCCGAGGTGAACCCGGTGAGCCGTCGAACCTCCGCGCGAGTGGTGCTGCTCGACGAGACCGGCGCGGTGCTGCTGCTGCGCGGCAGCGACCCCGCGATCGACAGCCCGGACAATCCCGCGCCGCGGTGGTGGTTCACCGTCGGCGGTGCCGTCCGCCCCGACGAGGAACTGGTCGACGCGGCCGTGCGTGAGCTCGCCGAAGAGACCGGACTGCAGGCGACACCGGCCGAGCTTGTCGGGCCGGTGTGGCGGCGCGACGCCGTCATCGACTTCAACGCCTCGGTGATCCGCAGCGAGGAGTTCTTCTTCATCCACCGGACCACCCGGTTCGAGCCTTCGGCAACGGGGCGCACGACGCTGGAGCGGCACTACATTCACGGGCACCGCTGGTGCGATGAGACAATGATCGCCGAGTTGGTTGCCGGCGGGGAGGCCGTGTATCCGCTTCAACTGGGTGAGCTGCTGGCTCAGGCCAATGAACTGGCCGAACAGCCGACAGCGCCGCCGGCGAATACGCGTGGAACCGCGCATCGGGAGCTGCAAGCCATCCGGTGATTGCGGATTTAATGGATTTGGCGGCTTTAATAGACTGAATCAGTGGGAATGTGGAGGTGATTGCGATGGATATCGCAGCGCAGAACGGTTCGAGCAACCAGACCGGCACCGCGCGGGTGAAGCGCGGGATGGCTGAGATGCTCAAGGGCGGCGTCATCATGGACGTCGTCACCCCTGAACAGGCCAAGATCGCCGAGGGTGCGGGAGCCGTCGCCGTCATGGCGTTGGAGCGGGTTCCCGCCGACATCCGGGCCCAGGGCGGGGTGTCACGGATGAGCGACCCCGACATGATCGAGGGGATCATCGAAGCGGTCACCATCCCGGTGATGGCCAAGGCGCGCATCGGGCACTTCGTCGAGGCGCAGATCCTGCAGTCGTTGGGTGTGGATTACATCGACGAGTCCGAGGTGCTGACCCCGGCCGATTACGCCAACCACATCGACAAGTGGCGCTTCACCGTGCCGTTCGTGTGCGGGGCGACCAATCTGGGTGAGGCGCTGCGGCGGATCACCGAGGGTGCGGCGATGATCCGTTCCAAAGGTGAGGCCGGCACCGGCGATGTCTCCAATGCCACCACCCACATGCGCAAGATCGGTGGCGAGATCCGTCGGCTGACCTCGATGAGCGAGGACGAGCTGTACGTGGCGGCCAAGGAGCTGCAGGCCCCGTACGAGCTGGTGGCCGAGGTGGCGCGGGCCGGCAAGCTGCCGGTCACGATGTTCACGGCCGGTGGGATCGCCACTCCGGCCGATGCGGCGATGATGATGCAGCTCGGTGCCGAGGGTGTGTTCGTGGGCTCGGGCATCTTCAAGTCGGGCAACCCGGCGCAGCGTGCCGCGGCGATCGTGAAGGCGACCACGTTCTACGACGATCCGGATGTGTTGGCCAAGGTGTCGCGCGGTCTGGGCGAGGCCATGGTCGGGATCAACGTCGAGGAGATCGCCCAGCCGCACCGGCTCGCCGAACGCGGCTGGTAAATACCTCCTATGGCGATCGAAGAGATCCTCGACCTGGAGCAGCTCGAGGTCAACATCTATCGCGGCGGGGTGTTCAGCCCGGAGTCGGGCTTCCTGCAGCGCACCTTCGGCGGTCACGTCGCCGGGCAGTCGTTGGTTTCCGCGGTTCGCACGGTCGATCCGACGTTCCAGGTGCACTCCCTGCACGGCTACTTCCTGCGACCGGGCGATGCCCGGGCACCGTCGGTGTACATCGTCGAGCGCATCCGCGACGGCGGATCGTTCTGCACCCGTCGGGTCAGCGCGATCCAGCACGGCGAGACGATCTTCACGATGTCGGCGTCCTTCCAGACCGACCAGACCGGCATCGAACATCAGGATGCGATGCCCGAGGCGCCCGGACCCGACGACCTGCCCGGGTTCCGGTCCGGGGGAGCGTTCGACGACGCCGGATTCGCGCAGTTCGCCGAATGGGACGTCCGGATCGTGCCGAGGGACAAGGTGGCCCGGCTACCCGGCAAGGCGTCGCAGCAGCAGGTCTGGTTCCGTCACCGCGACCCGCTGCCAGACGATCACGTGCTGCACATCTGCGCGCTGGCCTATATGAGCGATCTGACCCTGCTCGGTTCGGCCCAGGTCAACCATCTCGACGTGCGCAAGCATCTGAACGTGGCCTCACTCGACCACGCCATGTGGTTCATGCGACCGTTCCGTGCCGACGAATGGCTGCTCTACGACCAGTCGTCGCCCTCGGCGTGCGGCGGGCGTTCGCTGACCCAGGGCAAGATCTTCAACCGCTACGGCGAGATGGTGGCCGCGGTGATGCAGGAGGGACTGACCCGCTACCAGCGCAACTTCACGCCACCGGAAGGCTCGTGAGCCCCCGGGTCGGGGTGCTCGCGCTGCAGGGGGACACCCGCGAGCATCTCGCTGCGCTGCGTGAGGCGGGTGCCGAAGCAGGCACCGTGCGGCGACTTTCCGAGCTCGACGCGGTCGACGCACTGGTGATCCCCGGTGGGGAGTCCACCGCGATGAGCCATCTGTTGCGCGAGTTCGAGCTGCTCGAACCGCTGCGGGCGCGCATCGCCGCGGGATTGCCCTGCTACGGCTCGTGTGCCGGGATGATCCTGCTGGCCACCGAGATCAACGACGCAGGCACACCCGGGCGGGAGGCCGTTCCGCTTAAGGGCATCGATATGACGGTGCGGCGCAACGCATTCGGCCGTCAGGTCGATTCATTCGAGGGCGACATCGAGTTCGAAGGTCTCGACACCCCGGTCCATGCGGTGTTCATCCGGGCGCCGTGGGTCGAGCGGGTCGGGCCCGACGTCGTGGTGTTGGCCCGCGCCGCGGAACACATCGTCGCGGTGCGCCAGGGCTCGATGCTGGCGACGTCGTTCCACCCCGAGATGACCGGGGACCGTCGCATCCACAAACTGTTCGTCGATTCGCTCTGATCCAGCAAACCCACGGCGGCCGCATAGCTCAGTCATAGCCGGCACCGACTTAATGGACGTGTGACGACGACGCTTGACGAGGCCTGCGCCGAGCCCGCCCTCGATGCCCCGCGAAGCACCCCATGGACCGCTCGAGAGCGTCTGGCGCTGCCCATACTGCTGGCCGTCACGGCGCTGGCCTACCTGTGGAACATCACGGTCAACGGGATGGGCAATGAGTTCTACGCCGCCGCCGTTCAGGCCGGTTCGGCCAACTGGGAGGCGTTGCTGTTCGGGTCGCTGGATCCGAACAACTTCATCACCGTGGACAAGCCGCCGGTATCGCAGTGGGTGATGGCGCTGTCGGGTCAGCTGTTCGGGTTCAGCAGCGCCAGCATGCTGATTCCGGAAGCGTTGATGGCCGTCGGCTCGGTCGCGCTGCTCTACGGGGCGGTGCGCCGGATCAGTGGACCCCGTGCCGCGCTGCTGGCCGGCGCCGCGCTGGCGCTCATGCCGGTGACGGCCTTGATGTTCCGGTTCAACAATCCCGATGCGGTGATGGTCCTGTTGATGACGGCTGCCGCCTACTGTGCGGTGCGCGCGCTGGGACAGAACGGCGCCCGCTGGATGGCGCTCGCCGGTGTCGCGCTCGGATTCGCGTTCCTGGCCAAGATGCTCGAAGGGCTGATGGTGATGCCTGCCATCGGGCTGGTCTATCTGGTGGCTGCACCCGTCACGGTCCGCCGCCGGCTGTTGCACCTGCTCGGCTCGCTGGCCGCGTTCCTGGCGTCGTCGGGCTGGTTCGTGCTGCTCACCCTCGTCTGGCCGGCCGCGTCGCGGCCCTACCTCGCAGGGTCCACCGACAACAACTTCATGAATCTGGTGTTGGGCTACAACGGATTCGGCCGGGTTCTCGGTCACAACCACTACGGCACGCACGTCGACGTCGATCCGGTGGCCTCCGCCGGGCAACAACACGGTTTCGGCGGATTCGGCAACCAGACCCAGGGCCTGCCGCGGCTGTTCACCGGCGAATTCGGATTCGAGATCGGCTGGCTGGTGCCCGCGGCCCTGCTTGCGGTGGTACTGGTGCTGGTGTCGCGCGGTCGGGCGCCGCGCACCGACATCGTGCGGGCCGGGGCCATCCTGTTCGGCACCTGGCTGCTGATCGACGGCCTGGTACTGAGCTTCATGAAGACCAACGTGCACCCCTACTACTGCCTGTCCCTGGCTCCGGCCGTGGCGGCGATGTTCGCGATCGGCATCCACGAGATGTGGGGCCGGCGCGACGGCCGGCTTGGCCAGATCGGTTTGGCCGCCATGCTTCTGGGCACCGGGGTGTGGAGCTTCTGGATCCTGGCCCGCAATGCGTCCTGGCTGCCACCGCTGCGGTGGGCGATCCTGATGGTGACCGTGGCAGCCACCGCCGGCCTGCTGTGGTCGCTGCATGGCGGGCACCGGACCGCGGCGACCGTCGCGCTGACCGCGGCGCTGATCGGCGGACTGGCCGGTACGACGGGCTACACGATGGCCACCCTGGGGCAGCCCCACACCGGAGGAGGCCCGAGTGTCGGGCCGGCCGATCCCGACGACGGCCACGGGCACAGCTGGCATTCCGACAATCCCGAGGTCAATGCGATGCTGCGGGCCACCACCACCAAATGGTCGGCGGCCATCAACCGGTCCGGGGCCGCGTCCGGACTCGAATTGTCCACCGGCACAGCGGTCATGGCGATCGGTGGCTTCACCGGAAGCGATCCGGTGCCGACGCTGGCGCGGTTCCAGACCTATGTCGCCGACCGGCAGATCACCTACTACATCCTCCCGGAACCCAAGAACAAGGACCACGGCGGCGGATTCTTCGGCAACAGTTCCCACACAGACATCTCCGACTGGGTGAAGGCGAACTTCACGTCGACCAAGGTCGGTTCGGACACCGTGTACGACCTGCGCGCTCCGCTCAAGAAGTAGCCACCGCGCACAGCGATTCCGAAACCTCCCACAGCTTCTCGGCGCGGTCGGGATCGGTCGCGTAGGGCTCGGCATCGGAGCGCACCGCGCAGTCCGCCAGGTACAGCCCGCCACGGCCGTCGAGGTCGGTGCTGACAGCCGCCCACACCTGGGTGGCGGCCCCCTGCTCGGGCGTCGACACCTCGATGGCGTGCGAGCGGGCCCGGCCGCTGACCGCGATCACATCGTCGCGGGACATGTGCCGGGCCAGGTTGGTGGCCACCATTCCCGGATGCACGGCGAACGCGCGGATGCCCCGGTCGCGAAGCCGGTGGTCGAGCGCGACGGCATGCAGGATGTTGGCGGTCTTGGCCGCGCCGTAGGCGGCGAACTTGTCGTATTCGCGGCGATGCCAATTGGGATCGTCCAGATCGACATCTCCGAGACGATGGCCCTCGGAGGAGAGATTGATGATACGAGTGCCTTCGGCGAACTGTGGCTGCAGCAGGTTTGTCAGCGCGAAGTGGCCCAGATGGTTTGTCCCGAACTGTGTTTCGAAGCCGTCGGGGGTACGGCCGAACGGGGTGAACATCACCCCGGCGTTGTTCATGAGCACGTCGATCACCGGGGCGAGTTCGGCGATCCGGGATGCGGCCTCGTGCACAGTCGCCAGTGACGCGAGATCGACGACGACGCCGGACAGGTACGCATCGCGAACCTCGGCGTGGATGGCATCCCGGGTCTCCGAGAGTGCGGCGGCGTTACGGGACGCCAACACGACGTGCGCCCCGGCCGACGCCAGGGCCCGGGCCGATTCGCGGCCCAGCCCCGACGTGGCACCGGTGATCACGCAGGTCTTGCCACGCATACTCATCGGTTGTCACCCTTGACGATGACACCCGCGGCCTGCTCCATCGGCTTGACGACCGAGGTGAAGTCGGATTCGGCGCCTTCGGTGCGAAGCGTCTGCTCCCAGATCCGTTGCACGGTCTCGGCCATCTCGACCGGCAGGCCCAATGACGTGGCCTCAGCCAGGTACAGCCCCACGTCCTTGGCCATCAATCCGGTGGCGAACCCGTAGTCGAAGGTGCGGGGGAGTACCGCACGCGGAAACTTGTCGCGGCTGGCGTGTGTCCCGCCGGATCCGGCGTTCAGCACGTCGATCATCACATCGGCACTCAGCCCGGCCTTGACGCCCATCACCATCACCTCGGCGGTCGCGGCCAGGGTGGTGGCGGCCATCAGGTTGTTGATCAGCTTCATGGTCTGCGCGGCACCGGGCTGTTCGGAGACGAAGATCGCCCGGCCCAGCACCTCGAAAACTGGTGCCAGCGCATCGAATTCGATCCGCGCTCCGGACACCATCACCGCCAGGGTGCCGGCCTGGGCGCCGTGCATTCCGCCGCTGACCGGACTGTCCAGGGCGGCGATACCCTTGGCGGCGAGGGCTGTGTGATTGCGTTGTGCTGCTCCGCCGCCCACGGTGGACAGGTCGACGAAGCGCCGGACCCGGGACCCGGCCGCGACATCGGCCACCACGGATTCGGACACCTGGGGGGTCGGCAGGCTGGCGAGTACCGACTCGGTGCGGTCGGCCACGTCGCGCACCGAGTCCGCCCGCGAAGCCCCCAGTGTGGCCGCCCTGGCCAGGACATCGTCGCGCACGTCGAAGGCCACCACCGGAAATCCGGCCGCCAGCAGCCGTTCCATCATGGGCCACCCCATGTTGCCCAGACCGATGAAGCCGATCGGCTCACTCATCGGCTGCCGGGCTCTCATCGAGGTCGGCGAACACGGCGCGGGCCGCCCGGTTGCTGTCGACCGCGGCCGGGATGCCCGCGTAGATGCCGACCTGCAGGAAGATCTCGCAGATCTCCTCGCGGGTCACACCGTTGGTGAGCGCTCCCCGGATGTGGGTGCTCAACTCGTTGGGCCGGTTCAGCACCGCGATCATCGCTAGGTTCAGCATGCTGCGGGTTTTCAGGTCCAGGCCTTTGCGGCCCCACACTGCGCCCCAACAGTATTCGGTGACCAGGTCCTGCAGCGGTTTGGAGAAGGCGTCGACGTTCCCGGCCGCCTTGCGGACGTACTCCTCGCCGAGGACGGCGGTGCGGATCGCCAGTCCCTTGTCATACGTGTCTTGATCCATGGCGTGCCTTTCAGTAGCTCGGGCAGATCACAGGGCCACCACGACGGTCTTGGTGGCTGTCACGGCATCGAGTGCCTCATAACCTTTTTCGCGGCCGTATCCGGACTTCTTGAAGCCGCCGAACGGGAGCTCGACGCCGCCGCCGGCGCCGTAGGTGTTGACGTATACCTGCCCGGCGACCACGTCGGCGGCAAGTCGGTGGGCCCGAGACAGGTCCCGCGTCCACAACGCAGCCAGCAACCCGTACTCGGTTCCGTTTGCCAGCGCGAGCGCCTCCTGCTCGTCGTGAAAGCTGTTGACGGTCAGTACCGGGCCGAAGATCTCCTGCTGGGCGATCGGCGAGGCGGGATCGACACCGTCGATCACGGTGGGGGCGAAGTAGGCGCCGTCGCCGAGTTCCTGGTCCTGCGGAGGCGCGCCGCCGCACAGGATCTCACCGGTGGCGTCGCCCGACACCAGATCGGTCACCCGCTGCTGCTGCCTACGGGAGATCAGTGGCCCCAGATCGCGATCGGCGATCCCGGGCCCGATGCTGATCTGCCGGAACCGGTCGAGCACCAGCTCAAGGAGCTCGTCGTGCACCGCCGTCTCGACGAGCAATCGCGATCCGGCCGAACACGTCTGCCCGGCATTCTGCAGGATCGCCCTCGTGATGAAGCCGGCCGCGCGGGGCAGGTCGGCATCGGCGAAGACGATCTGTGGGGATTTCCCGCCGAGTTCCAGCACCACCGGAACCACCCGGTCCGCGGCGGCGTGCGCGATCTCCGAGCCGACGCGCGTCGACCCGACGAATCCGATGGCATCCACCCCGGGGTGTGCGGCCAGTGCGCCGCCGGCCTCGGTGCCGATCCCGGTGACCACGTTGACGATCCCGGCAGGCAACCCCACCTCGACGGCGAGGCGGGCGAACTCGACTGCGGTGCGGGGTGTTTCATCGGCAGGTTTGAGCACCACGGTGTTGCCCGCGGCGATCGCCGGTGCCACCGCACGGGCCAGCAGCTGCATCGGGTAGTTCCAGGCGATGATGTGGCCCGTGACCCCCAGCGGCTCGCGCCGGGTGTAGACGTGCAGATTCTCGGTCAGCGGGATGGTCTGGCCGTAGTAGCTGTCGATCGCGTGGGCGTAGAAGCGGAAATACCTTGCGGCGACGGCGATGTCGGTGCGGGCCTGGCTCAGCGGTTTGCCGGTGTCCTCACATTCCAGCAGCGCCAGCCGCTCCCGGTGGCCGTCGATGACGTCGGCGATCGCGCCGAGTGCGTCGGAGCGCTGTGCGGGCGCGGTCTTGCGCCATGCGCCGAACACCCGGCGCGCCGCGGTGACCGCCCGGTCGATCTCGTCGGCGCCGCCGCGTGCCACCTTGCCGATCGACCGCCCCGTCGCGGGATCGATGTTGTCGTACTGCTGCGCCGAGGGCACCGAAGCGCCGTCGATGAATGATTCGGTCATCGCGGTCGTACCCCGTCGAGGAACAGCCGCACCAAAGTCCGCATGCGTTTGTCCAGGTCGTCAGGATCCCAGGTCACGCCCCAGAGAGCGCCGGTGGCAGGCCCGCCGACGACCATGCTCAGGAACGCACCTCCCACCACGGCGGGGTCGTCGATCTCGATGATTCCGGCCTCGGCGTGGCGGGCGAGGATCTCCGCGATGAAGGTCAGAGCCGGCATGGTGCCCTGGTCGTATACGAGCCGGAACAGGCGCGGGAAGCGGTTGCCTTCCGCGTTGAGGATGCGCTGCAACGCGACGCCGGCCGGGCTGGTGATGCCCGCCAACCGGATCCGGCCGATGGCGAGCAGGGTCTCCTCCAGGTCATCGGTCTCGGCGGCACGAAGCGTCTCGATCGGGACCAGCCACCGGTCCACCGCACGTTGCACCGAGGCCTCGAACAGGGCGGCCTTGTCGGGGTAGAGGCCGTAGATGGTGCGCTTGGCCATGCCGGCGGCGGTCGCGATGCCGTCGATGGTGGCACGCTCGAATCCATTCTCCAGAAACACTTCCAGCGCGCAGTCGAGCAACTCGACGTGGCGCTGCGCGGCCTGCTCCCGGGTAGGGCGGCCCACTTGACGAATTCGGTCCACGGCGTCACAGTAGCAGTAATGAAACGCACTAGGTGCTATTAATCGGGAGTTCTCCCAATTCCGTCAGGAGTCGCCATGACTGCAGTCGATCAACTCCTCGCTCTGCAGACCGCGCCGGATCGCTACGACATCGCACCCGCAGACGTGCGGCAGCTGCAGATCGACGCGGTCAACGAGCGGTTCGCCGCGCAGGCCGATCAAATACCGTTGCTGCGCAACCGATCTCAGTCTGCGGACATCACCAAGGTAGTCGAGATCCAGGATCTGGTGCCGCTGCTGTTCGCCCACGGCGCCTACAAGAGCTACGCCCAGAACTGGCTGACCGACGGTCGGTGGGACCGAATGGCCAAATGGGTCGGCACGGTCTCCACGTGTGATCCGGTGGGAGTCGACGTCGACGGGGTCGCCGGTCTCGACGACTTCGTGGCCCGGATGGAGTCCGTCGGCTGCTATCTGACCTGCTCCAGCGGCACCACCGGAAAGCCGGCCATGATCGCCTGCTCGGAGTCCGACCTCGACGTCGCCTCACGGGCCAATGTCACCGGATTGACCTGGGCCACCGGCATACCGGCCGACGGCACTCGCAAGCTGTTCGGCCTGGGGCCGCGCACCAATGTCGAGCGCAACGAACGCACCCGGATCGCGCTCGTCGAGGCGTTCTCGACCGAGGCCGATGCCTATCAGCTGCCCGTCGACCCCATCTCGGTCGGTTCCATCATGGGCATGATCGACCTACGCCGCCGCATTGCCGACGGCACCGCCGGTCCCTCGGAGATCACCGCGTTCGAGCACACCAGCGCCCGCCGGCAGAGCGCGATGGACGCCGCCACAGCCGGCGCGGTCGATGAGCTGATCGCCAGTCGGGAACAGCAACTGTTGCTGACCGGGATGTTCGCCTCCCTTTACCAGGTGGCTCAGGGGGTCCGGGCAAAAGGATACTCCGGCAACGACTTCCGTGACGACACCGCGCTGCTGGTGGCCGGCGGTCTCAAAGGTGCCGCGCTGCCGCCGGACTACCGGGAGTTCATCTTCGACACGTTCAACATCGCCGACGAGCGGGTGTACCACTTCTACACGATGCAGGAACTGAACACCCCGTTCCCGAAGTGCCGGGCCGGCCGCTACCACGTGCCGCCATGGGTGCTGCTGTTGCCACTCGACGAGCCTGGCGAGAACCTCGTCGACATCTCATCCGGATCGGTGCAGGCGCGCGGCGCGTTCTTCGACCTGTCGCTGGACGGCCGCTGGGGCGGGGTCATCTCCGGGGACCGCATCGACACCGATTTCGGCGTCTGCGAGTGCGGTCATCAAGGTCCGACCGTCGGGCCGGACATCACCCGCTACGCCGATCTGGGCGGGGACAAGATCACCTGCTCGGGCACCATCGACGCCTACGTGCGGGGCGAGGCATGAACCCGCTGAACGCCCCGTTCATGATTCGCGGTGAGCTCATCGAGGGTGACGCGGTCCGGCACACCTCCCGCGATCTGGGCATCGACTTCATCACGCCGGCAATCGATCTGGATGCCCTCATCACGCCCCGCACCCAACTGCCGCCACTGCTGGACGTGCCGCTGGCCGAGATCGTCGACTTCCTCGTCGAGACCGGCGAGCGACTGGCGCTCGATGACAACCCGCACCTGCAGCGTTGCCTGGATCTGGTGGCCGAGACCAACCCGCTGCCACGCCGGGTGGTGGAGAACCTCTACCGCACCGCTCCGGAGTTGCTGCGCCGCGACAGTCTGTGGGCGCAGGTCGAATCGAACTTCGCCGACCCGGCGGTGCTCGACGGCTGGGTGAGCCGGACGGATACGGCCGGCAACACCGGTGCGATCCGGGCCTTCCCGCCCCGCATGGTGCACATGCTGGCCGGCAACGCCCCGGCGGGCTGTATCGCCTCGATCGCCCAGGGCGCTCTGGTCAAGGCCGTAAACCTGTTCAAGATGCCGTCCTCGGACCCGTTCACCACCGTCGCGGTATTGCGCACCATGGCCGAGATCGACGCCGACCATCCTGTGGTGCAGTCGATGTCGGCGGTGTACTGGGCCGGCGGCGACGAGGCGATCGAACGCACCGTCTACCGCCCGCAGTACTTCGACAAGATTGTGGCCTGGGGCGGTGGACCGGCCATCAATAACGTCATCCGCTACCTGGGGCCAGGAATTCAGCTGGTGTCCTTCGACCCCAAGAGCTCCATCTCGATGATCGGCCGTGAGGTGTTCTCCTCCGATGAGGTGCTGGCCGATGTGGCCGAGCGGGTCGCCGCCGACACCTGCGTGTTCAACCAGGAGGCGTGTCTGGCAAGTCGATTCGTCTTCCTGGAGACCACCGATCCGGCCGAGGCCAGACGGTTCTGCGCCGCGCTCTGGCCGCGACTGGGCGCCGACCGGTTGTTCGGGTCGGCCGTGGCGCCGTTGCCGCCCACCGACGTCCGAGACGAGATCGAGGTGATGGGCGCGATGGGTGACGAACTCGAGGTGTTCGGCCGCTTCGACGGGCGTGGCATGGTGCTGCTGTCCGACGCGCCGGTGGACTTCCATCCGTCGAACAAGGTCTCCAACGTGGTCATGGTGGCCTCGCTCGACGACGCGATCCGCCACGTCAACATCGCGACCCAGACCATCGGCGTCTACCCCTATGAGCGCAAAGCCCAGCTGCGCGATGCGCTTGCCGGCGCGGGTGGGCAGCGGGTGTGCCGGGTGGGCACCGCCAACGGCCATGTCGCCGGTGGGCCGCACGATGCGATGTACCCGCTGGCCCGGTTCGTGCACTGGATGGGTGACGACGATATTTTCCGCGGCAACCCCAACGCGGCGCTCCCGGTGGCTACCGGGTAACCGCGGCGGATCGGCGTACGCTCCGTGCATGTCCGTGTTGTCGCGAACCTCGGTTCGGCGGCCAGGCGTCGTCGAGTCGGTGATCAGTTGGGCCGTATGGGCCTTCGTCGGCCTGATTGCCGTGTTGCTGGCGTTCGCCGCGATTTTTCCGGTGGGCTTCAGCGGCGCGTTTCCCGGCCAGGCCGATGACGCGGCGACCATGGCGGGATGGGCGGTGCTCACCGTGGTGCTGGTCGTCCTGGCCCCGATCGGCATGGCGATCGGGCATTGGCGGCACTGGCACATCTGGTACTGGCCGGTGCTGTGCGCCGCCTCGGCGGGCACCACGCTCGTCTTGCTGCAGGCGTTGTAGACGTCGTATCGAGCGCGGTAGGACCGGCCACGTAAACTGGAGGGCCGGAGTTTTAACCGGAAAAGGGGCGTACCTGCATGAGCGGCCATTCCAAGTGGGCCACCACCAAGCACAAGAAGGCCGTCATCGATGCCAAGCGCGGCAAGATGTTCGCCAAGCTGATCAAAAACATCGAGGTCGCGGCACGTGTCGGCGGGGGAGACCCGGCCGGTAACCCCACCCTCTACGACGCCATCCAGAAGGCGAAGAAGAGCTCGGTGCCCAACGACAACATCGAGCGCGCCCGCAAGCGCGGCGGTGGCGAAGAGGCCGGTGGCGCCGACTGGCAGAACATCACCTACGAGGGTTACGGCCCCAACGGTGTGGCGGTGCTCATCGAGTGCCTCACCGACAACCGTAACCGCGCCGCCGGCGAGGTGCGGGTGGCGATGACCCGCAACGGCGGCAACATGGCGGACCCGGGCTCGGTGGCCTACCTGTTCTCCCGCAAGGGCGTGGTGACGCTGGAGAAGAACGGTCTGACCGAGGACGACGTACTGATGGCGGTCCTGGAGGCCGGTGCCGAAGAGGTCAACGACCTCGGCGACGCCTTCGAGATCATCTCCGAGCCCACCGACCTGGTCGCGGTGCGCACCGCACTGCAGGACGCCGGCATCGACTACGACTCGGCCGAGGCCAGCTTCCAGCCCTCGGTGAGTGTGCCCGTCGACCTCGAGGGCGCCCGCAAGGTGCTCAAGCTCGTCGATGCGCTGGAGGACAGCGACGACGTGCAGGACGTGTACACCAACATCGACATCCCCGACGATGTCGCTGCGCAGCTCGACGAGGAGTAGCCACTGCCCGAGCCGCCCCCCTTCAGCCCGACCGTCGGGTTGCTCACTGTCAGCCGAGTCTGGGAATCCGCGTTCACCGACGCGCTGAAACCCCTCGGACTGACCACCCGCAAGTACGGGCTGCTGGGGCATGTTCGGGGGAATGCGGGCATCTCGTTCAGTGAACTCGCGCGACGTTCGCGCATCACCGTGCAGAGTGCACACGCCGCCGTGGCGTCGTTCGTCGAGGCAGGCCTGGTCGACGATGCGACGGCGCATGCCGGCGCCGCGTCGACACTGCAGATCACGGCAAAAGGCGCGGCACTGTTGGACCGGGCTGCCGAGGTGGTGACCACACTCGATGCGCAGTTCGCCGCCGAACACCCCGAACTCACCGAAGCGCTCCGCGCGTATATGACTCGGATCATGTCGGGTTCCCTCTAACCTTCAGTTAGCCTGAAGGTTATGAGTTTTCGGCACTACCTGCGCCGGCCGCCGGCCGTCAGCGCCGCCGAGGCGGTCCGCCTCGTCGAGGAGGGCGCACTGGTCGTCGATGTCCGTCGCGCGTTCGAGTGGAATCGGGTCCACATCCCGGCTGCGGTGCACATGCCGCTCGAGGAATTGCCCGAGCGTTGCCTGGACCTCCCCGACGACCGCCTGCTCATCACCTTCTGTACCGGCGGAATCCGGTCGGCAGGTGCGGCGAACCTGTTGGTGGAGAACGGTTTCGAAGCCGTCAACATGAGCGGTGGCCTGATCCACTGGCGTGCAGCGGGTGGACCGCTGACCGGGTGACGGTCAGCGCAGCGCCGCGTCGATAGGCGTCGATCCCGAAATCACCTCGAAGGTCCGGCCTACGGTCTCCGGCTCGTGCAGTACGGCGAGGAGCACCCGCGCAACGTCCTCGCGGGGGATGCTGCCGCGTCCGGTGGATTCGGCGACCGTGACATTCCCCGTCCCGGCATCGTCGGTGAGCCCGCCCGGCCGCACGATCGTGGTGCGTAGGCCCGCGCGGGCCCGAACGTCGGCGTCGGCCTCGGACTTGGCCCGCATGTAGGCGCGGAACACCTCGTCATAGTTCTCGTCGAGCGAGCGATCGTCGGCCGAAAGGGCCGACACCATAACGTAGCGGCTCACGCCCGCCGCCTCGGCCGCGTCAGCCAGCAGGATCGCGGCATCCCGGTCGACGGTCTGTTTGCGGGCGGCGCCACTGCCCGGCCCGGCGCCCGCCGCGAACACCACGGCATCAGCGCCGCGCACGGCGTCGGCCACGTCGTCGACCGAGGCACTCTCCAGGTCCAGTACGACCGGGGTCGCCCCGGCCGCCTCCAGGTCCGCCGACTGGGCCGGGTTGCGGATGAGCCCGACCGCCTCGTCCCCTTGTGCGGCAAGCAACCGTTCGAGGATCAGGGCGATCTTTCCGTGTCCGCCCGCAATGACCACGCGCATTTCCGTACCTCCCACCGACACGGTAGCCGCGGCGCGCTCATCGGGTCAGGAAGCGGCCGATCTCCTCGGCGGTCCGTTCGGGTTGATCGAGCATGATCAGCACCCGGGCGTCCTCGATCTGGCGTAGGTGCCCATCGGGCAGCAGGTCGGCCAGTCGTCGCCCGTGTGCCGGCGGCATCACGGTGTTGTCGCTCCACAACACCAGTGCCGGGCCGGTGAAATCGGCGAGTGCGTTGGTGGCCCGGATCAACTCCGCCTTGTCGAATCGGCTGCGGCAGTAGCTGATCAGGTCGCGGCGGATCCGCCGGTCGGCCAGTGCGGCGTCGGTCCAGCCCTCGAAAATATGTTGGGGGATGGGCTTTTTCGACATCTCGCCCCACAGCATCGGTTGCCGGCGCAGCCACTCGACGCGCATCTGGCGCAGCGCGAAGGAGACGGTGCCGGTGGTGCGGCTGGCGAGCCACAGAACCTTGGCGTAGGGCGCCGGTGGGAAGTTGTCGAACGCCTCCGACGGGCAGATCACCAGCCGTGCCACCCGTTTGTCGCGTCCGGTGTCGGTGAGGAACAGCGGTCCGCCCCAGTCGCTGACGATCAGCGTGACGTCCGCCAGATCCAGGGCGTCGAGGAAATCGGCGACGATGCCGAGCATCCCGTCCATCCTGAGATCCGCGTCCTCCCGCATCGGGATGCGGTGTCCACCCATGGGGAGCACCGGCAGCAGATATCGAAACCCCGGGGGCAGCAACGGCAGCGTCGTCGTCCACTGCGTGTCGTTCATCAAGAGTCCGTGCAGCAACACCACCGGGGGGCCGGACGGATCCCCCTCTTCGCGATATTCGATGGTCCCCGCTGGCAGTTCCACTGATTTCATGGCGACCTTCCTGGCATTAGAACGTTGATTCTAGAATTTATGCTCTAGTGTGTCTGCAGGAGGTTCAGATGGCAAGGTCCACGCGGGAGACGATCCTGACCGCCACGGCCGAACTGATGCGGCGCAAGGGTTACGCGGCGGTCGGCATGAAGGACATCGTCGCGGCCTCCGGCGCCCCGATCGGGTCGCTCTATCACCACTTTCGGGGCGGCAAGCTGCAGATCGCCCGCGAGGCACTGGTAGATGCGGGAGCCGCCTACGGGCTGCTCATTCCGACCATCGTCGATGAGTACGACGACCTGGGCCGCGCGGTCGAGGGGGTGTTCAGTCAAGCGGCGGAGGACATGGCCGCCAGCGGTTACGCGAACATGTGCCCGGTCGGCACGGTGGCGGCCGAAACCTCCGACACCGTCGAGGAGTTGCGGGTCGTCGCGGCCGGGGTGTTCACCGCGTGGCTCGACGGCGGCGCTGCCTACTTCGCCCAACGCGGCGTGGACGCGCCGATGGCGCGCGAGGTGACGATTGCGATCGTCGCCGCACTCGAAGGCGCGTTCATCCTGGCGCGCACGCTGCGTGACGTCGAACCACTGCTGGCCTCCGGCCGGGCGCTGGCCCCGCAGTATCGGGGGATCGCGCTGGGGGCGCGAGTGTTGACCGATACGACGAATTGAACGCACTGCGCCCCTGTTGCGGTGGTCATGCAGTTGGTCTTGATTGGCGTGTCCCTGCCGCGCCCCGCCGACCCGGCCCGCTAGGCTATCGAACAGATGTTCTGACGAAGGGGTTCGTGTGCGGGTGATGGGAGTGGATCCCGGGTTGACGCGCTGCGGCCTGTCCGTGGTCGAGAGCGGCAAGGGCCGGAAGGTCACCGCCCTCGATGTGGATGTGGTCCGCACCCCGGCTGACGCACCGCTGCAGAAGCGGCTGCTGGAGATCAGCAACGTTGCCGAGTACTGGATGGACACCCACCGACCCGACGTGATCGCGATCGAGCGTGTCTTCGCCCAACAGAACGTGTCGACGGTGATGGGTACCGCCCAGGCCGGAGGAGTGATCGCCCTGGCCGCGGCTCGGCGCGACATCGAGGTGCATTTTCACACCCCCTCGGAGGTCAAGGCGGCAGTTACCGGAAACGGTCGTGCCGACAAGGCTCAGGTCACCGAGATGATCACCAGAATTCTTGCGCTGCAAGCCAAGCCGTCCCCGGCGGACGCCGCCGACGCGCTGGCCCTGGCCATCTGCCACTGCTGGCGCGCGCCGATGATGGAGCGTATGGCCGCCGCCGAGGCCATGGCGGCCGAACAACGCCGCAAGTACCAGGCCCGGCTGAAGGCCACCGCGAAGGCGGCCCGGGCATGATCGCCTCGGTGCGCGGCGAAGTCATCGACATCGCCCTCGACCACGCCGTGATCGAGGCCGCCGGTGTCGGCTACAAGGTGATGGCCACGCCCTCGACACTGGCCAACCTGCGCCGTGGCACCGAATCACGGCTGATCACCGCGATGATCGTGCGCGAGGATTCGATGACGCTGTACGGGTTCGCCGACGGCGACGCCCGCGACCTGTTCCTGACGCTGCTCGGCGTCTCCGGTGTGGGCCCCAAGATCGCCTTGGCGACATTGGCGGTCTATGACCCGCAGGCCCTGCGGCAGGCGCTGGCCGACGGCGATGTGACCGCGCTGACCCGGGTTCCCGGTATCGGCAAGCGCGGTGCCGAACGGATGGTGCTGGAGCTGCGGGACAAGATCGGCCCGGTCACCCCAGGGGCCATCGGTGGGGCGGTCGGCCACGCGGTGCGGGCTCCCGTGGTGGAGGCCCTTGTCGGACTTGGCTTCGCCGCCAAGCAGGCCGAGGAGGCCACCGACAAGGTGCTGGCCAACGACCCCGAGGCCACTACGTCTTCCGCGCTGCGGGCCGCACTGTCCATGTTGGGTAAGAAGTAAATGGGCCGTTTCGACGACACCGAGGAACCTGACGAGCGGGAGGTCTCCCCGGCGCTGACGGTCGGCGAGGGTGACATCGACGCCAGCCTGCGCCCGCGTTCCCTCGGAGAGTTCATCGGTCAGCCCCGGGTGCGGGAGCAGCTGCAGCTGGTCCTCGAGGGCGCCAAGAATCGCGGTGGCACACCGGATCACATCCTGCTGTCCGGTCCGCCCGGGCTGGGCAAGACTTCGCTCGCGATGATCATCGCGGCCGAGCTGGGCTCCTCGTTGCGGCTCACCTCGGGCCCCGCGCTCGAGCGTGCCGGTGACCTGGCGGCGATGCTGTCCAACCTCGTCGAGCACGACGTGCTGTTCATCGACGAGATCCACCGCATCGCCCGGCCGGCCGAGGAAATGCTGTACCTGGCGATGGAGGACTTCCGCGTCGACGTGGTGGTCGGCAAAGGTCCTGGCGCCACGTCGATCCCGCTCGAGGTCGCACCGTTCACATTGGTGGGTGCCACCACCCGGTCCGGGGCGCTGACCGGCCCTCTGCGGGACCGCTTCGGTTTCACCGCGCACATGGACTTCTACGAGCCGGTCGAACTCGAGCGGGTGCTGGCCCGCTCGGCCGGCATCCTCGGCATCGAGCTGGGTCGCGAGGCCGGTACCGAGATCGCCCGGCGCTCCCGCGGTACACCGCGTATCGCCAACCGGCTGCTGCGCCGAGTCCGGGACTACGCCGAGGTTCGTGCCGACGGGGTGATCACCCGCGATATCGCCAAGGCCGCGCTGGAGGTCTACGACGTCGACGAGCTCGGGCTCGATCGCCTGGACCGTGCAGTGCTGTCGGCGCTCACCCGCAGTTTCGGCGGTGGCCCGGTCGGGGTGTCGACGCTGGCGGTGGCCGTCGGCGAGGAGGCCTCCACCGTCGAGGAAGTCTGCGAACCCTTCCTGGTGCGCGCCGGCATGGTGGCACGCACGCCGCGGGGCCGGGTGGCCACGCCGCTGGCGTGGACTCATCTGGGTATGCAACCGCCAGTTACCGGACTGGGACAGCCCGGCCTGTTTGAATAGACCGCATGGTCATCGCCGGTCTGGTGTTCGCCGCGCTCGCCGCGGTCCTGCATATCTACATCTTTGTGATGGAGTCGCTGACCTGGACTTCACCGCGTACCCGCGCCACCTTCGGCATCAGCGAGGAGGAGGCGCAGGCGACCAAGGAGCTCGCGTTCAACCAGGGCTTCTACAACCTGTTCCTCGCGATCGTCACGGTGGTCGGGATCGTCGCGGTTGGCTTGGGGCACAACGCGGTTGGTGCCGCGCTGATGTTCGCCGGGGTCGGTTCCATGCTCGCCGCGGCTGTCGTGCTGCTCACCAGCTCACCGGACAAGGCTCGCGCCGCGATCACCCAAGGTGCCTTCCCGCTGATCGCTGTCGTATTGCTCGCAATCGGCTTGCTCTAGGCCGCGGATTTGTTGAACACCACGTGAATCTCGCGGGTGAGTCGTCGGATTCCGCCGGGTAAGGGTGGCGCGGTCGAACGGTAGACGGCGCCGGTCGGGGTGATGTGTTCGGTGCAGTGGCGGCCGAACTCGTCGACACCTGGCACCACTTGCCAACCGGGCGCTTCTTTGACGTAATTACAGCGTTCACACAGCCCTTCGCCGTTGGCAGCGCTGGTCGGCCCATGGCGGTGGTGCGGGGTGACGTGGTCGATGTGCCGGATCGGGGCATTGCAGTACGGGGTGCGGCAGATTTCGTCACGCAGTGCGATGAATCGGGCAAGGCCCTTCGGAAAACGCCGAGAACGCGATTCCATCGCGACGAGGGCGCCGGTGTCCGGAGTGGCGTAGAGCCGTCGCAGGGTGACCCAGGAATTGTCGTCCGCGATGGCCTCGCTGATCAGACGGCGAGCGACGGAGGCTGGAATGGGTCCGTACCCTTCCAGGCGTGCTGGGTCGGGGGCGCCGGCGAAGAGCGTTTCGTCGGACACCACGAGATTGACCCCGACGCGGACAGGTGTTGCTGCCTCGCGCCCGGTGATCCGCGCGACCACGGTGTCGGCCATCGCCTGGCCACGGTTGCGGCCGTCGGCGCACCTGTCGGCTGCCGCATTGAGAGAGCCGCGGACAGCCGCTGCGTCGGTGGCGGGTAGCACGACGGTCATCAGGGCCATGTTGTCGGTCGTGGGTCGGAACGTGACACTGCGATCTTCTGGTGCCCTGGCGGCTCAGTTGGCGACTGCCTGTGGATCCAACCGGCAGGCAACAGTTTTCGCGTCGGCCGTGATGCGTGCATCACCGAGGCCGATGAGTGTGGTGGCATCGCCACACAGCTCTTCGTCGAGGCGGCGCCGGTCGGCGGGGGACAGGCAGGCAGCCTCCCGCACGATCAGCCGGGCGCGTGATTCGGTAAGGATGCCGGTTTCCAGGGCGTGCAGGGTGTGGTGAAGGTCGCGAACCAGAATCCTGGCATCGGTGAGGTGATGGCTACCGCGGGTCGGTGAGTCCAGCCTTGCCAACCCGATTTCGGACCCCAGTCCACGCCCACGCTGCCGGGCAGGTACGCCCGCGGCGGCTTCGGTGGCCCTGCGTGCGGATTCCAGCGCAGCGGTGGCACGGGCTTGCCCAGCTGCGGCGGCCGACTTGAGGCGTTCGAGTTCCGCGATGCGATCCCGCAGAGTCGCCTCGTCGGCGTCAGGGGTGATCACTGCGTACTGTCCGAACATGTGTTCGAGTATACGCCGGGTCGGTGACAATCTGTGCGGAATCCGCCCCGCTGTCCTCCTGAATTGAACTGCGCCATCTGAAGATTTTGGTGTACGCCATCGCCGTTGCCGGCCCTTACGATTGGCCGATGCCCGAGGAGTCCCCGGCGGCCCGCCCATGGTATCGAGCGCTGCGCCGGCCACTGGCCAGTCTCGCCGTAGGTGCCTCGGTCGCGGCCGCGATCGTCGCGATCGTGAGCGCGATCGCGATGTGGACGGTCCGTTCCTCGACCGATGTCATGTCCGGGTCGCAGGCCGCCATGGGTGTCGTGGCCACCGTCGTCGGCGCGTGCGCAATCATCTTGGTGCTACTGGGCGTCCAGCTGCGAAGTCGGAGCTCATGGCGCAAGTCAGTGATCGCGCTCGTTGGATTCACTGCCGCGGCGCTGGCTATCTGGAGCGCCCTGAGGGTCGTCGATTTGTACGAATCGCGCGACTCCCTGGTTTTTGTCGACTCCACCGGGGCGACGGTGCTCACCGCTGTCGCGTCGGTGTCTGCCATTGCAGCGGCCGTCCTGGGTGTGGCGGCGGTTGCGTTCGCGCGCGATGTCGAAAAGCGAATAGCGTTGAGCGCCTTCGTCATCGTAGTGCTCGTCGTCACCTTGCCGACCTATCGGTCGATTCAGGAACACCGTGCCGGCGTGTGGCAACCCGACCTCATGGCAACCGCGGCGACGCCTGCCCCGGTCCCGGACGCGATCGGTGCCGTCCGTTATCGGTTACCGCTGGAGGCCGGTGATCGCATTCCCCGCGTCTACCGCGCCGGTAACGGCTTCGTCATCGACACTCGCAGTGGGGTGACTGCCTACGACGGTGTGACCGGTGAGAAACGTTGGCATGCTGGCGATTTCGGGACCAGCGGACGGCTCCTGGTGGTGCGCCGCGATCCCGGCGACGCGGCAGGGATCGTCGTCCTGTTCCTGTACGGCGGGATCGTTGCGTTCGACGGCAGCTCCGGTGAAGTACTGTGGCGGCGCGAATACAGCCGAGGTGGCGAGGTGACCGCGGCGGCAGGATCCATCGATGCGCTCGGCGTGGTCGTTTTCACGGCGGACGCGCCAGAAATCAACAACAGTCGCACCCGTCTTCACTCTCTCGATCCCTCGACCGGCGAGGAGCGTTGGAACGACCTCATCGACTGCAGTAATCCGACTTTGGATCCAGGAACACCCGGCCAGTTCTCCTACCGCTGCGGCGGCCAGCCCGCAGTCATCGATGCGCACACCGGGGACATCACCGATATGCCCGGCGAATATGCCCCGGATGCGGGTTCGGATGTCTACGTGGTGTCCGACCCTCGCCCGCACCAGGATCCGACCGAGTCAGACGTGACCCGGGTGGTGAGCCCGGACGGAAGCGTCATCGACGAGATCCCCGGAACCTACCCGATGTCTGAGGCCCGCGACGGAATGCTGCTGGTCTACGGCGGCGCTGACACATGGCTGTTGCGGGACTACCGCAACCACCGGTCGACAACGCTGCCGCTCCGAATCGAAACGCGGTATGGACTCGACACGGTCGACACCATCTGGCTGCACCGGCGCCTGGTCATCACCACCCGTTATGAGTATCCGCAACGCCTGCAGATGGTGGACCCGGCCCGACCCTCGGACGCCCCCGACAGCATCGAATCACCGTGCCCGCGTGACGAAAGTCTGCGGGAACTGCACGCAGTTCCCGGCGCTGTTATCGCACAATGCGGCAACAGTTACCTCGCCGGCATGGTCCCACCGCACGCCTGAGGCCGCACATACTGATTGGCCGCGGTCCTGGATAAGGACCGCGGCCGCTCAGGGGATTCTTCCCTTGTGGGGAAGTCTTTTACAGCAACCCGAGCAGTTTCAGATCACTGATGTACTTGACGATGACCTCGCGGGTGACGTGCGGGATGTCCTTGTCCGGGCCGATCTTCGCGTCCTGCACTGCGGCACGGAACACGTCGGTCGGGGCCATCGCTCCGTTCACCGGCATGCCGGGCTGCTGGTAGTTGTGCAGCAGCGGCAGCAGCGAGGCCTGACGTTGCTTGTCGGGCAAAGCCCGCAACGTGGTCTCGAAGCGGGACAACCACTCTTGGTAGTCCTCCACGCGCTGGATCGGGTAGCCGGCCTCCACGAGCCAGTCGACGAACTCGTCCATGCCGATGCCGTCATCGTGCGGGTTCATCACGTGGTAGGTCTCGAAGCCGTCCTGGGCATGGGCGCCCAGGGTGGAGATGGCCTCGGCGATGAACTCGACGGGCAGGCCGTCGTAGTGCGAGCGCTGACGGTTGCCGTCCGCGTCCAACTGGTTGAAGGACTTCGGCGCGACACCGGTGGCGACGAGGCTGAACATCATGCGGGTGAACATGTCCGGCAGGTTCAACTGCCCGGCATAGGTGGTGTCGGCCAGGATCATGTCGCAGCGGAACACCGTCACCGGCAGGCCGGCCAGATCGTGGGCTTCACGCAGCAGGACCTCGCCGGCCCACTTGCTGTTGCCGTACCCGTTGGCGTAGCCGTCATCGACGCGTCGAACCGGACTGATGGCTCGAATATCCCCGGACTCCACGAACTTTCCTGGCTCGATTCCGCCGCCCACGCCGATCGTCGACACGTAAGCGAAGGGCTTGATCCGCGTGGTGAGCGCGATACGGATGAGCTCGGCAGTGCCAAGTGCGTTGGGGCCGAACAGTTCGCTGTAGGGCAGCACGTGGTTGACCAGCGCGGCCGGGTCGACGATGAAGTCGACGGTGTCGGCCAGGCGCTGCCAGGTCGCCTGGTCGAGACCCAGGTCGGCTTCGCCCTTGTCGCCGGCGATCACTTCGAGGTGGTCGGCGGCCAGTTTCTGGTAGTGCGCCAACAGCTTGGGGTCGCCGCTGTCGAAGGTCTTGTCGAGCCGTGCGCGAGCTTCCTCGTCGGACTTTGCGCGCACGAGGCAGATGACCTTGCCGTCAACCAGATCCATGCGCTCCAGCCACTCCAGGGCCAGATAACGACCCAGGAAACCGGTTGCGCCGGTGAGCAGGACGGTGCGGATCTCGCTGACCGGACCGGGCAGACCCGGTGCGGCGGCCAACGTCGCGGCGTCGATGAACTTGTCCAGCGTCAGATCGGACGCATGGACCTCGGTCGCGTTGCGACCGTGCACCGAGGTGAAGGTCGGCCGCAGATTGGTACCGGAGCGCTGAGCCTCGATGTACTCGGCGATGGTCCGAAGGTCCGATGCCGGGCTGACGATGGCCGACACGGGCACCTCGACGTCGAAGATCTCCTGTAGCAGGTTTCCGAAGGTCAACGCGGACAGCGAATCCCCGCCCAGATCGGTGAAGTGGGCTTCGGGTGCGAGATCGGTTGTCGCGGCACCTAAAAGGGCCCCGGCGGCCCGGCTCACGGTGTCGAGCACAGGAGCCTGAGCGCCGTTGCGCCGCAGCTCGCTCAGCTCGTTGGCCTGTCCCTCGGCCAGTTCGGTGTACAGCTCCTCCAAACGCTCGCCGTAGTGACTCTTCAGGTTGGGGCGGGCCAGCTTGCGGATACCGGTCAGCAGACCGTTCTCCAGGCTGAACGGTGTGGTCTCTACAAGAAAATCCCGAGGAACCTCGTAACTTTGCAACCCGGCGGTGCGGGCCGCTTCCTGAAGTGAATCGCCGATCACCTGCTTCGAGGCGCTGGGATCGGTGGGCACCACGACGGCCAGCAGGTACGAGCGGGCGCTGTTGCCGTAGATGAAGATCTGGCGCACCAGTGGGCTGTCCCCGAAGACTGCCTCGAGCTTGGACACGGTGACGAACTCGCCCTGCGAAAGCTTCAGGACGTTGTTGCGCCGGTCGAGGTACTCGACATGGTCGGGGCCGAGTTCGGCCACGATGTCACCGGTGCGGTAATAGCCGTCCTCGTCGAACATCTCGGCGGTGATCTCCGGACGCTTGTAGTACCCGGGGAACATCTGCTCGGACTTCACCAGCAGCTCACCGCGCGGGTGGGGCTGGTCGGTGCGGAAGTAGCCCAGATCCGGGACGTCGACCAACTTGTAGTCGATCACCGGCGGACGCTGGATGTATCCGTCGACGAAGACCGAACCGGCCTCGGTCGAGCCGTAGCCTTCCAGCAGGTGCATATCGAGAAGGCGCTCCACCCAGGCCTTCATCTCGGCCGAGATCGGCGCGGAACCGGTCATCGCGGAGACGAACCGCCCGCCCAGAAGGTCTTCACGGACCTCGGCGAGCACCCGGTCTTCGACGGCGGACTCGTCGCCCGCGGAGCGGTCGAGACGGCTCTGGTACTCCTGGAACAGCATGTCCCAGATGCGCGGCACGAAGCTCAGCTGCGTGGGCCGCACCAGGGCGAGATCGTCCAGGAAGGTCGACAGGTCGCTGCGCGCGGCGAAGTATGCGGTGCCGCCCGAACTCAGCGTGCCGATCAGGATGCCGCGGCCCATGACGTGGCTCATCGGCATGAAGTTGAGGGTGATGGCCGGCAGGGCAGCCTGGTTTTCGTCCCACGTGGCCTTGGTGGCGATCTGCCACATGTTGGCGACCTTGCTCTCCGGGTACATGGCGCCCTTGGGGGTGCCGGTGCTGCCGGAGGTGTAGATCAGCATGGTCAGCGGGTCGGCTTGGCCGGAGACGTACAGCGGCGCGTCGGCCAGCGACCGGCCACGGTCCAGGACGTCGGCCAGCGGCTCGACGACAACGTCGGTACCGGCGAGGGCGGACTTGGCGGCCTCGAAGGCTTCGCGCTGTGCGTCTACCTGGGGTCGGTAGTCGAAGACCACCAGGCGGCGGGGCGCGGGTCCGGAGCGCACCAATTCGACTGCGTCATCGAGGAAATCGATGCTCGCTGCGATCACGGTCGGTTCGGTCTCGGCGACGATGGGTCGCAGGGTGGTGACCGGTGCGCTGGTCTGCAGCGGCACGGACACGGCGCCGAGCTCGATCAGCGCGGTATCGATGGTGGTGTAGTCCACGCTGGTGAAGCCGAGGATGGCGACGCGGTCGCCGGGCTTCACGGGGTGGTTGTGCCAGGCGTTGGTCACCGCTTGGACGCGGTCGCCCAACTGGCGGTAGGTGATGGTCTCAAACCGGGGGAGCAGCTGGGCCGACGTGCGGCCATCGGCGTCGGTGACGTACTCGACGGCGCGCTGTCCGAGGGCAGGGCGGTTGGCGTACCCGGCGAAGATGCCTTTGACGACGGCGGGCAACCGCAGTTCGGGCTGGGCGACGGCGGCGTTGACGGCGTCGCTGGGGCGGGCCTCGGCGAACTGGGCGTCGGTGTCATACAGATGTGCGATGCGGCGTTGGAGCCGGTCCTCGCGTGTTTCGGTGGTCATATCGGTCCCCTGAGCAAATCAAAATAACTATGGTCGGCACGTTTGCCGCGCCTACTAATTACTACGTTAGTAAAACTAATTATATTTCGAGATGCCAGTCCTGCGACTGCGAGATGCGTCACGCCCGACGTGCGCCCGCCCCACAACGATGTGGGACGGGCGCACGGGGGACTAGAGCAGGCCGAGCTGCTGCAGGTTGGTGATGTACTTGACGATCACCGCCGGGCTGACATGGGGGATGTCCTTGTCCGGCCCGATCTTGGCTTCCTGCACCGCGGCCCGGAAGTGGTCCGTCGGGGCCAGGGCGCCCAGCATCGGCCGCTCGGGCTTCTGGTAGTTGTGCAGCAGTGGCAGCAGGGAGGCCTGACGCTGCTTGTCCGGCAGGGCGCGCAGGGTGCTCTCGAAACGCTGGATCCACTGCCCGTAGTCGGCGATCCGCTCGATCGCGTAACCCGCCTCGATCAGCCAGTCGGTGAACTCGTCCATGCCGAGGCCGTCGTCATAGGGGTTCATCACGTGGTAGGTCTCGAAACTCTCGACGGACTGTCCGCCCAGGCTCGAGATCGACTCGGCGATGAACTCCACCGGCAGGCCGTCGTAGTGCGAGCGCTGGCGCTTGCCGTCAGCGTCCAGCTCGTAGAACGAGCCCGGTGCGATACCGCTGGCGACGAGGCTGAACATCATCCGGGTGAACATGTCCGGCAGGTTCAGCTGACCCGAGTACGTCGTATCGGCAAGGATCATGTCGCAACGGAACACCGCCACCGGCAGCCCGCACAGATCGTTCGCCTCACGCAACAGGACCTCGCCGGCCCACTTGCTGTTGCCGTACCCGTTGGCGTAGCCGTCATTGATCGCGCGGACCGCGCTCATCTGGCGGACGTCGACGTTCTCGACGAACTTCCCGGGCTCGATCTGATCGCCCACGCCGATGGTCGACACATAGGTGTACGGCTTGATCTTCGTGGTGAGCGCGATCTTGATCAGCTCGGCAGTCCCCAGTGCGTTGGGTCCGAACAGCTCGCTGTAGGGCAGCACGTGGTTGACCAGCGCGGCCGGGTCGACGATCAGGTCGACGTCGTCGGCCAGTCGCTGCCAGGTCTGCTGGTCCAGTCCGAGGTTCTCCTCGCCCTTGTCGCCGGCGATCACTTCGAGGTGGTCGGCGGCCAATTCCCGGTAGTGCGCAAGGAGTTTCGCGTCGCCGCTGTCGAAGGTGGCGTCGAGCCGGGCCCGGGCCTCCTCGTCGGACTTGGCCCGCACCAGCGCGATGACCTTGCCGTCGACCAGATCCATGCGTTCCAGCCACTCCAGCGCCAGGTAGCGGCCGAGGAAGCCGGTGGCGCCGGTCAGCAGCACGGTGCGGACCTCGGCCGGCGCCTTGGGCAGGCCCGGCGCGGCGGCCAGGGTTGCGGCGTCGAGGAACTTGTCCAGCGTGAGATCGGAGGCACTGACTTCGGCGGCGTGCCTGCCGTGCACCGACGCATAGGTCGGGCGCTGGGATCCGTTGCGCTGCGTTTCGATGTAGCCGGCGATCCCGGCCAGGTCGGTGGCCGGGCTGACGATCACGCCGACCGGCACGTCCACGTCGAAGACCTCCCGCAGCAGATTGCCGAAGGTCAACGCCGACAACGAGTCTCCGCCCAGATCGGTGAAGTGGGCGTCCGGCGCCAGGTCTGACGCCGAAGCACCGAGCAGGGCACCTGCGGCCCGGCTCACGGTCTCCAGCACGGGGGCGTCGGCCGCTCCGGTGCGCAGCGCGCGCAGTTCGTTAGCCTGCGTCTCGGCGAGTTCGGTGTAGAGCTGCTCCAGTCGCTCGCCGTAGTGCGCCTTCAACTTCGGCCAGGCCAGCTTGCGGATACCGGTCAGCAGACCGTTCTCCAGGCTGAAAGGCGTTGTCTCGAGGATGAAGTCGCGCGGCACCTCGTAACTTTGCAGGTCGGCTTCGCGGGCGACCTCTTGCAGGGATTCGCTGATCGCTTCCTTCGACACGCTTGCGTCGGTGGGCACCACCACGGCCAGCAGATAGGGCTGCGCGCTGTTGCCGTAGACGTAGATCTGTTGCACCAGTGGGCTGTTGCCGAACACCGCCTCCAGCTTGGCCAACGTGACGAACTCGCCCTGGGCGAGCTTGAGCACATTGTTGCGCCGGTCGACGTAGCGCAGCTGGTCGGGACCGATCTCGGCGACGACGTCGCCGGTCCGGTAGAAACCGTCTTCGTCGAACACCGAAGCCGTGACCTCGGGACGCTTGTAGTAACCGGGGAACAGGTTCTCGGTCTTGAGCAGCAACTCGCCGCGGGGGTACGGCTGATCGGTGGCGAAGTAGCCCAGGTCGGGGACGTCGACGAGCTTGTAGTCGATCACCGGCGGGCGCTGGGCCACGCCGTCGAACAGCGCCATACCGGCCTCGGTCGAGCCGTAGCCTTCGAGCAGGTGGATGCCGAGCATGTCCTCGGTCCAGGTCTTGAGCTCAGCGGAGATGGGTGCCGAGCCGGTCATGGCGGCGACGAAGCGTCCGCCGAGGACGTTGTCCCGCACCTCGGCCAGCACCTCGGCCTCGACGGCCTCGCGGTCTGCGCCGCCCTCGGCCAGACGGTGATCCACCCGACTCTGGAACTCACTGTGGATCATCTCCCACACGCGCGGAACGAAATTGAGTTCGGTGGGCCGCACCAGGGCGAGGTCCTCCAGAAGCGTCGACAAGTCGCTGCGGGCGGCGAAGTAGCAGGTTCCGCCGGCGGCGAGCGAGGCGTACAGGATGCCGCGGCCCATCACGTGGCTCATCGGCATGAAGCTGAGGTTGATCGCCGAGCTGACCGGTCCGAGCCACGCCTTGCTGTTGCGCCGCCAGAACTTGCCGACCGAGCTCTGCAGGTACATCGCGCCCTTGGGGGCGCCGGTGCTGCCCGAGGTGTAGATCAGCAGCGCGAGCGGGTCGGTGCCGTCAGCCTTGGGCGCCTCCGGTGAGGGCAGCTCGGCGCCGCGGACCAGCAGGTCGGTCAGGGTCTCGACGGTGACGCCCGCCCCGGCCAGCCGCTCGGCGGCCGATGTCACGGCGTCGCGGTGATCATCGATCTCGGGGTGGTGGTCGAATACGACCACCCGAGCCGGGGCGTATGCGGTGAGCGCCAGCTCGACGGCATCGGCGAGGTGGTCGACACTCGCGGCGATCACACTCGGTTCGGTCTCGGTCACGATGGGCGCCAGCGACTCGGGCGACGAGCTGGTCTGCAGGGGCACCGACACCGCGCCGATCTGGCCGAGAGCCGTGTCGATCACGGTGTAGTCAGCGCTGGTGAAACCCAGGACGGCGACCCGGTCGCCCGGCTTGACGCCGGAATCGTGCAGAGCCGCACCGAAGGCGCGCACCCGGTCCCACAGTTGTCCGTAGCTGATGGTGTCGAACCGGGGGAGCAGGCGGGCGGTTGTCCGACCGGTGGTCGGGTCGGTGACGAATTCCTGCGCGCGTTCCCCGAGCGCAGGCCGATCGGCGTAACCCTGCAGGACGGTCCGGACGATCTCGGGCAGGAGGAGGCCGGGGACGTCTACGGAGGCGGTGACGGTGTCGCTCGGTATCGCGGCAGCGAACTGTGGATCGGTAGCGGTCAGATCGGCGATGCGGATCGCCAGTTGCTCCTCGCGAGTATCAAACGACATCAAAAACCCTCTTTACAGATAGCGGAAATAGACACCGGCGCGACGTTGCACCCACCGGATTACTACGTTAGTGAAGCTAAACTTATTTCCGGAAAACCAGCTTCTCAGCTGTCAATGTGCTGTGAGTCTTGTCGTTCTTGTGAATGCCACTGCGAAGGGCTGCTAACCGAGTCAGCGGATTGCCGGGACCGCGGCCTGGGGAGGAGTTCGGCCGGCGAGCGCCTCCACCGCCGTTGCGGGATCCGGGACCGCGATCAAGAGATCGCGCGTCGCAGCCAGGGCCGCCGCCGATGGCGTCACCCCGCCGACAGCGTCGGCCAGGTCGAGCAGATGCACGGTGGCCTCCAGAAGTGCGACCTCGGCGACCACGCCGAGCGTGGTGCTGCCGACAACCGGATAGCGGATCACCGTTTCGCCGGCCCGGGCCATCTCGGGCATCCGGCGCATCCGGTCCGCGGCGTCGGCGAATCGCGCCGATGCTCCCGCAGGACTCAGAGTCGAGGCATCCTGCACAGCCTGTGCGGCGATGCGGTCGGCCGTCGTGTTGGCGACGCCATCGGGCTGGTTGAAGATGCGCAGCATCTCGGCAGCGTCCGTCACGGCGGCCGGGCCGTCCGCCCGGGCACCGGCGAGTGCGCCGAACGTCGTTGCCTCCGGGCAGACGTGGGCAACCAGCGACTGCACGTCCCAGGCCTCACACCGGGTGGTGGTTCGCCATTGTGCCGCGGTGAGCTCGGCGCACCGCTGGCCCCAACGGTCCCAGGCATCGGCCAACGTGTCGCGCAAGAACCTCCCGACGAGACGCATGCCTTCACCCTAGGAGCGTTATTCCCGCTTGAGTTCGGGGTACCCACCCGGGTGTCAAAGGAGGCATCATGACCGAATTCGATACCCGCGGTGGTCGGTTACGCATGCGGCGCAGCCGCGGCGCCGCCAGCGGACTTTTGCTGGTTCTACTGGGAATCTGGGGTGCGCTGATCCCGTTCATCGGACCGTACTTCGACTTTGCCTACACCCCGGACCAAGCCTGGGTGTGGACGTCGGCGCGCGGCTGGTTGGAGGTGCTTCCGGGTGCCGTCACGGCGCTTGGCGGTCTGCTTCTGCTGGTTTCGGGTAACCGGGCCACGGCTCATTTCGGCGGATGGCTGGCCGTACTGGGCGGAGCGTGGTTCGTGATCGGCCGGGCGCTCGCCGGGCCGCTGGGTATCGGCGATGCCGGGATGCCGATTGCCGTTACCGACGCCAAGCGGGTTTCGCTGGAGTTGGCTTACTTCTCCGGGCTGGGCGCATTGATCGTGTTGCTGGGGGCCATGGCGGTCGGCCGGTTGTCGGTCCGCAGCGTGCGCGATGTCGAATATGCCCAACGCCCCGTCGCGACGGCGGCGTCGGCCGAACCAGTCGCAGTCGCAGACGCGTCGCCGACCGAAGCCCCCGCACCCAGACATCGGACCTGGGGTGGATTCTTCGGTGGACGTCACACCCACGCGCACTAGCGCGTCAGAGGTCGCGCAGGATCAGCTCGAGCACGTCGAGTCCCTCGACGAGCAGGTCGTCGCTGATCGTCAACGGCGGCAGGAAGCGCAGCACGTTGCCGTAGGTGCCGCAGGACAGCACGATCACCCCGGCCGCATGCGCACCGGCGCACAGCGCCTTGGTGAGCTCGGGGTCGGGTGTGATCGTGCCGGCCTTGACCAGTTCGACGGCGATCATCGCGCCCCGGCCGCGCACGTCGCCGATCCGGTCGTCCTCGGCCTGCAACCGGCCCAGGCGGTCCTTCATCAACGCCTCGATCTGCTGAGCCCGCGCGACCAGACCGTCGGCTTCGATGGTCTCGATGGTGGCCAGCGCCGCCGCACACGCGATCGGGTTGCCGCCGTACGTGCCGCCCAACCCGGAGACATGGGGCGAGTCCATGATCTCGGCGCGGCCCGTCACCGCCGACAGCGGCAAGCCGTCGGCGATGCCCTTGGCGGTGACGATCAGATCGGGATCGATGCCCTCGTGCTCACACGCGAACATCGCGCCGGTGCGGGCGAACCCGGTCTGAACTTCGTCGGCGATGAACACCACGTTGTTGTCGCGGCACCATCCCAACAGTGCGGGCAGGAACCCGTCGGCCGGGACGATGAACCCGCCCTCGCCCTGGATGGGTTCGATGATGACTGCAGCCAGGTTGTCCGCGCCGACCTGCTTTTCCATCACGTCGATGGCCCGCCTGGCCGCGAGCGCGCCGTCGGTGGCCAGCTCCTTGCCGAATTCCGCGTCGCGGAACGGATAGGACAACGGCGCCCGATAGATCT
Source organism: Mycolicibacterium peregrinum (assembly GCF_002102345.1). Lineage (GTDB taxonomy): Bacteria > Actinomycetota > Actinomycetes > Mycobacteriales > Mycobacteriaceae > Mycobacterium > Mycobacterium peregrinum. Next base: position 298,697 of record NZ_LQPP01000016.1, read on the forward strand.
CGGGCGCGAACGGCCCGAAGCCGTGCTTGTACGGCATGGACTTGGCGGTCAGCGCCATCGTGAGGTTGGTGCGCCCGTGGTAGGCGTGGTCGAAGGCGACGACGGCCTGCTTGTGGGTGTGGGACCGGGCGATCTTGACCGCGTTCTCCACGGCCTCCGAACCCGAGTTGAACAGGGCCGACCGCTTCTCGCCGCGTACCGGCGTCAGCCGGTTGAGGTGCTCGCAGACCGCGACGTACTCCTCGTACGGCGTGATCATGAAGCAGGTGTGGGTGAAGTCGGCGGCCTGCGCGGCCACCGCCTCGACCACGCGAGGCGACGAGTTGCCGATCGTGGTGACGGCGATGCCCGAGCCGAGGTCGATGAGCCGGTTGCCGTCGACGTCCTCGACGATGCCGCCTCCGGCCCGGGCGGCGTATACGGGCATGGTGTTACCGACCCCACGGGCGACGGCCGCCGATTTTCGGCCGATCAACGCCTCGGATTTGGGGCCGGGGATCGCGGTGGCCAGATGGCGGCTCTGCTCGGGATGGCTCAACACTGCCTCCTGAAAACGGAACGGCGGCGAAGGAAAGAACGCGTATCGAGCCTAGTCGTCCGGGTCCCCAGTCGGCGGCGAATGGGGTGGTCCGGGTCGGCGGCGGTATCGTGGCCTCGGTCGCCCTGACATCTGACCCGACACGAAAGACATAGTTGACATGGATCTCGTCATTTTCCTGCCCCTGCTGATCGTCATGGGCGCGTTTATGTTCTTCGCGTCGCGTCGTCAGCGCAAGGCCATGCAGGCGACCATCGACCTGCACAACTCGCTGCAGATCGGCGATCGCGTGCACACCACCTCGGGCCTGCAGGCCACGATCACCGGCATCACCGACGACAACGTCGACCTGGAGATCGCCCCCGGCGTCGTCACCACCTGGATGAAGCTCGCCGTGCGCGACCGCATCGAGGAGGACACCGATAGTGATAGTGATGCCGACGGCTCGACCTCGACCTCGGCCGCGACTGAACTGACCGAGAGCACCGGCGTCACCGACACCGACGGCCTCAAGAAAGACTGACCGCAGAGCACCCAGGACAAGCACGTACCCTTTGCGGTGCTGACGAACTGATCTCGAGGAGACCCTAGAAACGTGGCATCGTCTACGGCGCCGGTGCATCCTGCGCGCTACCTGACACTTTTCCTGGTCCTTCTGATCGGCGTTTATCTGCTGGTGTTCCTCACCGGCGACAAGCAGGCCAAGCCAAAACTCGGCATTGACCTGCAGGGCGGTACCCGGGTGACGCTCACCGCGCGCACCCCGGACGGCTCGACGCCGACCAGAGAGGCACTCAACCAGGCCCAACAAATCATCAGTGCCCGCGTCGACGGTCTCGGCGTCTCTGGCTCAGAGGTCGTCATCGACGGCGACAACCTGGTGATCACCGTTCCCGGCAACGACGGCAGCGAGGCCCGCAACCTGGGTCAGACCGCCCGGCTGTACATCCGGCCCGTCGCTCGCGCCATTCCGGTACAGCAGATCAAGCAGCTCGCGCAGGGTGGGGCACCGGGCGCTCCTGCGGCACCGGGCGCTCCTGCGGCACCGGGCGCTCCTGCGGCACCGGGCGCTCCTGCGGCACCGGGCGCTCCTGCGGCGCCGGGCGCTCCTGCCGCCCCGGGTGCTGTGCCCGGCCTTCCCGGTGCGATCCCGGGGGCGCCGGCCGAGCAGCCCGCGGCGCCGCCCGTGAGTGAGCCCGAGCCGGCCCCGCAGCCGCGCCCGTACCCGTTGGATCCGGCGCCGGAACCCACACCGGCACCCGAACCCGCCCCGGCACCGGCTCCGGGAGAGACGCCTGCGCCGCCGGCGCCGCAACCGGCGCCACCAGGCGCTCCGGCGAAGCCCGACGAGGCAAAGACTCGGGCCGCCCTGATCACGCTTGCGAAGACGATCCGCCAGAGCACCAACCCGATGATGCAGATCCAGGCGATCATGGACCGCGCCCAGAACTGCGACAAGGACGACATCCTGGCCGGCAACGACGATCCCAAGTTGCCGCTCGTGACGTGCTCCACCGACGGCCAGACCGTCTACCTGCTGAGCCCCTCGATCATGAGTGGTGAAGAGATCGCGGACGCCACCTCAGGCCTGAACCAGCAGCAGGCCCAGTACGTCGTCGACGTGACCTTCAAGAGCGGGGGAGCCAAGACCTGGGCCGACTTCACCGCGGCGAACGTGGGCACGCAGACGGCGTTCACCCTCGACTCGCAGGTGGTCAGCGCACCCGAGATCAGGGAAGCCATCCCCGGCGGCAACACGCAGATCACCGGTCAGTTCAACGCGGACACGGCCAAGGAACTGGCCAACGTGCTGAAGTACGGCTCGCTGCCGCTGTCGTTCGAGTCGTCGGAAGCGGAGACCGTTTCGGCAACCCTCGGCCTGTCCTCGATGCGGGCCGGTCTGATCGCGGGCGCGGTCGGCCTGGCGGCGGTGCTGCTGTACTCGTTGCTGTACTACCGGGTGCTCGGCCTGTTGGTGGCCCTGTCGCTGGTTGCAGCCGGCGCAATGGTCTTCGCCATCCTCGTGCTGCTCGGCAGATACATCGGTTACACGCTGGACCTGGCCGGTATCGCCGGTCTGATCATCGGTATCGGCACCACCGCGGACTCCTTCGTGGTGTTCTTCGAACGAATAAAGGACGAGATCCGCGAGGGCCGGTCGTTCCGGTCGGCGGTGCCCCGAGGCTGGGCGCGCGCCCGCAAGACGATCGTGTCCGGCAACGCCGTGACCTTCCTGGCGGCCGCGGTGCTGTACTTCCTGGCGATCGGACAGGTCAAGGGCTTCGCGTTCACGTTGGGATTGACCACGATCCTGGACATCGTGGTGGTGTTCCTGGTGACCTGGCCGCTGGTGTACCTGGCGTCCAAGTCCCCGACGATGGCAAAACCTGCCCTCAACGGTCTCGGCGCGGTGCAGCAGATCGCCCGGGAGCGCCGGGAGGCTTCGCATGCGACCGCGGGACGGGGATAGGCACATGGCAGCAAAGAACGACACCACCGCTGAGGACGTGAAGGACACCTCGGTGGAGACGCCGAGCATCGAAGCCACGTCTGCGGCCCTGCCCAAGCACGGATTTTTCGTCCGGCTGTACACCGGCACCGGCGCCTTCGAGGTCATCGGCCGGCGCCGGCTCTGGTACGCGGTCTCCGGCGTCATCGTCGCGATCTGTGTCGCCAGCATGGTGCTGCGTGGGTTCACGTTCGGCATCGACTTCGAGGGCGGCACCAAGGTGTCGATGCCGTCGGCCGGTTCCGAAGGGGTCGTCTCCGTCCAGCAGGTCGAGGACGTCTACAGCAAGACCCTGAACAAGGCGCCCGAGTCGGTCGTGCTGGTCGGCAGTGGCGCCTCGGCCACGGTCCAGATCCGTTCGGAGACCCTGTCCGAACCGGAGATCGAAGAGCTGCGGACCGCGCTGTTCGACGAGTTCCACCCCAAGGGCAGCGACGGTCAGCCCAGCAAGCAGGCCATCAGCGACTCGAAGGTGTCGGAAACCTGGGGTGGCCAGATCACCCAGAAGGCGCTGATCGCGCTGGTGGTGTTCATCGTGCTGGCCTCGATCTACATCGCCTGGCGCTATGAGCGCTACATGGCGATGGCCGCGATGGCCACCCTGGTCTTCGACCTCGTCGTGACGGCCGGCGTCTACTCGCTGGTCGGATTCGAGGTCACCCCGGCCACCGTGATCGGCCTGCTCACGATTCTGGGCTTCTCGCTGTACGACACGGTGATCGTGTTCGACAAGGTCGAGGAGAACACCCACGGCTTCGAACACACCACTCGCCGAACCTTCGCCGAGCAGGCCAACCTGGCCGTCAACCAGACCTTCATGCGTTCGATCAACACCAGCTTGATCTCGGTGTTGCCGATCGTGGCGCTGATGGTGGTGGCGGTGTGGCTCCTGGGCGTCGGAACCCTGATGGACCTGGCCCTCGTCCAGCTGGTCGGCGTCATCGTCGGTACCTACTCGTCGATCTACTTCGCCACGCCGTTGCTGGTGTCGCTGCGTGAGCGCACCGAGCTGGTGCGCAAACACACCAAGCGGGTGCTCAACCGCCGGGAGAAGGGCAACAAGGCGGCGACGGCCACCAGTGACACCGACGCGGCCTCCGATACCACCGAGACCGACAACGCCGGTGAGACGGTGTCGGCGTCGATCGTCAGCGAGCCCGCACCGGCCAAGCCGGCTCCGGGCGCACGTCCGGGCACCCGGACCGGACGTCCGTCGGGCAAGCGGAACACCCGGCGGTAAAGCCAGATGGTTCAGTGGCGGGCCGTGGCCCGAACACGGACAGTAGCGACAGTGGCCACGCTGTCCGTGCTCGCCGGGATGGGTCTGGCGGCATGTTCGGGCAGTTCGGCCGACGAGATCGACTACGCCGTCGACGGCACACTGACCACCTACAACACCAACACGGTGGCCGGAGCCGCGTCCGCCGGACCGCAGGCGTTCGCGCGGGCACTGACCGGGTTCGCCTATCACGGTCCGGAAGGACAGGTGGTCGCCGACAACGACTTCGGTTCGGTGTCGGTGGTGGGTCGCGCCCCGCTGGTGCTCGACTACGTGATCAGCGACAAGGCGGTCTACTCCGACGGCAAGCCGATCACCTGTGACGACCTGGTGTTGACCTGGGGCGCACAGTCCGGCCGGTTCCCGGTGTTCGACGCCGCCAGCCAAGCGGGTTACCGCGACATCGCCTCGGTGGACTGCGCGCCCGGCCAGAAGCGGGCCCGGGTGTCCTTCGCCCAAGACCGCGGATTCCTCGACTACGGCCAGCTGTTCGCGGCCACCTCGCTGATGCCCGCACACGTCCTCGCCGACGAACTCGATCTGGGCGACGGAGGTGTGGCCACCGCGCTGCAGAACGGTGACCAGCCGGTCATCGACCGGATCGCCAAGGCGTGGAACACCATCTGGGATCTCAAGCCGGACCTCGACCTCAAACGGTTCCCCTCATCGGGTCCCTACCGGATCGACTCGGTGTCCAAGGACGGCGTGGTGGTCCTGGTCGCCAACGACAAGTGGTGGGGCACCCCGCCGGTCACCAACCGGATCGCGGTATGGCCGCGCGGGGCCGACATCCAGGAGCGGGTCAACCAGGGATCCTTCGACGTCGTCGACATCGAGTCCGGGTCCTCGGGCCTGCTCAACCTGCCCGACGACTACGTCAGCCTGGAAAGCCCGTCCGCCGGTATCGAGCAGCTGATCTTCGCGCCGGGCGGTCCGCTGGCCGGCCCGGCGGCGCGCCGGGCCGTCGCGTTGTGCACGCCGCGCGACGTGATCGCCCGCAACGCCGCGACGCCGATCATCAACTCGCGACTCAGCCCGGTCAGCGACGATGCGTTCAGTGCGGCCGAGAATGTCGGCGAGGCCGCGCAATTCGCGGTAGCCAACCCGGGTGCGGCCCGCGCGGCATTGAACAACAAGCCGCTGACCATCCGCATCGGCTATCAGACACCCAACGCCAGACTGGCCGCGACCGTCGGTGCGATCGCGAAATCGTGCGCCGCGGCGGGCATCACCGTGCAGGACGCCGGATCGGCGACAGCGGGGCCGGTGGCGTTGCGCAACAACGAGATCGACGGTTTGCTGGCCAGCACGGGTGGCGCCGCGGGCAGCGGTTCGTCGGGTTCTTCGGCGATCGACGCCTACGCATTCCACTCCGGCAACGGCAACAATCTGCCTGCCTATTTCAACGAGCGGATCGACGGCATCATCGATGCGCAGGCCGTCACGAGCGATCCGAAGGAACTGGCCCGGCTGGCGGGGGAGGGCGCGCCGATCCTGTGGAACGACATGCCGACCCTGCCGCTGTACCGCCAGCAGCGCACGGTGCTGACATCGAACAAGATGTACGCCGTGAGCAGCAATCCGACGCGGTGGGGAGCGGGTTGGAACATGGACCGCTGGAAGTTGTCCACGTGAGCACCGATGTTTCCCGGCTGGTCAGGAAACTGATCCGGGAGGTCCCCGACTTTCCCGAGCCCGGCGTGCAGTTCAAGGACCTGACCCCGTTGCTGGCCGACGCCGAGGGCCTCGGCGCGGTGACCGACGCACTGGCCGCCACCGCGGCCGACGCCGATCTGGTCGCAGGACTGGACGCGCGGGGTTTCCTGCTGGGCGCCGCGGTGGCGACCCGGCTCGGTACCGGTGTCCTGGCGGTACGTAAGGGCGGGAAACTGCCGCCTCCGGTGCACAGCGTGACGTATCAGCTGGAGTACGGCAGCGCGACGCTGGAGATACCGGCCGACGGGATTGATATCGCCGGGCGCAACGTTGTGATCATCGACGATGTCCTTGCCACCGGCGGGACGCTGGCTGCGGCGATGCGACTGCTCGAGGCCGGCGGCGCCAATGTCCTGAGCGCCGCTGTGGTGCTGGAATTGGCGGCGCTGGGCGGCCGGGACGTGGTGGCACCGCTGAGGGTCAGCAGCCTCCACACGGTGTGAGGGATATCCTCGATATCTCAGATCTTCAGCGGGAGGTGACGATGGCCAGCGAACCGGTTACGGACGCAGCCGCGGGCCAGACGGCCCAGTTGCCCCCGACGCTGCCGGCAGCCACCGGGCCCGACCCCGCCAAGGCCCTCGACACGACCAAGACCAGTGCTTCCCGCCGGGTGCGCGCGCGATTGGCCCGCCGGATGACGGCGCAGCGCAGCGCGGTCAACCCGGTTCTGGAGCCGCTCGTCGCGGTACACCGCGAGATCTACCCCAAGGCCGATCTGCAGTTGCTGCAGCGCGCCTATGACGTCGCCGACCAGCGACACGCCGACCAGCTGCGCAAATCGGGTGACCCTTACATCACCCATCCGCTGGCGGTGGCCAACATCCTGGCCGAGCTCGGCATGGACACCACCACGCTGGTGGCCGCTCTGCTGCACGACACGGTGGAGGACACCGGCTACACCCTGGAGGCCCTGACCGCCGAGTTCGGGGCCGAGGTGGGCCACCTCGTCGACGGCGTCACCAAGCTGGACAAGGTGGTGCTGGGCTCGGCCGCCGAGGGCGAGACGATCCGCAAGATGATCATCGCGATGGCCCGCGACCCCCGGGTGCTGGTGATCAAGGTGGCCGACCGGCTGCACAACATGCGCACCATGCGGTTCCTGCCGCCGGAGAAGCAGGCCCGCAAAGCCCGCGAGACGCTGGAAGTGATTGCGCCGCTGGCGCATCGGCTCGGGATGGCGACGGTCAAGTGGGAGCTCGAGGACCTGTCCTTCGCGATCCTGCATCCGAAGAAGTACGAGGAGATCGTGCGGCTGGTCGCCGATCGGGCGCCGTCACGCGATACCTACCTGGCCAAGGTGCGCGCCGAGATCGGCGTGGCACTGAGTGCGATGAAGATCAACGCTGTCGTCGAGGGCAGGCCCAAGCACTACTGGTCGATTTACCAGAAGATGATCGTCAAGGGCCGCGACTTCGACGACATCCACGACCTGGTCGGCGTACGGATCCTGTGCGACGAGATCCGGGACTGCTACGCGGCCGTCGGCGTGGTGCACTCGCTGTGGCAGCCGATGGCGGGCCGGTTCAAGGACTACATCGCCCAGCCGCGCTACGGCGTCTACCAGTCGCTGCACACCACGGTCGTGGGGCCCGAGGGCAAGCCGCTGGAGGTGCAGATCCGCACCCGCGACATGCACCGCACCGCCGAGTACGGCATCGCGGCGCACTGGCGCTACAAAGAGGCCAAGGGCCGCAACGGTGTTCCGCACAGCCACGCCGCCACCGAGATCGACGACATGGCCTGGATGCGCCAGCTGCTCGACTGGCAGCGGGAGGCGGCCGATCCCGGCGAGTTCCTCGAGTCGTTGCGTTACGACCTTGCGGTCAAAGAGATCTTCGTGTTCACCCCCAAGGGTGACGTGATCAACCTGCCTACCGGATCGACCCCGGTCGACTTCGCCTATGCGGTGCACACCGAGGTGGGGCACCGCTGTATCGGGGCCCGGGTCAACGGCCGGCTCGTCGCGCTGGAACGCAAACTGGAGAACGGCGAGGTCGTCGAGGTGTTCACCTCGAAGGCGCCCAACGCCGGGCCGTCGCGCGACTGGCAGACCTTCGTGGTGTCGCCGCGGGCCAAGGCCAAGATCCGCCAGTGGTTCGCCAAGGAACGCCGTGAAGAAGCGTTGGAGTCCGGCAAGGACGCCATCGCGCGCGAGGTCCGCCGGGGCGGACTTCCATTGCAGCGCTTGATCAATGCCGACTCAATGGCTGCACTGGCACGGGAACTGCGGTACACGGACGTGTCCGCGCTCTACACCGCGGTCGGAGAGGGCCACGTCTCGGCGCGCCACGTCGTGCAGCGTCTGCTCGCCCAGTTCGGCGGCGATGATGCGGCCGAGGACGAACTCGCCGAGCGGTCCACCCCGCTGACCATGCCGGTGCGCCAGCGCAGCACCGACGACACCGGTGTCGCGGTGCCAGGGGCGCCGGGAACCCTGACCAAGCTCGCCAAGTGCTGTACGCCGGTCCCCGGCGACACCATCATGGGCTTCGTCACCCGTGGTGGCGGCGTCAGCGTGCACCGCACGGATTGCACGAATGCGGCGTCGCTACAACAACAGTCGGAACGCATCATCGAGGTGAACTGGGCGCCGTCGCCGTCGTCGGTCTTCCTGGTGGCCATCCAGGTCGAGGCGCTCGACCGGCACCGGCTGCTCTCCGACGTGACGCGGGTGCTGGCCGACGAGAAGGTCAACATCCTCTCGGCGTCGGTGACGACCTCCAATGACCGGGTGGCGATCAGCCGCTTCACCTTCGAGATGGGCGATCCCAAGCACCTCGGCCACCTGCTGAGCGTGGTGCGCAACGTGGAAGGCGTGTACGACGTCTACCGCGTCACCAGTGCGGCTTAGCGCCGCCTGGCCAGGTAGGCCATCCCGACGGCGGTGATCGCCACGACGCCGATCCCGACCATGATGACGAGGGCGCGCGCCAGCTTGGCGATCACCGTCGCAGGCAACATCGTGTCCGCGGTGGACTCCAGCGACAAGGAGAACGGCAACGAGCCCGATCCCAGGACGCCGGCCAGCTCGCGCGCCGATTCGGCGGTGAAGTTGCCGGTGATCTGAACCCGGCCACCGGTGATGGCCTCCCGGATCTGCGGAGCGCTGACCACGCGGGAGTCCAGGGTGAACGCGGTCTGATTGCCGACGTTGGCCGAGGTGAAGTCTGCCCACGTCTTCGTGCCGGCAGCGGTGAGTGCCAGGTCGATCGCGTACTGTCCCGCGTCGTCGTTGTACCCCGAATCGGCGTCGGTGATCTCCGCGCCGGTCATGACGGACTTGCCCAGCAGGTAGACCGTTTGGCCGTCGGTGGAGCAGGTGACCAGCGGCAGGTTGGGGTCGTCGTGACCGGCCATCGCGTCGTCGTCGTCGCAGCGGGTGGCCTGGTACTGCAGCGCCAGGATCTGGATCGACGGGTTGACGGACTGCCGAAGTTCCTTCTCGTCGGAAATGCGTTGTGCCTGATCAGGTTTGGCTGGGCGGGGGACAGGCGTGGACGGCGTTTGGGGAGAAGAAGATCCGGCTTTGGCGGGCATCGCATGGATCACCGGGCGGATCGTCAGCCGTCCCGGCACCGTGATGTCCCGCACCGCGTCCGGGTTTCGGCTCGGGATCGTGACCACCACGGTGTTCCCGTCGACTGCCACTTCGGATCCGGAGAGCCGGACCCCGTGCAGGCGCTTCTCGACGACCTCTCGCGCGTCCTCCAGATCATCGGGTGACGGTGGCGCGCCATCCGACGTCGCGGTCGCATACGTCATGCGGGTGGCCTCTCGGTCCTCCCAGATGTGGCGGGTCAGGAACACCGCTGCCGCATAGCCGCCAACCAGCACGGCCAGGAACAGCAACCCCAGCGTGCGGGTCGACGCGCTGGGTCCGCTGCGTTGGGGCGGCGGAAATGGGGGCGGCGGAAATTGGGGCGGCGGAAATTGGGAAGGAAGTCGATAGGTCATCGCAATCTCCTGGCCCGGTCAGTCCATGCTCGCCGATTTGATCGTCACCGGTTTGGCGGGCTTGCCGTCGTGGCTGCCGTCGGCAACCCCGTCGTCGGCGATCGCGTCGAGTGTGGCCAGCCCGGTCTTGTCGACGGTGCCGAACACCGTGTACGTCGGTGGCAGCAGTGAATCCTCGTAGACCAGGAAGAACTGGCTGCCGTTGGTGCCTGGTCCGGCGTTGGCCATGGCGACGGTGCCGCGCGGGTAGACCACGGGTTGCTGCACGGCAGGGTCGGAGAGCCGGTACTGGTTGGTCGGGTACTCATTGGGGAACCGGTACCCGGGGCCGCCGGTGCCGGTTGCGGACGGGTCGCCGCATTGCAGTGTCGCAAGGTCACCTGTGGTGAGCCGGTGGCACTGGGTGCCGTCGAAGAATCCCTGCCCGGCCAGGCTGGCGAAGTTGTTCACCGTGCACGGCGCCCGGTCGTTGGCCAGCTTGAGCCCGATGCTGCCACGGTCGGTGACGATGCCTGCGGGCACCGTGGCGGGTTGGGTCGGCACGGTGCCGGTGCGCGGCGGGGTGGCCCGCTTGGCGGCGGGTTCGGTGGTGGCCGGGTACTGGCAGTTGGCACCGAGATTCTGCGACGGCATGAAGGCGGGGAGTTCCTGGCCGGCACCAGGGGAGGCCGTGTAGCGCTCCTGGTGTGGCATGTTCTCGGCGGCCTTGACGACGATGACGGCGAACACCACCGTCAACACCACCGCCACGAGCGCCAGCGCCGTCATCACGTAGCCGATGACCAGGCCGGTGATCGCGACACCACGACCCTGCTCACCGCTGCGTTTGAGCTGCGACAGCGAGATGTGCCCGAAGACGATGCCCAGCGGCGCGAACAGCACCGAGGACACCAGTGCGGCGACCGCCATGCCGTTGGTGCGGGCAGGCGGGGGATAGCCGGGCTGGTAACCGCCGTAAGGGGGCGGAGCGGTCAACGGGTACCTAGTCCAGAGCCACGGACTTCAGCTGGACATCGAGTGCCGGCTTACCGTCGGCTCCGCCTCCGGCCACACCGGCTGCGGCGATCTTGTCGAGGGTGGCCAGGCCGGTGTCGTCGATCTTGCCGAAGACCGTGTAGTTCGGGGGCAGCTGCGAGTCCTGATACACCAGGAAGAACTGGCTGCCGTTCGTGTTGGGTCCGGCATTGGCCATGGCGACGGTGCCGCGCGGGTACACCACCGGCTGCTGCAGGGCCGGGTCGTCCGGCTGGTACTGGTTGGTCGGGTACTCGTTGGCGAACTGGTAGCCGGGGCCACCGGTGCCCTGGCCGCTGGGATCACCGCACTGCAGCACCGAGATGCCGCTGGTGGTCAGCCGGTGGCAGGGGGTGTCGTTGAAGTAATTCTGCGAAGCCAGGCTCGCGAAGCTGTTGACCGTGCAGGGCGCCTGGCCGTTGTCGAGCATCAGCCCGATGTTGCCCTGGGTGGTGACCATGCTGACGCTGATGGTCTTCTCGTCGGTGGGCACCTTGCCGGTGCGGGGCGGAGTGTTCGGCTTGCTGGCCGCGGCCGCGGCCGGGTACTGGCAATTGGCGCCGAGGTTCGCGGGGGCGGCGAAGGCCGGCAGCTGGCCGTTGGCGGCAGGCTGGGCCGGTGCGCCCGACGTCGCGGTGGTGGTATCGGCCGAGGCAGTGGTGCTGCCCGAGTCCTTGCTGGTGAAGACGAACGTGGCCACGACCGCCCCGATGATCACGAGGGCCGCGACCGCGCTTCCCGAGATGGCCAGGATGCGTCGCTTGCGTTCCTGGGCGGCCCGACGCTCCAGCTGGCGCTCCAGCTTGCGCTTGGCCGTCGCACGCCGTTGTTCGTTGGTCGGCACCGCGGCAGTCCTCCTTGTAGGCGGTTGAGGTTGGCAACGAGTCTGCCAGGCGAAGCTGCGTACCGGTTCTGCGACCCGCGGAGACCGCAGGTCGCGGCAAATCGGGGAACTGGTCGCATGGGAAACTGGGACCGTGTTCATTACCGGATTTCCGGCCGGGATGCTGGCATGCAATTGCTATGTCCTGGCCGAGCGACCAGGGGCCGACGCGATCGTCGTCGACCCGGGTCAGCGTGCGATGGACCGGCTCCGTCGGATTCTCGACGAGAACCGCCTGACCCCGGCGGCGGTCCTGCTGACCCACGGTCACATCGATCACATCTGGTCGGCTCAGAAGGTCGCCGATGCCTATGGCTGTCCCGCCTTCATCCATCCCGAAGACCGCTTCATGCTGACCGATCCGATGAAGGGGTTCGGGCCGGCGGCACTGGGAGCGCTGTCCCGGCTCGCGTTCGGGGTGCTGTTGTCCGAGCCGAAACAGCTGATCGAACTGAGCTACGACGGCCAGATCCTCGATTTCGACGGTGTCTCGGTCACCGTTGACCACACCCCGGGGCATACGAAGGGATCGGTGGTGTTCCGGGTCTCCGGCGGGCCGGAGCAAGCATCGGGCGCCCCGACGGTGTTCACAGGCGATACTCTGTTCCGGTCCTCGGTGGGCCGCACCGACCTGCCCGGCGGCAGCGGACGTGACCTGCTCACCTCGATCGTGACAAAGCTGTTGGTACTCGACGACGACACCGTGGTATTACCAGGGCACGGCCCGCGCACGACGGTCGGGCATGAACGCCGTACCAACCCGTTTCTCGAAGGTTTGACTCTGTGACTTCTGCATTCCAGGCGCCCAAGGGCGTGCCCGACTACCTACCGCCCGAGTCGGCACAGTTCGTGGCGGTCCGGGACGGGCTGCTGGCTTCGGCGCGCCGGGCCGGCTACGGCGACATCGAGCTGCCGATCTTCGAGGACACCGCGTTGTTCGCGCGCGGGGTGGGCGAGTCCACCGATGTGGTCTCCAAAGAGATGTATACGTTCGCCGACCGCGGTGACCGCTCGGTGACGCTGCGCCCCGAGGGCACTGCCGGGGTGATTCGCGCAGTGATCCAGCACCGCCTGGACCGCGGGGCGCTGCCGGTCAAACTCTGCTACGCCGGTCCGTTCTTCCGCTATGAACGTCCACAGGCCGGGCGCTACCGGCAGCTGCAGCAGGTCGGTGTGGAGGCCATCGGGGTGGACGACCCGGCACTGGATGCCGAGGTGATCGCGATCGCCGACGCCGGTTTCCGGTCACTGGGCCTGGACGGTTTCCGCCTCGAGCTCACCTCGCTGGGCGACGACACCTGCCGGCCCGCCTACCGGGAGCTGCTGCAGGAGTTCCTGTTCAAGCTGGACCTGGATGAGGAGACCCGGCGCCGCGCCGAGATCAACCCACTGCGTGTGCTCGATGACAAGCGGCCCCAGGTGCGGGAGATGACCGCGGACGCGCCGCTGATGCTCGACCACCTCTCCGACAGCGCCAAGGCCCACTTCGAGGTGGTGCAGGCGCACCTCGACGCGCTCGGCGTCCCGTACGTGATCAACCCCCGCATGGTGCGCGGACTGGACTACTACACCAAGACCACCTTCGAGTTCGTGCACGACGGCCTCGGCGCACAGTCCGGTATCGGTGGCGGTGGCCGCTATGACGGGCTGATGAGTCAGCTCGGCGGGCAGGACGTCTCTGGCATCGGCTTCGGCCTCGGCGTCGACCGCACCCTGCTCGCCCTGCAGGCCGAGGGCAAGACGGTGGCCGGCGTCGGCGGCGTCGAGGTGTTCGGTGTGCCGCTGGGCGACGCCGCCAAGCTTGAGTTGGCCAAACTCGCCGCGCGACTGCGCGCCGAAGGGGTGCGTGTCGACCTGGCTTACGGAGACCGCGGGCTCAAAGGCGCGATGAAGGCGGCCGACCGTTCCGGCGCGAGGTACGCGTTGGTGGCCGGCGACCGCGACATCGAGGCCGGCACCGTCGGTCTCAAGGACCTCTCGACCGGCGACCAGGTCGATGTTCCTGCAGATTCCGTTGTCGCCGAGGTGCTTTCCCGCCTGTCCCAGTAGGTCAGATTGCCATGGCGGCGCGGACGTCGGCCTCTGAAGTCGAGCCGCCGGTGCCGCTCGAGGTGATCCGGCCCGCCTCCAGGATGTAGTAGCGCTGAGCGGATTCCAGCGCGAACCCGATGTGCTGCTCGACCAGCAACACGCCCAGATCGCCGCGTGCGGTCAGCGAGGTGATCGCGGCTTCGATCTCGGCCACCACCGACGGCTGGATCCCTTCGGTCGGTTCGTCGAGGATCAGGCACTTGGGGCTCGTGATCAACGCGCGGGCAATCGCGAGCTGTTGACGCTGCCCGCCCGAGAGCAGGCCGGCCCGCCGGTTGAGCAGCTCCTTGAGGGCCGGGAACAGGTCCAGTTGCTCGTCGATCAGCGCCTTGCCGTTCTTGCGGCCGTCGGCGACCACCTGGAGGTTCTCCGCGGTGGTCAGCTGCCCGAAGGACTGCTGGCCCTGGGGCACATACGCCAGGCCACGGGCCACCCGCGCACTGGGACGCAGCCGGGTGATGTCGTCACCGTCGAAAAGCACCTTGCCCGCGGTGCATTTGAGCAACCCGACGGCCGCTCGCAGCAGGGTCGTCTTCCCCGCACCGTTGTGACCCATGACCGCGGCGACGCCGTCGGACGGCACGGCGATGCTCGTGCCGTGGATTACTTCGGACCGGCCGTAACCGGTTCGGACATCGAGCAGTTCGAGCATCAGGCGATTCCTTCCGCGCCGGCCGCGGCGGTGCCGAGGTAGACCTCTTGAACCTTGGGATTGGCCTGCACCTCGGCCACCGAACCTTCGGCGATGACCTGGCCGCGGGCCAGCACGGTCACCGAGGTCGCGAACGCCCGCATGAAATCCATGTCATGCTCGACGACGACCACCGTGCGCGTTCCGCCGATACGGCGCAACAGATTTCCGGTCTCCTCGCGTTCCTCGTGACTCATCCCGGCCACCGGTTCGTCGAGCAACAGGACATCGGCGTTCTGTACCAGCAGCATGCCGATCTCCAGCCATTGCTTCTGGCCGTGAGCGAGCACGCCCGCGGGCTTGTCGGCGAGGTCCGCCAGTCCGGTGGTCTCGAGTGCCTCCTCGATCGCGGGCAGCACGCCGTGCCGCCGGCGCAGCAGGGTCCACGGCGAACGACCGGCGCCCGCGGCGATGTCGAGGTTCTGCAACACCGTCAGCTGTTCGAAGACGCTCGCGGTCTGGAATGTCCGCCCCACGCCCAACCTGGCGATCTGGTGCACTTTCTTTCCCAGCAGCTCCGCACCTGACTTGTTCACCGACCCGGTGGCGCCCACCAGGCCGGTGATGGCGTCGATGACTGTCGTCTTACCCGCGCCGTTGGGTCCGATCAGAAAGCGCAGATCACCCTGGAACAGCGTGAGGTCGACGTCGCTGACGGCCTTGAACCCGTCGAAATCGACTGTGAGACCGCGGACTTCCAAATACTCGGCACCCATGCCGGCGTTGCCGCCGGCCACCGGTTCTGGAGCCGTGGTCTGCTCGGTTCCGGTCACGATGCGGCACCTACTTTCTCGGTATCGGCGTCGGGTGCCGTCTCGGGCCGGGGCTCTTCCGCATCCGTGGACCGCTTGCGCCGCCACCGGGAGAACAGCACGCCGAGTCCGGCCAGGCCGGCGGGGAAGAATCCGACCACCACGATGAACAGCAGGCCCTGGGCATAGATCCACCCGGACGGAAACCGTTCGGAGAACAGGGTTTGCGCCCAGGCCACGCCGATCGCGCCGAGGACCGGGCCGAGCAGCGTGGTCCGGCCGCCGATCGCGACCCCGATCAGGAACGCGATGGAGGGCACGATGCCGACCTGCGACGGCGCGATGAATCCGACGATCGGAACGAACAGGGCGCCGGCGATGCTGGCGAACAATGCGGCCAGGGTGTAGGCCACGACCTTGATGTTGGCCGGGTCGTAGCCCAAAAATCGGACCCGCTCCTCACCGTCGCGCACTGCGACCAACAACTCGCCGTAGCGGCTGTACATCAGCTGACGGACCAGGGCCACGACGATCAACAGCGTCACTGCCGCAAGGAAATACACCATCCGTTTGTTGACCGGGTCGTTGAGGTTGAACCCGAAGAAGGTCCGGAAATTGGTCAGCCCGTTGCTGCCGCCGAGACTGGTCTGGCCGACGAGCAGGATCGCCAGCGCGGCCGCCAGTGCCTGCGACAGGATCGCGAAGTAGGCGCCCCTGACCCGGCGCTTGAACACACCGAAGCCGAGCAGGGCCGCGATTGCCGTCGGCACCAGCAGGATCGCCAACAACGCGAACGCGGGGGAGGCGAACGGCTGCCAATAAGCGGGCAGCTGCCGCACCCCGGCGATCTGCATGAAGTCAGGGACGTCGTGCCCACGGATCTGGGCGTCGGCGATCTTGAGGTGCATGCCCATCATGTAGCCGCCGAGGCCGAAGAACACGCCCTGCCCGAGCACCAGCATTCCGCCACGGCCCCAGGCCAATCCGATGCCCACCGCGACGATCGCAAAGCAGAGGAACTTGCCGAGGAGGCTGAGCCGGAAGTCTGACAGTAGCGCCGGCGCCACGCCGAAGAGCACGATCGCCGCGACGCCGAATCCGGCCCAGGTTTGCCAGCGGCCGAGAATGGTCATACGAGACTCCTGGTCCGAACCGTGAACAATCCCTGTGGGCGCACCTGCAGGAAGATCACGATGATGGCGAACACGATCACCTTGGCCAGGGACGCTGTGGTGCCGTATTCGATGAACGAGTTCAGGAAACCGAGGGCCAGGGCAGCGATCACCGTGCCCTTGATCTGGCCGAGCCCGCCGACCACCACCACCAGGAAGGCATCGATCAGGAAGCTCTGGCCGATGGTCGGACTGGTGGAACCGATCAGCGTCAGTGCCACACCGGCCACCGCGGCCAGCCCGGATCCGATGAAGAAGGTGGTGATATCGGTCCGGCGTGACGAGATGCCGCTGGTTTCGGCCAGATCGCGGTTCTGGACCACCGCCCGGATCCGCCGCCCCATCGGGCTGGCCTTGAGGACCAGCGCCAGCACCGTGACACAGATGACGGCCAGCACCAGGATGAAGATCCGCGTCTTGGGCACGACCGCGCCGAGAATCTCGACGCCGCCCGACAGCCATTCCGGTGCAACGACATTGACTGCGGGCGCACCGAAGATGTCGCGGGCGACCTGTTGCAGGATCAGGCCGACGCCGAAGGTGACCAGCAGTGTATCCAGCGGACGATGGTACATCCGCCGGATCAGGGTGACCTCCAGCAGTGCGCCCATGGCGCCGCCGACGAGGAACCCGACCAGAAGTGAGATCACCAGGGAGGCGCCGGCATTGGTGATGAGCTGCTGCACCACGTAGGCGGTGTAGCAGCCCGCCATGATGAATTCGCCGTGCGCCATGTTGATGACGCCCATCTGGCCGAACGTGAGGGACAGGCCCAGTGCAGCGAGCAACAGGATTGAACCGAGGCTCAATCCTGTTGCCAGCTGGCCGATCAGAATGTCCATGCTGTGTCTGATTCGCCGTCGCTACGCTCGCCTCAGCCGGACAGCCCCGCGGCCCACGGGTAGGACTTCAGGTACGGATCCGGGTCGATCGGCCCCTTGGACTCCCAGATGGTGTAGATCAAGCCGTCGGGCCGGATCTCGCCGATGCGGGCGGTCTTGGTGATGTGGTGGTTCTCGCCGTCGATGGTGACCTTGCCTTCGGGGGCGTCGAAGGTGACGCCGTCGGCGTTGTCCTGGATCGCCGCCACGTCGAACGACTTTGCCTTCTCGACGGTGTTCTTCCACAGGTACACCGAGACGTAGGCGGCTTCCATCGGATCGGAGGTGGGCTTCTTGGGATCCTTGACGAAGTCCTTGTAGGCCTTGACGAAGGCGTTGTTCACCGGGGTGTCGATGGTCTGGTAGTAGTTCCACGCCGTCAGCTGGCCGGTGACATTCTGCACCCCGATACCGCCGACCTCTTCCTCTGCGATCGAGACCGAGACCACGGGCATCGCTTGCGGGGTCAGGCCGACATTCTTGTACTCGCGGAAGAACGCCACATTGGAGTCTCCGTTGAGGGTGTTGAACACGGCGTCGGCGTCGGCGCTGCGGACCTTGTTGACGATGGTGGAGAAGTCGGTCGAGCCCAGTGGCGTGTAGTCCTCGCCCTTGATCTCGATGCCGTTCTCTTTGGCGTAGGCCTTGATGATCCGGTTGGCGGTCTGCGGGAACACATAGTCACTGCCCACGAGATAGAGCGACTTGACGCCCTTCTCCTTGAGGTAGTCCAGCGCCGGCACGATCTGCTGGTTGGTGGTGGCGCCGGTGTAGAAGATGTTCTTGCTCGACTCCAGACCTTCGTACTGCACGGGGTAGTAGAGCAGGGCGTTGGCGCTCTCGAACACGGGCAGCATGGCCTTGCGGCTCGACGAGGTCCAGCCACCGAACACCGCGGCCACGCAGTCACTGCTGATCAGCTTCTCGGCCTTCTCGGCGAACACCGTGGGCTCGGAGGCCCCGTCCTCGCCGATCAGCTCGATCTGTTTGCCCAGAACCCCGCCCTTGGCGTTGATCTCCTCGACCGCGAGCTTGATCGCATCGCGCACCGTCACCTCGGAAATGGCCATCGTGCCTGACAGCGAGTTCAACGAACCGACCTTCACCTTGGGGCCGGAGGTGTCCACACAGGAAGCAGTGTTTGCTGCGTCGGTTTCGCTCGCCCGGCTGCCGCAACCGGCAAGGAGCAGGCTGGTGGCTGCGATCAAACTCCCTGCGGCAAGCGCAGACCGACGCAACGGGGCACGTCCTGGAACTCGCATGGGCGACCTTTCCCTTTGATTGCAGCGCTTCTCAGCCGATCGGTGCCGGCGGCGGTGCAAGAGGCTAAACACCGGGTGCGGGTGTCGAATCGGGACGTTAGAGCGCCGCTGTTACTGGGAAATGTCTGTGTGTGACAAACAAATTAACCTCAAGCTAGACCGAGTTGGTTTGCCGTTGGCGGGACGCGGTGACACCCAGTAGTCGCACCTGTAACAAGGCGGTACCGTGCTGGGATATGACGTATGTGACGAATATGCGAAAAGCGACAACCACGGTCGGTGCGGCGCTCGTACTGGCGGCTGCGGGTATGGCGGTCTCCAACGCAACGTCGTATGCGGACCCGGCGGGTCAGGGCCATCAGGTGAAGTACACGCTCACCTCCGGTGCGCCGTACGAATTCGATCTCTACTACCTGACGACGCAGCCTGCGAGCAAAGACGCCTACAACGCTGATGCGTACAAGTACCTGCAGAAGGCGACGGTGAACGTCGGTCCGGACACGCCCTGGGTGTTCGAGACCACGCTCGCCGATCCGCAGTGGGCGGTCTTCACGGTCGCGAGCACGACGCATGGGGGGCAGGCTCAGCCCAACGCGCACTGTGAGATCTCCGTCGACGGTCAGATCGCGGTCCAGAACGATCATCCGTACAGCCCGCGTTGCCAGCTCGGCCAGTGGTAGCTTGACCCGTTCGCGGGTGTGGTTCCGGCCCGCTACTGGTGGTCGTCGACCTTGAGGCGGTCTCCGGTGTTGGAGACGAAGACGACCAGTAGCTTGGCCGGATCCGTGTCGCTGGCGTTCTCGGTGACGGGGTGGTGGGCACCCGGTTGCTCGACCCAGTTCTCACCGGCGCGGTAGGTGGTCACCGGGTTGTCGTCGACCGCACTGCGCACGGATCCCTCGAGGACGTATGCGTAGACGAAGGCCTCGCCGTGGCGGTGCGGCACGGCGCGGGCCCCGGGCGGGAAGCTGACGACCGTCGAGGTGAACGTCTTTCCCGGCACGTTCGGAAGGGCCTGCTCGATCAACGGCGTCAGGGTCTCCGTGGTGGGCGTCGCCTGACTCGGAGACGTGCACGCCGTGGCACCGGTCAGGGCGGCCACGGCCAGAATCCCACCCGCGATACGCATTCCCGTCATTTTTTTGCTCCTTGTCAGTCTTCGGTCACCTGGATGATCGTCTTGCCGGGGATGCGCTTGCCGGGCGCGAATGCGTCCGCTGCCTCGGCCAACGGCCGCACGGCGCCGACGACCGGGGTGAGTCGGCCGTCCCGCACTCGCGTGATGAGGTCGGCCAGTCGGACCCGATCGGGTTCGACGACGAAGAAGACCGCCCGTCCATCCTCGGGGCGGACTTCTGGTGGCTCGGCGATGGTGACGAGTGTGCCTCCGGCCCGCACCAGCGCGGCTGAGCGGGCGAGAATGTCTCCGCCGATCACGTCGAACACCACATCGACTTCGCCTGCCTCTTCCAGCTTTTCAGCGGCAAGGTCGACGAAGGTGTGGGCACCGAGCGCAATGGCCCGGTCCCGGTCCGCCGCGCGGCCGGTACCGATGACGTGTGCGCCTACCTCGCGAGCGAGCTGTACCGCGATGGACCCGACCCCGCCCGCGGCGCCGTGGATCAGCACCGTCTGTCCGGTGCTGAGCCGGCCGTGGTCGAACAGGCCCTGCCACGCGGTCAATCCGGATATCGGCAGTGCGGCGGCCACCACGTGGTCGACATCCGCCGGCAGTGGGGCCAGGTTACGGGCTTCCACCGCAACGTATTCCGCGAGCGTACCGTTACGGGTCCAGTCGGCGAGCCCGAACACCCGCTGACCGACGGTCAAACCCGTTGTGCCGAAGCCCAACTCAGTTACGGCACCGGAAAGCTCGTGTCCGGGCACGCTGGGGGTTCGGTCGCGACCGGACCGATCGGTCCAGGTGGCCGGCCAGTCGAGCTCTCCGGGTGTGAAGCCGGCGGCGTGCACCCGCACGATGACGTCGTTCTCGGCCGTGTGCGGGTGCGGCAAGTCCGCCAGGGTCATCCCGGCGATACCGGCGTCCCGGTCGGAAACGGTGATGGCTTGCATTACACGTCCTTTCGGATCGTTGTCTCGCTCTCACCAGGGAGACGAGATAGCACCGCCAGATGTGACAGATCAGACGTGAGTGAGTTTGTCCGGGTTGATGACCCGGCGGTAGGCGGTGATGACACCGTCCGTGATCTGCACGGTGTCGACGGAGTAGACGCCGTCCTGCTGATAGAACACCAGGGCCGGCTCCCCCCCCCCCTCGATGAGATCGATGCGGTCGGGACGCCACTGCCGTCCCACTCGCTCCATCACCATGGCGATGCGCTCACCGCCGCGGATGGGCTTGCGGGCCGCCGAGACCTTGCCGCCACCGTCGGTGACATAGACCGCACCCGGATGCAGCAGCCGGACCAGACTCGCCATGTCACCGGCCTCGTAGGCGGCGCGGAAAGTTGTCAGCACCCTTCGCCGCTCGGCGTTCGACGCCTGCGGCGCGGACTGTTTCGCCTTGTCCACCCGCCGCCGCGCCCGCGACGCCGACTGGCGGGCGGCAGCCGCGGACAACTCCAACATCTCCGCGATCCGGTCGAACTCGATACCGAAAACGTCGTGCAAGACGAAGGCAACGCGCTCCGGCGGGCTCAGCTCGTCCATGATCAGCAGTATCGCCGAGCTGACCGACTCGTCGACGAGGACCGGCTCGGACGCGTCCGGCCCGGTGAGCAGCGGCTCCGGTAGCCACGGCCCGACGTAGGCTTCGCGGCGGGCGCGGGCACTCTTGAGAATGTCGTACGACAGGCGCGCGGAAACCGTGACCAGCCATGCCCGTAGATCCTTCACGTCGGCCAGGTCGGCGCCCGCTGCCCGTAGCCACACCTCCTGGGCCACGTCCTCGGCATCGGCCACACTGCCCAACAGCCGGTACGCCACGCCGAATACCGCGGGTCGATGTGTCTCCCACTCGGCACTGAGCGTGTCCCGCTGATCAGACATACTCGCTACCTTCGCAGATGCGAGGTCGCTCGGATCCCAGGGATTGGGATCGAGCTTGACTCATCATTCGAACTATTGTTCGATAGGAATGTGCGCGTCGGGCGGTTCGGCTTCCGACCTGATGCGCGATGGACTGGGCAAGCGCCCACGGCGCGCGCCGATGCCGCGGTTTCGGGTACGGCATCGGCGCACCCAGTCCCAGTGCTATTCCTTGCTCTCGGCGTGCCGGAT
>NZ_LQPP01000017.1 GCF_002102345.1 Mycolicibacterium peregrinum
TTAGTAAGCCAAAACCACGACCATGGCAACCAAAACAGCAGGTCAGAGCGATCCCGCCGCCGAAATCCCGCAGGGGTCTCCTAACTCAGGAGGTGACCGGCCAACGCGTGCAACCCGACCGCGCGGTGCTGGCCTGCCAGGTCACCAGCACCGAGGCCGACCACTGGTGCCGACGCTGCGGCGAAGAAGGTGTGGTCCGCGACAGCGTGGTCCGCATGCTGGCTCATGAGCCGTTCGGGTGGCGGCCCACCACCTTGTTGGTGACGATCCGCCGCTACCGCTGCGCCGGATGCGCTCATGTGTGGCGCCAAGATACCGGCAAGGCCGCCGAACCCCGTGCCAAGCTGTCACGGCGTGCGCTGCGATGGGCTCTGGAAGCCGTTGTCTGCCAGCACCTATCGGTGGCCCGGGTCGCCGAGGCGCTCGCGGTGTCGTGGAACACTGCCAACAACGCGGTGCTCGCCGAAGGTCAGCGAGCGCTGATCGCTGATCCGGCCCGGTTCGACGGCGTATGCGTGATCGGCGTCGATGAGCACGTGTGGCGGCACACCCGCCGCGGCGACAAGTACGTCACCGTCATCATCGATCTCACCCCGGTCCGCGATAAGACGGGTCCGGCCCGGCTGCTCGACATGGTCGAAGGACGCTCCAAGAAGGCCTTCGCCGACTGGCTCGCTGAGCGGCCCAAGGATTGGCGTGACCGGGTGAAAGTGGTTGCCATGGACGGGTTTCCGGGTTTAAGACCGCCACAAGCGAGGAACTGCCCACCGCGGCGGCGGTGATGGACCCTTTCCACGTCGTCAGGTTGGCCGGCAACGCCCTCGACGAATGCCGGCGCCGCGTGCAGGTGGCCACCTGCGGGCACCGCGGCCGCAAGACAGATCCGCTCTACCGCGCCCGGCGCACCCTGCACACCGGAGCTGATCTGCTCACCGACAAGCAGAAAACCCGGCTGACCACCTTGTTCACCGTCGACGCTCACGTCGAGAGTGAGGTTCCCCAGTTTGAGTGGACACCTGAGATAGCGGGACGGTGTCCTGCTGGGAGGATGTCGACATGTCGCGAACGCGTCGGTCGTTCACACCGGAGTTCAAGGTGGAGGCTGCTCGGCGGGTGATTGACGGGGGCCGGCCGGTGTCTGAGGTGGCACGTGAGCTCAACCTGCACGAGAACGTGTTGGGTAAGTGGGTACGCGAGGAACGGCGCCGGGACGGGGTGGCTGGTGATGCCCGGTCCGGGCCGCCGGAGGGCGAGCTGACTGCCCGTGAACGTGCCGAGTTGGTGCGCCTGCGCGCGGAGCTCGCCGAGAAGGACCGCGATATCGCGTTCCTGAAAAAGTATCGGCGTACTTTGCGGCACAGCGACATCGGTGAGTCGGTTCGAGCTCATCGCCGCGGAGTGCGCCGACCACGACATCGCGACACTGGCCGAGCTGCTCGGCGTCTCACGGTCTGGCTATTACGCCTGGGCGGCGCGACAACGACGCACCGAACCCACGGCTCGCCAGCAGTGGCGCCGTGATCTGGAGGTCAAGATTCTGGCCCACTGGCAGCACTCCCGGCGCACCTACGGTTCACCACGCATTACCGCCGACCTGCACGCGGCTGGTGTCTCGGTGTCGGTGAACACCGTCGCGGTGATCATGGCCGAGATGGGCATCGAAGGGATCAGCCCGCGGACCTTCAAGATCAAGACCACGGTGGTCGATCCTGCGGCGACGTTTCCGCCCGACCGGGTGGGCCGCGTCTTCGATCAGGGCCGCCTTGATGCGGTGTGGACCTCCGACATTACCTACTTGACCTGCGGAGAAGGCGATGCCTACTTGTGCGCGATCCGCGACGAACATTCCCGCCGCGTGCTGGGCTGGTCGGTGGCTGATCACATGCGTACTGAGTTGGTGGAGGATGCTGTGGACGCCGCGGTGTTCACCCGTGGCGGCTCGGTCGCCGGCACCATCCTGCACTCGGACAGAGGCAGTCAATACACCAGTCATGACCTGGCCAAAGCTTGTTCCCGGCACGGTCTGCGCCGCTCCATGGGGGCCACCGAGATATGTTGGGACAACGCGGGGTCCGAATCGCTGTGGTCGACGGTCAAGCATGAGTACTACAAGAGGCACGCTTTCACGTCGTATGCGAATCTTACTGCGGGACTTGACAATTACCTTCGCTACTACAACCATGACAGGCGGCACAGTGCACTGGGCATGATCTCACCCATCGACTTCGAGATCACCGCACGGATCAATCAGCAATCAAGCTAACCGTGTCCACTTTTTCGGGGGAACCCCAGAGGTCGAGGCCACCTGGCAGATGTATCAGCGAGCCGTGGCCGCCTACCGCGAGCCCGACCGGACCACAGGCCGCGCCATGATGGCCGCACTGATCACCACTCTGAGCGCTGGCGTCCCCAAAGCCCTGCAGGAGCTGATCACTCTCGGCCGGACATTGAACCGACGCGCCGCCGACATCCTGGCCTACTTCGACCGCCCCGGCACCAGCAACGGGCCGACCGAAGCGATCAACGGCCGCCTCGAACACCTCCGCGGATCCGCCCTCGGATTCCGCAACCTCACCAACTACATCGCCAGATCCCTACTGGAAACCGGCGGATTCAGACCCCAACTACACCGTCAATCATGAAGAGCCCGTTATCTCCTGAATCGCCCCATCTCCCGAATCATCGATAGCATGGCCCCCCGGTATCCGGCGGGCTACACGATGCCGGTCCCAAGGTTGTCCAACTCAAGTCCATCCAAGGAGCTGACAGCCAGGTCTGAGTCGGTTCGATCACGAAACGGAGCGGTCCGCGTTCACAGTAGGTTCTACTGTCCGGCGTCACCGCACACGTTGTCCCTTCGTGCTTGATGTAACTGCGTGGAGACAGTGGGAGTTCCGCCTGTGTGGCGGGGAACCGCGCCGCCACCGACCAGTCGTAGTGCATTGACCGATCTCCGTCGATCCAGCCAATATGACTGACTCCTGCGGGGGCCCCGGGAATTTCGCCGGCGCAGCCGAAATCGCCCCTGCCCCAGATGCCGCAGTTTTGCCCGGTCGGGGAAAGGAACCACACTCCGCCAGGAAGGGCGAAATTGTTGGCGTCGAGGCGATCGTAATACCGGATGTCGGGATAGGGATTGGGGGTTGCGGCAGGTGGGTCGGCGTGTGCCGTCACTGAGTCACCCAACGTCACTGAGCCACCCAACGTCAATACGGCTGCACCTACAACCGTCATCAAGGTGTGCCAGGGGCCATTCGGTTTCCGCATCTTCCTATTATGAACGAGATTGCCCGCGCAGGAAGGGATGTCTGAAAGGTAATCGGTCATGTTCGGGCCGGGTCTCAGGGTTTGCTCTGGTCTGATCCGGACCATTCGTGGATCAGTTCGTCGACGTTGGTGAGCCTGCCGAGGACGGCAATGGTGTTGTCCAGCACCTGTTCTGCGTAACTTGATGGTGTGCCTCCGACTGCATCACGCGGGATGACGAGGTCGAATCCGGCCTGAGTGGCGTGTCCGGCGGTGTGGGTGATCGCCAGGTTCAGCGATACGCCGGTGAGAACGATGGTCGTCACACCCAGGCCTTTCAGCACCGGCAACAACTCGGAGTCCAAGGTTGGGAACAGCCCATGGTGACGCGGCAGAACCAGGTCTGTGGAAGTAAGCAGTTCGGGCACTACCGCTGTAGCGGCGGTTCCCGGTGCCCAGTCTGCAGTGGCAGGTCCCAGTAGCCGCCACAGTCGCGCGGTGCCGGTTGGTTGGCCGCCCAAGGTGCCCTCGTATGTCGCGTGTACCACCTTCGCGCCGAATGCGCGTGCACTGTCGAGCAATCGGCGGATACTGCCGACCAGATCCCCGCATTCGGTGGCCAGCGCAGGTAACACCGAATCTGGGCCCAGCACACCGTTCTGGCATTCCACGCAGACGACGGCCGTGCTGTCGGGGTTCCAAGGTTTCGAGGTCATTTCCCTACCTTAGACAGTAAAAGCCTTACATACCAACTAAATTCGTCTGCCGAATAGCGAGTCAGCCCAGGGTCAGCGGTACCCACTCCAGTGCAAAGGTGTTCGCGGGGAACATAATCTGCGGCTCGTAGCCGTCTTGCACCGAGAAGTCGGGGACACGTTTCAGCCATTCCCCGAGGATGAGTGTGAGCTCCATACGGGCCAGGTGTGACCCGAGGCAGCGGTGCGGACCACCGCCAAAGCCCCAGTGCCGGTGCACCTTGCCATCCATTACGATGTCATTGACTGAGATCTCGTCGGTGTCGTCACGGTTGATGGCTGCGATGCACAGTCGAACCCGCGTATCGGCAGGCAGGGTGAAGTCCCCGATGGTGACCTCTTGTGTGGTGACCCGGGGAAGCATCGGTGCGGGTGGTTCCAATCGGACGATTTCCTCGACGAAAACGCTCATCTGATCGGGATCCTCGCGCAGCTTGACGCGCAACTCGGGATTGCGGGCGAGTTCCAGCAGCGCCGTGCTCATCGCCGCGGTGACGGTGTCCAACCCGGCCAGCACGAACAGAAAGGCCAGGCCCATCACCTCGGCATCGTCCAGTGCGTCATCGCCGGTGAGCACCTGGGAAAGGATGTCCGGTCCCGGACTGGACCGCCGCTCGTTGATCGCCTCGGTGAGGTAGGCGACCAATTCCATGGCCGGAGTCAGGTCGGCGCCTTCAAGTGTCGGCGAGTCCGCCAGCGCGATCACCGAATCCTTCCAGGCGATGAGACGGTCCCGATCCGCCAACGGCAGCCCGAACAATGTCAGGAACACCTGTGACGGGTAGGGAATCGCGATGTCGGCCACCACCTCGCATTCGCCCTTCGCGACCACGTCATCGATGATGTCGATCGCTTGCTTCTGCAGTGACGGCAACATCTCGTTCAGGGTCTTCGGGCTGAAGAATGGCTGCAGGATCTTGCGGAACCGGGTGTGTTCGGGCGGATCGAAAGAGATGGGCACCAGCGGCAGCGGGGAGCCGAGTACGTCAAATGCCTTCTTCGACGAGAATAGTTCCGGATTGCGCAGCGCGGCGAGCACATCCTCGCGGTGGGAAAGGTAGTACCAGCCGTCGATGTAGACCACCCGCCCGGCGTCGCGCACGGCCTTCCACCCCACGCCACGATCGGCGGCCATGGGCAGGCCCGCGAAGGAAAGTTCGGGCGCATCAAGGGTGTTCACGTTTTCTCCTGGGGTTTAGAACGCTGATCGGTGTAAGCCGCCGTCGACTTCGATCCAGTTGCCGGTGAGGTAGCCGGCGGGGTCTGAGCACAAATACGCGATAAGTGAGGCGATTTCATGCGGCTTACCCATACGCCCGGCCGGTACCCGGGCCTGGGCGAGCAGGAAGTCGCGGCGGTCCTCTTCCGAGCTGGTACCGAGATGCTGGTCAAGGTAGGCGAGCGAGTTCTCGGTTTCGATCCAGCCGGGCGCGACGGTGTTGACCGTGATGCCGTACTGGGCGTACTCATCGGACACAGTTTTGAGCAAACCGATCGTGGAGGGGCGGCTGGTGTTGGCGACGGCATGGTGGATGTTGCCTGCCGGCTCCTTGGCAGTGGCCGACCCGATATGTACGAACCGGCCCCAGCCAGCCTCCCCCATCGCGGGCAATACTGCCTGCAACAGCAGGACCTGGCTCATGGTGTGTGCTTCAAACGACTCGCGGTAGACGTTGATATCGGCAATGTCGGCGAAGTCCCCCGGTCGCTGGTACTTCGCTTGGCCGATCACGATGAGCGGTGCACCGTGCTCGGCGGTTACCGCCTCGATGGCATCAGCGAGCCCTTGTGGGTTGCTCACGTCGGCCGGAACGCCGAGGGCAGTGCCGCCCTCGGCGCGGATGGCCTCCACCGAAGCGTCGACGTCGGCCTTGGTCCGGGCCAACACAGCCACCCGGGCTCCTTCCGCGGCAAGCATTTTGGCAACCTCGAACCCAATTCCCTTGCTGCCGCCGACGACCAGCGCCGACCGGCCCTCGATTCCGAAGTGCATCGACCGAGCTCCCTTATCCTCGCCGAATGTCCATTCCTGCGTCGACCTTGAGCAGGCTGCCGGTGAACGATCGACCCGCGTCGCTGAGCAGGAACAGGATGGTGTTGGAGACATCGCGGGGCTCGATCAACGGCAGGTCCGGCAATGCGGTCTGGACAGCGTTGACGATGTGGGGGCTCTCTTCGATGACCTTGAACAGCGCCGGGTTCTCGAGGATCATCGGCGTCGCGCAGTTGGTAGGGGCCACTGCGTTGACGCGGATGCGGTCGGGGGCGAGCAAGGCTGCGTAGGCCCGAACCAGACCGACTATGGCAACCTTGGACATCAGGTAGGCGTCGCTGCCGCCGCGACCGTCAGTGAGGTCCAGCAACGCAATCATGGAACTGGTCGCGATCAGGTGACCGCCCTCGCCGCGTTCCTTGATGTGGGGGATGGCTACCTGAAAGGCGTTCCAGACGCCGACCAGCATGATGTCGAGGCCGAGTCGCAGTGCCTCGGAGGCATCGCGTTCATCGGCATTGGTGAGGACGGCACCGGCGTTGGCGAGCACGGTGTCGATGTGACCGAACTGCTCCACGCCGGCGTCAAATGCAGCCTGCAGAGCAGCTTTGTCGCGGACATCGGCCTTGCGAGTCAGCATCTGGCGGCCCGTCTTTTCAACCAGGCGCGCGGTCTCTTCGAGCTCTTCGGCGGTCCCGAGTGGATACGGGACGACGTCGAGATTCTCGCAGATATCCACACCGACGATGTCGGCACCTTGCTCGGCACACATCACTGCGTGCGAACGGCCTTGTCCGCGTGCGGCGCCGGTGATGAAGACGACCCGTCCGTCGAGTGAACCCATTCTGTTTCCTCCGGTGGTAGGGCGAGATGGCCACCATGGTCGTGCGCCACTCGGATGCAGCGCATGTGAAGTACGCCACGTCCTGGATGTTACGCAGGGAGGTTGGAAACATACAACTATTTCGCTAATTTAGGCCAGGTTCATCGACGATCCGGAAGGGATTCCAATGTCCGACAATCTCAATGGCGGTCCGCGTCCACCCGACGGTGATTGGTTGGGTACTCCCTACCTCACTTTCAAGCGAGAAGGCGCCTTCGCGATCTGCACGCTGGATCGTCCGCAGGCGCGCAATGCGATGACACCCGCGATGTACTTCGGCATCAGGTACGCGATCAGTCGGGTCAACGCCGATCCTGATCTCGCGGGCCTGCTGATCACCGGCACCGGAGACGTCTTCGCGCCGGGCGGCGATCTGGGGCAGGCTGCCGAGGACAACTGGATGGACTTCGCGTCCACCATGGGAATGGATGTGACACCGTTCGATATTCTGCGCCAGTCAGCCAAGCCGGTGGTCTCGGCGGTCAACGGGCTGTGTCAGGGCGGCGGTCTGCAGATCGCGATGTGCAGTGATCTGGCTGTGGTCAGTGACCGGGCCACCTTCCGGGTGCCCGAATTGTTCCGCGGAATCGCCGACACGTACTACAGCCAGGTGCTGGCCCGTCTGATCGGCCCGGTCCGGACCAAGGATCTGATGTTCACCGGCCGCACGCTGACCGCGGAGGAGGCCGTCGAGTGGGGCATGGTGGCCAGGGTGGTGCCCCATGAGGAACTACTGGATACCGCGAAAGAGCTTCTCGGGCAATGCTGCCGCACTGCACCCGGCGCGCGGGGTGTGATCAAGTCAAGCCTGGACAGCTACCTGGGCCTCTTCGACCGCATCGGCATGCAGACAAGTCTCTTCGGCCCCGAGGCGCGGGAAGGTTTCCGGGCGTTCAAGCAGAAGAACTCACCGGCCTGGGTGCATCCCGACTTGCAGGTCGACGGCCGGTTGTAGCGCGCGGCGTACGGTCTGGCAGCGTGGAATGCGCCAGACCGTACGCATTTGGACTACTTCGGGGTGAAGCGCTGCGCTCCGTCGAGCCGCATCACCTCACCGTTGATATAGCCGTTGCTCAGCAGAAATGCCGCAGCGTCGGCGTACTCGTCGGGTGCGCCCAGCCGCTTGGGGAACGGGATGTTGGCCGCGAACTTGGCGATGGCCTCTTCCCCGACCGATTCCATGATCGGCGTCTTCATGGTGCCCGGGGCGATGGTGTTGACCCGAATCCCCACCGAACTCAGGTCGCGAGCGGCTGCGATGGTCAACCCGATGACACCCGCTTTCGCTGCGGCATAGGCGGTCTGGCCGATCTGTCCCTCGTAGCCTGCTACCGAGGCGGTCATCACGATGGCACCCCGCTCGCCGTCCTCACGAGGATCGGCGTCGGCCACGGCCGCCGCCACCAGGCGGGTCAGGTTGTAAGTGCCGGTGAGGTAGAGGTCGATGGTCTTGGTGAAGCCACCCAGATCGGCGGGGCTGCCGTCGCGCTGCACAATGCGTTGGGCGACACCGAATCCGCCGTGCGCGACCACGGCATAGCGGAGCTGTCCCAGTTGATTGGCTTGTTCGATGGCACCGCTGATGCTGTCGTCACTGGTCACATCGGTGCTGACGAACACTGCTCGGCTGCCCAACTCATCGGCAAGCGCCTTGCCCCGGTCGGCGGCGAGATCGGCGATCACCACGCCGAGCCCCTCGGCATGGAGCCGGCGCACGGTGGCCTCTCCCAGGCCACCTGCGCCCCCGCTGACAATTGCGGATGCGCCTTCGAACTTCTTTACCGTCATCAGTTCTCCTTTTCTAGTGTTGGTTTGGAATCGAGTCAGGTTGCGGTGACCAGGTCCCACGGATCTTCGGCGGCCAGTGCCAGCCTGCCCAGGCGTCGCGCGAAGTGTGTGGTGGTGCCGTAGTCCTGCGTCCAGCTCTGCGCGCGCAAGGTGAACAACCACAGCGGATGCTCGCGGGTGACACCGATCGCGCCGTGCAACTGGTGGGCGACGGTGGTCACCGGGCCGACGGCACGCCCGACGGTCACCTTGGCCACGGTGACGGCATAGTCGGCCTCGGGAGAGTCGAAACCATGCTCGGTTACCGCCGCCACGGCGAGATCGGCAGCGGCCCGGGCCCTTTCGATCTCTCCGGCCATGCCGGCCAGGGACTGCTGCACGGATTGGAAGGCGCTCAGCGGACGACCGAACTGGATGCGTTCTCGGGTGTGCCGCACCGACAGGTCGGCGGCGGCGTCGAGCGCCCCGACGATCTGCACACACCGCGCCCACGCGCCGCGGCGGTCCAGCTCGATGCCCAGCGCCGGGTCGACGGCTCGCAACTGATCTGCGGGCGCATCGAACACCAGCGAATCACGGGGTTCGCCGGCCAGGTTGTGATCGGCCTGCAGGTCGCCGGTGTCGACCAGGCCGACCCGGAGGCCGTCGCCGGCGCGCACCGCCAGGAGCGTCGCCGCACATTCCCCGGCCCACGGCACCGAGTGCGCGGCGCCGGTGATCCTGTCACCGCTTGTGTCGGCATCGGCGATGGCGACTGTCAGTGGCCCATCAGGCAATTCGATACCGGCGTGTGGGGCGAGCCAGCCCGCCAACGCGTCGGTTTCGGCCAGTGGCACCGCGCCGGCGTGCCGTGCCAGACCGTAGAGTGCGATCGCCAGTTCGTGTGGTCCGGCTCCGGAGTCGGGCGTGCTGGTCAGCCGAGCCAGCCCGGTGTCTTCGAGGTTGCGCCACAGCTCGGCATCGAGCCGGTCCGGGATGCCGCGCTTGCCGAGACCGGCATCGTAGGACCGCCGGCCCAGTTCATCGACGAGCTGACGTAGCTCAGCGTCGTCGTCCTGGCGGTTCCCTGCGGTGAACACTCCGCCCGAGAGTGCGCTCGTCTGGCTCATCGCAACCCCATTCCGCGCGCGATCACACCGCGCAACACCTCGTTGGTACCGCCGCGCAACGTGAACATAGGCTTGTGCAGCCAGGCCATGTTCAGCATGGTCTCCAACTCCCGGTTCTCGGGCAACGTCTCGATCAGGTCGTCGATCAGTTCGACGGATTCCGCCTCGAAGCGGGTGCCGAGATCTTTTACCAGTGCGGCCTGGTTCGCCGCATCGTCACCTTCGGTGAGCGTGCGGGCAACCGTCAACGACAGCTGCCGTAACGAGATCAACTGGGCCAGCAGGTCACCGACAGCGGCGGCAGTGCGGTCGTCGGGTGCCGGCCCGGACCCCAGGGCACGGATCGCAGCCAACAGCAGTGGGCCGGTGGACAGGATCCGCTCGGGTCCGCTGCGTTCGAACGACAACTCCGAAGTGACCTGATGCCAACCATTCCCGATCTCGC
This sequence comes from Mycolicibacterium peregrinum, assembly GCF_002102345.1. Taxonomy (GTDB): domain Bacteria; phylum Actinomycetota; class Actinomycetes; order Mycobacteriales; family Mycobacteriaceae; genus Mycobacterium; species Mycobacterium peregrinum. Next base: position 10,220 of record NZ_LQPP01000017.1, read on the forward strand.
CGAGCACGTCGGCATCGGGGACGAAGGCCTCGTCGAGGATGACCTCGTTGAAGTGGTGTGCGCCCGACATCAGGATGATCGGTTCGATCCGGACGCCCGGCGTCGCGCACTGCACCAGGAACTGGCTGAAGCCCGCGTGGCGGTGCTTCGGGTCTGCGGGACTGGTGCGCGCCAGCACCACGACCTGGTGTGCATGGTGGGCACCGCTGGTCCACACCTTGGTGCCGGACAACAGCCAGCCCCCGTCGGTACGGGTCGCTTTGGTCGACACCGCGGCAAGATCCGACCCGGCGCCGTGCTCGCTCATGCCGATCGACGAATAGAGCTGGCCGGCAACGATTTTCGGCAGTAGCCGCTCGCGCTGCTCCTCGGTGCCGTAGGTCAGTAGGCTCGGTGCGACTTGGCGGTCAGCGGTCCAATGCGCCGCCACCGGCGCACCCGAGGCGATCAGTTCCTCGGTCACCACGTAGCGATGCAGGTGGCCGAGCTCGTGACCGCCGTAGCGGCGTGGGATGGTCAGGCCGACGAAACCGGCGGCACCCAACCGTGCTGAGAACCCTTCGTCCCAGCCGGCCATCCAGGCGTCGATGGCGGGCTGCCAGCCGAATTCTGCGCGGTCGGCCCGGAGGAATTCGCGTACGGCGAAACGTATCTTGGCCAGTTCGGCGTCGTCGAGGGCCCTCACCGGGCGGCTGCCAGATAGAAGTTGGCGGTCAGGTCCTGCTCGTGTGCGGCCAGACGGTACTCCGACAGGTCGTCGCGTCCCTCCTCGCGAAGAATCTCCTCATCGGTGTAGAAGTGACCACTGCATGATGCGGCAGGCCGAGTGACCAACGCGTGTACCGCGTCGGCCATGATCCGCGGGCTCCGGGCCTGGGCACGCACCTGCGCCTCGCCCATCGCGACCATCATTCCGGTGCTGGCGATCGTGGTGGCAGGCCACACTGAGTTGACGGCGATCGGCACTGGGGCGAACTCATCAGCCCAGCCGAGCGTGAGCAGGCTCTCGGCATACTTGCCGACTGTGTGTCCGACATGGGCGCCCACCCACCCGGGTTCCAGGTTCAGCGGCGGAGAAACGTTGACCACGTGCGCATTGTCCGAGCGGCGTAGGTGCGGCAGAGCGGCCTGCACCACCGCGAAGGGCCCTTCGACGTTGATTTCCAGCAGCTTGCGCAGGCTTTTGGGGGGCAGGCTCTCGGTCGGTCGAAGGTCCAGCGCGCCGGCATTGTTGACCACGACGTCGATGCCCCCGAAGGTCTCGGCGATCTTCTCGACGGCCGCGGCCACCGCGGTGGCGTCACGTACATCGCAGCCCACCGCAAGCGCCCGCCCGCCGGCGTTCTGTACTGCCTCTGCAGTTTCGGCCAAGGTGCCTGCGATCTTCGGATTGGGTATCTCAGTTTTTGCCAGCAGCGCCACCGCCGCACCGTCCTGTGCTGCACGCACCGCGATGGCGCAGCCGATACCGCGGCTGGCGCCGGTCACCACGACGACACGATCTTTCAGAGTGCCGGGATCGGGAATGCTCACAGTCCAGTTGTCCTTCCGCCGTCGTCCGCCGTAGCCTGAATGCTATAACTATATAGCTCATTAGTTGGCCGCTGTGACGCGGTCACTCACCCAAGCGAGGCTCTATGACTCAGGTCGCCGCAATCGGCACCTACCTGCCGCCCTGGACCGTGCGTGAGCGCCGGGTGAAAGGTCCCGACGAGGATGCATTGACCATGGCGGTTGCCGCAGGTCGGGCTGCTGACCCAGATGCCACCGCACGCCGGGTGGTGCTGGTGTCGCGTGACTTCCCGCTGCTGGAAGGAGGTAACGGCGCTGTACTGCTGGCCGGTCTGTCGTTGCCGGCCGATGTGGCCGTCAGTGAAGTGCTCGGCGGGGCGCCTGCGGTGCTCGATCAGCTCCTTGGTGCCTCCGAGGGCACCCTGGTCATCGCGGCCGATGATTCCCACACCACGGCCGCTGCGGCGGCGGTCCTGGTCGGTGCCCAAGGTGTCAAGCTGGCGCCGATCGCGCGGCAGACTCGCAGCCTGCCGATCACCGTCCGAAGCGCCGACGGCGCCCGCCGCGACTACGGCGACGCCCGGTTGCAGCGTGAAGTCGGGGTCAAGTCGACGGTCGCGCGACTGGGTCTGGACGACTCGCAGCGGGTGATGGCGGTGGTCGGCGTGAAGGCCAAGGAACTTGGCGGTGGCGTCGATGCACGGGGCGCGATCGAACATCCGATCTCGTCGGCATCTGGCGTGATTCGAGCGCTCGCCGATCTCATTGAGAAAGGCGAGCCGGGTGGCTTGCTACTGGCTGTCGAACAGTCCAGCGTGACGGCGGCTGAAGTCGGCGCGGCCGCTACCGCTCCGGTGATCACCCGAGATGAGCCCCAGGTCCGAGAGCTACCGAAGTTTCGCACCGCGGATGGAAATGGCATTCCGATCTCGCTGCCTGCCTACGCCCGAGCGTTCGAACCCAAACTGCGCTGGGAGGCAGCGGTCTTCGAAGAACGGCCCGGCATCGACACCGCGCCACAGTTCCCGCCGCGCGCCCGTGTGGACGAGGACGGTGTGTTGGCCACCGATTACCGGCTGGAACCGTTGCCGCGCACCGGAACCGTGTACACCCAGACCACCATTCGGATTCCGATACCGGATCTGCCCAGTCCCTATTCGATCGCTGTCGTAGCGCTGGACGGTAGTCCCGTGCGAGTGTTGATGAAGGTCACCGGGGTGCCTGCGGGTGAGGCCGCCATCGGTCAGGCCGGTGCGGTGGTGCTGCGCAAGATAGCCGACCGAGCAGGCGTTCCTGACTATGGCTATGCATTTTGGCCCACAAGCGCGGAAGGAGACCACGCATGAGGAATGTGGCAATCGTCGGGGCGGGAATGACGCCGTTCGCCGAGCATTTCGATCTCGGTATCAAAGACCTGGTGCCGATGGCTTATGCGGAAGCGGTCGCCCACGTCGACAAGGGCATCAAGAAATCCGACATCCAGGCGGCCTGGTTCGGTGAACTGTCCACCACCGACGGTTTCCCGTCGGGCATCCTGGCTGACACCCTCGATCTCACCGACATCCCGGTCACTCGCGTCGAAAATGCTTGCGCCACTGGCAACGACGCGATCCGCAACGGCGCACTGGCCATCGCCTCGGGTCTGTATGACGTGGTGCTGGTAGTCGGCGCAGACAAGGTCCGCGAGACATCGTCCAGTACGACGTTCTGGGAATGGGCGGCCATGACCCGGGATAATGCCTGGGACTACCCGCTTGGGCTGGTGGCACCAGCGAACTTCGCGCTACACGTCATCCGCTATCTGCACGAGTCGCCGGCAACCAAGGAACACATGGCGATGGTCGCGGTGAAGAACCACTTCCACGCGCTGAAGAACCCCAAAGCTCAACTCCGCTACGAGATCACCGTTGAGCAGGCGTTGGCAGCTCCGACGGTGGTCGACCCGTTCGGGTTGTATGACTGCACGCCCCAGAGCGACGGCGCGGCCGCGGTTTTTCTCGCCGCCGAGGACGTCGTCGACCGCTACACCGACCGTCCGGTCTGGGTGCGCGGCGTCGGGCTGGGGATGGACCGGGTGATGCACCAGCACAAGGGCGATATGACCAGCTTCCCGCCGACGGTGAGAGCCGCGAAGGCGGCCATGTCCATGGCTGGTGTGACCCCGCGTGACATCGACGTCGCCGAGGTCCACGACTGTTTCACCGGGGTCGAGTTGATCAGCTACGAGGACCTCGGATTCGCCGACCGGTTCGAGGCATACAAACTGGTCGAGGGCCGCGAAAACTATGTCGGCGGCTCCATCCCGATCAACGCGAGCGGCGGGTTGAAGGCCAAGGGGCATCCGCCGGGCGCGACCGGTGTCGCGCAGTGCTATGAATTGTTCAACCAGCTGCGCGGCGAGGCCGAGAATCAGGTTGACGGCGCGCGAGTTGCGTTGGCCCACAACATCGGCGGCCCGACCGCGGTCTCTGCGGTCACCATCCTTTCCAACGAGAAGAACTGACAGGACATCACATGACGACTTCCGAGATCGCGACGCTGGCCGGTTACGAGCAGTTCGCTCCATGGTTGCTTGTGGAGAAACGCGGCAACGTCCATGTGGTGAGCATCAACCGCCCCGAGGCGCTCAATGCCGTCACCGAAGAGGTGCACCACGCGTTCGCCACCATCTGGAAAGTGCTGGACGCCGACGACGACGTGAAGGCCGTCGTCACCACCGGGGTGGGTAAGGCTTTCTCGGCCGGCGGTGACATGGTGATGTTCGGTCGCCTGATCGAGGACCAGGTTGCGCGCACGTTTCAGATCCACGAGGCCCGGACTGTTTTCCTCGAGGTGATCAACTTCCCCAAACCGCTGGTGTCTGCGGTCAACGGACCCGCGGTAGGGCTGGGGTGTTCGATCGCCTTGTTGAGTGATCTGCTGGTAATGGGGGAGAGCAGCTACCTGGCCGACCCGCATGTGGCAGTCGGCCTGACCGCCGGTGACGGCGGAGCGGCGATGCTGCCCCTGTTGGTCGGCATGATGAAGGCCAAAGAGTATGTGCTGCTGGGAGATCGGATCACCGCGCCGGTTGCCGAGAAGCTCAACCTGGTCACCAAGGTGGTCAGTGACGACTCGGTGCTCGATGAGGCGCTGGCGCTCGGTGAACGCCTGGCCGCTCTGCCGCCGCAGGCCCTTCGCTCATCGAAGGTGGCACTCAACATGCACCTGTCCCGCGCCGCGCAAGGGGTGCTCGAGTACGCGCTGGCGGAGGAGTTGACGTCGTTCTCCACGCCGGAGTTCAAGGAACGGGTCGCCGCTTTCCGGGCGCGCTCCAAGAAGTAATAACGTCGGCGTCAACGGTAGGCGGTCACCCGTGCGGTGATCGCCACCTTGCCGTCGTCACCGATGGCCTGCGCGTCGCCAACACCGGTGTTGCGACCCACCCGTAACGGGGTTCCCACGTAGCGAGACCGGGCCCCGGCGATGAACGGCCGCAGGAAGTTCACCCGCAGCGAACCGGTCCGTAATCCGGTGCCGTCGGTGCCGTTGATCGCGGCGGAGGCGGCGAGTTCGAGACCGGCTGCCGCCACCCCGCCGTGCACGATTCCGATGTCGTTGTTCAGGTTGGGATCCACGAGTTGTGCCAATACCTGGCGGTCGGTCCCCGGTTGGGCCTCGAGAGCCATCAGGTCCGACAGGGTGGTCTCGGCCGTCCGATGCAATGTCTCCGGCGGACGGTTGGTCAGAACCCCGTCAGCCGGAATGAAAAATGATCGCACCGTGCCGCCGCCGATCACAGCTCCCCGATAGGTCAAAGTGCAGATCGCCAGCGAGGTCGCGCCTATCGGGCCCAGCGTGCGTGCGCTCGCGATGACGCGGTCGTCGAGATCCCGGGTGTCATCAGTGCTCAACTCCACAGACAACTCAGAGGACACCGTCCATTGGCCCGCGGGCCTGCGGTAGTGGTTGACGATGCCGCCTGCAGCGTCGATGAGAATGGCCAACGGCCCAATCGTCGGTGCGCCGGTGATCGGATTGCGGAAGCGTTCCATCGGCATCGAGTACACGGCGGTAGCCTGATCCGGGTCAGATTCCAGGTACGCGATCCCGAACCTAACCTGAATGGAGTCCGGTGTCTCCAGGTCGTACTCGGTAGGGCGTCCGTCGACGCCGCTCATTCGAGAAGATCGACGACAGTGGACAATTCGGATCCGGACAAGACGAATTCCTCGGCCTTCTGCAGATGCTTGCGCCAGAGTTCGCCGGCCTTCTCCGCGTCGCCGGCCTTGATCATGTCGAGCACCATCCGGTGGGTTTTGGCCGACCGGCGAACTGCCTGTTCGGCGCGGTCGCCCCTGGTGGGCTGCAATGAGCGGTTGGCCTTTTCGACGACGTGGTGCAGCATGTCGCTGACGATCTGCAGCGTGCTGTTTCCGGACAGGCGGGAGACCGCGGCGTGGAAGTCGGTGAGTTGGTCTACGGCGTCGCTGCCCGGTTCCAACTGCGATTCGCGCTCGACGATCTGCTCTAATTCGGCGATCACCTTAGGGTCGCGATCCTTGGCCAACTGCTCCACCATCGGTACTTCCAGGGTTACCCGGGCGTCGTAGACATCTTTGACTGTGACGCCTTCGTATTCCAGGATCAGGCCCGCATAGCGGGCCAATGTCTCCCGCTGCGGCCGGGTTACCCGGGCACCGCCCCGGACCCCTCGCTGGACCTGAATGAGCGACTCGGACTCGAGCACCCGGAACGCTTCCCGCAGGGTGGGGCGAGACACCCCGAAGCGCTCCATCAGTTCGGATTCGGGAGGCAGCATCGTACCTTCGGTGATCTCGCCGCGGATGAACATCCGGCGCAGCACCGTGGCCACCCGATCGGCCATCTTCGGCTCCCGAAGGCTGGTGACCTCCATTACAACCTCCAGGGGTTTTGTAAATGCACGAAACAATTGACTATTTGACAGGCTAATCCAATGACCCAAGTGGACACATTATTCACGGCCTGTCAGTGATCAACATCATTGATTCAGTAACCCATGGCCCGGCCCATCAGATCCTTCATGATTTCGGTGGTGCCCGCGTACAGCCGCTGGACCCGCGAGTCGCGCCACAGCCTGGCTACCTCGTACTCGTTGATGTAGCCATATCCGCCGTACATCTGCAGACAGCGGTCGATGATTTCCCACTGGACTTCCGAGGTCCACCACTTCAGGCCGGCAGCGTCCTGGTCGGTCAGCGTGCCGTCGTTGACGGACAGCACGCACTGATCGAGATAGGTCTGGGCGGCATCGAGTTTGGTCTGCATCTCAGCCAGAAAGTGCCGGTTGACCTGGAATTTGCCGATCGGCTGTCCGAATGCGGTGCGCTCCAGCGCGTAGGCCTTGGTCAGGTCCAGTGCGCGGCGGGCGGCGGGCAATGCGTAACAGGCCACCCCGACCCGTTCGCTGGGGAGGTTCGACACCAGATGGTAGAAGCCGCGATTGATTTCACCGACGAGGTTCTCCTTGGGCACTTTGACGTCTTCGAAGAACAGCTCGGCGGTGTCAGCGGAGTACTGGCCGATCTTGTCGAGCTTGCGGCCGCGGGTGAACCCCTCCATACCGTCCTCGATCATCAGCAGGCTGATGCCCTTGTGTCGGGCCGACGGGTCCGTCTTGACCGCCGTCAGTACCAGCTTGGACAGCAGGCCGTTGCTGATAAAGGTCTTCTGGCCGTTGACCACCCAATGGTCACCCTCGTCACGGGCCGTGGTCTTGATGCCTGCCAGATCCGATCCCGCCGCAGGCTCGGACATCGCGATGGAGCCGATGTATTCACCGGAGATGAACTTGGGCAGCCACCGTTGTTTTTGCTCATCGGTGGTGAGGTGATTCAGGTACGGCATCAGGATGTCGTTCTGCACGCCCAAGCCGATGCCGACGGACCCGGTGCCGAACATCTCCTCGGAGATGATCTGATTGAACCGGAAGTCCTTGACGCCCAATCCGCCGTACTTTTCGTCGAACTCCCAACCGATCAAGCCGTGTTCGCCTGCGGCGCGCCAGGCCTCGCGGCTGACCTTGCCGTCTTTCTCCCACTTCTCGACGTTCGGGACGCATTCCCGTTCGAAGAATGCTCGTGCGGTGGCCCGGAAGTCATCGTGCACTTCCTCGAAGATGTTGCGGCGCATGTACCTTTTCCTCTGCTCGACAGGTCAGTTGGCCCAGGTGACGACGGCGGGGAGCGCGCGGCCCGGGGCGTAGGTTTCGAAGAGTTGTTCGCCGAGGAACGACTCGAGCTGGTCATGTGAACCGCACAGCGCATCCAGCTGGAACCCGCGCGTGACGTAGCGGTGCAGATCATGCTCAGCGGTCAATCCGATCGCGCCGCACACCTGTAGGGCCACATCGCTGACCGCGCGATGTGCTCGGCCGGCGGCGACCTTGGCGGTCACTGCCGAGAGTTGCCCGCCGTACCGCCACGATTCCCCGAGCAGTGCCCGCGCGCCGGCCAGCACCGCTGACGCATCGGCCAGTGCGTGTCGGGGCGACTGGAACGATCCGATGGGCCCGCCGAACTGTACCCGCACGCTGACGTGTTCGACCGCAATGTGCAGCGCCCGCTCTGCGAGTGCGGCCAGCTCAGTGGCAAGCGCACGCTGCGCCGCGGCGATGGCCTGGTTCCATTGGGCGGAGGCCTCGACCAAGGCGGCGTCCAGCGGTCCGGTCACCCGAGTCCAGAATGTCGATGCGTCAAAGGTGTCCAGCCGCTCACCGTGCAGCTTGGCAGCATCGAGCACGCCGATCGACACCTTTCCCGTCGGCCCAGGCACCGGGACCACCAACCTGCCTTCGAGTGGTCCCAGCACAATGCCCGACACGTGGTCTTCGCTGGAACCCGGAACATGTCCGCGCGCCAGATCGGGCAGGACGACGTGGTCGACATTCTCGTCGAGCACACCGGCCAACTCGGCGATCATGACGCGATCAAGGCAGTCGGTGAGCGCCAGCGAACGACCTTGAGCACGGAACAGCAGTTCGCACGCCTCGACGGGGTATTCGGCTTCGATGTCCGACCAGCCCAGTTCAGCCAGTCGTGGCCCGATCGCCACATGTTCGGGTGTGCCCTTACCCGCCAGTTCGTCGAAGAGCCGGAACACCGCCTCCTCGACCATCGGCCACGTTTCGTCGGTCATTTGCCTCTCTCTTTCGGGAGCCCGAGAAGGTGATCGGCGATGATGCCCCGCTGCACTTCGGCTGTGCCACCCATTACCGTCGCGGCCCGCGAATACCACCACTCGGCCCGTGCGGTGTCGAGTGCCGCGCCGCCCTGGCCCGTCCCGGCGATCATCCGCTCGCGGGTGATTTCCAAGATGAGGTCGTTGACCTCTTTCTCGGCCCGGCCGAACAACAACTTGTCGATGCTACTTTCTGCACCCACCGCCTCACCCGCGGCGAGACGGCGCACCGTGGTGGCGGTACGGGCCTGCGCGGCTGCCACGTCGACATAGACGCGGGCGAAGCGTTGCCGCTGCGTATCGGTGGCACCAGTGGTGACCATCTCCGCCCGCAGCCGGCTCATTTCGGTGAGCACCTTGTTCAGGACGGCGTAGCCGTACATGCCGCGTTCGTACTGCATGAGGTGCATCGCCACGGCCCACCCACCGTTGACTTCGCCCACCACCCGGTCACCGTCGACGCGGACGTCGTCGAAGAACACCTCGGCCAGTTCGCGGCGCCCGCTGGCCAGCGCGATCGGACGGACCGTGACCCCAGGCGCGTCGGCGTCGACCATCATCATGGTCAGGCCGCGGTGGCGGCTCTCGGGTGCGCCGGTACGGACCAGCGCCAACAACCGGGTTGCCGTCGGTCCCTGACTGGTCCAGATCTTCTGGCCGTTGAGCACGAACCCGCCTGCGCCGTCATCGACCGCGCGGGTGCGCAGGGTGGCCAGGTCGCTGCCGGACTCTGGCTCGGAGAAGCTCTGTCCCCACCATTCGGCGCCGCTGAGGTAGCCGGGGAGGTACCGGGCACCCAGCTCCGGGGCGAATTTCAGCAGCGCCGGGCCGAGTGTTTCCAATGTCCAGTGCTGAGCCGGGATGGGCAGCATCGCGTAGCCGAGTTCCTCGTAGTACACGGCACGATGGATTTCGTTGCCGCCGAGGCCGCCCGCGGACTCGGGCCAGCCGTACCGGTTCCAGCCGTCGGCGTAGAGCCGGGCCATCACCGTGGCGTCGTGGGTCAGCCCGTCCTCGGCGTTGGTGAACGCGGCCGAACGCCATTGATCGGCCGCATCCAGCTCACGGAGGTACCGCCGGAATTCCTGGCGATACACGGCGACATGGGAGATGTATTCATCGTGACGGCGGCCGGTTACGGCGCTGTCAGCAGGGGCGGTCAACCGGTTCCCCCTTCATGGGGCCTGGGATCCGATATAGCATCGAATCCGCTAAACAGTTATCTATAAACCGCTACAATAGCCCACGCTGACACTTCCAGGAGAGGGACTGCCAATGACGGCTTCACCTATTGCTGCCGCCACCGTCAACTTCAACCCCGAGACCCGGCTGTTCATCGACGGCAAATTGTGCGACGCGGTAGCCGGTCGTAGCGCCGCGAACATCAACCCCGCGACCGAGGAGGTGCTCGGCCGAACCCCCGACGCCGGTTCCGTCGATATGGAGCAGGCGATCGCGGCGGCCCGGCGGGCGTTCGACACCACCGACTGGTCGACCAACCATGAGTTCCGCCAGCGTTGTCTGATGCAGCTGCACGACGCGCTGCAGGAGGAAAAGGAGGACATGCGCGCCGAGTTGGTCGCTGAGGTGGGCGCGCCGCTGGGTATGACCTACATTGCGCAGCTGGACTGGCCGCTGGCCGACGCGATCCGCTGGCCGGCGCAGTACATCTCGGACTTTGCCTGGGAACGCCAGCTCGACGAGGCCGCTCTGTTGGGAGTGCCGTACAACCGCGCTGTGGTCAAGGAGGCGATGGGCGTAGTCGCCGCCATCACGCCGTGGAACTTCCCGTTCGAGATCATCAGCCACAAGATCGGCCAGATCCTGGCCACCGGCAACACCATGGTGCTCAAACCGGCGATCGAAACCCCCTGGAACGCCCTACGCTGGGGCCGCATCATCGCCGAGAAGACCGATATCCCAGCCGGAGTCGTCAACATCGTGCCTACCTCCGATAACGACGTTGCCCGCCCCCTGTTGATCGACCCTCGGGTGGACATGGTCTCGTTCACCGGTTCGACTGCGGTCGGTGAGCTGATTGGGCGGCTGAGTGCCGCGACCATGAAACGCAACTTGATGGAGCTCGGCGGCAAGTCGGCGTACCTGCTGCTCGATGACGCAGATCTGGACTCGACCGTGCCCGGCTGCATCGGCGCGCTCATGCACTCGGGTCAAGGTTGCGCCCTGACCACCCGGATGTTGGTGCCGCGCAAGCATTACGAGGCCGCTGTGGAGATGGCAACCGCGGCGTTCGCCGGCGTGACCGTCGGCGACCCCAGTGACCCGGCCAACTTCTGCGGCCCGCTGGTGTCGGCCAAGCAGCGCGACCGGGTGCTGGACTACATCCAGGTGGCTCAAGATCAGGGCGCTCGGGTGACCATCGGCGGCGGCAGGCCCCAAGGCCTGGACCGCGGATACTTCGTCGAGCCGACCGTTCTCGCCGACGTCGCTCCCGACCACCGGGTGTTCCAGGAGGAAATCTTCGGCCCGGTCATCACCATCACGCCGTACGACGGCGGCGATGAGGGTGCAGTAGAAATGGCCAACAACTCGACCTACGGTTTGGCCGGCACGGTGCTGGGCTCCCACGAGCGTGCGATGGCTGTGGCCCGGCGTATCCGTAGCGGATCGGTGAACGTCAACGGTGCCATCTTCTACGGCGCCGACGCGCCGTTCGGTGGGTACAAGATGAGCGGGATCGGCCGGCAGAACGGTGTCGAGGGATTCGAGCAGCACCTGCAGACCAAGGTCATCGCCTATTCGGACTGACTGTCTGACGTTCGTGTTCGTTCTTGTGTGGCCGCTAAATGCGGTCATATCTGATCAGACTCTTCAATTCGGCCGCAGTCTCCGATACTGTTCTGACACTACTGTTCACTAATTGAAAGGCGATCGCCGGTGGATTTGAATGTCCGCGACAAGGCATATGCCCTCGTCGGAGGCACAGCCGGGATGGGTTTGGCCGGAGCCAAGGTATTGGCTGCAGACGGGGCCGCCGTGGCAGTGATCGGCCGCGACGAGACGAGAGCCAAAGCGGCCGTCGACGCGCTCACCGAAGCAGGCGCGTCGGCGGCGTACGCCGTCACCGCCGACGTGAGCCAGCCGGGAGTGGCGGTCGATGTGGTGACCGACGCAGTGAAACTCCTGGGGCGTCTTGATGGCATCGCCATCACCATGGGCACTGCGGGCATGATGCCGATCGACTCTGACGACGAGGCGTGGGACGCGGCTTTCCGTGACGTGCTGCTCGCGACGACACGGAGTGTCCAGGCCGCCATCCCGCACCTGGTCAAGACGAAGGGGGCGGTCGTCACCACCTCCGCCTACTCGTCGCGTGCACCGCACGAACCCCGGCTGCCGTACGCAAGCCTGAAGGCCGCAGTGGCGACATTCACCCGCGGTATCGCCCGTACCTATGGCAAGGACGGTATCCGGGCCAACTCCATTGCCCCCGGCGCAGTGGAAACCGATGCGCTGCACGCTATTCGGGGCTATATCGCGGAGAATAAAGGCTACCCGTACGACGAGGCCCTGGAGCGCGCCCTGGTCGAAGACTTCGGATTCGACGCCGCACTGGCCCGCCCCGGCCAACCCGATGAGATCGGCGCGCTGATCGCCTTCCTACTGTCGGATCGGTGCGGATTCGTGACAGGCCAGACAATCTACGCCGACGGAGGGGCGCCGTAACCATGACAGATCGTGCAGAGGTCGAGAGGGAGTTTCGTCATTACTATCGCACCGGTCCGGTGCTGGAGGACTGGGTAGGGTGGGCCAACCTGTTCACCGACGACGCCCCCTACTTCGATCACTTCTACGGAACATTCATCGGCCCCAACGAAATTGCGCCGTACCTCGAAGGCACCATGGGAGCCTCGCCCATGGTGTACACCGTCCTGAAGTGGTACGTCATCGACGGTGACCGGGTGGTGTACGAGTGCCTCAACCGGGCTGACAACCCCGAGCCCGGGGCACCGCCCATCGACTTCCCCTCTTATCAGGTTGTCGACTACGCCGGTGCGGGCAAGTGGAGCCGAGAAGAGGACATCTGGATCATGGGCGAAATGAAGGATTTCGCCCACCGCTACAGCGAAGCCGAACGTGCGTTCCCGCAGACGCTCGAAGACAAGTTGAGCCGGGCGGACTGGGGTCCGTGGGTCGATTGGGCGCGTCCGCAGCCTGGCCACCGAGCCCGGCCCTCGTGGTACGACAAGCCAGGTTTCACACCTTTCCGGAGCATCCGTGACATCGATTTCGGAATCCGTTCCCACTGACCACCAGCCACTGACGTGAAGCGAGACAGGCAATGACAGATATTCTCGATGGAATCCGTGTCGTCGAGTTGGCGGCATGGACGTTCGTTCCGGCTGCCGGGGCGGTGCTAGCCGACTGGGGAGCCGACGTCATCAAGGTCGAACATCCCGAGACAGGAGACCCGCAGCGGGGCTTGATCAGCTCCGGAATCGTCACCGGCGCAGGAGGAGTGAATCACTTCATCGAGCAGCCCAACCGCGGCAAGCGCAGCATCGGCCTGGACACCTCGACACCCGAGGGGCTGGAGTTGCTGATGAAGCTGATCGAGACCGCCGACGTGTTCGTCACGAACCTGCTGCCGGATTCGCGGCAGCGCATGGGTATTGACGTAGACCAGGTCCGGGCACGCAATCCCAAGATCATCTACGCCAGGGGCCATGGCTACGGAACGAAGGGTGACCAGGCTTCGCAGGGCGGGTTCGACCTCGCCGCCTACTGGGCGCGCGGCGGCATCGGCGACGCGTACTCCGACGGTGCCGGCTCCTATCCGCCGATTCAGCGGCCCGCTTTCGGCGACTCATATGGCGGCCTGGCGATTGCCGGGGGTATCGCTGCGGCATTGCTCAAGCGGGAGCGCACTGGCGAACCGTCGGTCGTTGATGTGTCGCTGCTGAACGCCGCGATCTGGCAGCTGGGCCCGGACATCGTCGGTTCAGGTGTCACCGGACAGGACATTCCGAAGTTCAACCTGGACGAGATGCCCAATCCGATCGCCAGCATCTACAAGACCCGCGACAACCGTTTCATCGCGTTCGTACTGCTGCAGGCGGACCGGTTCTGGTCGGACTTCTGCACCCGGATCGGTCGGCCCGACCTGATCGACGACGAACGGTTCGCCAGTGCCGCAGTGCGATTCGGTAACCGCGTCGAATGCATCGCGGAGTTGCGCCGCAGCTTCGAATCCGAGGATCTGTCGCATTGGGAGAAGGCCTTTGCGGGATTCGATGGTGTGTGGGATGTGATGCGTACCGCCCGCGAAGTGCACGAGGATCCGCAGGTGATCGCCAACGGCTACCTGCCGCGCGCAACGGACGTAAACGGCAACGAGTTCGCGTTGGCAGCCAGCCCGGTGCAATTTGACGAGGCGGCGTTGAACCTGACCTGTGCACCAGGACATGGGGAGCACACCGATGCGTTGCTCGCCGAACTCGGTTTCAGCGAAGACGAGATCATCGACTTCAAGATCAACTCCGTGGTCCTGTAGTGGCGGCCGACGTTCTGGCTCGGCGTTTTCTGCACGTCAACCTGAATTGTGTCTCGCTGGACGCGACCGAGCAGGTCTACGGCGCGGTGCTCGGTCTGAACGCGCGGATGCGGACCGATCCCAAAATCCCCACCGACGGCACGATTCTCGGTCTGGACGGTGAAACCTTCTGTGCCACCTCGTTTCTCTACGACGCGCGAGGTGGGCGGGGCGGCTGTGCGTTGGAGGCCATCGAGTACTTCTCGCCGGCGCTTGGGCGGGATCCAAGCACCGATCCGGTCCGGCCCGGGCTCCGCGCCGCACAGTTGGGTGTTGCGGACGTCGGCGGTGTGGCGTTGGCGTTGCGTGATGCTGGGTTGGCGGTGGGAGAGCCGGTAGACGGCCTCCTCGGTGACGGGCAGAGGGTGCTCGCGATCGATCCCGACGGCGTCGTCATCGAGTTGACCGAACTTCCTGTCGGCGCCGATGCCACGAAAGGTGGGTTGTTCAACGGGATCAGGATCGCGGCGATCGACGCGGCAGCCACTGGTGAGTTCCTCACCGCTATCGGGTTCGATGAGGTTGATGCGCCGAAGACGGTGCCGGTGAACGGTGCGCAACTGGCTCCCGGCGGAACCGGTGAAACAGACTGTGTGGTGGCCCGTTACGCGCTGGCGGAGGACGGGCATCAGTTCACTTTGGTGGTGGTGCAGCACCCGGCCACCACCGCGACGCCCGTGCCGTGGGGTGGTAACCGACAGGGGCTGTACCGCTGCGCGTTGCGGGTGGAGAACGTCCATGACGCGCTGGCGGCTGTGCCCGATTCTGTTGAGCGCATGGGTGAACCGGTGTGGTGTCCGTTGCCGGGAACCAAGATCGAGGGATTGCATATCGCGTTCCTGCGCTCACCCGACGGGGTGGTGTTCGAGTTCGTCGAGCGCCCACTCGCATATTTCAGGCGCTAGCCCACGAGGAGATCGAGATGGCACAGCTGACAGGCAAGGTCGCGTTGGTCACCGGCGCGGCCCGGGGCCAGGGACGCAGCCATGCCGTGGCGCTGGCCGAAGAAGGCGCCGACATCATCGCGATTGATCTCGCGGCGGACATCGACTCGATTCCGTACGCGTTGGGAACCAAGGAGGATCTCGAGGAGACTGCGGAACTGGTTCGAGGCACCGGCCGACGTGTCGCGACCTATGTCGCCGACGTACGCCTACTCGCCGAGCTGCAGGCCGGTGTGCAGGCGGGGATCGCGGACCTCGGAGACATCGATGTCGTGGTCGCCAATGCCGGTGTAGTCGCGACCGGACGGACCGATCCGCTCGATGAACAGGTTTATCGGGACATCGTCGAAACCAACCTTTTTGGCGCCTGGAACACCATCGTCGCCTCGGTGCCTTCGATGATCCGCAAAGGCCGGGGCGGCTCGATCATCTTGACGAGTTCGACGCAGGGATTGGTCGGGCGCGGCGGCGACGGATCGGCGGCCGCGTTCGGCTACGCCTCGTCCAAACACGGTGTCGTCGGCCTGATGCGGTCGGCCGCACATGCGTACGCCGAGCACAATATTCGCGTCAACACGGTGCATCCCACCGGGGTGGCTACGCCGATGGTGCTCAACGAACACATGGCCCGGGTGTTTCAGGACAATCCGTCGGCGCCGAAACTCGCGACCAACCTGCTCCCGGTTCCGTTCATCGAGGCCCAGGATGTCACCAACGTGGTGGTGTGGCTGGCCAGTGACAAGGCGCGGTATGTCACCGGAGCCACTCTTCCGGTCGACGCCGGGTTCACCGCGTTGTAGAGCGAGGTCCAATGGGCAAGACGATCATCATCACGGGCGCCAGCGATGGAATCGGTCGTGCTGCAGCCCGGGTACTCAGTGAAGCCGGCCATACGATCGTGGTGGTGGGACGTTCGCCCGAGAAGACAAGGGCGACAGCCGAAGCCGTGGGCGGACGTCATCACATCGGCGATTTCTCCCGGCTTGAGGACGTTCGTCGTCTGGCGGATGAGTTGTTGGAGCACTATCCGGTGATTGATGTGTTGTGCAACAACGCGGGCGGCATCATGGGCGATCGGCTCACGACTGTCGACGGCCACGAGATGACGTTCCAAGTCAATCACCTTGCGCCGTTTCTGCTCACAAAACTTCTTCTGCCGCGTCTGATCGCCGGCAGAGCCACTGTCATCGCCACGTCGAGCAGCGTCAACCGCCGTGGCCGGATCCGGTTGGACGATTTGGACGGGCAGAGAAAGTATTCGGCCACCGGCGCGTATTCGGCGGCCAAGCTGGCGAACATCCTGTTTACCAAAGAACTTCACCGCCGATACGCCGACGCCGGGGTTGCCGCCGTGTCATTCGAACCGGGCCCGGTAGCGTCGAACTTCGGAGCTGATTCGACGCTGCTGATGCGGTTGCTCTATCACACCCCCGCGAGCCGCTTCATGCTGTCGCCCGAACAGGGTGCGGACACCCTGGTGTGGTTGGCCGGTACAGGAGCGGGAATCGACTGGTCCCCCGGCCGACATTACGGGAAGCGGAAACCCGTGAAAGCAAACCGGTTTGCGGAGGATGAGGTGCTCGGGGAACGTCTCTGGGTGCAGACCGACCTGATGGCGCAATGATGCACGCGGCGACATTGGTTGACTTCATGCGTCACAATCGCCGCGCATTTCTTTTCTGTCGAGACGAGTCCGGGCGGCCGATCGGCTACGCGATGCAATCCATCGGATGTAAGCCCGGAAGTCTGTACTTCGCTACGTATGTCAAGAGCCCGAAAGTGAAACACTTGCTGGCCGATCCCGCAGTGGCGTGCATTGTGCTGGGGGAGCGTGAGGGGGCGGATCGGCCTTGGGTGTCGGTGCGTGGTACCGCGGAGATCTATCGGCCCTTCGTCGAGGAGATCAATGAGATGATCGGCATGGCACCGGCAGACGGGCGCGTCCCCGAATCGGTGGTGGCTTCCGTGCGTGATCGGCTGATCAGCGGCAAGCGGTGCCTTATCCGCGTGGCGCTTGACGACGTGGGCGCGGCCCGACTCCCCAACGGACGAGGTGCGTGATCGTGCCACCTGAGCGCAGGCGAGGTCCGGTGGCGATGTCGGCGGACGAGCTGGCCGTCTTTCTCGGTGAGGAACCGACCGGGGCGATCTGCGTGACCGCGCCCGATGGGCGGCTACTGGCGCTACCCGCCCGTGTTCTTGGTCGGGAAGGAGACTTCCTGGAGGTCGAGGTAGAAGGGTTCGACGTTCCGCCCGCGCTGACGACAGACGCGTGTGTCGTGGCCGACCGCTTCACGTCCTACGAGGCGATACGTGGGGTCATCGCACAAGGTTCAGTCGCGTCCGCCGATCATGTCAAGGAGTCGAGATCGACTGTTGTGGTGGCTGTTTCACGTACGGTCTCGTTCTCTTTCGCCAACGTCACCGGGACCGGGACCGACTACGGTAGCTGACCGCAACAACGACCGTTCGAGTAACAGCATCATCAGATCTGCGGTCCGGTCTGCATCATCGGGCGGCGACGACGGTTCGGTCGGCTCCGTCATACGTCCGAGGACCGCCATGAAGATGGCAGTGGCGGCCCGGTGTTCGATACCGGCAGGCAAGGTGGTGCGGTCGAGCACAGCGGTCACGGCGCCGCCCAACTGCCCGATTCCGGTGCGGATGCCTTCGCTCGACAACTGCTCGGCCACGGCGCCGTCGAACCAGGCCCGGATGACGCCATTGAAATTGCGATGGAATGCGACGTAACGACGCATCCAGGCGTGCAGGGCAGCCATATCGGGCCCTCGCTCGGCGAGCGCGGTCAGCTCTGCTGCCAGATGGGCGCTCTGGCTCAGCGCGGAGGCAGTGAGCGCAGCAAGGATCTTGGCTTTGGTGTTGAAGTAGCGATACAGGGTGGCCCGACCGATGTGGGCACCTGAAGCGATCGCGGCCATCGATACGGCGTGGTAGCCACGTTCAGCGAACAACCGCGAGCTCGCGGCCAGAACGTCCTGGCGGGCCGGCCAGTCGTCGGACTCTTCGGGACGTACCTTGGGCTCGACGGGCTCGACGGGCTCGACGGGCTCGATGGGCTCGATGGTCGCTCGGGGGACCGTCGCGGGCGTCGCCGGGATCGCATCAGTGTCCGGAAACAACATCAGCTGCAGAGCGATGGCCACTGCCTCCGAGGTTGTGGTGCGGCTGGGTAAATCGAACATGCCGCGATAGCGGTACAGATTGACCATATGTGAGACCCGCACCAGGACGCTGACGGCGTCTGCGGTATCCAGCCCTTCAATCCCGATATCTGTGAGGCGCTCGGCGATCACGGCGCGGAATTCCTTGGCGACTTGGTTTGCGTCGGTGACCGGAAGGCTGTCAAAGGTCCCGATGCCCGGGACCTCCAGAAGAACGACCGCATATCTGTCGTAGATGTCCGCCCATTCGTGCATCCATCGGCGCAGGTTGCGCAGGCCTTCCGCGTGCGGGCCGAGATCGGCAAGGGTGTGGGCATGCGCCAGGAAAGCGTCCTCGCACTCCCGAACCAATTCGGCGTAAATCTCTTCTTTGCTGGTGAAGTACTGGTAGATCGTTGCGCGGGATCCGCCCACGGCTGTCGCGATCGCCTCGACCGACGTAGCGTGATACCCATTGGCCATGAACAGATCCGCTGCACAAGTTTTGATCTTGTTCCTCGTACGGGCACCTCGTCGACCTACCGCAGAGACTGGGGCGGTTGCGTAGCCCGGCCGCCGCGCTTCTTGGGCCTGGCGCTCGGAGCGCTGCCCGGCATGGCGGGGGGGAACGGCGTTGGACGGGGCTGGCACCCTTTCAGTTAACCGCAGGACCTGGCAGATTTCGCTTGGCTCTGCCGGGGTAGCCGAAGAACTTCTCGAAGTTGCCGTCGTTGATCGGCCGCACTGAGTTGCGCTGCGCGGCGCCGCGCAATGCGGTGAGCCGCGCCCGGGCAGCGTCGACATCTGTTGGTACGCCCGACATCTGAAGCTGATCAAGATGGGCGGACGCGGCTGCGATCTGGAGTCGCAGGCGTTCGCCCGCTTCGCCGAAGGTCAACAGGTCGTGATCATCGTCACCGACCTTCTGGCGAGCGCTGCCGGTCCCGGAACGATCCCTCGGATCAGGCATCTTTTTCCTCTCGGGTATGGACGACTGTGACCTCCATCATATACATTCGTGAGACGCGCCGTCAGGTATTGAGACTGACCGTCAGGCGCGACACACGTCAAAAGGGAGACCCCATGCCGCTTCAAGAGGACCACCAGATCGTGTCGGTCGATGACCATCTCATCGAGCACCCGCGGGTGTGGCAGGACCGCCTGCCCCAGCGGTTCCTCGAGGCGGGGCCGCGGATCGTCGAGACCGACGGTAAGCATCTGTGGGGATATGACGGGCAGGTCTTTCCGACCATCGGCCTCAATGCGGTGGCGGGCAAGCCCCCCGAGGAGTGGGGGATGGATCCCGTTCGCTATGAGGACATGATCCCGGGCTGCTATGACCCGGTTGCCCGGGTCGCCGACATGGATCTGGACGGCGTGCAGTCCGCGTTGTGCTTCCCGTCGTTCCCCGGCTTCGGCGGCGGCACGTTCTTCCGTGCTCAGGACAAGGAACTGGCGCTGTTGTGCGTGAAGGCGTGGAACGACTTCTACATCGACGAATGGTGCGCCACCGCGCCGGAGCGCTTCATTCCGTTGGCGATCCTGCCGGTGTGGGATATCGACGCGACGGTCGCCGAGGCCGAGCGAGTGGCGGCCAAGGGCGCGCGCACGATCTCGTTCCCGGACAGCCCGGTGCCGTTGGGTCTGCCGTCGTTTCACTCTGATCATTGGGATCGGTTGTGGCAGGTGTGTTCGGAGACCAAGATGCCGGTGTCTTTGCACTTCGGGTCGGGTGCTTATGTTCCGGGGTTCTCGTTCTCTTCGTTGAAGCCGGACAACAGTATGGCCAAGGCGTTGCCGGACGCTCCGTTCGCCGTGGCGACCGCCCTGTTCTCCACCAACCTGATGTGGACGACGGTCGATCTGTTGTTCTCCGGCAAGCTGCAGCAGTTCCCGGATCTGCAGATCTCGTTGGCCGAGGGTGGTATCGGTTGGGTGCCCTACATCCTGGAGCGCTCGGACTACGTGTGGGAACGCCACCGCTACTACCAGAACATCGATTTCGATGCCCGGCCGTCGGATTTGTTCAAGAAGCATTTCTGGGGTTGTTTCATCGATGATGAGCATGGGTTGAAGAACCGTCACGAGATCGGCATTGATCGGATCACCCTGGAGATTGACTTCCCGCACAGTGATTCCAACTGGCCCAATTCGCGCAAGCGGGCGGCTGAGGTGCTCGCCGAGGTGCCCGATGATGAGTGCTCGCTGATCGTCGAGCAGAACGCCCGCCGGATGCTCAACTTCCCGCGCGTGCAGGCGGACGCACCGGTACTGGCGTCGCGCTAGTTGAATGGCGAGCGGCGCGGCCGCGCCTTGTCTGTCGCGTCGCTCGTCAAGCTGGCGGTGTGGCCAACATGCCGGGAAGAAAGGCGCGAAGCAGCCCCTCGTCGCCGCCGTACTCCGGCTTGCCCGGGTCAGCGATGAGGCTGAAGCAGATGCGGGTAACCCAGTGCGCCAAGGTTTCTGCGGGGACATCACCGCGCGTCTCGCCGGCGGCGGCTGCGTCGGCAAAGCGCCGCGCAAAGCGCGCGCGCACTTCACTGCGCCAGATCTCGGAGGCTTCAGCGGCCCGATGGGTCTGGGCTAGTTCGTCGCCCGTGATGAGCATCTTCATGGCCTGCGAGTTTCGCGCAACCTCCAGTCCAACGAGCAGGGCTTTTGTGAGTCGCTCGGAAAACGGCTCGGCAGAGTTGAAGTACGGCTCCGCGGCGGCTACGACACCGTTCACCCCGCGCACGAAACAGGCCGCGAGAACGGCATCGCGGTTGGGAAAATAGCTGTACACGGTGGTGCGGTGCACGCCGGCTTCTTGGGCGATGTGCGTCATCTTGGTGCGGGTGGGCCCGTATTTCGTATAGCAGGTCTCGGCAGCGCTAAGTAGCCGCTCTCGCGCCTCGTCTTCGTCAACGGGCAGGTCCGCGCCCCAGCGCGGGGCTCGAGCTGCGCCACTGTGCATGGCCATAGCTGATATCCCACCAGTTGTGCGCGGTGCGGGCCAATCGCCCTTGACCGAAACTACACTAATGCCTAGTGTGTTGCCTTAACTACATTTCGGACGATTTTGTTGTCCGCGACACAGTGTGGCGGCGCTCGAGCATTCGAGGAGAGGACCTTTTGGCCATGACGATCGAGCAGGAACTGCGACTCGGCGCCGAATTCGACCATCACTGCCCGGCATTTCGCGACGCGCCGTACGCTGCTTTCGAACAGATGCGCGCTGCGTGCCCGGTGAGCCACTCCGACCAACATGGCGGCTTCTGGACATTGGTCGACTACCAATCGGTGTTTGAAGCGGCCCGTGACGACGACCTGTTCAACTCGTACCCGTCGGTCGGTGTACCCGCCAGTACCTCTCCGTTCCCGATTCTGCCGATCGAGTCGGATCCCCCACTGACTCAGAAGCTGCGGCAGGTGACGATCAAGCATTTCTCACCGCGCTCGGCCGAGCTGCTGCGACCACGCGCCCGGCAGATGGCCACTGAGATGGTCAACGATTTCATCCAGCGCGGTAAGTGTGACATCGTCGCCGAACTCACCAACCCCTTGCCCGCCAAGCTCGTCCTGCACATGCTCGGCTTCGACGAATCGAAGTACCTGCAGTGGGTCAACTGGGTACACACCTTCGTCCACGACCGCACGCACGACGAAGAGAAGGCCGGCGTAGCGGCCGTGGAACTGTTCGGTGAGATTCACACGCACATGACTGAGCGGCGTGAGTCCGGCGACCTCGGCGCTGACGTGTTCGGAGCGATCCTGACGGGCCACATCGACGACGTTCCGCTCGATGACATGCAGATCACCATGTACACCGTGCTGATGATGCTGGGTGGGATGGACACTACGAGTGGTCTGACCGGGAATTCCCTGCTGCACATGATCGAACAACCCGAGTTGCGCCAGATCCTGCTGAACGATCCGGAGATGCTCAAGCCGGCAACCGAGGAGTTCCTGCGGCACAACACGCCGACGCTGGGATTGGCGCGCACGATCTCCCGTGATGCGGAGTTTCACGGCCAGCAACTCAATTCCGGCGACCGGGCCATCCTGATGTGGGGCGCAGCGAACCACGACCCCGCCGTATTCGAGGAACCCGACCGGATCGATTTCAACCGTCCGAATGCGCAGAAGCACATGTCATTCGGCGTCGGCCAGCATCGGTGCCTTGGCTCGCATCTCGCGCGGGTGATGTTCCAGGAGATGATCTCCGAGATCCTTGAACGGCTGCCTGATTTCGAGTTGGACGGCATACCGGTGCGATTTGAGGATGCCGGCGAAGTCCATGCGCTGCGTCAACTGCCGATCCGATTCACACCCGGGCCGGTGAAGACCCCAGTTGGCGATAGTGCCGACGCCCATCCCCGAGTGGCGCAGTGAACTGACAAGGGGGCGTTGCAGTGTCGGGGCGTAAGAAGCTGGTCATAGGTGCCAGTGGTTTTTTGGGGTCACATGTCGTACGCCAGCTGGTCGACCGCGGAGAGTCGGTCCGGGTTCTGCTGCGCCACACCAGCTCCACCAAGGCGATCGACGACCTCAAGGTCGAACGCCGGTACGGCGACATCTTCGACGACGCAGTTGTCCGCGAGGCGATGGATGGCTGCGACGATGTCTACTACTGCGTCGTGGACGCTCGAGCTTGGCTGCGGGAGCCCGGCGTGCTCTTTCGCACCAATGTCGAAGGACTGCAGCATGTTCTAGACGTCGCGGTCGACGCCGACATCCGCCGCTTCGTGTTCACTAGCACGATCGGCACCATCGCGCTATCCGAGAATGGTCGATCCGTCACCGAGGACGAGCCGTTCAACTGGCGTGATCAGGGCGGGGACTACATCCGCTCTCGCGTGGCAGCTGAGAACCTCGTGCTGGAGTATGCGCGCGACCGCGGACTGCCGGCGGTCGCCCTGTGTGTGTCCAACACCTACGGCCCCGGAGACTGGCAACCCACCCCGCACGGGTCGTTGATCGCTGCAGCGGCTGCAGGAAAGATGCCGTTCTACGTCAAAGGCATGGCGATGGAAGTGGTCGGTATCGAAGACGCAGCGCGGGCGCTGGTCCTCGCTGCAGACAAAGGTCGCGTGGGGGAGCGGTACATCATTTCTGAACGGTTCATCACCGCTCGGGAACTCTACGAAACCGCTGCCGATGCTGCCGGAGCCAGGCGTCCGAGATTCGGTATCCCACTGAAAGTGATGTACGCGTTGGGTTTCAGTGGTGACGTTGTTGCGAAGGCGCTTCGCCGCGATATGTTGCTCTCGAGGTTGAGCGTTCGGCTGATGCACATCATGTCGCCGATGGATCACCGCAAAGCCGAGCGGGAATTGGGATGGCATCCTGAACCGATCCATGATGCGATTCGCAAAGCCGTGGTGTTCTATCGCGGCCAGGAAGCCGGGCCCCGGGGGTAGCCAACGCGGATGCCGGTGTCAGGCCGGTCCGAGCTTCAGGCTGTGGCAGATCTCGGTCAGGGCCGATCGTAACTGCGCCAGGCGCCGGGCCCCGATGATGTCAGCGATCTCGGCGTCCAGCAGCTCGCCGACCGTCGCGGCATCGGTCATCATGTCCACACCTTGTTGGGTGTATCGAACGATCTTCGCGCGCCGGTCGTCGGGGTCGGCAATACGCTCGACGTACCCAAGCGACACCAACTCGTCCACGAGTTGCCCGATGGCGTTCTTCGAGACATCCTGGGCGCGGGCGATATCGGAGATGCGGCTGCCTTCCCACCCGAGAAAAACCATCAACCGTGCATGCGCAGGCCGCAGGCCCGTGTGGCCGAGTGCGTGCGCGCGTTCGAGGCTGGCGCGCATCATCCATTCACCGAACTCGATGGCGTGGCGCTGCAGAGAATTTGTCTGAAACAGCATCAACTCGGGCTCGGCTCCGGCCGCAGCCCGAATCGGTTGGTCGTTCACGTGGTTGACATTACCCAGGGAATTGGTGAAGATGACTTCACCATCTGTCTGATCGGGAGGGTGTCCATGTACTTTGCCTCGGAAGAGCTGGTGCCACCTGCCACATTGACCCCCAGCGGGGTCTGGGTGTTCAACTGGGTGATCCCGATTGTGGGCAGCATCTTCATCGTGCTGGCCATCGTGGACGTCGTTCGCAGGCGCAGGTTCACGTGGGGCTTTTTGTTCCTGTTCAACAGCATCGCCGTGTACTGGATGGAGACCATCGGGGACTGGGGACAGGAGCTCTTCTACAGCCCCGCATTCACTGCGCACCACCTACTCGACTGGTTGCCGCTGAAGACCCCCAACGATCCGCTGTTCATGCCCTTTGCCTATGCCGTCTACTGGGGTGTGCATGCACTGTTGGTGCTGTGGCTGAGCCAGTGGGTGTCATCCAAGTTCGGGTGGAGCATGCTGAAATCGATGCTGGTGCTGGCAATCCCGGTCAACTACGTGTGGGATTTCGTCGTTGAGGGCACCGCCACGGCGATGGGGTGGTGGACGTATGACCCCGGCATCGGCCCGGTGCTGGAGTGGAGCAACGGTGGCCGGATCACGCTGCTGTGGACCGTCGGCATCATGTGCACCTGGCCGAACCTCATTGCCTACTGGGCGGGGAAGCCGCCGATCCGAGGGCTGAACCATCTGGAGCGGTTCTGTCGCCTCGATCGATTCACCAGGCCGAAGGCGGCACCGGGATCGTCGCGGAACAGCAGCGATACGGCGCGGGGCAGCGTCGCGGTCGCGGAGGCGGCCACCCGGATGACCAAGGAGCAGGAGTTCGACAGCTTCCTCAATTACGAGGTCACGATCGCGCGCTGGCGGTTCGAGCTGATGCGGCTGGGGGCATGGTTCATCGGCTTCCAGGTGTCGTTCTTCGTGTTCCTGGTGGTGCCGTTGGTGATCATGCGCTGGGCGACCGGCTCCGTCAGTCCGTACATCCCGTGAGGCGAAAGGGCATCGACACATGAACTCTCAACCACGCGAGCGCACCCGCATGAAGGACATGCCGGCCGAGTTCTTCCTGCCGCCGCAGAGCAACACCGCGATGTGGCGGGAGACCGTGAAACTCGTCATCGGGTGCGTGGCCTACCTGTTGATCCTCGGCATTGTCGTCGCGCTCACGCAGGGGATCGTGATTTCAGTCTGAAGCGACTGCTATCGGGTCGGCAGCGGTCCGGCCAGTCCGCGCGGAGAGGTACCGTAGAGCCAGCTGACCGCCTGACTGATCTCGGAGAAGTCCAGTGACACACCATCTTTGGCGTCGTAGTGACCGGGCGCTTCGGTGAACCCCGCGATCCGGCTGAGCTGGTGCCCGTTCACCCGCAGGATCTGGCCGGTCAGCCAGGATGATTCGGACGACTGCAGCCACGCCACGACCGCCGAACTGCGGGCCGGGTCGAGCGCGGGGTCGGCAGCCTGCTCACTGCCGAAGAACTCTGCACTGATCCGAGTGACCGCGAGCGGCGAAATCGCGTTCACCGCAACACCATAACGACGCGCTTCCATCGCGGTGACCACCGTGAGGTTGGCGATCGCCGCTTTGGCGGCGCCGTACGCGCTTTGGCCGACATTGCCCCACAATCCCGCACCCGAGACGGTGTTGACGATATGCGCATCGACCGGACTGCCTGCCTTCGACTGGGCGCGCCAGTACTCGCAGGCATGCCGGGTCACCGCGAACGTGCCCTTCAGGTGCACCGCCATCACCGCGTCCCAATCCGCCTCCGATGCCGTCGCGACCATGCCATCGCGCACGATGCCCGCGTTGTTGACGACTCCGGTCAAGGTGCCAAAAGTGTCGACGGCCGTCGAGATCATGTCGGCGACATCATCCCAGCACGACACAGAACCGTTGTGCGCCACGGCCTTACCGCCGGCCGCCTCGATCTCAGCGACGACGTCGGCCGCCGGACCGCCCCCGTCGCCGTGAGAACCGTCCCGGCCCACGCCCGGGTCGTTGACGACGACCGCAGCGCCCTGTTTGGCGAGTTCGAGGCAGTGGCCGCGGCCGATGCCTCGTCCGCCACCGGTCACCAGGACGACTTTTCCGCTCAACGGATTTGTCGGCATCGTTGGTTAGCTCCTTTTCTCTGAGAATAATTCGGTGATCAGACGTCGACGTTGCGACCAGTCCGCACCGCGTAGATCGGCGTGTCCGGACTCGGTCACGATCATGTCTACATCGTGAGCAGGGGTGGATGCCGGTCGGCTCAGCTGCTCCACCAGCGGGGAACGTCCTCTCGTCGAGGACGGGATGGCGATGATCGACAGTCCGCCGCAACTCATCCTGGCGGCCGCGCAGTAGTCGGGATGACCGCCGATCCCCCCGAACACCTTCTCACCCACACCTTCGACATTGACCTGCCCATCCGGGTCGATTTCGATCGCGGTGTTCACTGCGATCAGCGGTGCGCCGCGCGACAGTCGCGTGAAGTCGTGGGTGTAGTCCAGTCCGCGCAGAATGGGGCGGCCGTCGGCCCAGTCGTACAATTCCCCACCACCGAAAAGGTATGTCGCCGACGGGGTGCCTTCCAGCAGTCCCCGCCGATCGAGATCTACGACGCCATCGGTGAGCATGCCGGTATCGATCTGCAACGGGACCTTGGCCCGCCGAAGCAGGGCGACACCCAGTTGCCCGGGGCCGTACTGCAGGCGGGCACCAGCAGGCGTCAAGGCCAGTACCGCGTCGGCCAGTGCCTCGTGCACAGGCTCGGGGGCACGCTGCGGCGCGCGGAGGGGTCCGTTGCTGACCGTGCCGAGCACCTCGACCATTGACGAGCCCAGCGGAGGTTCAGCCGACGCGGCCGGTGCGGTGGTGTCGACGACGGCGAAAGTCCTCGCCCCGCCCTCGATCACCGTGCGTTGCCAGGAAACCTCGGAGCCGAACTGCAGCTGTCCATCGCGCCGAACGAGGCTGGTGAGCAACAGTTGCGGCCGCAGCACGTCGGTGAGAAGCGCGGGCGTGGCAGCCAGCCGGGTCGGCAGGAACCGTGCCTTCGGGTTGCGCAACACATTTCGTACGCCCCAGCCGGGCATCAGCGTAATCACTTCGGTGAAGGCGCCGGCGTCGAGGCCATCCAACGGTTCGGGTAGCCAGCCGAGCACCAACCGCACCGACCCCACTGCACGTGCTGCCGTGCTGAGTGCCGCACCGATCGAGGTCCCATCGTCGAGGAACTGTAACTGCCCGACGCCGTCGCCGAGGGCCACCGTCATGCCGGGCGCGAGTGCCTCCCGCAACGCGGCGGTGAACCCGGCCGCGGTGAGAGGCTGCGTCACCGGGCGGGTTCCTTGGGGAGTCCCAAGACCCGCTCACCCAGGATGTTGCGCTGAATCTCGCTGGTCCCGCCCAGGATCGTCTGTGCGCGTCCGACGAGCATGTGATGCACCAGGTCGGCGGCGTCTCCTGAACTCGTCGGATCGGTGCAGGCGTCTGTACCCAGCACCTCGGTAGCCATGTCGCCCAGGTCCCGATCGGTCTCCGAGGTCATCAGCTTGAGCACTGAGAACGCCGGCGATGTCAGGTCGCCGGAGTCGATCGCGCGCTGCCAGGTGAAACGCAGCAGCCACATTCGCGACCACAGCCGGGTCAAAGTCCGCGACAGCACTGGGTCGAGCAGGTCGCGGTCATGGGCCGCCTCGACCATCTGCTCGTGCAGCTTGAACATCGCGACCGCCTGGGTGCCCAACGTCAGTCGTTCGCGTCCCAGCGTGACCATGGCCACCGCCCAGCCTTGACCAACCTCGCCGATCAGCGCGTCGGTGCCCAACTCGACGTTGTCGAGGAAGACCTCGTTGAACTTGCTTTCGCCGTCCATCTGGATCAGCGGGCGAACCGTAACTCCCGGAATGTTCATCGGCACAATGAACATCGACAGTCCGTGGTGTTTGTCGCCACCGGTGCGGGCGAGCAGCAGACCGTAGTCCGCCGATGCTGCCGCCGAACTCCACACCTTCTGCCCGTCGACCCGCCACCCGGTCTCGGTACGCGTAGCCCGGGTGCGCACGCCGGCCAGATCCGATCCCGCGCCGGGTTCGGAGAACAGCTGGGTCCACACGTCGTTGCCCAACCGGATGCCGTCCAGGTAGCGGTCCTTCTGGTCCTGGCTTCCGAACTTGATCAGCACCGGACCCACGAGATCGGCCCCGGTGATGTTCAGTTGGCGTGGGACGCCCGCGCGGGCGCATTCCTCGGCGAACACTGCCTGATACATCACAGATGCTGCAGCGCCGCCGAATTCGAGCGGCCAGTGCAGGCACGTGTAGCCATGGTCGGCGAGATAGCGGTGCCATTGCCGGCCCGGCTCGACGTCGTCCGCAGTGGGGGTGGGCCCGTAGTTGCGTAGCCCCTTCGGTTTGTCCGCATTGTCAAGAAACTGACGGATCTGGGTGCGTACCGCATCGATATCCTCGACGACGTCAGCGGAAGCTGACACATTTACTCCTTGGGTCCCGTTGGGTCGCACTCAATTGTCGTCCCAGATAGCCGTTGTACTCGTGATGTGTCATAGCAATTCGGTCAGTGCGGCCAGGCGGTCCCAGTGTTGGGCCGGCGAGCCGAACAACACCTCGTCGGTACGGGCTCGTCGCAGGTAAAGATGTGCGGAGTCCTCCCAGGTGAAGCCGATGCCACCGTGGATCTGGACGTTGGCATGCGCCGCGTTGCGTAGGGATTCCGAGCACACTGCCTTGGCCATGCTTGCGCGCCAGTCTGTTTCGTCGTCTGCACGGTGTGTACCGTCCAGGGCCTGGAGCGCCGCTTGCGACGCCGACCGCGCCCACTCGAGATCGACGAGCATGTCCGCGCATTTGTGTTTGATCGCCTGGAAGCTGCCGATGGGACGGCCGAACTGCTCGCGGGTTTTCGCATAGTCGGTGGCGATTTCAAGTACCCGTTCGCATGCCCCGACCTGTTCGGCCGAGAGTACCGCGAGCGCCACGTTGACATTGCGTTGGATGAGATCATCGATCGGTCCGGCCCCGGAGAGCTGTGCGGCGCGGGCGGCGCTGAGCGTGAGAGTTGCCATCGGTCGGGTGCCATCGAGCGACTGTTCTACCTCGACGGCGACGCCTTCATCGCCCGAGTCGACGAGGAATACCGCGGGTTCGCCGTTCTCGGTGTTGGCGACCACGACGAGATCGTCGGCGATTGCGCCGCCGAGCACGTGACGCGCGGTGCCGTCAACCTGCCATTGTTCGCCTACGCGGGTTGCAGTCAACGTCACGGCATCTCGGCGCCACAGGCCACCGTCGCCGGTGAGCGCGGCAGAAGCGATCCGCCGTCCCTCGGCGAGCCCGGTGAGCCGCTTGTCGGAATCGGGATCGCGCTCGGCCAGCTCGAGCAGCAGGCCGGTCGCCAACACGGCCGAACTGACGAACGGCACCGGTGCCAGTGCGCGGCCCAGTTCGTGGGCCACTACACCCAGTGCCGACGGGCCATATCCCGCACCACCCAGATGCTCGGGTAGCGCAATGGCGGCCACCCCGACCTGGTTGCACAATGCGTCCCAGAGTACCGTGTCAAAACCGGAACCACCGTCCTCTTCCGCGCTGTAGGCGACGGCCCGCACCTGCTCCTCGGAGGCCATTCGCTCACAGGCGCCACGTACCGACTGCGCGAGTTCCTGGCGCTCGTCATCTGCTAGCGCGGTCATCGGGCTCCTTCTGTGATCTGCTGGGCCAGTTCGGATTTGGCGACCTTACCCAATCCGGTCAGCGGGAACTCGTCCACGATGACGAGCCGTTCCGGCCATTTCTGCTTCATCAACCCCCGCTGGTCGAGGAACGTGCACAGTTCGTGGAGGGTGACGTCGCGGTGCTGGGGCGAGCGTCGCACCACCGCGCACACCAACTCACCGCGCAGCGCATCAGGCTGGCCCAGTACCGCGATCTCGTCGATGAGTGGATGAGCCAGCAGCTCGTTCTCTATCTCGTCGGGTGCGATGTTCTCTCCCTTGCGGATGATCAGGTCTTTGGTTCGGCCGGTGACCACGATGCGACCGTCAGGCCGTAGATACCCTCGGTCACCGGTGTGGAACCAGCCGTCGGCGGTCAACGCCCGGTTCCACTGTTCGTCCTCCACGTAGCCCGGTGTCAGGTTGCCGCCACGCAGTTCGATCTCGCCGGTCGGCCCGATCCGGACCTGTGCTCCCGGGATGGGCCGCCCCGCGCTGTTGGCCAGTTGTTCGTCGGTGTCGGAGCACTCGCTGACACATACCATCGGCGCTTCGGTCATGCCGTAAGCGTGTACCACCGGAATCCGCAGATGTCGGCGTACCTGCCGATGCACCTCCGGTGGGCACGCGGCCCCGCCGC
Organism: Mycolicibacterium peregrinum; assembly: GCF_002102345.1. GTDB lineage: Bacteria > Actinomycetota > Actinomycetes > Mycobacteriales > Mycobacteriaceae > Mycobacterium > Mycobacterium peregrinum. Next base: position 40,857 of record NZ_LQPP01000017.1, read on the forward strand.
CGATCAGCATGCGCAGTGACGGCATGAGTAGATCGCTTGTCGCAGAGGCAGTTTGGGATGCAACAAGCATCTGGTAAAACGCGGTGCTGGCGCCGGTTACGGTAACGCGGTGCTCTGCAAGCAAGTCGGGCAGGGTAGCGGCGGTGACCTTCGGAACCAACAGCACGGGGAAGTCACCGAGCAATGCTGCCGCAAGATAGACCATTCCGCCCACGTGTGCAATGGGGAAGGCGATGGTGCCGACTTCCTGCGGATGACTACCGAGCCCGAGATGAGCCACATATCCGCGCGACGCGCTGAGCAGGGTGGCGTCCGTGTGCGCCACGCCCTTGGGGCGACCGGTGGTACCCGACGTGAAATACACCCAGCGCGGATCTGCCGCCGAGCGCGGTCCGTTGAGTTCGGAGCGTGATTCCGGCGTGTCGGAAAGGCGTGCCAGCAGGTCATCAGGAATGACGACGGTCGCGATCTCGCTCGGGGCGTTACCAGCTGTCGACTTGTCCACCAACAGGATATCGGCGTCCGCGACGTCGAGGGCGGTGCTCACCTCGCGTTGGCGGTAGAGGTGCAGAACCGGCGCCTGGGTGACGGGTATGCGGGACAGGGCCAGCATCACCACTGCCGCCATGGTGTGTGAGGGCAGTTGCCAGGCGACGGTCATGCCGGGCCGCACGCCGGCGTCCCACAGCCATCGTGCGGTCGCCGAGGAGAGCGCAGCGACCTGTGCCACCGTCAGTGTTCCGCCATCGGTGTCACGCAACAGTGGTCGGTTTGGCCGGGCGGCCGCGCACTCGTCGAGGAGACCGGCAACGCTTCCTGCGGTGATCTGCTGTTGCTCTTTGGTATTCATGGGCTCAGCTGCCCAGGAACTGGCGGATTGCCGAGGCAGTCTCCTCGGGACGGTCCAGCATCACGTACGTGGAAGCGCCGGCGATCGACTCAAGTGTGGCGTTCGGGAAGGCATCGGCGAGGCGCCGGGCGTGGGACAGCGGAAACATGCTGTCGGCCTCGGCCCAGGCAAGGAGAACCGGCTTGGTCCATTCCTCGATCGCCCGGCTGGCAGCCAGGGTGTAACGGGGGCGCAGATCGGCGGTGAAGCGCACTGCCTGGCTGCGGACGGCTGCGGAAGACAGAAAGCCGCCGAAAATCGCCGGACGCCGCTCGGCGTCGATACCGTGCCGGGTAACCGCGCTGATAAACACCTTCTGCCCAACCGGCGTGGTCAGCAACCGCATCAGCACGGAACCGACGGAGCGGCTGAGTCGGCACAATCGCACTATCGGGGCAAAGCTGCCGGGCGGAAAGTGTTCGTAACTGTCGCCGTTGGTGAACACCAGTCGCGACACCCGGCCCCAATCGATCCCTGGGTCGCCCAGCGCTGCCAGGACAATGCCACCGCCGGTGTCGTTGGTCACCAGGGTCACGTCGGACAGGTCCAAGGCTTCAAGCAGTCCGAGGATGCGTCTGCCGGCAGCCGTGACCGAGAGGTCCACCGGCTCGCGGAGTGGTTCACGCTGCGCACCGAACGGCCAGGTGGGCACAATAATTCGATGAGTGTCGGAGAGTCGGTGGGCAACCTCGTCCCACAGCGCCCCGGTCACATACGCGCCATGCACGAATACCACTGGCGAACCAGTGCCGGATTCGGTGTACTCAATCGTGGCTCCGTCCACTTGCACCGTGGACTCCGTAGTTGCCAAGGTCAGCTCAACCGTCGGCCGGGAGTGAACGTCACCGGCAGCTCACGCACCGCATACACCTCGCCGGCATCCTCGAAAAGCCGTGGTGCACCGGATAATTGAAAATCAGGGAGGCGTGACAGGATTTGGGTGAGCATCACATCGAACATCATCTTGGCGTAGTGCGAACCGAGGCAGCGGTGCATGCCGACACCGAATGCCATGTGCTTCTTGGCGTTGGGTCGGTCAAGATCGAGGCTGTCTGGGTTCTCGAACATGGCGGGGTCGCGGTTGGCGGCGGCCCACATCAGGATCGCCCGGTCACCCTGGCACAGTGATTGGCCGTGAAACTCGGCATCGTGCGAGACGGTGCGGGCCAGTCCCAGGGTGGGAGAGTACAGCCGCAGCAGCTCGTCGGTGGACTTCTTGATCAGGGCGGGATCGGCGATGAACTTCTCCCGCAGCTCGTTGTCCTGGCAGAGCCGCCGTAACACGTTGCCGGTGAAACCGCTGGTGGTGTCCATCCCGCCCAGCATCATCAGCACCGTGTACATGGTGATCTGACCGTCATCGAGCGGCTTGCCGTTCAGCGTGCCGCGCAGGATATCGCTGAACAGGTCGTCGCCGAGGCCGTTCGCACGGCGTTCGGTCAGGTGCTTGACGATCTCGCCGAACATCTCCATGCCGGCTGTCCCCGCCTTTTCCGGGTCGTGGGCCCGATCGTGCACCGTGGTGTGTACCCAGTGCACCCAATCCATGGCGCGCGATTCGTCGAATTCCAGCAGACGCAGGATCAATCGGGCGGGCAGCGGCGTGGTCAGCTCGCCGACGAGATCGCATTCGCCACGCTCGATGAAGGCGTCGATCGCCTCGTTGGTCATCTCGATCGCGCCTTCGCGAAACCGTTCGGCGGAGCCTGGCGAGAATCGCTTGAGGGTGACCTCGCGCAGCTCTTGGGTTTCCGGCGGATCGGACTCGATCGGCAGGATCGGCAGCGGAAAGTCGCTGGCCGGCACACCCACCGACGGATAGGAGTTGAACAGCTCGTCGTCGCGGGCGGCTTCGAACACCGATGCGTAATCCGTTAGCGCCCAGAAGCCTTCGTAGTGGTCGGAATGTGCTACCGGGCAGCCGGATTCGCGCATCTCTCGAAAGCGTTGGTGGGGATCTTCGCGGAATTCCGGCGAGTGGTGGTCGAGATCCACCTCGGCGCGCGGGCAGTGCGTTATTTGGGTTTCGGTCATCCGCAGGACTCCTTTGTCGTCGGGTTACTTGGAGAGGATTGCTACCGCTGCCGTTCCCGGCGCGCCGTACAGCTGCGCCAGCGCCACCTGGGGGTCATTGGGCACCTGACGATCGCCTGCGGTGCCTCGCAGTTGCTGTACCAGTTCGTAGATCTGGCGCAGGCCGGACGCTCCGACCGGTTCGCCGTTGGCCAGCAGGCCGCCGTCGGTGTTGATGGGCAGCCGGCCGCCGATCTTGGTGGCTCCGTCGGCGAGCAGTGCCTCCTGTTCGCCGTCTTTGCACAGACCGGTCTCGGCCATATGGATGATCTCCGAGCCCGAGTCGGTGTCTTGCAGCTGGGCGACGTCGACGTCCTCGGGACCGATGCCGGCCAATTCGTATGCGGCCGTAGCTGCTTCGGCTGTCGTGCCGGGCACGATGGGCAGTTCGATCGATGTCCGCAGCAGTTCGTAGGCGCCTTCGCGGCGGCTGCGCAAGGCGGTTGATCGCAGATAGATGGGAGTGTCGGTGTACTTCTTGGCTACCTCGGCGCGGCACACCACCACAGCTGCCGCACCCTCGTTCGGATTGCAGTACATGTACTGGCGTAGTGGGGCATTCACGACAGGGGAGTTCAGGATCGCCTCGATACTCATCGGCTTGCGCCGCCAGGCGTGTGGCGCCAGCGCGCCGTTGTCGAAGTTCTTGGCCGCGACCCTGGCCAGTGTCTCTTCGCTGATGGCGTGGTCGTGCATGTAGCGCATGATCTTGGTGCCGAAGTAGTGGGTGGTCAGGAACATGCCCTGATCGCCGTACCACGGCGGTAGTCCGGATACCGACGGATCGGCACCGAACGCGCCGCGGGGATGTTTGTCCAGGCCGACGCCGACCGCAATCTCGGCCTCACCGAGTTGCACGTCGCGGGCCGCGAGCGTGAGCAGCGAGTTCCCGGTGGCGCAGCCGCTGAGCGTCGCTCGCGCCGGAAGTCCGGTCATGCCGGCCAGGCCTGTCACGGCCTCGGGGTTGGCCACCTCGAGGCTGCCTGCATACAGGCTGCCGACCTGCGACCAAGCCACCCCGGCGTCCCGCAGGGCCCTGCTGATGGCCACGGCGCCCATCTCCAGCGCGGAGCGGTCCTCGTATCGTCCGAACGGGTGGAGTCCGACGCCGATGATGGCGATATCGGGCGTGCTGCTCATTGTTCTCCTGGGGTGTGCTTTGACTCGAGTACGCTAACTCTATAACTATATAGCTGATTCTAGAGCTGGGGTCTAGAATCGCCTCAGCGCCGGCATCCGGCGGAGGGGCAGCAAGGTCGCATGTGAAAGTTGAGGACGTTGAGCATTTCGTTGCTTCTGGAGATGGCCGTGTCGCATGACGCGGACAGGGTTGCCCTGGTGGATGGCGATGTGCGGTTGACCACCGCCGAACTCAGCGAACTTGCCGACGGCGGTGCTGGTGTGGTGGCCGGCTCGGGAGCATCGCACGTCGTCTACGTGGGCACCGGTGGGGTGATGCTGCCGCTGCTCATGTTCTCGGCGGCGCGCGCCAACGTGGCCTTCAGCCCACTGAACTATCGGCTGAGCGCAGAGGGTCTCGGGCAACTCATCGACCGGCTGGCTGATCCGTTGATCGTGGTCGACGCTGAATACCGGGACGCTGTTGCGGCAGCAACAACACGGGTGATGACGTCCGACGAGTTCATCGACGCCGCACGGACTGCGGAGCCCGCCTCCGAATTCGCCGATCCCGACGCCGTGGCAGTTGTGTTGTTCACCTCGGGCACAACGTCCCGGCCCAAAGCCGTCGAGCTGACTCATAACAATCTGACCAGCTACATCACCGGAACCGTGGAGTTCGCCTCCGCCGACCCGGCGGATGCGGCACTGGTATGCGTACCGCCGTATCACATCGCCGGGGTGAGCGCGGCGTTGTCGAACCTCTACGCCGGGCGCACGGTCGTATACCTACGTCGCTTCGACCCGCGCGAATGGGTGCGCATCGTCGGCGCCGAGCGGGTGACCACCGCAACCGTGGTACCGACCATGCTGGACCGCATCGTGACCGCACTGGAGCAGGAGCCCACTGAGTTGCCGACGCTGCGCAACCTCGCCTACGGCGGGTCGAAGGTCGCACTGCCGCTGGTCCGCAAGGCACTTGAGCTGCTTCCGCAGGTCGGCTTCGTCAACGCCTACGGCCTGACCGAGACCAGCTCCACCATCGCGGTGCTCACTCCCGACGATCATCGTCAGGCCCACGGTGCCGCCGACGACGCGGTGGCCCGACGGCTGAGCTCGGTCGGACGGCCGGTGCCTGAGATCGAGGTCCAGATTCGCGCCGACGACGGTACCGTGCTCGGCCCCGGCGAAACCGGTGAATTGTTCGTGCGCGGCCCCCAGGTATCCGGGCGTTACGCCGAGATCGGTTCGGTGCTCGACGCCGAAGGGTGGTTCCCCACCAAGGACATCGCGATGCTGGACGATGAGGGCTATCTGTTCATCGGCGGTCGATCCGATGACACCATCATCCGGGGAGGGGAGAACATCGCGCCATCGGAGATCGAAGACGTGCTCGTCGAACACCCCGACGTCCGCGAGGTGGCCGTCGTCGGTCTGGAGGACGCTGAATGGGGCCAGATCATCGTCGCGGTGATCGTACGTGAGGCCGGCGGGGATGCGGACCCCGAGCAGTTGCGGGCATTCGCCCGCACCAAACTCCGCGGTTCCCGCACACCCGACCGCATCGTATTTCGCGAGCAGCTACCGACCACCCCTACCGGCAAGGTGTTGCGCCGCGAGATCCTCGACGATCTCAAGCTCGCCCCCGCCGACCAATGAATAGTTTCGCCGAAAAATCAAGGAGCGCAGCATGATCAAGAATGGCACCCGGTTGCAGAGCCAGGTGTGTGATACCCAGGTGATTGTCGTCAAGGCGGCGGACAGTCTCGACGATCTGCGCTGTGGCGGTCAGCCCATGATTCCCGTGGGTGCCGATCGGCCGGCTGGCGCCTCGCCCGACCCCGCCTTTGCCGACGGCAACGTGATGGGTAAGCGCTACGTGGACGAAGGTGACGCCGAGGTGCTGGTCACCAAGGCCGGTGCGGGAACTCTCACGGTCGGCACGACCGTGCTCGCGCTCAAGGAAGCCAAGCCGCTGCCCGCCAGCGACTGAGCGTCAAAAAAGGGCGCGCCCGGGCACAAGCCCGGGCGCGCCCTTTTGGTGCTCAGGCGTTCGCCAGCACCGGCGGCTTGACGGCTTCCGGGTCGGGGTTCGCGATGGGTAGACCCATGAAGCGCCGCGCATTGTCACCCATGAAGTCGTAGGTGCGGCGCACGTCCATACCTTCGGCGTACTTGAAGTAGCCCTTGGGGGTTTCCAGGCCTTCGGGATGCGGCCAGTCCGAACCGAACAGCACCTTGTCCCACCCGACGGTTTTGACCACGTCGGCCACCGAACCTTCCCAGAACGGGCTGACCCAGATGTTGCGGCGGAACACCTCGTGTGGGTGCTCCGGGAAGTTCTGCGGCATCTTGCCGTAGGTTGACGCCAGATCATCGAAAAGCGGCTGGATCCAGGCGCTTCCGTTTTCCACGCTGGCGATCCGCAGCTTCGGGAACCGCGTCAGGGTGCCGTGGCAGATCATGCTGGTGAGCATGTCGGCGATCTCGCGGTGTCCCAGCGCGGTCCACTTGAATGCCGACATCTCGAAGGCATTGCTTGTGTCCGCCGGCTCCCACTTATCGATGTACTCCTGCAGCGGAGGCTGGCTGGCGTGGAACACGATCGGCAGGCCCGCGTCTTCGACGTCCTTCCAGAAGGGATCGAATTCGGGCAGAGCGGGTGAACGCCAGCCTTTGTAGCCGTACACCGGCGCCGGTTTGATCAGCGCAACCTTAGCGCCGTTGTTGAGGATGTATTCGAGCTCGCGGCGTGCTTCATCCAGGATGCCGAGGTTGATGACCGGCGTCGAGTAGATCCGGTTGGCGTGGCTGAAACCCCAATGCTCCAGCATCCACTGGTTGAGTGCGTGGATGATCGCCGCGGTCAACTCCGGGTCCTCGGCCGAGGAGTGCTCGACCAGGTTGGCCAGAGTGGGGTAATTCAGGCAAGAATCGACGCCCTGGCGGTCCAGTTCGGCGATGCGGTCTTCGGGATTGCGCGACGCCGGCGGCGCATCGATACCGCGTCCGGACATCTCCCGCATGGTCAAACCGTCGGGGTTCTGTCCGGAGTAGAACCTTTCGTGCGCGCCGGGGGCGGCCACGCGTTCGAACGTCGGGTTCGGCATGTAGTCGGTGATCTTGTTCAGGATCGCGATCCGGGTGTGGCGGCCGATCTGGACGAACTGCACCTTGGACTTGTACTTGTCCGGCAGGAACTTCAGCAGCGCCTCGGGTGTCTCGTACATGTGCTGATCAGCGTCGAAGATCGGCGCATCCGTGAACTGTTCGGTGGACGGTGTCATCGGTCTCTCCCTCAAGGTCAAACGTGGGCTCGACTAGAGCATTCCCCTACTTGACACTCCTGTCAAGTATGAGCGGTTACTCTCCATAAAATCGCTGTGAACTGCAATGATTGATCTTGACATGGTAGTCATATATGGTCATCCGCATGACCGTTACCTCGGGCGCGACCGCCGGCGCGCAGGTGGACGGCGGCCGGGGTGAACGCACCCGGTCGGCGATTTTGGAGGCCGGGCGCCAGCTGTTTCTGGAGCGGGGGTACGCCGGCACTCCGATCAATGCGATCACCAAGACGTGCGGGATCTCGCGGGCTGGGTTCTATACGTACTTCAAGGACAAGCGGGAGATCTTCAACGTCCTCGGTCAGAATGCCTATCGCGAGGTGCTTGCGGTCATCGCCGAATGGTCGGACGCCGATGTGCCGTTCGATGCCAACGACATTCGGGCTTGGGTCGGCCGCTATTTCGACTATATGGACCACCACGGTGCATTCGTGCTGGCCTCGACACAATCGGCACCCGATGACGATTTGTTCCGAAACTCCCGCAACCGGATGGTGTCCCGCGCATCGTGGAAGCTGGGTCAGGCCATCGCCGGCGACGGCCCGCACTCGCCGGACGTCATCGGCGTCGCGGTGATGGGGCTGCTGGACCGCGCCTGGCACACCGTGCACCGGCAGACGGTCGCCATCGACCGCGAGGAGATGATCGCGGTGGTCGCCGAGATGATTGGTCCGATGGCGCGGGTGCCGTAACGCGCAGCGTGCCTCGCGTGGCCCCTTGATGCCGGGATGGGCGGGCTTCGGGTCGTTCTCCCTGGTTGGTGTGTGACCGAGATCGAGGGAATGGCATTCCCGAAGTCCGAGTATTGTGTGAGAACGCCATTCCCGTTACGGTCCGAATGTCGCGTCTACCGTGCCGGTAACTTGCCGCCTAGTGTCTTGAGTCGTAATTTACATGAATAATTGTAGACTTGTTTGGTGGCGCGCAGGGGTAGACCGGTGGTCGAGTTGGTGTTGACCGATGACGAATCCGAGACGTTGCAGCGGTGGGCGCGGCGGGCTAAGTCCTCGCAAGCTCTGGCGCAGCGGTGTCGAATCGTATTGGGTTGCGCGGCAGGCGATACCAACAAGCAGGTGGCCGAAGACTTGGGTGTGTCGCCGCAGATGGTGTGCAAGTGGCGGCAACGATTCCTCGACAAGCGCCTGGACGGATTGACCGATGAACCCCGACCCGGTGCGCCGCGCAAGATCACCGACGAGGCATCGAGGAGTTGATCGTGGCCACCTTGGAGCGTCAACCCAAAGACGCCACGCACTGGTCACGGGCTTCGATGGCCGCCGAGACCGGGTTGTCGAAGTCCACGGTGGGACGGATCTGGAAATCGTTCGGCCTCAAGCCGCATCAGGTGGACTCGTTCAAGATCAGCAACGATCCGCAATTCGTCGACAAGGTGCGCGATGTCGTTGGGCTGTACCTGGATCCGCCGGAGAAGGCGCTGGTGCTGTGCGTCGATGAGAAATCGCAGATCCAGGCCTTGGATCGCAGTGCACCGGTGCTACCGATGATGCCCGGCATGCCCGAACGCCGAACCCATGACTACGTGCGCCACGGGATCACCACCTTGTTCGCCGCCCTGGATGTGGCCACCGGGCAGGTCTACGGATCGATTCACCGCCGCCATCGGGCCGTGGAGTTCAAGAATTTCCTGACCAAGTTGGACAACACCGTGCCCACCGGCCTGGATGTCCATTTGATCTGCGACAACTACTCGACCCATAAATCACCGACGATCACTAGATGGCTTGCCGCCCACCCTCGATTCCACATGCACTTCACCCCGACGTACTCGTCATGGCTCAACCAGGTCGAGCGGTGGTTCGGGTTACTGACCGACCAGAAGCTGCGCCGCGGCGCCCACCGCTCAATTCAGGCCCTTGAGAAGGGGACTGCCCCCGGTTTGGTTGACTCCTGACCTGTGAGGATTCGTCCTTGCTGGAAGGATCAATCTCGTGCCGAAAC
>NZ_LQPP01000018.1 GCF_002102345.1 Mycolicibacterium peregrinum
CTACCGCCGACTCCATACCGACGAACAAGCACGCCTCAACGACCCCCAACCCGCCGCCGCTTGACATAGGAGCAATGCTCGCGGTACGAATCAGCTCACGTCGAAAGCGCGGGCGCGCAGGGAGCGCTCCACACCGGCGCGTCCTTCGATCACCAGACGGCGCAGCGCGGGCGGCACCTCTGGATCGGAGAGGAACGCGTCCGCCGCGTCGAGCCCGTTCTGGCTGATGTCCCACGACGGATACAGACCGATCACCACGGTCTGCGCGACCTCGCTCGACCGCCGCTCCCAGACCCCGGAGATCGCGGCGAAGTAGCGGGTGGTGAACGGCGCCAGCAACTCGGACTGGCCGGGCTGCACGAAGCCCCCGACGATCGCGCGGGTGGTGATGTTGGCGATCGTGTCGTCCTCGATGACCTGCTCCCACGCCGCGGACTTCACCTCGTCCTGCGGACGAGCGGCCGAGGCCGCGGCAGCGTGCCGCTTGCCGGCCGCAGTCGGGTCGGACTCGGCCTCGGTGTCGATGAACGGCGTCTCGGGGCCGTCGGCGTCGATCTGCCCGTTGCGGGCCAGCGCGGTGACGATCCGCCAGCGCAGATCGGTGTCGATCACCAGGCCGGACATGTTCACCGCGGCAGGTTCGTTGTCGAGCAGGGTCGACAGCACGGCGACGTGGTTGGGCGACAGCACCGAGGTGCACAGCGCGTTCACAAAAGCGAGCTGGTGATCGGAACCGGGGGCGGAGTCGCGCGCCCGGTCGAGCAGAGCATCGCCGAACGCAGGCCAGCCGATTTCGCTGGCCCAGCCCGGATCGGCGTAGGAGCTCAGCGCGGTCTGGGCCTGCATCAGCAGCCGCTGCGCGACGCCGACCTCGGTTTCGGCGTGGATGCCGCTCATCACCAGCGCGACGAAGTCGCGGGCTTTCATCTCGGCTTCGCGGGTCATCTCCCAAGCTGCCGACCAGGCCAGCGTCCGGGGGAGAGGGTCGGCGATGTCGGCGATCCGCGACACCACGGTCGACAACGACGCCGGATCCAGCCGCAACGAGCAGTAGGTCAGGTCATCGTCGTTGACGAGGATCAGCTTCCCGCGCGAAACGCCTACCAGGGCAGGGACATCCGTGATCGGTCCTTCGACGTCGAGCTCCTCGCGGTGTACGCGGACGAGCTTGCCCGAGCCGGCCGGGTCGTCGTCGTAGATGCCGACGGCCAGCCGGTGCACGCGGGTCTCCCCGGCACCAGGGGCGGCCCCGGACTGCGCGACGGCGAACCGGGTGAAGGCACCCGTATCGTCCACCTCGAAGTCGGCCCGCAGCGTGTTCAAACCCGTTGTCTTGAGCCACTGTTGGCCCCAACCGGACAGGTCACGGCCCGAGGACTTCTCGAGAGCGCCCAGCAGGTCGCCGAATGTGGCGTTGCCGAAGGCGTGGTCGCGGAAGTAGTCGCGCAATCCGGCCAGGAACTGTTCGAGTCCCACGTAGGCCACCAGCTGCTTGAGCACCGAGGCGCCCTTGGCGTACGTGATGCCGTCGAAGTTGACCTCGACGGCGGCCAGATCAGGGATGTCGGCGGCGACCGGGTGGGTCGAGGGCAGCTGATCCTGGCGGTAGGCCCAGGACTTCTCGACATTGGCGAAGGTGGTCCAGGCGGTGTCGTATTCGGTGGCCTCGGCCTGGCACAGCACCGACGCGAACGTCGCGAAGGACTCGTTGAGCCACAGGTCATCCCACCACTGCATGGTGACCAGATCGCCGAACCACATGTGTGCCATCTCGTGCAGCACGGTCTCGGCGCGCCGCTCATAGGAGGCCCGGGTGACCTTCGACCGGAAGACGTAATCCTCCAGGAACGTCACCGCGCCGGCGTTCTCCATGGCCCCCGCGTTGAACTCGGGCACGAACAGCTGGTCGTACTTGCCGAAGGCGTACGGCGTGCCGAAGTTGGCGTGGTAGAAACCGAAGCCCTGCTTGGTCTCGGTGAACAGCCGATCGGCGTCCATGAACTCGGCCAGTGAGGCCCGGCAGAAGATGCCCAGCGGGATCTCGCCGTGCTCGTCGGAATACGAGTCGCGCCACACCGCGTACGGCCCGGCGATCAGCGCCGCCAGATAGGTGCTCATCTTCGGGGTGGTGGCGAAGGTGTGCACAGTGCCTGAGCCGTTGGGCTCGGCGGTGGTGGTCGCGCCATTGGAGATCACCTGCCAGTGCGACGGCGCGGCGACCTGAACGTCGAACGTGGCCTTCAGGTCGGGCTGGTCGAAGCAGGCGAACATCCGCTTGGCGTCGGCGGTCTCGAACTGCGAATACAGGTAGACCTCGTTGTCGACAGGGTCGACGAACCGGTGCAGGCCTTCACCGGTGTTGGAGTACAGGCAGTCGGCGTCGACCACCAGGACGTTGTGCGCGGCCAGCCCGGTGAGCGCGATGCCGGTGGATTCGTCGTAGCCCGACACATCGAGCGGGATGCCGTTGAGCGTCGCGCTGTGGACGGCATCGGCCGCCAGATCGATGAAGGTGTCGGCGCCGGCGAGGGCATCGAACTTCACGGTGGTGGTTGACCGGAAGGTGCGTTCGCCGGGGTTGCCGTTGCCGTCGGTGAGGTCGAGGGCGACGTGGTAGTTGTCGACCGTCACCAGAGCTGCGCGCTCTACGGCCTGATCGCGGGTGAGATTCGGAAGTGCCACGCGTCCAACCTAGTGGCTGGACGCCGGCTGGAGTCGGCCTACTGGGGGAAGCCGGCGATCCCGGCGAGTCCGTTGAGCGCGCCGAGGTTGTTCAGGATCGAGCCGTCGCCGATCGACGACATCATCTGCGGGCAGTACATCTGGATGGCGATGCCCGTGAAGAACGACGCCATCTGGGGCGACATGCCGCCGTCGCCGCGCATCTGGGAGGCCACCGAGGCGAAGTCCTTGCCGGGCTCGACCAGCATCGGACACACTTCCTGGCCCATCTGGACGGCCGCGCCGGGATCGCCGTAGCCCACCCCGGCGTCGTTCAGGGCGTTCAAGAACGAGCTGTCGGTCGTCGGATTGGGGACCGGGGCCGGGTCGGCCTGTGCCGGGACGGCCACCGCGAGGGCGACGGAAACAACACCTACGGCGGTCAGGAGGGCGCGAGCGGCCATATTCAGCTCCTCAGCTGTCACGCAGAACCCTTAGATCGCTCTGCTCACTTGGGCAACAGTGGTTTATCAGGGTCACAGGAACAACACGTTTCGATAAAAGTTCGCGCACTATGCGTTTCCTGTGGCACTGCCGTGACTTCGACATGCTCGTCGAGCGGTCAGCCACCATTGTTGTCATTTTTGTCGTAAACGGTCCCCAGATAGTTACTCGCCTCGGGAACATCTCGATACGGGTGCACAGTTGTGTTGAACGCAGCTGTGCCTTGAACCACACCGAGAGGAACGCGTAGATGGCTCCCCAAGATCAGAAGGCCGCAGGCCAGAAGGATACCGCCGGCTTCTGGTTCGACCCGCTGTGCCCGTGGTGCTGGATCACCTCGCGCTGGATCCTCGAAGTCGAGAAGGTCCGCGATATCGACGTGCAGTTCCACGTCATGAGCCTCGCGGTGCTCAACGAGGGCCGCGACCTGCCCGAGAACTATCAGGAACTGATGAAGAAGGCGTGGGGACCGGTCCGGGTCGCCATCGCCGCCGAGCAGCTCAAGGGGCCGGAGATCCTCGGCCCGCTCTACACCGCGATGGGCTTCCGGATCCACAACCAGGACAACAAGGACCTCGACACCGTCATCGCGCAGGCACTCGAGGAAGTCGGCCTGCCCGCCGAGCTGGCCGAGGCAGCCGACACCGACAAGTACGACGAGGCGTTGCGCAAGAGCCACCACGCCGGCATGGACGCCGTCGGTGAGGACGTCGGCACCCCGACCATCCACGTCAACGGCGTCGCGTTCTTCGGCCCGGTGCTCTCGAAGATCCCGCGTGGCGAAGAGGCCGGCAAGCTCTGGGACGCGTCGGTGACGTTCGCGTCGTACCCGCATTTCTGGGAGCTCAAGCGGTCGCGCACCGAGGCGCCACAGTTCGACTGACGGGTGAACTTCACCCAAAATCGCGATTCCGGTTGCGTAACACCGTGGCTCACGCCACGGTGTACGGATGACAGCGGCTGAGCCCAGCACCGACGGCACGTACCGGGACCGAATCGCCGCCGTGGAACCGGGCGGCAACGAGCACATCGCCGACGCCGACCGGCACGGAAAGCCCAGCCAGCTGTTCTGGACCTGGACCTCGCCGAACCTGGAATTCGCCACCATCTTCCTGGGTGTGCTGGCGGTCTCCGTCTACGGCATGACGTTCTGGCAGGCGGTGGCGGGCCTGGCGGTCGGCACCGGCCTCGGCGCTCTCGCGCACTACTTCCTGTCCAAACGCGGTCCGCTGCACGGAGTTCCGCAGATGGTCCTGGGTCGGCTGGCATTCGGCTTCCGGGGCAACGCCGTGCCCTCGCTGCTGATGACGGTGACCGCGGGCATCGGATGGTTCGCCACCAACAGCGTCAGCGGGGCATTCGCGTTGTCCACGTTGTTCGGCGTCGCTCCGGTGCTGGCTCTGGTGCTCGTCGTCGTGGTGCAGACCGCGCTGGCGGTGTTCGGGCACAACCTGGTGCAGGCCTTCGAACGCTGGGCGTTCCCGATACTCGCCGTCATCTTCGCCGTCACCTCGGTGGTGATCCTGAGCAAGGCAGACCTGGGTGCCCCGGCGGTCACGGGCGGTGTCGGCGGCATGGGCGGCTTCCTGCTCACCGTGGGCACCGCGTTCGGCTACGTCGCGGGGTGGGCGCCGTACGCCGCCGACTACACGCGCTACCTCCCACGGTCCGAGGCCGGTCCACGCACCGGATTGTTCGCCGCCGCAGGACTGTTCGTGTCCTGCATGCTGTTGCAGACGGTCGGGGCCGCGTCGGTGACCATCGGCCCCGCCGTCTCGGACAACCCCACCTCCGCATTCACCGCGGAGCTGGCGCCGTGGCTGGCGAGTCTGACCCTGCTGGCCATCGCGATCGGGGCGATTGCCGCCAATGCGATCAACATCTATTCGGGCGCAATGGCTTTCGTGACAATCGGGATCAAGCTCCCGCCTCACATCGCGCGGGCCCTGGCGACCGCTTTCTTCGGGGTCGTCGGGTTTCTCATCGCCTGGTGGGCGCTGGCCGACGCGGCGGCGAGCTACGAAGCGTTCCTGTTGATCATCGCGTACTGGATCGGGCCGTGGCTGGGTGTGGTGTTCGCCGACGAGTACCTGCGCGGCGACCAGCCCGTGGCGCAATTCCTCTACGACCGGTCCTACACCAACTGGCCCGGCCTGGTGTCGTTCCTGCTCGGCCTGGTGGTGTCGGTGACGCTGTTCTGCAACCAGACGAAGTTCGTCGGGTACATCGCGCGGGAGGTTCCGCAGTCGGGTGACATCACGTTCTTCGTCGGCTTCCTCATCGCCGGGGCAAGCTACCTCGTGTTGTGCCGGTCCAAGCTCACCGCGGAACGGAAGGTGCCGGCATGACCCCGGAGCAGATGCTCGACGTCGCTGTCGAGGAAGCGCGAAAAGGACTGGCCGAAGGCGGAATTCCGATCGGCGCGGCCCTGTTCGGTTCGGATGGAACACTGCTGGGCGCCGGGCACAACCGGCGCGTGCAGAACGACGATCCGTCGATCCATGCCGAGACCGACGCCTTCCGGGCCGCCGGGCGGCAACGCGGCTACCGGTCCACCATCATGGTGACCACCCTCTCGCCGTGTTGGTACTGCAGCGGGCTGGTCCGTCAGTTCAACATCGGTGCCCTGGTGATCGGGGAGAGCCGGACCTTCACCGGTGGGCACGACTGGCTGGCCGAGCACGGCGTCGCGGTCACCCTGCTCGACGACGAACGCTGCGTGGCGATGATGGAGGACTTCATCGCCGAGCGGCCGGATCTGTGGGCGGAGGACATCGGCGAATGAGCGCCATCGCAACTGTGGACATGTCTCGCTGGTATGCCGGTGGAGCGGAGGCCGATGCGGTTGCCGCCGAGGTCGACGCCGGCCTGCAGCGCGCCGGGTTCATCGTGGTCACCGGACACGGCGTCGACACCGACCTGGCGAGCAAGGTGCGTGCGGCCAGCCGCGAGTTCTTCGGCTTGCCCGACGAGGTCAAACAGCGCTACTCGGTACCGGTCGGCGGGCACGGCTGGATCGGACCCGGGGCCGAGGCCAACGGCTACGCCGAGGGCACCGAGACCCCGCCCGATCTCAAGGAGAGTTACAGCCTGGGTGCCGAGACTGCGACCGGCGACCCCGAGGTGGACCGGATCTGGTTCGCCCCCAACGTGTGGCCGACCGAGGTGCCCGCGTTGCAGGCATTGGTCGACGAGTACACCGCTGCGATGCGAAAGGTGTCCGACGACCTGCTGGCGTTGTTCGCCCACGCCCTCGGACTGACGGTCAATCCCTTTGTCGCACTGGCCGACCGGCCGACGTGGACCATGAACATCAACCACTATCCGCCGGTGAGTGTGGTGGGGGAGCCCGAGCCCGGACAGTTCCGGATCGGACCGCACACCGACTTCGGCACCGTCACGATCCTGGACCGCGAGCCCGGCGCCGGCGGCTTACAGGTGTACTCCGAGCAAGAGGGCTGGGAGGACGCGCCGTGGGAGCCGGGATCGCTCACGGTCAACATCGGTGACCTGCTGGAGTATTGGAGCGGGCAGCGGTGGCCGTCGGGCCGGCACCGGGTGCTGCCGCCCCAGCCGCACGCCCCCGAGGAGGACCTGGTCTCGCTGATCTACTTCTACGAGGCCAACCACGACGCACTCGTTACTCCGCTGGAGCCACCCATCGGCAAGGTCTCGGGTCTGGAGCCGGTGACGTCAGCGACCTTCATCAAGGAACGCCTGGACGCCATCACCCTGGGGTAGGTCTGTGTGGACGGCATCGAGGTCGGCGAGCTGCTGCTCGTTGAGCAGCAGGTCGCCTGCCGCCAGGTTCTCCTCGAGGTGGGCGATCGACGTGGTCCCGGCGATGAGCAGGGTGTTGGGCGCGTGCGCGAGTAACCAGGCCAGCCCGATCTGTGCGCCGCTGACGCCGAGGTCCGCGGCGATCCGTTGCACCACAGCGTTTTCGGCGACCTTCGGAAAGCTCGGGAACGCCGAGCCGAGGGGAAAGAACGGCACCCAGGCGATGCCCTGTTCATTGCACAGTGCCAGTTCGTCCTCATGGCTGCGGTTGAGCAGGCTGTAGGCATTCTGCACGCATACGATCCCGGCGGACAGCGCACGGCGCAGGGTCTCCAGGTCGACGTTGCTGATCCCGATCGCACCGATCTTGCCTTCGTCGCGCAGCGCGATCATCTCGGCCAACTGATCGTCCAGATCGACGATCTGATCGCCCTCGGCGACCAACCCGGGGCCGATGTCGGCGCGCCGCAGGTTCACGACCGGAATTTGATCCAGCCCGAGGCCGGCCAGGTCCAGTTCGACGGCGTGGCGCAGGTCCGCGGGGTGCTGGGCCAGCGCGAGAGGTATCGGTCCGGTGGCCGGCCGGGCCCCGACCTTGCTGACGATGAGCAGATCGTCCCGATACGGGGCGAGCGCGTCCCGGATGCGCCGGTTCACCACGCCGTCGTCGTAGAACGATGCGGTGTCGATGTGGTTGACGCCGAGCTCGACGGCGCGGTGCAACACGGCAGTCGCATCGTCGTGGGGGAGCTCGCGTCCGAGACCCATGGCGCCGTAGCCGATCCGAGCCACGCTGTGTCCGCCGATGGTGCCGGTGCCGCCGGGATGCGATGGGGTCATGGTGCACTCCTGGGATGTCATACTCGGAAGTGATGCGGAGGGACCTCCGTTTCACCACGCTAACAAAACGGAGGAGCCTCCGCTATGGCTGAACGGGCCGACGCGCGACGCAACAGGGAACGCCTGCTTGCGGCCGCCGCAGCAGCGTTCGCCGCGTCGGACGGTCCCGTCTCGCTGGAGGCCATCGCCCGCGAGGCCGGTGTCGGCATCGGGACGCTCTACCGTCACTTCCCCAGCCGCGAGGCCCTCATCGAGGCCGTCTACCGCGCCGAGCTGGCCGAGGTCTCCGCGTCCGCGGCCGACCTGTCCGGCCGGTACCCGCCGCCGGTGGCGCTGCGCCGGTGGATGAACCGCTACGCGACGTTCGTGGCCGCCAAGAAGGGCATGGCCGAATCGCTACGCACCATCTTCGAATCCGGCGCGGTCGACCACCGCGACACCAAGGCGAGCATCACCGGGGCGGTCCAGACCCTGCTCGATGCCGGTGCCGCCGATGGCAGCCTGCGGGCGGATGTGCGGGCCGAGGACGTGGTGTCGAGCCTGCTCGGGATCTTCCTGGCCAGCGGCTCGGCCGAGCAGGCGCAGCGAATGCTCGATCTGCTCCTGGCAGGTATCCGAGCTGGTGCTGTGGCGGGGTGATGACCAGTTAGGGTTACCGACATGCGCGTCTACATCGGTGCCGACCACGCCGGATTCGAGTTCAAGCAGACCATCATCGAGCACCTCAAGAAGACCGGCCACGAGCCGATCGACTGCGGTGCCTACACCTACGACGCCGATGACGACTACCCGGCGTTCTGCATCGACGCCGCGGTCAAGACCGTCGCCGATCCCGGCAGCCTGGGCATCGTGCTGGGCGGCTCGGGCAACGGCGAGCAGATCGCCGCGAACAAGGTGCCCGGCGCCCGCTGTGCCCTGGCCTGGAGCGTCGAGACCGCCAAGCTGGCCCGCGAGCACAACAACGCGCAGCTGATGGGCCTGGGCGGCCGCATGCACAGCGAGGAGGAGGCGTTGGCCATCGTCGACGCGTTCCTGTCGACGCCGTGGTCGGAAGCCGAGCGCCACCAGCGCCGCATCGACATCCTGGCCGAGTACGAGAAGGACCACGTGGCCCCGCCGGTTCCCGGCGCGCCTGCCTGACCCATGCCCGAAGGGCACACCCTGCACCGGTTGGCCCGGCTGCACCAGAAGCGGTTCGGCCGGGCGCCCGTGGTGGTGTCCAGCCCGCAGGGCCGCTTCGCCGACGGGGCGGCCGCGGTCAACGGTCAGGTGTTCAAACAGGCCGACGCATGGGGCAAACACCTGTTCCATCACTACGCCGGTGGACACGTCGTGCACATCCACCTCGGCCTGTACGGGACGTTCACCGAAGCTCCCGTTCCGCTGGGACTGCCGGTCGGCCAGGTCCGGATGCGGATCGTCGGCGCCGAGTACGGCACCGATCTGCGCGGCCCCACGGTGTGTGAGGTGATCGCCGAGCCCGAGATCGCCGACGTGGTCGCGCGGCTCGGTCCCGACCCGCTGCGCAAAGACGCCGACCCTGCGTTGGCCTGGAAGCGGATCAGCAAGTCGCGCAGGTCAATTGGTGCGCTGCTGATGGACCAGTCGGTGATCGCCGGCGTCGGAAACGTATATCGCAGCGAGCTGCTGTTCCGTCATCACATCGACCCATACCGTCCGGGCACCCACCTGAGCCAGACCGAATTCAACGACATGTGGACCGATCTCGTCGAGCTGATGAAGGTCGGCGTGCGCCGCGGCAAGATCGTCGTCGTCCGTCCCGAGCACGATCACGGGGCACCGTCCTACGGTCCCGGCCGGCCCCGCACCTACGTGTATCGCCGGGCAGGAGAGGCGTGCCGGGTGTGTGGCGGAGCAGTGCGCACCGCAGAACTGGAGGCCCGCAACCTGTTCTGGTGCCCCCACTGCCAGGTGTGAGTGCGCGCCGGCGTCACCGGCACGGGACAATCTCCCGGTGGAATTGATCCTCGTCGTCGTCGGAGCCATTCTCGTCACCGCAGCCGCGCACCGGCGTGGCCAGGAACCCGCCCTGATCATCGTTGTCATCGGCAGCCTGGTCTCGTTCCTTCCCGGCTTCGAACCTCCCGAACTCGATTCCCACATTCTGCTGACGGTGGTGCTGCCTCCGCTGCTGTATTCAGCCGCGCTGGACTTCTCCTTCCCGACGTTCTTCCGCAACATCCGCCCGATCCTTGGCCTCGGTGTCGGTCTCGTCGTGGTGACGGCCTTCGCCGTGGCAGCGGTGTCGTCGTGGCTGGTGTTGGTGCCGTTGACCTTCGGCCTGGCGCTGGTCCTCGGTGCGATCGTCGCGCCACCCGACGCGGTGACCGCCGTCGCGGTCGGGCGCAAGCTCGGTCTGCCCAAACGGGTGATGGCGATCCTCACCGGCGAGAGCCTGATCAACGACGCGGCCGCGCTCACCCTGTTCTCCATCGCGGTGGCGCAGGTGGCCGGAAGCCACACCTTCATCGAGAACCCGTTCCTGCTGTTCGGCTACAGCGCCACCATCGGCCCGCTGGTCGGGGCGCTGCTCGGATATCTGACGCTGTGGATTCGCAAGCATCTGGACAATCCGGGCCTGGAAACCGTGCAGGGCCTGGTGGTCCCGTTCGCGGCGTTCATCACCGCCGAGGAACTGCACGCCTCCGGGGTGTTGGCGGTGGTGGTCGCCGGCTTCGTCGTCGGCAACGGTGCGATGGGAGCCGGGTACCAGACCCGCCTGCAGGAGCGGTACGTCTGGAACTCGTTGGATGTGCTGCTCGAGGCGTTCGTGTTCGCCTACATCGGGCTGCATCTGCGGTTCGTCCTGGAACACCTGAACGAGGCCCACGAGTCGCTGGCCGAGGTGGCGATCGCCTCGATCATCGTGTTGGTGATCGTGCTGTTCATCCGCCCGCTGTCGGTGTTCCTGATGTTCGGCCGCAACAAGCTGTCCCGGCACGTCGAGAGCAAGTTCAGCGTGCCGGTTCCCGACGGCTCCCGCGGCGCACTCGGCGTGCGCAGACGAAAGCCCAAGGCGCGCTGGCGCAGAATGATCGACCGCCGCTCGCTGAGTTGGCGGGAGAACCTCGTGGTGTCCTGGACCGGGATGCGCGGTGTGGTGACTTTGGCCGCGGCCGCCGCAATCCCGGCCACCACGGCCACCGGCGAGCCGTTTCCGGAACGCGCCACCATCCAGGCCATCGCGTTCGTGGTGAGCGTGGGCACCCTGCTGATCCAGGGCTGGACCCTGCCGCTGCTGATCCGCCGGCTCAACCTGTCCCGGTTCTGCGACGACCATGCCGCCGACCGGGAAGAGGAAATCAAGGCCGAACGAGTGGTGCACGATGCGGCCGACGAGGTGCTCGACGCGTTCGAGGCAGACCCGCCCGACGGGTTGGATCCCCATCTGGTGACCGAGATTCGCGCGGTGATCGCCCGGCATTCCCAAGACGCCGACGAGATGCCGGACCCCGAAGCGCTGACCAAACGGGCCGCGGTGTTCTCGAGTCTCTACCGCGACGTGCTTGCGGCACAACGCGGGGCGCTCATCGCCGAGCGCGACGAGGGCCGGATCGAGGACGAAGCGGTGCGGGCCATGCTGGAGCGTCTGGATCTGCAAGAGGCCGGAGTGTCGGCCCGTCTGGAGAGCCGCCTCTAAGGTTCCCGCGAGCAGACGCAAAACTGCCCATTTTCACGTGAAAATGGGCAGTTTTGCGTCTGCTCGGCAGGCGTCAGAAGCCCCCGAAATCACCGCCGAAGTCGCCGAAGCCGCCACCGTCGAAACCGCCGCTGTCCCAGCCGCTGGCATCGGTGCCGCCCCAGTCGCCGCCGCCGTCGGCCCCGCCGGTGTCGCCACCGTCGAAGCCGCCACCGTCCTGACCCGCGGCGAAACCGTCGGAATAGCCGTCACCGTAACCATTTTCGAAGCCCTGAGCGCCGTAGCCCACCCCGTGCATACCGGAGAACATCGCGTCGAACAGCAGGACCGAGCCCAGACCCCAGGCGCCGGCCACCAGCGCCGGCTTCCACCACGGCTCGGAATACCAGCCGGCGGGCACCGGGCGTCCGGCCACGCGGCCGCCGGGGTAGTAGTTCGGGGTGCGCTGCGACGGGGTGGGGGAGGCCTCGATCTCACGACCCTCGAAGTTGACCCGGCGGTCCTCGGTGACCTCGCCGGCCGCGCGCTGCCCGGTCAACGACTCCAGCTCCGGACCCGGATCCATGCCCATCGCGGTGCGGGCCGCACGCACGTAGTAGAGCCCCTCGATTGCGCTCTCCTTGGCCAGCGCGGCTTGCTTGGCAGTGGTGGCCTGGTCGATCTGGGAGGACGCCGCGGTGTACCGCTCAGAGGCGTCGGCCAGCGCCTGCTTGGACGCGTCGTCGGAGCCGGTCAGGTTGAGCACCTGCCCGCCGAGACGCTCGATCAGCCGGCGGGCATCAGCCTTGGCGTCGGCCAGTGACTCCGCGGAGCGGCGACCGTTGGCCTGCGACGAGCTGTAGACAGCGAACGCGATCGCAGCGATGACCAGGACGATGAGTACCAGCAAAACGCTGTTCATGGCGTCCAGCGTACCGACGCGAACCAGTGCTTCCGGGTTCTCGAAGGGAACTCAAATTACGCCGAGAGCGGAGTAAACCTCGTTCGACAGCGCGACCGTACGAGGGTCGGCATTGCACTTGGTGGCGTCGAAATAGTTCATCACGTACGCGTATCCGATCCGGTGCTCCAGGTCGACGAAGGCGAACGAACCGCCAGACCCACCGTGCCCGAAGATGCCGGTGTTGGGTCCGGCCACCCCGCGCTGGTTGAGCATGTAACCCAGACCCCAGCCGTGATCGGCGACCCGCGCACCCAACACCACGTCGGCGTCGAAACCGCCCTGCGAGACGCGGCAGCGCTCCATGTGCTCACGGGTGAGCAGCTTCTCCTGGGCCAGTGCGTTGTAGACGGTCGCCATGCCCAGTGCTGAGACGTGTGCATTGGTGCTCGGGAATTCCGCTGCGCGCCAAGCGTCCAGGGCTTGCACGCCCAATTCGTCATCCGGCACGAAGTCCATCGACACCGCCCAGCCGGCCATCGGATGGTCGGCAAGCGATTCCGGCGGTCCGTCGACGTGGTTGTCGGCCAACAGGCTCCGTACCGACGGCTTGTTCACCATCTCCGCGCACCGGTGATGCTGCCAGGCCGGCAGCCCTATGTGGATATCGGCGCCCAACGGTTCGGCGACCTCGGTGCGCAGGTACTGACCGATGGTGCGCCCGGTGACCCGACGCACCACCTCGCCAAGAATGAACCCGAACGTGACTACTTGGTAGCCCTGCGCGCTGCCTGGAGGCCACCACGGAGTCGCGGCCGCGATCCGGGCGCACACCGCGTCCCAGTCGGTCACCTGCCGCCAGTCCATCGGTTCGCGCGGGCCGATCACACCCGAGCGATGGCCCAGCACCATCGCGACGGTGATGTTCTGCTTTCCGGCCTGGCCGAACTCGGGCCAGTACCGGGCAACCGGAGCATCCAGATCGATCTCGCCGCGATCGGCCAACAGGTGGATACAGGTGCTCAACAACCCCTTGGATCCCGAGTACACACTGGCCAGGGTGTCCTGCTGCCACGGTCGGCTGCCCGCCGCATCGGCCGATCCGCCCCACAGGTTGACCACCAGATCGCCCTCAACCCAGACCGCGACAGCCGCGCCGACCTCATTGTGGTGGGCGAAGTTGTCCGCGAAGGCATCGCGCACCCGGCTGAATTCCGGTGCGCAGGTGCCTGCGATCAGGGTCGTAGCGGGCATTGGTCTCCTGCACGAGTGCGGTGGCTGTACGGCAGCGGTGCGCGTAGTTGTCTGCTTGCGCTGCCATCTTCAAGATCGGTCGACGGTCCGCACCTGTTACTCACGGTAGGCGGATGGCAACCTTTGAGCACCCCTGTGGCACAGATCGCAAGCCGTTCGAGACGGGGCCGTGATGGTTGGTGGGCGGCTTCTCGGCCCGCTGTCAGCCCGCTGCTCGGCCATTTCTACCTCAGGGTCGCAGATTGCCCCTGATGACGACCCTCAGGTGGAAATCGACGTGTCATCGTCGGCGGAGCTTGCGGATTCCGGGCATGCGGCCGGGTGCTGAGCATTGGCCGTCGCCATCTCGCCAGCACGTCGGTCGCCAGAATCGCCATTGGCTGACGTTCCGTGCCGTTACCATCGCAATTCGCCGGCGATGGGGGACACATGGCACAGGACGCCGTTGTTGGTGAGTTGGCGGCTGCCGTGGCAATGCGTCAGCTTCGGCGGAGTGTCGGTCGGTGGCTCGACGTCGCTCGCAGCATCATCGGGTTCGGCAACGTTACCGACGCTCACGCCGGCCCGGTAAAGCGTAAGCGCTGCAAGAGGTTTCGATGACCTTCAGTTCCGACGCGGATAGCACCGCGAGCGCGATCATTCTGTCTGACAGTTATCTGGAAGTCCGCAATTTCCGGCGTGCCGAGGAAGTGCTGCGCGCAGCGTTGGCGAACAATCCGCACGATGCGGCGCTGCTGAACGAATTGGCCCGGACCCAGCATCTCTCCGGCGACCACCACGCAGCGGAGCGGACCGTCCGCGACGCGCTGAGCCGCACTCCCGAAGATGCCTATCCGATGCGAATCTATGCGTCGGTCCTCGATGCGCTCGGCCGACAGGGGGAAGGGTTGTCGTGGGCCCGAAGGGCGGTCGAAGCCGCGCCGCTGGACTCAATGACGCACTTTGAGTACGCCCGGCTCCTGGTATCAGCGGGTGATGCCGAGGCAGCGCTTCCGGTGGCGACCGAGGCTCTGCGCTTGGCGCCGGATGATGCCGATACCCACGACCTGATGGGCACTGTTCTCGGCATGGTGGGGAGGCTGGCAGAGTCGACGTCGGAACACGAGATGGCGCTGCAGCTCGAACCCGGACACGCGCAAGCGTTGCACAACATCGCGGTGAATCGGGTCCACAGCAGGAAACTGTTCAGCGCGGTCGTTGGGTTTCGTCAAGCAGCACAGCTTGATCCGCACCTCGGCGACAAGGTCCGCGCAAACATCGCCGCTACCGTGCGTGCGTGGCTGTGCTGGACGACTCTTGCGGCCTGGCTTGCGCTGTGGATCCTGTTCAGGGTTGAGCGCACTGGTGCGACGAGTCGGGTGGGGCGGATCGTCGCCGCCGTCGGCTGCGTCGTCCTGTTGGTGATGTTCGGGCGATTGGCGCGCAGTCTGCCGCGGCACCTCTGGCCGGTGGTTCTGCGCCAGCCCGGGTACCGGTCGCCGCGGATCTATCTCGGACTTGGCGTCTTGGTGGTCGGTGTGTTGGGCGCGTTCGCGCTGGGGGCGCCGGTCAACCAGTTCATCCTTGCGGCCACCTTGCTGCTTGCGGTCGTCGTGTCGTGGGTAGCGCCCCGGCTCGACAAGGAGTGGCTCGACGGGGTTCGATCCGACATCCAGTAATGCCGCAAACGCTGCTTCGGGGTCGAGCGAGAGGCCGGTCTACCCGCGCCGAGTCCTACCCCAGGGTCGCGGATCGGGCGGGGCCACGACCCACATGTTGGAAATCGGGGAGCGTCATCGTCGACGGAGATGGACAAGACCAGGCGAACTCCTCCCACGCCGGGCGACCTTGACGCAAAAGGCGGCTCCGCCGACCGAGGGACACGATCGGCGGAGCCCAGGTTCCCTGCTTCAGTGACCGACGGGCGTGCCACGTCGGCCCGAAAGGGCGGTGTAGACCGCGATCAGCACGATCGCCACCACGACGCCAACGACGAACGGGATGATCTGGAACCCGCCGTTCGCGTTGCTGTATCCGAAGGCCGAAGTGATCCAGGAGCCGAGCAGGGCTCCGGCGATCCCGAGCAAAACTGTCATGAGAGTGCTCAAGTTCTGCCTACCGGGCATGATGAGTCGCGCAAGGACGCCGATAATCGCGCCGACGACGATTGCGCTGATAATTGCTCCGATCATCTCGCTGCCTTTCGTTCAAGCCGACTTCCTTTTCGTCGGTGTGATGTACACCACTGTCCTCCGAATTTGGGCTGTCCGCCCGCGCCGAGATGTAGTCGATACCCAGCATCGGCCTACTCGTCGGTAAACGGCTCGGGCCCGTCGGGCTCGAAACCGCACGTAGACCGCTATGACCGCGCGATAATCGGCCTCGTGTCCGTTGCGCTCTGGGTGCTTGCCGCGGTGTTCGCCATCGGGGCCGTCGCCGGTGGGTTGCTGCGGATTCGTGCCTGGCTCGCCAAGCCCGTGCCACCCGAAGTGATCGAGGCTGCGCACCGTGATGACGACAAAGATGACTAGCGCCGTGAGAATCGCACTCGTGGGTGCGTTCACCGCCGGGGCCGTATCGATCGGGTATCCGGTCGCTCATGCGGATCGAGTCGAACCGCCCCCGATGTACGGGCACTACAAACTGTTCATCGACTTCTCGAAGCAGACGTTCAACGGTATGCCGACACCGATGAATCCGATGACGGTGCCTGTCGAATTCACCACCGACTGCGACGTGGACGGATGCGTTGCGCGCATGGACAATTCGGACGATCACGCTCGCAACCCGGGTGCCCCGGTGGCATATGAGTACCGCTGGAACGGCAACCGGTGGGAGACGAGCGGCGAGTACCCCTACTTCTGCGATCGCAGTGACCCGAGCAGCGCAGTGCAGGCCCGGCGCTCGGATTACTGGATCCCGAACCCGGACGGCAGTTTCTTCGGAGAACGCACCCTCGTCACCGAGGGGCCCGGTTGCCCCGGTGAGGGGCCAGGTACCCATCGGCTGCCGATATCGCTGACACCGATCGAGGCACCGTGACCGGTGCCCCACAAACAAAAAACCGCCCCATCGGGGCGGTTCAATGGAGCGGGCGACGGGAATCGAACCCGCGTAGCTAGTTTGGAAGACTAGGGCTCTACCATTGAGCTACGCCCGCATGTGCAGCATCAGCACTGTACCGGGGTGCCCCCGATCAAATCCAATTGGAGGCTTCCCGTGTCGAGGCCGTAGTATCTCGCGTGGTCCTTTTGCAGGTTGTCACCCGCGGATCGACCACGCATTACGGGGTGTAGCGCAGCTTGGTAGCGCATCCGCTTTGGGAGCGGAAGGCCGCAGGTTCAAATCCTGTCACCCCGACCATCCGGTAAGAGCCTGACCTCGGCTCCCGATCCGATCCCAAGCAATCGAGTGATCCAGTGTCAGCCCTGCCTGCTGTGGCGGTGATGTAGATGCCCGGCTCGGCCGTGCCTCCGGCCCGCGGCGTCGGCTACTCCTTGCTGGCCAGCGGGCTGTTCGGGGTGATCTTCTACCTCTCGGGTGTGGTCGACGCCTCGCCGGAGGCGGTGTTCGGCTGGCGGATGCTCATCATGACGGCCTGCTATGGCCTCGTGCTGATCAGCCCGGCCGGCCGCCGGTCACTCGCCGAGTTGTGGCGCACCCTCACCCGGGCCTGGTGGATGCCGATGATCTTCGCCACGACGAGCTTCCTGGTTTCCGCGCAGATGTGGCTGTTCAGCTGGGCTCCGGTGCACGGACATGCCCTCGATGCCTCACTGGGCTACCTGCTCCTCCCGATCGTTCTCGTACTTGTGGGTCGCATCGGCTTCAAGGAGTCGGTGTCGGGTTTGCAGTGGGTGGCGGCCGCCCTGGCGCTGGCCGCGGTGGCGTTGAAAGTAGTTGCCACGAGCGCGGTTTCGTGGGTCACGTTCGCGGTGTGCATCGGGTACGCGCTCTACTTCGGGGTGCGGCGGCGCATGGGTGTGGACAGTCCGGCTGCGTTCGGTGTGGAGGTTGCGCTGACGGTTCCGGTGTCGGTGCTGCTCATCGTCGTCTGCCGCGGCGCGTCGACGTGGAGCGGCTACGCGGCGGTGGCGGCGGTAGGCCTCGCGGGAACGGTCGCGATGGCGGCGTACGTCGCCGCCTCCAGCCTGCTGAGCATGCCGGTCTTCGGGCTGCTGACCTACGTCGAACCGGTGCTGCTCTTCGGGGTGGCATTGGTGCTCGGTGAGCGGCTGACCGGGCTCGACGTGGTGGTGTACGCACTGCTCGCGGTCGCGCTGACAGTCCTGGCCGTCGGTGGCTTCCGGGCCACCGGCCGCAAACCGGCCGAACCGCTGGACGGTTTCGACGGTAACGAGGAAGGATGCCGATTACGGGGGGTTGCGTCGAGTCAACTACCCTGGTCGCGAACTACGGGCGTCGTTCGAGAGACCACATCCTGTCTCCCCGACGCGACCGCCGGTACGACTAAGACATCCAGAGAAAGATATCTAGGAGCACAAGAGTGAAGAGCACGGTTGAGCAGTTGAGCCCCACCCGGGTGCGCATCAATGTGGAGGTGCCCTTCACCGAGCTTGAGCCCGATTTCGATCGCGCGTTCAAGGCGCTGGCCCAGCAGGTTCGCCTGCCCGGATTCCGTCCGGGCAAGGCTCCGCGCAAGTTGCTGGAGGCCCGTGTCGGCCGCGGCGCAGTGCTGGAGCAGGTCGTCAACGACGCGCTGCCGAGCCGCTACAGCGAGGCCGTCACGGCTTCCGACGTCAAGCCGCTGGGTCAGCCCGAGATCGAGGTGACCAAGCTCGAGGACGGCCAGGAGCTGGCGTTCACCGCCGAGGTCGACGTGCGTCCCGAGATCACCCTGCCCGAGTTCGACGCACTCAAGATCACCGTCGACCCGATCAAGGTCGAGGACGACGAGGTCGACGCCGAGCTGCAGTCGCTGCGGGCCCGTTTCGGCACCCTGACCGGCGTCGAGCGTGGGGCGCAGGAAGGCGACTTCGTTTCGATCGACCTGTCGGCCACCGTCGACGGCACCGAGGTGCCCGAGGCCGCCACCGAGGGCCTGTCGCACGAGGTCGGTTCCGGTCAGCTGATCGAGGGCCTCGACGATGCGATCACCGGTCTCAAGGCCGGCGAGTCCAAGGTCTTCACCACCAAGCTTGCCGCCGGTGAGTACGCCGGCCAGGACGCCGACGTGACGGTGACCGTGAAGTCGGTCAAGGAACGCGAGCTGCCCGAGGCCGACGACGACTTCGCCCAGCTGGCAAGCGAATTCGACACCATCGGCGAGCTCAAGGAGAGCCTCACCGACCAGGTGCGCCGGGTCAAGAGCGTGCAGCAGGCCGAGCAGATCCGCGACAAGGCCATCGAGGCGCTGCTGGAGCAGACCGAGGTTCCGTTGCCCGAGAAGATCGTTCAGGCCCAGATCGACGACGCGCTGCACAACGCGATCCACGGTCTCGACCACGACGAGGAGAAGTTCGCCGAGCAGCTGACCGAACAGGGCAGCAGCCGTGAGGAATTCGACGCCGACAACAAGACAAACGCCGAAAAGGCCGTCAAGACCCAGCTTTTGATGGACGCCGTCGCCGACAAGCTCGACATCCAGGTCGGCCAGAACGACCTCACCGAGCGTCTGGTGCTGATGTCGCGTCAGTACGGCATCGAGCCTCAGCAGCTGATCCAGATCCTGCAGCAGAACAACCAGCTGCCGGCCATGTTCGCCGACGTGCGTCGCGGACTGACCATCGCCGCTGTGGTGCACGCCGCCACCGTGACCGACACCGACGGCACCGTGATCGACACCACGGAGTTCTTCGGCCCGGCCGAGGCTGCACAGGCCGAGGGCGAGCAGGACGACGAGTCGGCCGCTGAGTCCGCCGAAACCGACACTGACGCCGCTGAATGACGCTGTGAGCGAACGCGCCCCCGTACGGGAGTGCGTGATGCCCCAGTTTCGTTAGTGTCGTCAGTACCAACGCGTGAGAGAAAGCAGGTATCCAGTCGTGACTGACATGCGTTCGAACGGGAGCGGGTTCAGCCTCGTCGACTCCGTCTATGAGCGCTTGCTTGCCGAGCGGATCATCTTCCTTGGTTCCCAAGTGGACGACGACATCGCCAACAAGCTGTGCGCGCAGATCCTGTTGCTGTCGGCGGAGGATCCGACCAAGGACATCCACCTCTACATCAACTCGCCGGGCGGCTCGATCAGCGCCGGTATGGCCATCTACGACACGATGGTGCTGGCTCCCTGCGATGTCGCCACCTACGCGATGGGCATGGCGGCCTCGATGGGTGAATTCCTGCTCGCCGCCGGCACCAAGGGCAAGCGTCACGCCCTGCCGCACGCCCGGGTCCTGATGCACCAGCCGCTCGGTGGCGTCACCGGCAGTGCCGCGGACATCGCCATCCAGGCCGAGCAGTTCCACGTCATTAAGAAGGAAATGTTCCGGCTCAACGCGGAGTTCACCGGCAAGTCCGTCGAGCAGATCGAGGCCGACTCCGATCGTGACCGCTGGTTCACCGCGCAGGAGGCTCTGGAGTACGGCTTTGTCGATCACATCATCACCAGCGCCAACCTCAACGGTTCGGGCCCGACGGCAGGACTAGACAAATGACCGATCAGATTCATCCGTCATTGGACGCCCGCGTGCAGCCGCAGGCCCGCTACATCCTGCCGTCGTTCATCGAGCACAGCAGCTTCGGGGTCAAGGAATCCAACCCGTACAACAAGCTGTTCGAGGAACGCATCATCTTCCTCGGAGTGCAGGTGGACGACGCATCGGCCAACGACATCATGGCCCAGCTGCTCGTGCTGGAGTCGCTGGATCCCGACCGTGACATCACCATGTACATCAACTCGCCCGGTGGCTCGTTCACCTCGCTGATGGCGATCTACGACACCATGCAGTACGTGCGCGCCGACATCCAGACGGTGTGCCTCGGTCAGGCCGCCTCGGCCGCTGCGGTGCTGCTGGCCGCCGGTACCCCCGGTAAGCGTCTGGCCCTGCCCAACGCCCGGGTGCTGATCCACCAGCCGTCGCTGTCCGGGGTGATCCAGGGTCAGTTCTCGGACCTGGAGATCCAGGCCGCCGAGATCGAGCGGATGCGCACCCTCATGGAGACCACCCTGGCCCGCCACACCGGCAAGGACCCCGAGGTCATCCGCAAGGACACCGACCGCGACAAGATCCTCACCGCGGCCGAGGCCAAGGACTACGGGATCATCGACACGGTCCTGGAGTACCGCAAGCTGTCCGCGCAGGCCTAGCAACCACCCGCACTTTCGGTGGCGACTTCCAGCCTGATGACACACGCCCTGCCCGGTGACCCCGGTGCGGGGCGTGCGTCGTCAGGGCGGCGGTGGGAACCGTGCTGACCTGCGGTTACCCCGGTCTCCGAGAGGCGCCCGGTATCGTTGACCACGATAAATGCCGGGCCAGGGCCGCGGCGCTCCACTATTCGTCGGTGTTCCCCAACGACACGCCAGGGACACGGTCAGCGCGCCGACGGGTGACGAGCGGCCAGGAGAGATATGTTCTCCTGCACACGAACAAATACCACCGGAGCGATTCGGCCTTAACGGTCGCACCGCGACGGAACGAACGGGTAGCGTCGGGTTTACGCCCGAGGTAACCGAGCAAGTGGCGTGACGACCGACCTGCGAACAGGAAGTAGGACCTCCCCATATGGCGCGCATCGGAGACGGCGGTGACCTGCTGAAGTGCTCGTTCTGCGGCAAGAGCCAAAAGCAAGTCAAAAAGCTCATTGCGGGTCCGGGCGTGTACATCTGCGACGAGTGCATAGACCTGTGCAACGAGATCATCGAGGAGGAACTCGCCGACGCTGACGACGTCAAGCTCGACGAGCTGCCCAAACCGGCTGAGATCAGGGACTTCCTCGAGGGCTACGTCATCGGGCAGGACACGGCGAAGCGCACGCTGGCCGTGGCCGTCTACAACCACTACAAGCGGATTCAGGCGCAGGAGAAGTCCCGCGATTCCCGCTCCGAGCCCGTCGAGCTGACCAAGTCCAACATCCTGATGCTGGGCCCCACCGGCTGCGGTAAGACCTACCTTGCCCAGACCTTGGCCAAGATGCTCAACGTGCCGTTCGCCATCGCCGATGCCACCGCGCTGACCGAAGCCGGGTATGTGGGCGAGGACGTCGAGAACATTCTGCTCAAGCTGATTCAGGCCGCCGACTACGACGTGAAGCGCGCCGAGACCGGCATCATCTACATCGACGAGGTCGACAAGATCGCCCGTAAGAGCGAGAACCCGTCGATCACCCGCGATGTCTCCGGGGAAGGCGTGCAGCAGGCCCTGCTGAAGATCCTGGAAGGCACCCAGGCCTCGGTTCCGCCGCAGGGCGGACGCAAGCATCCGCACCAGGAATTCATCCAGATCGACACCACCAACGTGCTGTTCATCGTTGCGGGTGCGTTCGCCGGCCTGGAGAAGATCGTGTCCGACCGCGTCGGCAAGCGTGGCCTGGGCTTCGGTGCCGAGGTCCGGTCCAAGGCCGAGATCGACACCCAGGACCACTTCGCCGAGGTCATGCCCGAAGACCTGATCAAGTTCGGTCTGATCCCCGAGTTCATCGGCCGACTGCCGGTCGTCGCCTCGGTGACCAACCTGGACAAGGAGTCCTTAGTCAAGATCCTCTCGGAGCCCAAGAACGCTCTGGTCAAGCAGTACGTCCGCTTGTTCGAGATGGACGGCGTCGAGCTGGAGTTCACCGACGAGGCCTTGGAGGCCATCGCCGATCAGGCCATCCACCGCGGCACCGGTGCCCGCGGCCTGCGCGCCATCATGGAGGAAGTCCTGCTGCCGGTGATG
This sequence comes from Mycolicibacterium peregrinum, assembly GCF_002102345.1. Classification (GTDB taxonomy): domain Bacteria; phylum Actinomycetota; class Actinomycetes; order Mycobacteriales; family Mycobacteriaceae; genus Mycobacterium; species Mycobacterium peregrinum. The sequence goes on from NZ_LQPP01000018.1 coordinate 22,400, forward strand.
TACGACATCCCGAGCCGCGACGACGTCGCCAAGGTGGTCGTCACGAAGGAGACCGTGCAGGACAACGTGCTGCCGACCATCGTGCCGCGTAAGCCGTCGCGTTCGGAGCGCCGCGACAAGACCGCGTAGGTCTCTTCGTCGAAATAGCACTCAGGGTCGTGATCCCAGCCGGATCACGACCCTCAGTGCATTATCGAGGAGTTCTCAGCGGGTGACGCGATCGGGGCGGGTGTAGACGTTCATCGAGTCGCCCCGCAGGAAAGCCACCAGGGTCAGGCCCGATTGGCTGGCCAGATCGACAGCGAGCGAGGACGGCGCCGAGACGGCGGCCAGGATCGGGATGCCCGCCATCACCGCCTTCTGGGTGAGCTCGAACGAGGCGCGGCCGCTCACCAGAAGCACTGTGCCGCTTGACGGAACGCGATTGTGCTCCAGTGCCCAACCGATGACCTTGTCGACGGCGTTGTGTCTGCCGATGTCCTCACGGACGACGAGCATGGTGCCGTCGACGGTGAACAGCGCCGCCGCGTGCAGGCCGCCGGTGCTGGCGAACACCTTCTGGGCCTCCCGCAGTTTCGCCGGCATCGCCGAGAGCACCGGAGCAGGGACTGTGGACGGGTCATCACCGGGGCAGTGCTTACTGCTCAGCCGCACCGCCTCCAGCGAGGCCTTGCCGCACACCCCGCATGAAGAGGTGGTGTAGAAGTTGCGGGTCACATCGACCTCGGGCTTGGGCACATCCGGGGCCAGGGTCGCGTCCAACACGTTGTAGGTGTTGACCCCGTCCTCATCGGCTCCCCGGCAGTAGCGCACCGACACCAGATCCTCGCGCTGTGCGATCAACCCCTCGGTCAGCAGAAACCCTTGGGCCAATTCGACATCGGCCCCGGGCGTCCGCATCGTGACGGTGATGGGAGCGCCGTCGACGCGGATCTCCAGCGGTTCCTCGACCACCAGCGTTTCCGGGCGGGCTTCGGCCGTCGCGCCGGTGACGTGGTGGGCGCGACGCCGGGCGGTCACCCGTCCCACTAGACCTTCTCCAACCGGATGACGACGGCCTTCGACACCGGTGTGTTCGATTTCTCGGCCGTGTGATCAAGGGGGACCAGTGGATTGGTCTCCGGGTAGTAGGCGGCGGCGTTGCCCTGCGGGGTGGAGTACTCCACGATGAGGAAGTCCTTCGCGCGGCGCTCCTGCCCGTCGAATTCCGAGACGAGATCGACCCGGTCTCCGGCGGCCAAGCCCATGGTCTGGAGGTCGGTGGGGTTGACGAACACCACCCGGCGGCCACCCTTCACACCGCGGTAACGGTCGTCCAGGCCGTAGATGGTGGTGTTGTACTGGTCGTGACTGCGCAGCGTCTGCAGCACCAGGCGGCCCTGCGGTACCTTCACCCATTCCAGTGGCTGCACCGAGAAGTTGGCTTTACCTGTGGTGGTGCGGAATTCGCGGGAATCGCGGGGAGGGTGGGGCAACTGGAATCCGTCGGGCTGTCGCACCTTGCGGTTGTAGTCCTCGCAGCCGGGCACCACATCGGCGATGGCGTCACGGATGCGGTCGTAGTCGCCGTTGAACTGCTCCCACGGCACCGGATGCTCCGGGCCCAGCAGTTCGCGAGCCAGCTGACAGACGATCGCGACCTCGCTGCGCAAGTGCTCGCTCGGCGGGGTCAGGCTGCCGCGGGACAGGTGCACCATCGACATCGAATCCTCGACGGACACCATCTGTTTGCCGCCGGCCTGGAAGTCCTTGTCGGTGCGGCCCAGCGTGGGCAGGATGAGCGCGGTGCAACCGTGGACCAGGTGACTGCGGTTCAGCTTTGTCGAAATCTGAACGGTCAGAGCGCAACTGCGTAGTCCGGCCTCGGTGACTTCGGTGTCGGGGGTGGCCGAGACGAAGTTGCCGCCCATCCCGATGAACACCTTGGCGCGGCCGTCGCGCATCGCGCGGATCGCGTCGACCGTGTCATAACCGTGCTTGCGGGGACTGGCAATGCCGAACCTGTTGTCGAGCGCATCCAGAAACTTCTCGGGCATCTTCTCCCAGATGCCCATGGTGCGGTCGCCCTGCACGTTGGAGTGCCCGCGTACCGGGCACACTCCAGCCCCCGGTTTGCCGATCATGCCCCGCATGAACAGCAGGTTGGTGGCCTCGCCGATGGTGGCCACGGCGTGGCGGTGCTGGGTGAGACCCATCGCCCAGCAGATTACGGTGCGCTGCGAGGCGATCAGCATGTCGGCGACCCGGCGCAATTGCGTCTCGTCGATACCGCTGGCTTCGGTCACGGTGGCGAGGTCGACCGCGCGGGTCTGGCGGGCATAGTTGTCGAAGCCTGCGCAATGCGCCTCGATGAAGTCCCGGTCCAACACCGTGCCCGGGGCGGCCTCCTCGGCTTCCAGCAGCAGCCTGCCCAGTCCGGCGAACAGGGCCATGTCCCCACCGAGGCGGATCTGGACGAACTCGTCGGCGATCGGGATTCCGTGCCCGACCACACCGTGCACTTTCTGCGGGTCCTTGAACCGGATCAGACCGGCCTCGGGCAGAGGATTGATCGCAACGATCTTGGCGCCGTTGGCTTTTGCCTTCTCCAGCACCGACAGCATGCGGGGGTGGTTGGTGCCCGGATTCTGCCCGGCGATCAGGATCAGGTCGGCCTCGGTGACATCCTCGACCGTGACCGAGCCCTTGCCGATGCCGATCGACTCGGTCAGTGCCGTGCCCGAGGATTCGTGGCACATGTTCGAGCAGTCCGGCAGGTTGTTGGTGCCGAAGCTGCGGACCATCAGCTGATAGAGGAACGCCGCTTCGTTGCTGGTGCGCCCGGACGTGTAGAACAGCGCCTCGTCCGGAGACGCCAGCGCATTGAGGTGCTCGGCGATCAGCCGGTAGGCGTCGTCCCACTCGATGGGCCGGTAATGCGACTCACCGGGTGCGAGCACCATCGGCTGGGCCAGGCGGCCCTGTTGGGACAGCCAGTACTCGGGTTTGGTCTCGAGTTCGGCGATGGTGTGCCGGGCGAAGAACTCCGGCGTCACCACACGCTTGGTGGCTTCCTCGGCGACTGCCTTCGCGCCGTTCTCGCAGAACTCGGCCAGCTTGCGGCCACCGTGCTCCTCGGGCCATGCACAGCCAGGGCAGTCGAACCCGTGGCGCTGATTGAGCTTGGTCAGTGCGGCGGTGGTGCGCAGCGGGCCCATCTGCTCGAACCCGCGCTGCATGCTGACCAGGACTGCCTTGACGCCGGCGGCCTCGTCTTTGGCGCCGGTGCTGATGACGTTGTGCTCGTCATAATCGGCATCGATGTCTCTGGCGCTGGTCATGAACCCAATCTAGTCCCCGAAAACCGCTGGACCCGCCGCTTGGCGGCCGTCCACATTCGATATTTCACATGCAGTGATAGATGCTCTCTATCGAACTGCGACGAATGCGGGGAGCCATGGCGAGCGATGTGCTGCTACAGCAGCTCGACTACCTGCTGGCGCTGGCGACCGAGCGGCACTTCGGCCGGGCGGCCGCGCGATGCCACGTGAGCCAACCGACGCTGTCGGTGGCGATCCAGAGGCTCGAGCGCGAGCTGGGGATCGTCATCGTGCAACGCGGGCAGCGATTCGAAGGGTTCACCGAGGAGGGGCAGCGGGTCGTGACGTGGGCCCAGCGGATCGTCGCGGAACGCGATGACATGCTCGCCGACATCGACCGGATGCGCGGACGGTTGACCGTCACGGCCCGGATCGGTGCGATACCGACGGCCGTGCCGACGGGTCCGTTCATCACCACCGAGTTTCTGCGCCGCAATCCGGCGGCGTCGGTGCGTATCGAGGCCCTGTCATCCCGCGAGATCGCCCGGCGGCTGGCCGATTTCGAGATCGATGCCGGGTTGACCTATCTCGATGACGAAGCCCCGCCCGGTACCCGGTCGGTGGAGATGTACCGGGAGCGCTATGTCCTGGTGGCGCCGGCCGATCATGTGTTGATGAGTCGGCCGGAGATCGCGTGGGCGGACGCGGCTGGTCTGCAGCTCTGCGTACTGACCACCACGATGCGCAACCGCCGCATCCTCGATGCCAACATGGCCGCCGAGGGGGTGCGGTATCGGCCTGTGGTGGAGGCGGATTCGGTCGACGCGCTGTATGCGCACCTGACGAACTCGCCCCGCGCGACCATCGCCTCCACCGCATGGTTGCCGCAGTTGGGAGTGCCTCCGGGTTTTGCGGCGCGGCCGATGGTGCAGCACGGTCCGCGCCCGGCGATCGGACTCGTGGTGCTCGACCGTGCGCCCGCGTCGATCGTGGCTACCGCGCTCGTCGAGGTCGCTGCCGTTCTCGATCTCGGTGCCCGCATCGACCACTGGTGGGACGAGACGGGACAGGCAAGCGCCGGGCCTGGGTAGGCGGCGATTGCGCGGGCGCCCCTACCGGCTCAGCCGGGCTCGGCGGTGGGGGCCGGCTGGGCCTTGACCGGCGGCGTGGCGGCAGGTGTGTCGGGTGTGGATGGCGCTACGGATTGGGTGACGGTCTCGCCGAAGTGCATGGTCGGTTCGGCTGCGGGCACGGACATTTCGGGTGCGGTGTCGATCTGGGTCGTTTCGAGGCCGACTACGGCCATGGCTGCTACTGCTGCAAATCCGGCGGTACAGAGGAGAAGTTTGGTTCTCGAATCCACGCGCATCTCGCAATACCCTTCATCGTCACATCGGTTGCCTATGTGTTTTCCAATGCGTATCCGCCGCGCGACATTCCATATCGGTGGGTGAGACCTGGGTCACATTTCGATCTCGGGTCGGGGATCGGGCGGGCCCGAAGAGCGGGGCGACTGCTCTGACCGGGAGACTTCATCCATGCCACGAGAGCTAGCCCCCGGGGTGACCGTGCTCGGCAACCTCGCGATCGACATCATCAACGGGGCGCCGCCCAGCCCCGGAGGATGTGCCTCGTTCGCCGGAGTGGCCCTGCGGGCCGCGGGCGGACCCGGCCGGATCATCGCGATGGGCGCGGAACGTGACCACGTCCTGTTCGACGGGCTTCGCGCGCGGTTCGGGTCGCTGGTGCAGATCCTGCCGTCCGAGGAGACGAGTTCGTTCCGCCTCGACTACGACGACACCGATCACCGTCACATGGGCGTGCAGTCGATCGGACCGGTGTGGACGGCCGCGGACATCGACGTGGCCGATCCGGCGACGACGTGGGTGCACCTGGCTCCCTTGTTGCGCACCGATTTCCCGGCCGAGACGCTCGCTGCCCTGGCGGCACGTGGCCACCGCATCGCCTATGACGGGCAGGGTCTGGTGCGGGCCGACCGGTTGGGGCCGCTGGTCGAGGATCGTCACTTCGCCGCAGACCTGCTCGTCAACGTCGACATCCTCAAACTCGCCGAGGACGAGGCGGTGATCGTCGCCGACGGGGTGTTCGACCAGTCGGCCGCAGAACGACTCGGTGTCGCGGAGATTCTGGTGACCTACGGCTCCGAGGGCTGTGACATCTATATGGACGGTGCGGTGCAACGGGTGCCTGCGGCCTGGCGCGTGCTGGACGTCCAGACCACGGGAGCGGGGGACATGTTCACCGCCTGTTATGTCGCACACCGCGCGGCGGGACACGATCCGCATCGTGCCGCGGAGGCCGCGAGCGCACTTGTGGCCGGGGAGTTGGACAAGCGGGTGCACGCCGATCGTGGGTAGGTGGCCGCAGGGGTTAGACTCGACAGGTGTCAAGTTCGTGCTTGCCGGTGCTAGCGGAGAGCTACCGGCCAGTAGCCTTTTCCTTAGAGAATGACATTCTCCTAAACGTGACGAAAACCACAGTTTTGTCTCAAATGGGGCTTGTTCACGTCAGTGAACAGCATCTTCGTCGGGATCTCACCCGCGTGTCGGGGCGCAACGGGGTGAAGCGCAGCCTAAGAGCAGTGCAATAATCGGTACTGGTAGTGACATCAAAATTCGGTGGACGTTCGATCCGGCGGCAGGTTACGAGACAGCGGCCCGGAAAGACGTGGTCAAAGCAGTGTGAAAGGCGGTAGCCGTGGGTGAGAACGGCAACGGCAATGGCGCCGCGCCGCGGCAGAAGCTCGAGAAGGTCGTCATCCGCTTCGCCGGCGACTCCGGCGACGGTATGCAGCTGACCGGTGACCGCTTCACTTCTGAAGCTGCACTGTTCGGCAACGACTTAGCGACCCAGCCGAATTACCCGGCCGAGATCCGCGCGCCACAGGGCACCCTGCCCGGTGTGTCGTCGTTCCAGATCCAGATCGCCGACTACGACATCCTGACCGCCGGTGACCGCCCCGACGTGCTCGTGGCGATGAACCCCGCCGCGCTCAAGGCCAACGTCTCGGATCTGCCCCGCGGCGGCCTGATCATCGCCAACTCCGATGAATTCACCAAGCGCAACCTCGCCAAGGTCGGATACGACAGCAATCCGCTAGAGGATGACACGTTGTCGGACTACGTGGTGACGTCCGTCGCGATGACGACGCTGACCCTCGGCGCCGTCGAGGCGATCGGCGCCACCAAGAAGGACGGCCAGCGCGCCAAGAACATGTTCGCCCTCGGCCTGCTCTCGTGGATGTACGGCCGCGAGCTCGAGCACAGCGAGGCCTTCATCCGCGAGAAGTTCTCCCGCAAGCCCGACGTGGCCGAGGCCAACGTCCTGGCTCTGAAGGCCGGCTGGAACTACGGCGAGACCACCGAGGCGTTCGCCACCACCTACGAGGTGTCGCCGGCGAAGCTCAAGTCCGGTGAATACCGCCAGATCTCGGGCAACACCGCGCTGGCCTACGGGATCGTGGCTGCCGGACACCTGGCCCAGATCCAGGTGGTGCTGGGCACCTACCCGATCACCCCGGCGTCGGACATCCTCCATGAGCTGTCCAAGCACAAGAACTTCAACGTCCTGACCTTCCAGGCCGAGGACGAGATCGCCGGCATCGGCGCCGCCATCGGCGCCTCCTACGGCGGCGCGCTGGGTGTCACCAGCACCTCGGGCCCCGGCGTCTCGCTCAAGTCCGAGGCGATCGGCCTGGCTGTGATGACCGAACTGCCGTTGCTCATCGTCGATGTGCAGCGCGGTGGCCCGTCGACGGGACTGCCGACCAAGACCGAGCAGGCTGACCTCCTGCAGGCGCTGTTCGGCCGCAACGGCGAGTCGCCGGTCGCGGTCCTGGCGCCGAAGTCGCCGTCGGACTGCTTCGACATCGCCGTGGAGGCCTCGCGGATCGCGATCGACTACCACACCCCGGTCATCATCCTGTCCGACGGTGCGATCGCCAACGGCTCTGAGCCCTGGCAGATCCCGGACATCAGCACCTACCCGGCGATCGAGCACAACTTCGCCAAGTCCGGCGAGCCGTTCGCGCCGTACGCCCGTGACCCCGAGACCCTGGCCCGCCAGTTCGCGGTGCCCGGTACGCCGGGTCTGGAGCACCGGATCGGTGGCCTTGAGGCCGCCAACGGTTCGGGCAACATCTCGTACGAGCCCAAGAACCACGACCTCATGGTGCGGTTGCGCCAGGAGAAGATCGCCGGCATCACGGTGCCCGATCTGGAGGTCGACGACCCCACCGGCGACGCAGAACTGCTGATGCTGGGCTGGGGGAGCAGCTACGGCCCCATCGGCGAGGCGTGCCGGCGCGCCCGGCGCAAGGGCATCAAGGTGGCCCAGGCCCATCTGCGCCACCTCAATCCCTTCCCGGCCAACCTCGGGGAGGTGCTGCGCCGCTACCCGAAGGTGGTGGTGCCGGAGATGAACCTCGGTCAGCTGGCGCTACTGCTGCGCGGCAAGTACCTGGTCGACGTCCAGTCGGTGACCAAGGTGGAGGGCATGGCCTTCCTCGCCGACGAGGTCGAGGGCATCATCGATGCGGCGCTGGATGGCACGCTCGGTGAGAAGGAAGCGGACAAGGCCAAGTTCGCGAGGCTGGCGGCAGCCACCATCGAGGAACCAACTGAGTCGAATGCTGTGGGAGCGAACGCATGACTGACCTGATCGGCGCAGACCTGGGGCTGACAGATGCTCTGACCAAGAACGCCCTGGTGCCCACCACCGACCAGCCGCAGAAGGGCAAGGACTTCACCAGTGACCAGGAGGTCCGCTGGTGCCCCGGGTGCGGTGACTACGTCATCCTCAACACGATCCGCAACTTCCTGCCGGAGTTGGGCCTCAAGCGCGAGAACATCGCGTTCATCAGCGGCATCGGCTGCTCCAGCCGATTCCCGTACTACCTGGAGACCTACGGCTTCCACTCGATCCACGGGCGCGCCCCGACCATCGCGACCGGCCTGGCGCTGGCCCGCCCGGACCTGTCGGTGTGGGTCGTCACCGGCGACGGCGACTCGCTGTCGATCGGTGGCAACCATCTGATCCACGCGTTGCGCCGCAACATCAACATCACGATCCTGCTGTTCAACAACCGGATCTACGGCCTGACCAAGGGCCAGTACTCGCCGACCTCCGAGGTCGGCAAGGTCACCAAGTCCACTCCGATGGGCTCCCTGGACTACCCGTTCAACCCGGTGTCGCTGGCACTGGGCGCCGAGGCCACGTTCGTCGGCCGCGCCCTGGACTCCGACCGCAAGGGCCTGTCCGAGGTGCTGCGCGGCGCGGCCGAGCACCGCGGTGCCGCGCTGGTGGAGATCATGCAGGACTGCCCGATCTTCAACGACGGATCGTTCGACGCGCTGCGCAAGGAAGGCGCCGAGGAGCGGCTGATCAACGTCAGCCACGGTGAGCCGATCAAGTTCGGTACCGATGGCGAGTACTGCGTGGTCAAGTCCGGGTACGGCCTGGAGGTCGCCAAGACGGCCGAGGTCGCAGCCGAGGACATCGTGGTCCACAACGCCGAGATCGACGATCCCGCTTACGCTTTCGCGCTGTCGCGCTTGAGCGAGCAGAACCTCGATCACATGGTGATGGGCATCTTCCGGAAGGTCAGCCGACCCACCTACGACGACGCCGCGCGTCAGCAGGTCAACACGGCCATCGAATCCAAGCCCCATGACACCGCAGCTCTGCAATCCTTGCTGCGTGGCAAAGACACCTGGACCGTGGACTAAACCCGCTGATCGCACCGACCTCATCGACCGAAACGAACTGAGCACAGCCCCGCTCGCCGCGGTAGTTCTGGCGGGCGGGGCTTCGCGCCGTATGGGGCGCGACAAGGCGACGCTGCCGTTCGACGGCTCGACGATGGTCGAGCATGTGGTCGCCGCCGTGAGTAAGCGGTGTTCACCGGTGTTTGTCATCGCCGCGCCCGGCCAGCCGCTACCCGAATTGAGCGCCGAGGTGTTGCGCGACGAGGTGCGCGGGGTAGGGCCGCTGGTGGCGACGGGGCGTGGGTTGCGGGCCGTCGCCGAGGCCGGCCTGGACCGTGCGTTCGTCTGCGCGGTCGACATGCCGTATCTGACGTCCGACCTGATCGATGTCCTGGCCGCCTCCGCCGAGCGGGTACCCGCCGACATCGTGCTGCCCTGGGACGGCAGGACTCACTACCTGGCGGGGGTCTACCGCAGCGCGCTCACCTCGCAGATCGCTGCCCTGGTGCACGACGGCCGGCGCAGCATGCGGGCGCTGGCCGAGTCCGTCGACACCCAGCGGATCGTGATGCCCCCGCAGCGAGCGCTCACCAATGTCAACACCGCGGCCGATCTGGCCGGAGCCTGAAGATAATGGGTCAGTTAAGTCTCAGCAAATTGTGAATTCGCGCCGTAACTCGACACAATTTACCGATTCGAGATAATTGGCCGGGTATTTCACCGTATCTTGGCGCTCGGAAGCTGGATCAATTCAGGAAACGTCATCATCGGGTGAACGTCCAGCCTGCGCCAAAGTTGCTGGTGTTCAATAGAACTCATCTTTCGGCATGGCGCGGGAACTTTCGAAGTTATTCGCTCCGGCATGTGTTCAGTCTGTCTAAGTTTGTGTCAAAACACCCCTGACCGCTCGGTTTGTCGGAGCCGGGCATCCCGGGGGCGTGCCGCAGAGTTGGCCGGGTGGACTGACGATTGTGCTGATGTCGACGTAAGTAGCTGTGTCTCAAGTGGTTTGACCAATCAGTTACCTACTGGACGGGCGTCGGGCGTGTTGTGGGCCGACCCGGCCACGCAGACTTGCGGGCGCGATATCTCTTGTGTGTCAACAGATTCGGATGCCCGACTCGGCAGCGAGAGTTGTCCATGCGCAGCGAACAGAATCGCTTGGTCTGGCTCTGAGTGACACTCGTCGATGGCGTCTACCAGCGCATTTGTTGTCTCAGGCGTTGTTTGCTCGCGGTGTCACACCCGGATCAAGTGGGCCAGTTCACAAAAAATGCGTGATCTGCCTCACCTTTCGTTTGGGTCGATCACGAAACGGTAACGGCGGCTATCCCGCGCTGACCTGCACAAACGATTCGTTCAGCATCTCGTTATCTGTCCGTGATAATTCCGCGATCGTGTCTACATCGAGATGACTTCTCTTCGAGACCTTTGTACGGTCCAAAGCGTCTCCGACACGGAGCAAATAATTTCAACACCAAGAACCTGCGTGTGAGTGGGGCCGCGGTGGCGATTACGCCCGACGCGGGGGCCTGGGACTGAGTCCGGGCCGGGCACTGTGGCCCTCCCTTTCGTGCCTGACCGAGACGGCACGAACCAACCCTTCCGGCCTGGATTCAGGCTGCCGCACCCGCCTGGCGCGGGTGTTGATGGCGCGCGCTTGGCGAGAGGAATGAAGTGAAGAACATCCGCAAGACGTTTGGGCTGGGCATCATCGCCGGAGCGCTCGCTGTCGCTCCCATGGCACTGGGTGCCGGTACCGCCAATGCGGACAGCGTCAACTGGGACGCCGTCGCCGCCTGCGAGTCGGGTGGCAACTGGGCGATCAACACCGGTAACGGCTACTACGGCGGCCTGCAGTTCAACATGGGCACCTGGCGCGCCAACGGTGGTTCGGGTTCGCCGCACCAGGCTTCGCGCTCGGAGCAGATCCGGGTCGCCGAGAACGTGCTGCGCAGCCAGGGCATCGGCGCGTGGCCGGTGTGCGGCAAGCGCGGCTAGTACGCGCTACACAACTTGATAAGGAGCGGTGCCGGGCAGCAGCCCGGCACCGCTTCTGTTTCATCAGAAAGCCCTCCGGTTACTCCAGTACCGACAACCTCTGAAAAAACTTGAGCCACCCCTGTAACGCGTGACCTTGGTCACACGAACCCATTAGTGACCGCACAGTTGCACGAACGTGATCAGCATCTGCAGCGGTCCTGGTGTCAAAGGTCGGGGAAGGGCCGTGAGATGACCATACGAAGTGCGTTGAGCAGGACTTTCTGGATTACGGCAGCATCTGCGGGCGTCATGGTTATGCCCTTGTTCGCAGGCACTGCGACGGCCGGTGCGGACACGGTGAACTGGGATGCCATCGCCGACTGTGAATCGGGCGGCAACTGGTCCATCGACACCGGTAACGGCGCCTACGGCGGATTGCAGTTCAAACCCACCACCTGGGCCGCGCACGGCGGCACCGGTTCACCTGCCTCGGCCTCCCGGGAGGAGCAGATCAGGGTCGCCGAGAATGTCCTTGCCACCCAGGGGATCGGCGCCTGGCCCAAGTGCGGGGCCCGAGGCGGAGCGCCCGTCGGTTGGGCGGCACCGACCGCGCCGACCGGCTGTCAGACCGTGCGTCCCGGCGCAGTGCTGGGCATTTTCGACCTACGCCGGTTCTGCACGACCTTCCTCGACCCGCTCGGGGCGTTCGGAGTGCCGCACTGAGCTCAACGCACCGGGGTAAATGCCGCGCGCCCGGCAATCGAGGCCAGATGCCGGGTCAACACGAACTCCGGCACCAATACCGACGCCCGGGTGGCCGCGGCGCTGAGTAGCGGCGGGCGCAGGTTCACCAACCGGCCGACCAGCTCGGCCTCCCGCACGATCCTCATGACCCGCCTGCGCCGCATCGTCGCGAACCGGGAGAACGCGCTGCCCAGATCCGCCTCGCCGGCCGCGAGGCCGGCGAGGGTGGCCGCGTCCTCCAGCCCCTGGCAGCCGCCCTGACCCAGATGCGGGCGCATCGGATGGGCCGCATCCCCGGCGATCACTGCGCGGCCGCGGGACCAGATGCGGGCGGGGGCTCGGTCGTAGAGGTCGTTCCGGAGCACATCATTTGGATCGGTTGCGGCCAGCAGGGTCGGAATCGGCTCCGACCACGACGCGAAGTGTCGTTTCAGGTGGGCCAGCTCCCCATCGGGTGTGGTCTGGCCGCGCGGCGCGCGCTGGGTGGCGAACCAATATGTGTGGTCGTCGCCGAGCGGCACGTGTCCGACCTGTGAGCCGGCACCCAGCGTCTCGCCCGACAGATCGGGATCCAGCGGACAGGCGGCCACGGCGCGCCACGCGGTGTAGCCGGTGTAGCGGCGGGGCAGCGGTCCATTCAGATGGCGGGCCACCACCGAGTCGACGCCGTCGGCGCCGACCAGACCGTCCGCCTCGCGGACCGTGCCGTCGGTGAAGGTGACCCGGACGTCCGAAGCGCCGATCTCGACCTTGTCGGCGGTGAGCTCGTACTGGACCGTGCCCGGCGCGAGTGCGCCCGTGAGAATTTCGGTCAGGGTGGCGCGCCTGATCACCACCAGCGGTTCGCCCAGCGCCCGGGTGAACCGCTGCGCCTGCGGCCGGCGCAACCAGGCTCCGCCGGCCCGACGCAGCGCTCCCGTGGTCACTCGGCCTCCCGCGCCGCGCACCTGATCGCCGAGACCGATCTCATCGAGTGCGGCCAGCGCGTTGGGCCACAGGCTGATTCCCGCCCCGGGGGTGACATCCCGGCGGGCCTCTGCCACGGATACGTCGAATCCCCGCTGCTGCAATGCGACGGCGGTGGCCAGGCCGGTGATACCGGCGCCGACGACCAGGACGGACTGTGCCATCGGTCGAATCTAACGGGTGGGATGAGGTGGCTCGTCGTTGCCGGAGTTGGGATCGGTAGCCTTCCAGCGTCTGCACAGTATTTGTACAGGTTTCCGCGCCCGAAGTGCCGGGCCAGAACACAGTGAGAGGACCCGATGAAACTCACCCGCTTCGGTATCGCGCTTGGCGCCACCCTGATTGCTGCATCCGCATTGAGCGGTTGCTCGAAGGCGACCGAGCTCCGGGACGCGGCCGCCGGCGCAGCCGAGAAGGTTGTCTCCTCGGGCACCGAGAAGATCACCGAAGCGGTCTCGGGCAATCTGTTCACCGCCGAAGGTATCGACAACGCCTTGGCGGCGATCGGCGAAAAGGTCGGCGCGAACCCGATGCAGGTGGTCGATGTCGTGATCACGCCGGGCGTCATCAAGGTCGAGGCAGTCGATCCCAATGCCCCGACCGAACTCAATGAGTGGAGTTACACGTCCGGCGCGGTCGCGCCGTCGCGTCCCATCGACTACGACGACGACACCGAAGCGTTGCAGCAGAATCTGTTCGCCACCTCGGACGTGCCGAGCAGTGCGATCGCCGCGGCGATCGACGGCGCCGTGGCGGCGAGCGAGATCGCCGACGGCAAGGTCCAGACGGTGAGCATCAAGCGCAACATCCCGTTCGACGAGAACGTGGTCATGTTCATCAACGTCCAGGGCGAGCGCAGCAGCAAGCAGGTTCGGGCCGACGTCACCGGCAAGATCACCGAAGTGGTCTGACCCACCGGGAACAGCCTTGCCGTGCGGCCCGTACCGGACTCCGGTGCGGGCCGCACCGTTACGGTGGGGAGCCATGACGGCGTTCGACGATCTCGACGACTACCTCGCGCTTCCCCGGGTATCAGGTCTGGCGGTGTCGCCTGACGGCTCGCGGCTGGTCACGACGGTCACCACCCTCAATGAGAAGAAAACCGAATTCCTCAGCGCCATATGGGAATTGGACCCGAATGGAACTCAACCAGCGCGCCGGCTGACCCACGGGGCAAAGGGGGAGTCCGCGCCCGTGTTCACCGCCGAGGGGGACCTGCTGTTCCTCGCGGTGCGCGCGGGTGAGGATGACGACAAGCCGCCTGCAGCCCTTTGGCGTCTGCCCGCGAGGGGTGGTGAGGCACTCGAGGTGCTGACGATGCCCGGCGGTGTCGCCGGCGCGTTGAGCGCCCGGGCCGCCGACTCCACCGTGGTGACCGCGCCGCTGCTGCCTTCTTCGACCGGGGTCGAGGACGACAAGGCAAAGCGCGACGCGCGCAAGGAGACCAAGGTCTCGGCGATCCTGCACACCGGCTATCCCGTCCGGCACTGGGATCACGACCTCGGCCCGGACCAACCGCACCTCCTCGATGCCGAGGGGCCACGGGATCTGACCGCCGAGCCGGGCGCGGCGTTGCGTGAGACCACATTCGACCTCAGCGCCGACGGCAGATTCGTAGTGACGTCCTGGCAGGCGGCAGGGCCTGGCACCGCCCTGCGGGTGGCCCTGGTGCGCATCGACCGGATCACCGGAGAACGCACCACCATCGCCGAAGAACCCGGTGCCGACCTGGAACGACCCGCGATCGCGCCGGATGGCAGCGCGGTGGCCTTCACCAGGGAAACCCATTCCACTCCCACCACGCCACCGCGGATCACGTTGTGCTGCATGCGGTTCGGTGAAGACCCGGTGGAGTTGACCGGCGACTGGGACCGCTGGCCGTCCTCGGTGGCCTGGACACCGGACTCGTCGTCGCTCATCGTGACGGCCGACGACGGCGGCCGTGGCCCGATCTTCTCCGTCGACCCCGCATCCGGTGCGGTCACCCGGTTGACCCACGACGATTTCACCTACTCCGATGTGCGTCCCGCGCCCGGCGGCACGATCTATGCGTTGCGCAGCTCCTACGCCGTGCCGGCACATCCGGTCCGCATCGATCCGGACGGCACCGTCACCGAAATCCCGTGCCTCGACGCACCTGAATTGCCCGGCATTCTGACCGAGGTGACCGCGACCGCCGCCGACGGGACGCCGATCCGCTCCTGGCTCACACTGCCCGCAGGCGACGAACCGGCCCCACTGGTGTTGTGGATCCACGGCGGACCGTTGGGCAGCTGGAACAGCTGGCACTGGCGGTGGAACCCGTGGCTGCTCACCGCCCTGGGGTACGCCGTGCTGATGCCCGATCCGGGGCTGTCCACCGGATACGGGCAGGACTTCATCGCTCGCGGCTGGGGCGCCTGGGGTGCCGACCCGTACACGGACCTGATGGCCGCGACCGATGCCGCGTGCGCACACCCGCGCGTCGACGCCACCCGCACGGCGGCGATGGGGGGATCGTTCGGCGGCTACATGGCCAACTGGATCGCCGGACACACCGATCGGTTCAAGGCGATTGTCACCCATGCCAGCCTGTGGGCGCTGGACCAGTTCGGGCCCACCACCGACGGTGCCTACTGGTGGGCTCGGGAAATGACACCCGAGATGGCCCAGAACAATTCACCACACCGGTTCGTCGGGGACATCACCACCCCGATGCTGGTCATCCACGGCGACAAGGACTATCGCGTGCCGATCGGCGAGGCGTTGCGGCTGTGGTACGAGCTGCTCACCCATTCGGGGTTGCCCGCCGACGAGAACGGCGAAAGCCCCCACCGGTTCCTGTACTACCCGAGTGAGAACCACTGGGTGCTGTCGCCCCAGCACGCCAAGATTTGGTACCAGGTGGTGACTGCATTCCTCGGTGATCACCTGCGCGGTCAACCGGTGCGGTTGCCCGAACTGCTCGGGTAGCGTCGGGAGCGTGACGCAGCGTGAGTTTGATCTGGTGCTGTACGGCGCCACAGGGTTCGCCGGAAAACTGACCGCCGAGTACCTGGCGCGGGCCGGGGGATCGGCCCGGATCGCCTTGGCCGGCCGTTCCGAGGAACGGTTGCGCGCGGTCCGTGACGGTCTGGGGGCCGGTGCGCAGTCGTGGCCGTTGGTGACTGCCGACGCCACCTCGCAGGCGTCGCTCGATGCGATGGCCGCGCGCACCCAGGTGGTGGTGACAACGGTGGGCCCCTACGCGCGCTATGGCATGCCGTTGGTCGCGGCCTGCGCGGCGGCCGGCACCGACTACGCCGACCTGACCGGTGAGACGACATTCATCCGCGACAGCATCGACCTGCACCACAAGCAGGCCGTCGACACCGGCGCGCGGATCGTCCATTCGTGCGGATTCGATTCGGTGCCATCGGATCTCACGGTGTATGCGCTGTATCAGCGGGCGTCGGCCGACGGTGCGGGCGAGCTCGGCGACACGAATCTGGTCGTTCGCAGCTTCGCCGGCGGCGTGTCGGGCGGCACCGTGGCCTCGATGCTGGAACTGCTCGACACGCTGTCGTCGGATCCGGAGGCCCGAGCCCTGATGAACGATCCGTACACGCTGAGCCCCGACCGCGGCGCAGAACCCGAACTCGGAGCTCAGCCCGACGTGCGGTGGCGCCGCGGCGGTGAGATCGCTCCCGAGCTCGCCGGCTACTGGACGGGCGCTTTTGCCATGGCGGCGCCGAACACGCGAATCGTGCGGCGTAGCAACGCATTACTGGACTATGCCTACGGGCGCCGGTTCGAGTATGCCGAACAGATGAGCCTTGGGCGTTCACTCGCCGCGCCGGTGGCCGCTGCCGCGGTAACAGGAGCCAATGCCTTCACCCTCGGTGTGGGAGGCCGCTATTTCAACCGGCTGCCCAGCGGGCTGGTCGCGCGGCTCGCACCGAAGCCGGGAACCGGCCCGAGCGAGCGGGCACGGGAGCAGGGCCACTACCGCGTCGAGACATACACGACGACGACGTCGGGTGCCCGGTACATGACGAGCATGGCCCAGCAAGGCGATCCCGGATACAAGTCGACGGCCGTGCTGCTCGGCGAATGCGGACTAGCCCTGGCTACCGACCGGGACGCGTTGTCGGAACGGCGTGGTGTGCTGACACCGGTGGCCGCGATGGGGGACGTGCTGCTGACTCGGCTGCCGGCCGCCGGGGTGACACTGGAAACCACCGCGCTGAGCTGAGCTGGGGCACGACGAAAGGTTCGGCCTGCGCCGAACACCTGTGGGCCAAGATCAGATTCGACTAGTGTCGAAGTCGAGGACTTCCAGTACGCCAGCAACGAAGGTGAGATGAACAATGGCCGGTCTCGACGATCTGTTCGCGCAGATCCCCGTGGCGGATATCGCAAACAAGCTCGGCGCAGATGAAGGCGAGGTGAACGCCGCCATCAAGACGCTGGTGCCCGCGCTCGTCGGTGGTGTGGCCGAGAACGTGCAGGCTGACAACATCGATTCGAGCGACCTCGAGTCCGCGGTCACGGCCCAGGGCGCCAGTGGCCTGCTCGACGGTGGAGTGAGCGTCGATCAGGTCGACGCGAACGAGGGCAACCAGATCGTGTCGAAGATCTTCGGCGGCAACGACAGCAACCAGGTCGCCTCCGCGCTCGCGGGTACCGGCGCCGGTGGCGGTGATCTGATCAAGAAGCTGCTGCCGATCCTGGCGCCCATCGTGCTGGCCTACATCGGCAAGCAGTTCTCGCAGCAGAACGCGCCCGCGCAGTCCGCGCCCCAGCCGCAGGCTTCCGGTGGCGGACTCGGGGACATCCTCGGCAGCATCCTCGGTGGCGCCACCGGCGGCGGTAACAACAACCCGCTCGGCAGCATCTTGGGCAGTGTTCTGGGCGGCGGTGGCGGCCAGAACAACGCCATCGGCGAGATCCTCGGCGGCCTGCTCGGCGGCAAGAAGTAGACCCACCCGTACCAGCTCGACAGCCTCCGACGCCCAGCGAACGCACCGGGCATCGGGGGCTTTCGCGTTTCAGTGCACGTCCTTCTTAGAATGGCTCGGTGACTCCCACCCCTGACAACCGTGCCGATGCCCTCCCCAAATCCTGGGATCCGGCTGCGGTAGAAGCCGACCTGTACCAGGGCTGGGTGGACGCCGGATACTTCACCGCCGATCCGGCCAGCGAAAAGCCGCCGTACTCGATCGTGCTGCCGCCGCCCAACGTGACCGGCAGCCTGCACATGGGCCACGCGCTCGACCACACGCTGATGGACGCTCTCACGCGTCGCAAGCGGATGCAGGGCTTCGAGGTGCTGTGGCTGCCCGGCATGGACCATGCGGGCATCGCCACCCAGACCGTGGTGGAAAAGCAGCTCGCTGTCGACGGCAAGACCAAGGAAGACTTCGGCCGCGAGCTGTTCGTCGAGAAGGTCTGGGACTGGAAGCGTGAGTCCGGCGGCACCATCGGCGGGCAGATGCGTCGCCTCGGTGACGGCGTGGACTGGAGCCGCGACCGCTTCACCATGGACGAGGGCCTGTCGCGCGCGGTGCGGACCATCTTCAAGCGGCTCTTCGATGCCGGGCTGATCTACCAAGCTGAGCGGTTGGTCAACTGGTCACCGGTGCTGGAGACCGCGATCAGCGACCTCGAGGTCAAATACGAGGACGTCGAGGGCGAGTTGGTCTCGTTCCGCTACGGCTCACTCGATGACACACAGCCTCATATCGTGGTGGCCACCACCCGTGTGGAGACCATGCTCGGTGACACCGCGATCGCGGTGCATCCCGACGACGAGCGATACCGCCACCTGGTCGGCAAGACTCTGCCCCACCCGTTCGTCGATCACGAGATGATCGTCGTGGCTGACACCCACGTCGACCCCGAATTCGGCACCGGCGCAGTCAAAGTCACTCCCGCGCACGACCCGAACGACTTCGAGATCGGGCTGCGTCATCAGCTTCCGATGCCGACCATCATGGATGCCAAGGGCCGGATCGCCGACACCGGAACGCAATTCGACGGCATGGACCGGTTCGAGGCCAGGGTCAAGGTCCGCGAGGCGCTGGCGGAGCAGGGCCGGATCGTCGCCGAGAAGCGGCCCTACCTGCACAGCGTCGGACACTCCGAGCGCAGCGGTGAGCCCATCGAGCCACGGCTGTCCCTGCAGTGGTGGGTCAAGGTGGACGGCCTGGCCAAGGCGGCCGGCGATGCGGTGCGCAACGGCGACACCGTGATTCACCCGCCGAGCCTGGAGCCACGGTGGTTCGACTGGGTGGACAACATGCACGACTGGTGCATCTCGCGGCAGTTGTGGTGGGGCCACCGGATCCCGATCTGGCACGGACCCAACGGCGAGACGGTGTGCGTCGGCCCAGACGAGACCCCGCCGGAGGGCTGGGAGCAGGACCGCGACGTGCTCGACACGTGGTTCTCCTCGGCACTGTGGCCGTTCTCCACGATGGGCTGGCCCGAGCACACTCCGGATCTGGCCAAGTTCTATCCGACCTCGGTGCTGGTCACCGGCTACGACATCCTGTTCTTCTGGGTGGCGCGGATGATGATGTTCGGCACCTTTGTCGGCGACGATGCGGCGATCACGTTCGATGGTCAGCGCGGTCCGCAGGTTCCCTTCGAGAACGTCTTCCTGCACGGCCTGATCCGCGACGAGTTCGGGCGCAAGATGAGCAAGTCGCGCGGCAACGGCATCGACCCGCTGGACTGGGTCGAGAAGTTCGGTGCCGACGCCCTGCGGTTCACCCTGGCCCGCGGCGCCAGCCCCGGCGGTGACCTGTCCATCGGTGAAGACCACGCGAGGGCGTCGCGCAACTTCGCCACGAAGCTGTTCAACGCGACCCGCTTCGCGTTGATGAACGGAGCGGCTCCCGCGGAACTGCCCGCGGCCGCCGACCTGACCGACGCCGACCGCTGGATCCTCGGGCGCCTCGAAGAGGTTCGCGCCGAGGTGGATGCCGCACTCGACAGTTACGAGTTCAGCCGGGCCTGCGAATCGCTGTACCACTTCGCGTGGGACGAGTTCTGCGACTGGTACGTGGAATTGGCCAAGGTTCAGCTCGGAGAGGGCGTCACTCATACGACGGCGGTGCTGGCCGCCGTGCTCGACGCGCTGCTCAAGCTGCTGCACCCGGTCATGCCGTTCGTCACCGAGACACTGTGGAAGACACTCACCGACGGTGAGTCGATCGTCATCGCGGCGTGGCCGGAGCCGTCCGGTATCGCGCTGGATCCGGTTGCGGCGCAACACATCGACGACATGCAGAAGCTGATCACCGAGGTACGCCGCTTCCGAAGCGATCAGGGCCTCGCCGACCGTCAGCGGGTCCCGGCCCGGCTGTCGGCAATCGCCGAGGCCGGTCTGACCGAGCAGCTGCCCGCGGTCACCGCGTTGGCCTGGCTGACCGACGCCGGTGACGGGTTCACCCCGTCGGCCTCGGTCGAGGTGCGTCTGGCGCAGGCCACGGTGCTTGTCGAGGTGGACACTTCTGGGACCGTCGATGTCGCGGCCGAGCGCCGCCGGCTGGAGAAGGACCTGGCCGCCGCGCAGAAGGAACTCGCGACCACGACGGCGAAGCTCGGCAACGAGGCCTTCCTGGCCAAGGCGCCCGAGAACGTCGTCGACAAGATCCGCGGCCGTCAGCAGTTGGCCGGTGAAGAGGTCGAGCGGATCACCGCCCGCCTGGCCGGTCTGGCCGGATGAGGATCCGGTGACCGACCCGATTCCGACGCCTGACGAGGTCGCCGCGCTGCTGCAGGTCGAGCACCTGCTCGATCAGCGGTGGCCCGAGACCAAGCTGGATCCCAGCACGGCCAGGATCGCGGCCCTGCTGGAGCTGCTGGGCTCGCCGCAGCGCGCCTATCCGTCGATCCACGTGGCAGGGACCAACGGCAAGACATCGGTCGCACGCATAATCGACGCGCTGCTGACCGCACTGCACCGACGCACCGGACGCACCACCAGCCCGCACCTGCAGTCCGCGGTGGAGCGCATCTCGATCGACGGAAAGCCCGTCACCCCGGCCCGTTACGTCGAGACCTATCGAGAGATCGAACCGTTCGTGGAACTGGTCGACCAGCAGTCCGAGGCTGCCGGTGGCCCGAAGATGAGCAAGTTCGAGGTTCTGACCGCGATGGCATTCGCGGCCTTCGCCGATGTCCCCATCGACGTCGGGGTCATCGAGGTCGGGCTGGGTGGACGCTGGGACGCCACCAACGTCGTCAATGCCCCCGTCGCGGTGATCACGCCGATCGGTATCGACCACACCGACTATCTCGGTGACACGATCACCGAGATCGCGGGCGAGAAGGCCGGCATCATCACCCGGCAGCCCGACGATCTGGTTCCGACCGACACGGTGGCCGTCATCGCGAAGCAGGTTCCGGAGGCCATGGAGGTGCTGCTGGAAGAAGCAGTGCGCGCCGATGCGGCCGTCGCCCGTGAAGACTCCGAATTCGCCGTGCTCAGCAGGCAGATCGCCATCGGCGGACAGATGCTGGAGCTGCAGGGACTGAGCGGGGTGTACTCCGACATCTTCCTGCCGCTGCACGGTGAACATCAGGCGCACAACGCCGTCCTGGCGTTGGCCGCGGTCGAGGCGTTCTTCGGTGCGGGTGCCGACCGTCAGCTCGACATCGACGCGATCCGGGCCGGCTTCGCAGCGGTACAGAGCCCGGGTCGGATGGAGCGGATGCGAAGTGCACCAACGGTTTTCATTGACGCGGCACACAATCCGGCCGGTGCGGCAGCGCTGGCCCAGACCCTGCAGCAGGAGTTCGACTTCCGCCACCTGGTCGGGGTGGTGTCGGTGATGGGGGACAAGGACGTCGGTGGCATCCTGACCGCGCTGGAGCCCGTCTTCGACCAGATCGTGGTCACCCACAACGGGTCGCCGCGGGCGATGGACGTCGAGTCGCTGGCGCTGCTGGCCGAGGAGCGTTTCGGCCAGGATCGCGTGATCACCGCCACGACGTTGCCGGACGCCATCGAAACGGCGACCGCGCTAGTGGAAGAGGCAGGCGCAGACGAAGGCCTGTCCGGGGCCGGCATGGTGATCACCGGTTCGGTGGTGACCGCCGGCGCGGCCCGGACCCTGTTCGGACGGGACCCGCAATGAATGATCAGACCCCGGGGAATCAGACCCCGAGCGATCCGACGCCCGGCGACACGCCGGCACCGCCCGACCCCTGGAAGAGCTTCCGTGGGGTGATGGCGGGGACGCTCATCCTCGAAGCCATTGTCGTATTGCTGGCATTGCCGGTGGTGGGTACCAGCGCGGCGGGGCTGACGTGGGCGTCGGGCGGCTTCGTGGTCGGGCTGG
The DNA here is from genome assembly GCF_002102345.1 of Mycolicibacterium peregrinum. GTDB lineage: Bacteria > Actinomycetota > Actinomycetes > Mycobacteriales > Mycobacteriaceae > Mycobacterium > Mycobacterium peregrinum. The sequence goes on from NZ_LQPP01000018.1 coordinate 44,429, forward strand.
CCGTCGTGTTGATCCTGATGTCGGGGATCCAGGGCCGGCCGTGGGCCATCTGGGCGAACCTGGGCATCCAGCTTGTGGTGATCGCCGGGGCGCTGGTCCATGGGGCGATCGGCTTCATCGGCGTGATCTTCGCCGTGGTCTGGTTGTTGATCGTGTACCTGCGGCGTGAGGTCAAACGCAGGCAGGATCGCGGTCTGCTGCCCGGTCAGCAGCCGCCCAGCGAATAGCCGCGTCGTAGCTGTGCCGCAGTCCGGGCTCGGCCGGGGGCCCGAAATGGCGCAGCGCGGTTACCGACCGGTACGCTCTCTGCTCGTGACTGAGCAGACCCTTGTCTTGATCAAGCCCGACGGCGTGCAGCGCCACCTGGTCGGGGAGATCCTCTCCCGGATTGAGCGCAAGGGCCTGACCCTCGCCGCGCTGGAACTGAAGAACGTCAGCGTCGAGCTGGCCAAGCAGCACTACGCCGAGCATGACGGCAAGCCGTTCTTCGACTCGCTGCTGGAGTTCATCACCTCCGGACCCGTCGTCGCCGCCATCGTGGAGGGCCCGCGTGCCATCGCGGCGTTCCGCCAGATCGCCGGTGGGACCGACCCGGTGGAGAAGGCTGTGCCCGGCACCATCCGCGGTGACCTGGCGCTTGTGACCCAGGACAACCTCGTGCACGGATCGGATTCGCCGGAGTCGGCGGCCCGTGAGATCGCCCTGTGGTTCCCTGGCGAAGCGTCCGCTGGATAAACCTTCTCGCAGTCTGGTCTGTACCGCGTCAGTGATGTGGGATACTGGCTTCGGGTGTTCAGCCTCAACCGGGGTTGAACACCCGAATGAAGACTTCGACGAGCGCGACCACCGCAATCCGGTGCGGCGCGGGCCGTCCAGCCATCATTCAGCCAGGCACCGGGTGGGTTCGGTAGCGAACCGCCCGGAGCGAGACCACAACAAGCCCGGGGAAAGCGTCCCGGGCCAATAGCGGAAGCCCTCGCGTGGCCGCGTCGTTACGACGCGCCCGGGGGCTTGAGGAGAATTCGTGGCCGAAGATGCCCAGAATGACGATCTATCAACCCAGACTCCGCAGCAGGAGGGACTGCCCGAGCGGCTGAGAGTCCACTCCCTGGCACGGGTGCTCGGAACGACAAGCCGGCGCGTGCTCGACGCCCTGGCCGAGTTCGATGGCCGTCAGCGCAGTGCGCACTCGACGATCGAAAAGGCTGACGCCGAGCGGGTCCGTGACGCGCTGGCCCTCGGGTCGACTGACCCGGAGCCGGTTGAGCAGGCAGAACCGGTCCAGGTCGAAGCAGTCAGTGTCGTCGTGGCCGAGACGGTCGCAGCTCCTGTCGAAGCGTCTGGGGCCGCTGCGGTCGACGCGCCCGAGGGCGAAGCCGCCGAGGCCGATCCCGTCCTGGTGGGCGATGAGCCCGAGTCGCGGCTGATCCTGGAGACGGCCAACATCCCCCCGGCTCGCGAAGCCCACACCGAGCGGGCCGATTACCTGCCGCTGTTCGTCGCCCCGCAGCCCGTGGCGTTCGCGCCGGTGCGGGTCCAAGAGGACGAGGACGACGACGAAGACGACAGCGACACCGACTCCGACACGGATGCCGATGCCGACGCCGACGCCGATGACGAGCAGGCGGATCGTCCGGCCGCTCGCCGGCGTCGCCGGGGCCGTCGCGGGCGTGGTCGCGGTCGTGGTGAGCAGGCAGACGACACCGACTCGGGCCCGGATTCCGATACCGACACCGTCGACGATCAGGGCGAGTCCGATCAGGATTCCGATGACGACTCCGATGAGTCGGACGAGAACAACGACGAGGACACCGCAGGTGGTGACGGCAGCAGCCGTCGCCGTCGTCGTCGCCGCCGGCGCAAGTCCGGTTCGGGTGACAACGACGACGCGAGCTCTCCGGATGACCCGCCGAACACCGTCGTGCACGAGCGCGCGCCCCGGGCCGAGCGGTCCGGCAAGAGCAGCGACGATTCGGAGATCCAGGGGATCAGCGGATCGACCCGTCTTGAGGCCAAGCGTCAGCGCCGCCGCGATGGCCGCGACGCCGGCCGCCGTCGGCCCCCGATCCTGAGCGAGGCCGAGTTCCTGGCCCGGCGCGAGGCCGTCGAACGCACCATGATCGTGCGCGACAAGGTCCGCACCGAGCCGCCGCACGAGGGCGCCCGCTACACCCAGATCGCCGTGCTGGAAGACGGCGTCGTCGTCGAGCATTTTGTTACGTCCGCGGCGTCCGCCAGCCTGGTCGGCAACATCTACCTCGGCATCGTGCAGAACGTGCTGCCCTCCATGGAGGCTGCCTTCGTCGACATCGGCCGCGGCCGCAACGGTGTGCTCTATGCCGGTGAGGTGAACTGGGAGGCCGCCGGCCTCGGCGGGTCGAACCGCAAGATCGAGCAGGCCCTCAAGCCGGGTGACTACGTCGTCGTCCAGGTCAGCAAGGATCCGGTGGGGCACAAGGGTGCCCGGCTCACCACGCAGGTGTCGCTGGCCGGCCGCTACCTGGTCTACGTGCCGGGTGCGTCGTCGACCGGGATCAGCCGCAAGCTGCCCGACACCGAACGTCAGCGGCTCAAGGAGATCCTCAAGGAGGTCGTGCCCGCCGATGCCGGCGTGATCATCCGGACCGCCTCGGAGGGCGTCAAAGAAGAGGACATCCGCTCCGACGTCGAGCGGCTGCAGCAGCGCTGGACCGAGATCGAGGCCAAGTCCGCCGAGGTCACCGCGAAGAAGGCCGGCGCGGCCGTCGCCCTCTACGAAGAACCCGATGTACTGGTCAAGGTCATCCGCGACCTGTTCAACGAGGACTTCTCGGGTCTGATCGTCTCGGGCGACGAGGCCTGGGACACGATCAACTCCTACGTGAACACCGTCGCTCCCGATCTGGTGGGCCGGCTCACGAAGTACGAACCCGCCGGTGGAGCCGAGGCTCCCGACGTGTTCGCCGTGCACCGCATCGACGAGCAGCTGGCGAAGGCGCTGGACCGCAAGGTGTGGCTGCCCTCGGGTGGCACCCTGGTGATCGACCGCACCGAGGCGATGACCGTCGTCGACGTCAACACCGGCAAGTTCACCGGCGCGGGCGGCAATCTCGAGCAGACCGTCACCCGCAACAACCTGGAAGCGGCCGAGGAGATCGTGCGGCAACTGCGGTTGCGGGACATCGGCGGCATCGTGGTGATCGACTTCATCGACATGGTGCTCGAGTCGAACCGGGATCTGGTGTTGCGCAGGCTGACCGAGGCGCTGGGCCGGGACCGCACCCGCCATCAGGTGTCCGAGGTGACCTCGCTGGGCCTGGTCCAGCTGACCCGAAAGCGGTTGGGAACCGGCCTCGTCGAAGCCTTCTCGACCACCTGCACGCACTGCGCGGGCCGCGGCATCGTGCTGCACGGTGACCCGGTCGACACCGCCTCGTCGTCGAACACCGGACGTAAGGCCGAAACCACCGGCGGTAGCCGTCGCAGCAAGCGGGGCAAGCGGGGCAATGCCCGTCCGGAGCCCGAAGAGGTACCGGTCGTCAAGGTCCCCGATCATCCGGCCGGCGAACATCCGATGTTCAAGGCCATGGCCGCGGCCAACGGCCGACACGACGAAGATGACGAGGGCCATGGGGCCCACGAAGCCTTCGACGAGCACGAGCAGACCGATGGCGAGGTTCACGAGGCCGAGAGCGACGAGCAGACGACGCCCGAGCAGGCCGATGAATCCACCGGCGAGTTCGATCCGCAGGACGCCGACGAGCCGGACGACGCCGACGAGTCTGAAGACTCCGACGAGGATGAGGCCGAGGACGAGATCGACCTCGACGACGACCTCGACGATGACGACGACGATGACGACCTGGACGACATCGATGACGACTCGGACGACGAGGACTCGGACGACGACTCGGATGACGAGGATGACGATGAGGACTCGGACGATGACGAAGACGACGACGAGCCCGAAGAAGACGTCTACCAGGCGCCGGCTCCGGTGATTGCGGAGGTGCAGCCCTCGCGCGGCCGCACTCGTCGACGTGCCGCAGCCAGGCCCGCGGGGCCACCGACCCACGAGTAGAGGGCGGTTTGACCCTCTACCCGCTGGTCAAGTACCCTTGACCAGTTGTCTCCAGTGCCTGTGTGACCACAGGCTGGTGACGGCGGGTTATCCCGCCACCCAAGACCCGCGCACGCACCGACCGGTAGCGCGCGCCCGCAGAGAGCAGCAGAGCAGAGGACACGATGGCGACATACGCAATCGTCAAGACCGGTGGCAAGCAGTACAAGGTTGCCGCCGGTGACGTGGTGAAGGTTGAGAAGCTCGACGCCGAGCCCGGCGCGTCGGTGTCGCTGCCCGTGGCCCTCGTGGTCGACGGTGCCAAGGTCACCAGCAAGGCCGATGACCTGGCCAAGGTTGCCGTCACCGGCGAGGTGCTCGAGCACACCAAGGGTCCCAAGATCCGTATCCACAAGTTCAAGAACAAGACCGGCTACCACAAGCGCCAGGGGCACCGTCAGCAGCTGACCGTGCTCAAGGTCACCGGCATCAAGTAACGAGGGAGCGAACTAATGGCACACAAAAAGGGCGCTTCCAGCTCTCGTAACGGTCGTGAATCCGCAGCACAGCGGCTCGGCGTGAAGCGGTTCGGTGGTCAGGTCGTCAAGGCAGGCGAGATCCTCGTCCGTCAGCGCGGCACTCACTTCCACCCGGGCGTCAACGTCGGTCGTGGTGGCGACGACACTCTGTTCGCGCTGGCCCCCGGCTCGGTGGAGTTCGGTTCCAAGCGTGGTCGCAAGCACGTGAACATCGTTCCCGTGCCGCGCCCGGAGGCCTGAGACTCGAGGATTCTCCGCGAATGTGAAGCAGCTGCGAGTCCTCGATAGGACTTTCGCGATAGCTTCACATTCGACGGAGAGGATGTCCGATGCCACGGTTTGTCGACCGCGTCGTCATCCATGCGAGTGCAGGAAACGGCGGCCACGGCTGCGCGTCGGTGCACCGCGAGAAATTCAAACCACTCGGTGGCCCTGACGGCGGCAATGGCGGTCACGGTGGCAGCATCGTGCTCGTCGTCGATCCGCAGGTCCACACTCTGCTCGACTTCCACTTCCATCCGCATGTCGTCGCGCCTTCGGGTAAGCAAGGTGCGGGCAGCAACCGTGACGGCGCGGCCGGCGACGATCTGATCGTGCGCGTGCCGGACGGCACCGTGGTGCTCGATGAGAACGGCCGCATGCTGGCGGACCTGGTCGGTGCCGGTACCCGCTTCGAGGCGGCATCCGGTGGTCGAGGTGGCCTCGGTAACGCGGCACTCGCTTCCCGGGCCCGCAAGGCGCCCGGCTTCGCCCTGCTCGGTGAGAAGGGCCAGACCCGGGATCTCACGCTCGAGCTGAAGACTGTCGCCGATGTCGGCCTGATCGGCTTCCCGTCGGCGGGAAAATCGTCTCTGGTGTCGACCATCTCGGCGGCCAAGCCCAAGATCGCCGACTACCCGTTCACCACACTGGTGCCCAACCTGGGTGTGGTGTCGGCCGGCGAAAACACCTTCACGGTCGCCGACGTTCCCGGCTTGATCCCCGGTGCCTCCGAGGGGCGTGGTCTCGGCCTGGAGTTCCTTCGCCACCTTGAGCGCTGCGCGGTGCTGGTGCATGTCGTGGATTGCGCCACCATGGAGCCCGGGCGTGACCCGATCTCCGATATCGAGGCGTTGGAGGCGGAACTCGCGGCGTACACCCCGACCCTGCAAGGGGATTCCGCGCTGGGTGACCTGGCGTCGCGGCCACGTGCGGTGGTGCTCAACAAGATCGACGTTCCCGATGCCCGCGAGTTGGCCGACTTCGTGCGTGAAGAAGTGCAGTCGCAGTTCGGCTGGCCGGTGTATGAGATCTCGACGGTCAGTCGTGATGGCTTGCGGCCGTTGATCTTTGCGCTGTGGGAGATGGTGAAGGCCTATCGCGATGCGCAACCCGAGGTGGTGCCGAGGCGTCCGGTGATCCGCCCGATCGCCGTCGACGACAGCGGCTTCACCGTCGAGACCGACGGGTACGGCGGGTTCATCGTGCGAGGTACCCGGCCCGAGCGCTGGATCGCCCAGACCAACTTCGACAATGACGAGGCCGTCGGTTACCTCGGTGACCGGCTGGCGCGGTTGGGTGTCGAGGACGCGTTGTGGAAGAAGGGCGCCAAGCCCGGCTGCGCCGTGACCATCGGCGACATGACCTTCGACTGGGAACCGCAGACTCCCGCCGGCGTCGACATGCCGCTCACCGGACGTGGCACAGACATCCGGCTCGAGCAGACCGATCGCATCGGTGCCGCCGAGCGCAAGGCCGCGCGTCGTGAACGGCGCCAGCCCGGGAGTGAAGACGAGTGACGAGCGCAGGCTCGGCGCCCTCGGTACACCGGGAAGCGATTCGGACCGCTCGCAGTGTCGTCGTCAAGATCGGCACCACTGCACTGACCACCCCGTCCGGTGTCTTCGATGCGGGTCGCCTCGCGGTCCTGGTCGAAGCTATCGAGGGTCGGATGCGGGCCGGTTCCGACCTGGTGATCGTGTCCTCGGGTGCCATCGCTGCCGGTATCGAACCGCTCGGGCTGTCCAAGCGCCCCACCGATCTGGCCACCAAGCAGGCGGCTGCCAGTGTCGGACAGGTGGCCCTGGTCAACGCCTGGAGTTCGGCGTTCGCCGTCTACAGCCGCACGGTCGGGCAGGTACTGCTGACCGCCCATGACATCGCGATGCGGGTGCAGCACAACAACGCTCAGCGCACGCTGGACCGGTTGCGGGCCCTGCACGCGGTCGCGATCGTCAACGAGAACGACACCGTGGCCACCAACGAGATCAGGTTCGGTGACAACGACCGGCTGTCGGCGCTGGTGGCCCAGCTGGTCGGTGCCGACGCGCTGGTCCTGCTGTCCGACATCGACGGTCTGTACGACTCTGATCCCCGAAAAGGGAACGCGCGCTTCATTCCTGAGGTCGGGGCGCAAGGGGATCTCGACGGGGTGGTGGCCGGCGGCGGCAGCCACCTGGGCACCGGCGGCATGGCGTCGAAGCTGTCCTCGGCGCTTTTGGCGGCCGACGCCGGGGTGCCGGTGCTGCTGGCCGCCGCCGCGGATGCGGCCGCGGCACTCAGCGATGCCTCGGTGGGCACGGTGTTCGCGCCACGGCCCGAGCGGATGTCGGCGCGGCGGTTCTGGGTTCGACACGCGGCGGAGTCGCACGGGGTGTTGACCCTCGACGACGGAGCGGTGCGGGCCGTCGTCGAGCAGCGGCGTTCATTGCTTCCTGCTGGAATCACCGAGGTCTCCGGCCACTTCCACGGCGGTGATGTGGTGGATCTCCGGGCGTTGGACGGCCAGACGATCGCGCGCGGCGTGGTCGCTTACGAGGCGTCGGAGCTGGCCGCGATCATCGGCCGCTCGACGCCTGATCTGCCGGCCGAACTGCGCCGGCCTGCGGTGCACGCCGACGATCTGGTCGCCCTCTAGCGATTTGGGTGCAACGAGTAACGCTGACCGTTACCGAACGCACCCAAATCACCGGGGTGGGGACTCCAGATACAGGGCACCCCAGATGATCTCGGTGAGTGTGTCGGCCAGCTCGGCGTCGTAGGAGGCCGGGTGTGACGGCAGATTCTGGTGGCAGGTCCGTTCCACCATCCAGGTCAGCGTGCTCGCGGTGACCGCGGCAGGCAGTTGCGGCCGGATGGTTCCGTCGGACTGCCCGTCCTCGATCACTTTCGTGAGCTGGTCGGCGATCCCGGTCAGGAGTTCACGGTAGGTCTGCCCGACCAGTGGGTCATAACCCGACATCTCGTTGAGCGCGATCAGCACCGGCTGATGGCTCCGATAGCTGGCGATGATGCCGGACATGGCGGCGTGGACGTCGGCGGGGTCGCGGCGTCCGGCGACACCCCACCACCGCTCGGCGGCGCGGGTGAGATCGCCGAACACCTGGCTGGCCAGCCGGCGTAGCAGATGGCCCTTGTCTTCGAAGTAGATGTAGAAGCTGGCCCGGGAGATCCCGGCCTCGGTGGCCAGTCTGTCCACGCTGAGTTCGGTGAAGCTGGTGCCGTCGGCCATGAGCCGGTCGGTGGCGTCGAGCAGTTGGCGTTCGATCCGCTCGCGCCGTTCCTCCCTTTTGGCCTGCGGTTTTCGCGTTACCGATGGCATGGACCCAGCGTATCGGACCGCGTCACACCTTGACTAGACATGTTGTCTAGACTTATCGTCACCATCATGACTGTGTCGCCCATCACATCTGCTGCTTCCTGGCCGGCTGCTGCCCGCCCCTATGACCCGATCGACTTGTCCTCACGGGTGTTCTGGGCCACCACGGCCGCTGATCGCGAGGTCGCCTTCGCTGAGCTACGTGCCTCCCGCCCGGTCAGTTGGCATCCGCCCGTCGAGGACGCGCTCATGCCGGATCCCGTCGATCGCGGTTTCTGGGCGGTCACCCGGCATGCGGACATCGTGGCGGTGAGCCGCGACAGCGAGACATTCCTGTCCGGCAAAGGGGTGTTGTTCGAGTCCGTTCCGGAGGAGTTGCTCGAGGCGTCACAGTCCTTCCTGGCGATGGACGCGCCACGGCACACGCTGATCCGCAAACTGGTCCACGCCGCGTTCACACCCCGGCAAGTGGCCCGCATCGAAGACTCGATCAAGGAGAATGCCCGTCAGATCGTGGCCGAGCTCAAAGAGGTCGGCAGCGGGGTGGATTTCGTCGATCAGTGCGCCAAGGAACTACCGATCCGCACGTTGTCGGACATGGTCGGGATCCCCGAGTCCGAGCGTCAGCGGGTGGCGCATGCCGCCGACGCGCTGGTGTCCTGGGCCGACCCGGTCTACCTGGCCGGGCGCCACCCGCTCGAGGTGCTGATGCAGAACCAGATGTACCTGCATCAGGTGGCGAATGCGCTTGCCGCGGAACGCCGGGAGAACCCGGGCAACGATCTGATCAGTGCGCTGGTGCAGGCCGAGGTCGACGGGGACCGGCTCACCGACGCCGAGGTTGCGGCGTTCTTCGTCCTACTGGCGGTGGCGGGCAACGACACCACCCGCCAGACCACCAGCCACGCGCTCAAGGCGCTGACCGACCATCCCGACCAACGGGCCTGGCTCATGGCCGATTTCGACGACCGGATCGGCGGAGCGGTCGAGGAGTTCGTGCGGTGGGCGACCCCGGTGATGACGTTCCGCCGCACCGCCGCCGTCGACGTCGAACTCGGTGGACAGCAGATCCTGGCGGGAGAGAAGGTGGTGATGTTCTACGCCTCGGGCAACCAGGATGCCGAAGTGTTCGACCGGCCCGAGGTCTTCGATCTGAGCCGTAAGCCCAACCCGCACCTGGGATTCGGTGGCGGCGGCCGTCACTTCTGCCTGGGCGCACACGTCGCCCGGACACAGTTGCGGGCGATCTTCGGTGAGCTGCTGCACCAGCTGCCCGACATCGCCGCGGGTGAGCCGGCCTATCTGGAGGGCAACTTCGTGCACGCTATCCGGTCGATGCCGTGCACGTTCTGAGCTCGCCGGCCAACAGGGTCAACATCTCCGAACAGCCGGCTTCGACCTTGACCGTGGCCAGGTCATCGCCGCGGGTGGGGCCGCGGTTGATGATCCCCACCGGGATGTCGTGCGCGGCCGCGTGCCGGACGAATCGATAGCCGGAGTACACCGTCAGCGAGGAGCCCGCGACCAACAGTGCATCGGCGTCCTCCACCATCGAATACGCCTGCTCGACACGGTCTTTCGGGACACTCTCGCCGAAGTAGACGATGTCGGGTTTGAGCATGCCCGCACAGGCCGGGCAGTCCACGATGGTGAACGAAGCGGTGTCGCTGACCACGGCGTCGGCGTCGGGTGCCACCGCGATGCCGCCGACCGCCTCGGCGCGTTCGATGAAGCCCGGATTGGCCGTCTCCAGTGCGTCGGCCAGCTCGTCGCGACCCATCGTCGCGCCGCAGTCCAGGCAGATCACCTGTGCATAGGTGCCGTGCAGGTTGACCACCGACCGGCTTCCGGCCTTGGTGTGCAGCAGATCGACGTTCTGGGTGATCAGTCCACGCACCACCCCGGCGCCTTCCAGCGCGGCCAAGGCGCGATGCCCGGCATTGGGCAGCGTCTCGTCCATGTGGCGCCAGCCGACATGATTGCGGGCCCAGTACCGCTGACGGAACTCCGGATCAGAGGTGAACTGCCGGATGGTCATCGGATTGCTGGGCGGGGAATCAGGGCCGCGGTAGTCGGGGATACCGGAATCGGTAGACATCCCGGCGCCCGTCAGCACCGCGACGCGGCGGTCCTGCAGCAAGGCGACGAGTTCGGGGGCATCCACCCTCGCCAGGATAGGCCGCCCGTCAGTCCAGGCATTGGGCAGCGGGGACGGTCTCGGCGCTCATGTTGCGGCGCATCATCTGCAGCGCCGCCTCACCCAGGCCGGCGTCGATGTGGGCGACCGCGTCGGACGGGATCACCACGTCGAAATGTCGCACGTAGGCGTCCAATGCGCTGTAGAGGATGCACTGCTCGGTGACCTGGCCGGCCAGGATCAGCCGGCGGGTGCCCAACCGGCCCAGCAGGTAATCCAGCGCGGTCGCATAGAACACACTGTGGCGCACCTTGGTCAGTACCAGGCAGTCGTCCGCCGGGACGATCGGCCGCACCAGATCCGGGCGCTCACCGGCCAGCGCGGCCTCGACGATGTCACTGAACTGGGCGGTGAAATCGCCGTAGTTGTCGTTGACGTAGATCAGATCGATGTCGTCGCGGTCGCGAGCGCTCTTGATCAGCCCGACCAGCGGGTCGATGATCGGCGCCACGTTGGGGGCAAGCAGTTCGGCATCCTCGTGCCGGTAGTGGTTGAGCATGTCGACAACCACCAGTGCGGTATCGCTCATGCGTCATTTGGTACCCAGTGGCCCGATCTTGACACTTTTCGGGTGACAATGGGCGCGATGGACTTCTACAGCGCCTATCACCACGGTTTCGCGCGGGTCGCCGCCTGCACCCACCACACGGCGTTGGCGGATCCGCCTTCGAACGCCGAATCGGTGCTCCGGTTGGCGCAGACCTGTCACGACGACGGCGTGGCCGTCGCGGTGTTCCCCGAGCTGACGTTGTCGGGTTATTCGATCGACGACATCCTGATGCAGGATGCCCTGCTGGAGTCGGTGGAGCAGGCGCTCATCGAAATTGTCGCCGCGTCGGTGGTGCTGACACCGGTACTGGTGGTCGGCGCACCACTGCGGTACCGGCACCGCATCTACAACACCGCCGTCGTCATCCACCGCGGCGCGGTGCTCGGTGTGGCACCGAAGTCCTATCTGCCGACATACCGGGAGTTCTACGAGCGCAGGCAGATGGCATCCGGCGCCGATATCCGCGACACCATCCGGGTGGCCGGCGCCGAGGTGCCGTTCGGTCCGGATCTACTGTTCGTGGCTTCCGACGTGCCGGGGCTGGTCCTGCACGTCGAGATCTGTGAGGACATGTTCGTGCCGGTGCCGCCCAGCGCGCAGGCGGCATTGGCCGGTGCGACGGTGTTGGCGAATCTCTCGGGTAGTCCGATCACCGTCGGCCGCGCCGAAGATCGTGCGCTGCTGGCGCGTTCGGCGTCGTCGCGGTGTCTGGCCGCCTATGTGTACGCCGCGGCGGGCGAGGGTGAGTCGACCACCGACCTGGCCTGGGACGGCCAGACCATGATCTGGGAGAACGGGCTGCTGCTCGCCGAGAGTGAGCGCTTCCCGCGCGGTGAACGACGCTCGGTGGCCGACGTGGACCTGGAGCTGTTGCGTTCCGAGCGGCTGCGCATGGGCACGTTCGACGACAACGCGAGAAATCATGGCGCCCAGGTGGATACTTTTCGTCGCATCGAGTTCCAGCTCGACCCGCCGACAGGCGATATCGGGCTGTTGCGCGAGATCGAGCGGTTCCCGTTCGTGCCAGCGGATCCGGCACGGCTGCAACAGGATTGCTATGAGGCCTACAACATTCAGGTCTCGGGGCTGGAGCAGCGGCTGCGGGCGCTGAAATACCCCAAGGTGGTGATCGGGGTGTCCGGCGGCCTGGATTCCACCCATGCCCTGATCGTGGCGGCCAGGGCGATGGACCGGGAGAACCGGCCGCGCAGTGACATTCTCGCGTTCACCCTGCCCGGCTTCGCCACCGGCGACCGCACCAAGAACAACGCGATCCGGTTGAGCCGAGCGCTGGGGGTGACGTTCGAAGAGATCGACATCAAGAAGACCGCCGAGTTGATGCTCACCGAGATGGATCACCCGTTCGGTCGCGGTGAGAAGGTCTACGACGTCACGTTCGAGAACGTCCAGGCCGGCCTGCGCACCGATTACCTGTTCCGGCTGGCCAATCAGCGCGGCGGCATCGTGCTCGGCACCGGGGACCTGTCGGAGCTGGCACTGGGGTGGTCGACTTACGGTGTCGGCGACCAGATGTCGCACTACAACGTCAACGGCGGGGTGCCGAAAACCCTGATCCAGCATCTGATCCGGTGGGTGATCTCGTCCGGTCAGTTCAGCGGCGACGACTCTGAAGTCAATGAGGTCCTCCAATCGGTGCTCGACACCGAGATCACCCCGGAGTTGGTGCCCACCGGCGAGGACGAGGAGATCCAGAGCAGCGAGGCCAAGGTCGGACCCTATGCGCTGCAGGACTTTTCGTTGTTCCAGGTGCTGCGTTTCGGCTTCCGCCCGTCGAAGGTGGCCTTCCTGGCCTGGCATGCCTGGCATGACGCTGCCTATGGCGATTGGCCCGCCGGGTTCCCCGAGGACAAGCGCCCGGTGTATTCGCTGGGCGAGATCCGGCACTGGCTTCAGGTCTTCGCCCAACGGTTCTATTCGTTCTCACAGTTCAAGCGTTCGGCGCTGCCCAACGGGCCCAAGGTGTCGCACGGCGGCTCGCTGTCGCCGCGTGGGGACTGGCGGGCTCCGTCGGACATGTCGGCGCGGATCTGGCTCGACGAGATCGAGCGGAACGTCCCTGAGCAGTAGTTTTCGTCAGCCCGTGTGGCTGCTCCCAATTGACGACGCAAAAAATTGACAAGCTAACCTTCTGGGCCACAGCGACGCGCTAATGTGCGTCGGGTCATAGTTCGGCATCGCCGAATGCCGGGTCTAGGAGGTCGCGTTGGGTGCTGCACGGTACGTCGGTCGGGTAGGCGGATTGGCGGTTGCGCTCGGGGTCGGGTCGGCCGTCGTTCTGGGTGGGCAGGCCCTGGGTACCCCGGTGGCCTCGGCTTCGCCCGGTTCCAGCGACACGTCGTCCGATTCTCCGTCCGCCCCAGCGGCCAAGAAGGGGGCCGTCAAGGACCGGCAGAGCGCCCCCACGTCGCGGCCGGCGACGGTGCGTGCGGCGATCAAGGACCGGCCGACCCGGCTCGGTGAGTCCGGTCGCCACCGCGTGAGCTCGACGACGCCGAAGTCCGATGTCGTGCAATCGATCACCGACCGGCTGTCGGAGGCCCAGGCCAAGATCGAAGCCGGACTGAACCGGCGCGGCGGCAGCGACAACGGGCAAGACGCCCCGGCGGTCGAAAAACTCAAGGCCACCGTGCCCGCTGAAGCACCGGCGCGGGGCTTGTCGTCCGTCAAGCCGAACCTGGCGCGGCCCCTGCGGGATCACGCCGAGACCCCGGCGCCCGTTGCGTCGGCGAACGAGAGCATCGACACCGGTCTGACCGACGAACCCACAGCGCCCCCGGCCGTCACGGTCAAGGCCGAGCCACCGGCCGTGCAGGTGGCTCCGGTGCGGGGCCTGATCGAGACCGTGGTCAACGACATCGCCAGGACGCTGGCCGGGAACTCGCCGACCGCTCCGTCGACCGATTCGCCCGCCGGATGGGTTCTGCTTGCGGCCGCGCGCCGGGAGTTCTCCGCGGCCGCCGTGTCACCGTCCGTGAGCGCCACCGGTGGCATCACGGCCAGTCCTTCGGTCGGCATCACCGACGGCATCATCCACGGTTCCACGGGAGCCACGAGTTCCACCGGTCTGCCGCTCACCTACACCGTGATCGGTGACCCGAGCGCGGGCGGCAAGGTCCGGCTCAACTCGGCCAACGGCACATTCACGTTCCTGCCCTACGCCACTGTCGTCGACAGCGGCGGCACTGAGAAGTTCACCGTCCTGGTCGCCGAGACCACTGCGTTCGATGCTGCGTTGCAACAGATTCCGATCGTGGGATCGTTCGTGCCGCAGGTACTGGTGATCGTGCATCAGGTACCGATCGTCAACGATCTGTTGGCGCCGCTCATCGGCAAGTCCGAGATGGTGGACGTCAACGTGGACGTCGGTGCGCTGGCGCCGGCGGGCACCCCGGTGGCCTACACGGTCAAGGTGACGTCCTTCGACGGCACTCCGATCAGCATGAACTACTTCCCGGCGTCGGGCCTCCAGGCGGGGGAGGAGGCGCCGACCATCTTCAGCGGCGCGGGCCTGTCGAGTGCGGGCGACACGAACCCGTACTCGGGCGGAGCCACCGGCGTCGGCACGTTCCGCGACGCGGGCTACAACGTCGTCACCTGGGATTCGCGCGGCGAGCACGACTCGGGCGGGATCCTGCAGCTGGACAATCCGTTCTTCGAGGGTCGCGACGTGTCAGCCATGATCGACTACGTCGCCAAGCGGCCCGGCACGCAACTCGACGCCGCCAATGATCCGCGGATGGGCATGGTGGGCCCGTCATACGGCGGAGGCATCCAGTGGGTGGCCGCGGGCACCGACAACCGGATCGACGCTATCGTTCCGACGATCTCGTGGAACTCGCTGAACAGTTCGCTCTACCCGAACGAGGCGTTCAAGACGTCGTATGCGGCGCTGCTGCTCCTGTCGTTGGTGACCTCGGGCGCGAACATCAACAGCCAGCTGTACAGCGGCATCCTCACCGGTGGACTGCTGGGCATCCTGACCCCTGAGCAGCAAGCCCTGCTGGCCGGCAGTGGCCCGACCGCGCTGGTCAACAAGGTCACCGCGCCGACGCTGATCATCCAGGGCACCGTCGATGTGTTGTTCCCGCTGCAGCAGGCGATGGACAATGCGCAAATCCTCGACGCGAACGGCGTACCGGTGAAGATGGTGTGGTTCTGCGGCGGTCACGGTAACTGCGAAACCCCGGCCGGCGACAGTACCGAGATGGTTGAGTCCGCGACGATGAGCTGGCTGGACACCTACGTCAAGCACAAGGGCGAGGCCGTGGACGACGGTCTACCCAAGTTTCAGTGGATCGATCAGAACGGCGCCCACTACACGTCCGACCTCCTGCCGACCGACCCGAATTTCATTGGGACCCCGGTCACCGCGTCGGGCAGCGGCGGGCTGCTCGGAATCGTCCCGATCCTCGGCGGTTCCGGACCAGGCGCGGCGGGAATCCCGTTCGGTCTCGGGGACGGCACGAAGGCCGCCAACGCGGTGAACGTCAAGGTGACGGCGCCGTCGGGCACCGCCACCCAGATCGTCGGCGCGCCCGAGCTGACGATGACGTACTCCGGCATCGGTACCAGCCGTCACGTCTACGCCCAGATCGTCGACGATCAGACCGGACAGGTGATCGGCAACGTGGTCACGCCGATTCCGGTCACGCTCGACGGCAAGGAGCACACCGTCACCATTCCGATGGAGGCCGTGGCCTACACGCTGGAGCCCGGACACACCGCCACGGTGCAGATCACCACTTCGGCGACGCCGTTCCTGAACTTCACCCAGTTCGGCGTCATCGACATCTCCGGTGTGGAGGTGTCCCTGCCGACAGCGGGGCCCGGAGCCAATGTGCAGCCCACGACCGCTGCCAGGGAGGAGCTGGTCAGCGTCTAGAGCCGGCCCTCCGCGCGCAGGTCCGGGTGAACCCACTCCGGGGAGCGGCGCGCCTTGAAGGCGCGGAACCCCTCGGCGGCCTCGTCGCCGCTGTAGCTGGCCTTCATGCCGATCCGGTCGTAGAGGCCCATGTAGGTGTCCAGACTGGACTTGACCACCCCGCGGGCACGGGGCGCTGTCCGGCAGCATTGGGCGAGCACTTCTGTTGCGGCAGGGAGTAATTCGTCGTGCGGTACCACTCGGGCGACCATGCCCCAGTCGACGGCTTCCTGTGCGGTGAGCGTGCGGCCGGTGAACATCAGGTCGCGGGTGCGGACCGGGCCGATCAGTCGGGCCAGCATCTGGCTGTAGTACGTGTCCGCGATGCCGCGGTACAGCTCGGGAACCCGGAATGTGGCGCGGTCGCTGACCACGGCCATGTCGCTGCAGATGGCGATCTGCAGCCCGCCGCCCTGACACAAGCCGTTGACCGCGCTCACCACCGGTTTGACCGACTGGCGCAGGGTTTCGAACGGGGTGACGTCCATCGACAGGGCCGCGCCGAAGCTCATCCAGTCGTCGACGCCGTTGCCGCCGCCGAGGTCGCCGCCGGGGGCGAACACATCCCCGGTTCCGGTGATGAGCAGGCCGGCGAGATCGGGGTCCGCCTCGACGTGGGTGACCGCGTAGCGGATGCCGAAGTACATCGCCGGCGTCATCGCGTTGCGGGCCTCGGGCCGGTCCAGGGTGACCACGCCGAACGGTCCCTGCCGCTCGAACCTGAGGTACGGGGTGCCGAGCCAGTCACCTTCGGGTGGTCGCGGAGTGTTTCCCTGGGTCATATCGGCGACTATAACGCCAACGGTATCGGCTTCAGTTGGCCGTCTCAGTGGGTCAGGACGGCGTCGATGTCGGACGCCGACGGGGCACAGTCACCGGCCCCGCGCACCAGGGTGGCCAACGCTCCGGCCGCGCATGCGCGGCGGAGGGCATGCTCGTGGCCTGCGGTCCAGCCCGCGGCCAGCACCCCGGCGAACACATCGCCGGCGCCGGCGGTGTCCAGCGCCCGCACCGCGGGGGCCGGCACGTCGAAGCGCTCGTCGGCGCCCACGTAACTGGCCCCTCGGGCGCCCCGGGTGATCACCAGATGTCGCACCGGCCAATGCCACTCGGCCGCCTCGGTCTCGTTCACCACCACCACGTCGACCAGTTCTGACAATGCGAGCAGTTGATGGGCGGCGGTACCGCCCGGTGAGGCGTTGAGCATCACGACCGCCCCGGCAGCCTTGGCCAGCCGGGCCGCCGCGATCGCCGTCGTCACCGGGATCTCCAACTGGATCAGCACGACCTCGCTCCAGACGATGGCCGTGCGCGCCGCGGCGGAGTCCACCTCCAGGCGGGCGTTGGCGCCCGGCGCCACCACGATGCAGTTCTCGCCGACTCCATCGACCAGGATCGCCGCCGATCCGCTCGGACCGGGCACGCGTGTCACGGAGTCGGTGGCCACTCCATTGGCCTGGAGATGCTCGCGCAGGTTCGTGGCGGCGGCGTCGTCGCCGAGCGCGGCCACAAGGGCAACCTCGGCGCCGGCCCGCGCGGCCGCCACCGCCTGGTTGCCGCCCTTGCCGCCGGGCGCGGATGCCAGGGACGACGCGAGCACGGTCTGTCCCGGGCGCGGCAGTGCCCCGACAGTGAACGTGAGGTCGGCGTTGATGCTCCCGACGACGCAAACCCGCGCAGCGGCCATGTTCGACAACGCTAGCCGCAGAGCGCGCCTGACACCTGTCGAAGGGCGTCAACAGGTCCGATACGCTGGCTAGATGAGCGTTGAGACACAGTCGCCGACGGTGCCGCAAGCAGACCTGCGCGAGCAGGTGCACGAAGCCGCGCGTCGTGCTCGCATCGCCGCCCGCACCTTGGGCACTCTGAGCGCCGAGACCAAGAACCGCGCGCTGCACGCCGCCGCCGACAGTGTGCTGGCCCATGTCCACGAGATCCTGGCCGCCAACGCGGCCGACGTCGAGGCCGCCCGCGAGTCGGGTACCCCCGAGGCGATGCTGGACCGCCTGGCGCTCAACCCGCAGCGGGTCGACGGCATCGCGGCCGGACTGCGCCAGGTGGCGGGGTTGCCCGACCCGGTCGGTGAGGTGCTGCAGGGCCGGACCCTGCCCAACGGGCTGCAACTGCGTCAGCAGCGGGTGCCGCTCGGCGTGGTCGGCATGGTCTACGAGGGCCGCCCGAATGTCACGGTGGACGCGTTCGGGCTCACCCTGAAGTCGGGCAATGCCGCTCTGCTGCGCGGCAGTTCGTCGGCGGCCCGGTCCAACGAGGCGCTGGTGGCCGCGCTGCGGTCGGCCCTGGCTTCGGTCGGCCTGCCCTTGGACGCCGTGCAACTTCTGCCCAGCCATGACCGTTCCAGCGTCACCCACCTGATCCAGGCCCGCGGCCTGGTCGATGTGGTGATCCCGCGCGGCGGAGCCGGCCTGATCGAGGCCGTGGTGCGCGACGCGCAGGTTCCCACCATCGAGACCGGTGTGGGCAATTGCCATGTCTACGTTCACTCCTCGGCCGACGTCGACCTGGCCGAGAAGATCCTGCTGAACTCCAAGACCCGCCGTCCCAGCGTCTGCAATGCCGCCGAGACCCTGCTGGTGGACAAGGCGCTGCAGGACACCGCGCTGCCGCGGCTCACCGCCGCGCTGCGCGACGCCGGGGTGACCGTGCACGCCGATCCCACCGACGAGGAGTTGCACACCGAGTTCCTCTCGATGGACATCGCCGTCGCGGTGGTCGACGGGCTCGACGGGGCGATCACCCACATCAACGAGTACGGCACCGGCCACACCGAGGCCATCGTGACAACGGATCTTGCTGCGGCCCAGCGTTTCACCGAACAGGTGGACGCGGCTGCGGTGATGGTCAACGCGTCCACCGCGTTCACCGACGGAGAGCAGTTCGGTTTCGGCGCAGAGATCGGCATCTCCACCCAGAAACTGCATGCCCGCGGACCGATGGGCCTGCCCGAACTGACCTCGACCAAATGGATCGTGTGGGGAGACGGTCAGACCCGCCCGGCGTAGCCGCCGACCCGATAGAGACCAGGAGACCACATGAGCGTGCCCGCTCGCCCCGCTCCGTTGTTCGCCGACATCGACGATGTCGCGCGGCGGCTGGCGGAGACCGGCTACCTGCCCGATACCGCCACCGCGACAGCGGTTTTCCTCGCCGACCGGCTGGGTAAACCGTTGCTCGTCGAGGGTCCTGCAGGCGTCGGCAAGACCGAGCTCGCCCGCGCGGTCGCCCAGTCGACGGGTTCGGAGCTCGTGCGGTTGCAGTGCTACGAGGGTGTCGACGAGGCTCGCGCGCTCTACGAGTGGAACCACGCCAAGCAGATCTTGCGGATCCAGGCCGGGCAGAACGCGAACGGCGGCGACTGGGACCAGACCAAGATGGACGTGTTCAGCGAGGAGTTCCTGCTGACCCGCCCGCTGCTGACCGCGATCAAGCGCACCGACCCGACCGTGCTGCTGGTCGACGAGACCGACAAGGCCGACATCGAGATCGAGGGCCTGCTGCTGGAGGTGTTGTCCGACTTCGCGGTCACCGTCCCGGAACTCGGCACGATCACCGCCGAACGGCCGCCGTTCGTGGTGCTCACCTCGAATGCCACCCGTGAGCTCTCCGAGGCACTCAAGCGGCGTTGCCTGTTCCTGCACATCGACTTCCCGGATCCGGATCTGGAGCGGCGCATCCTGCTGTCGCGGGTCCCCGAGCTGCCCGAGCACATCGCCTCAGAGCTGGTGAAGATCATCGGCGTGATGCGCGGCATGCAACTCAAGAAGGTGCCGTCGGTGGCCGAGACCATCGACTGGGGCCGCACCGTACTGGCCCTGGGTCTGGACACCATCGACGACGAGATGATCGCCGCCACCCTCGGTGTGGTGCTCAAACACCAGTCCGACCAGGTCCGGGCGGCCGGCGAGCTGAAGCTGAACTGATGGTGCCCCGCCGGGTTCGACCGCCGCAGCCGCTGGCCCCGCACGGCCTGCCTGGGCACCTCGTCGAGTTCGTCGAAGCGCTTCGCGGGCAAGGCATCTCGGTCGGGCCGTCGGAAACGGTGGATGCCGGCCGGGTGATCACCGTGCTGGGGTTGGGTGATCGTGAGGCGCTGCGTGAGGGCATCGCCTGCGCGGTGCTGCGCCGCCCCGATCACCGCGACACCTATGACGCGATGTTCGACCTGTTCTTCCCGGCCGCTCTGGGCGATCGCACCGTGCTGTCTGAGGAGGGCGCGCAGGACGATGAGCTGGGCGACGAGGACCGGCCCCAGTTGCCGCCCGAGGACATCGAGGCGATGCGCGAGGCGTTGGTGCAGATGCTGGCCGACAACGAGGAGCTGGCCAACCTCGACGACCGGATGGCGGCGATGATCGCGCGGATCGTCGAGGCCTACGGCCGGTACAACTCCAGCCGCGGTCCGTCCTACTCGTCGTATCAGGCGCTCAAGGCCATGAGCCTGGACGATCTGGAGGGCCGGTTGCTGGCCGGACTGCTGGCCCCGTACGGCGACGAACCCACTCCGACCCAGGAGGAGATCGCCAAGGCTCTGGCGGCCCAGCGCATCGCCCAACTCCGCAAGATGGTCGAGTCCGAGACCAAGCGGCGCACCGCCGAGCAGCTGGGCCGTGAACACGTGCAGATGTACGGGGTGCCGCAGCTGGCCGAGAACGTCGAGTTCCTGCGGGCGTCCGGTGAGCAGCTACGTCAGATGCGCAAGACCGTGCAGCCGTTGGCGCGCACATTGGCGACGCGTCTGGCGGCTCGGCGCCGCCGGTCCCGTTCCGGGGAGATCGACCTGCGCAAGACGCTGCGCAAATCGATGTCCACCGGCGGGGTGCCCATCGACGTCGTGCTCAAGAAGCCTCATCCGGCCCGTCCCGAGCTCGTCGTGCTCTGCGATGTGTCCGGGTCGGTCGCCGGGTTCAGCCACTTCACCCTGATGCTGGTCTCGGCGCTGCGTCAGCAGTTCTCCCGGGTGCGGGTCTTTGCCTTCATCGACACCACCGACGAGGTGACCGAGATGTTCGGGCCGGAGTCCGACTTGGCGGTCGCGGTGCAGCGCATCACCCGCGAGGCCGGCGTCTACACCCGTGACGGGCACTCCGACTACGGGCACGCGTTCGTGTCCTTCCTGGACAAGTACCCCAACGTGCTTTCCCCGCGCAGCTCGCTGCTGGTGCTGGGCGACGGCCGCAACAACTACCGCAACCCGGAGACCGGCCTGCTCGCGCACATGGTGTCGTCCAGCCGGCACGCCCACTGGCTCAACCCGGAGCCCAGGCATCTGTGGGGCAGCGGCGATTCTGCGGCGCCCAAATACGCCGAGACCATCCCGATGCACGAGTGCCGCTCGGCCAAACAACTGGCCGCGGTGATCGACGGGTTGCTGCCGGTCTGAGCACGCCCCACCGGGCCGCAGCCTGCGCACCGCTTGTGAACGCTGCCGTAAGCTGCCTGTTCGTGGCTAGACGGCGCAGGATGGGTGTGATGGGTGGGACGTTCGATCCCATCCACAACGGGCACCTGGTCGCCGCCAGTGAGGTGGCCGACCTGTTCGATCTCGACGAGGTGGTATTCGTCCCGACGGGTCAGCCCTGGCAGAAACACGACCGGCGGGTCAGCGCGCCGGAGGACCGATATCTGATGACGGTGATCGCCACCGCGTCCAACCCGAGGTTCTCGGTCAGCCGCGTCGACATCGACCGGGGCGGGGCGACTTACACCAAGGACACCCTGCGTGATCTGCGTGACCTCAACGCCGACGCCGACCTGTACTTCATCACCGGAGCCGACGCCCTGGCCTCCATTCTGTCCTGGCAGAACTGGGAGGACCTGTTCTCCATGGCGAGGTTCGTCGGCGTCAGCCGGCCGGGCTACGAGTTGGACGGTGAACACATCGAGGCGGCGCTGCGTGAGCTGCCCCCGGACACATTGACATTGGTCGAGGTGCCCGCGCTGGCCATCTCGTCCAGCGACTGCCGCAAGCGGGCCGAAGAAGACCGGCCGATCTGGTACCTGGTGCCCGACGGCGTGGTGCAGTACGTGGCCAAACGCGGGTTGTACTCCGCAGACGGAAAGGGTGAACACATCATGGAGCCGGTTCGATGAGCGCCACCGCTGAGGCCGTGGCGATGGCGACGGTGGCCGCCCAGGCTGCCTCGGCCAAGCTGGCCGACGATGTGGTCGTCATCGACGTGTCGGGGCAGTTGGTGATCACCGACTGCTTCGTGATCGCGTCCGCCTCCAACGAGCGTCAGGTCAATGCGATCGTCGACGAGGTCGAGGAAAAGATGCGGCTGGCCGGCTACAAGCCCGCCCGCCGCGAGGGCACCCGCGAGGGGCGCTGGACGCTGCTCGACTACGTGGACATCGTCGTGCACATCCAGCACCAGGACGAGCGGGAGTTCTATGCCCTGGAACGGCTGTGGCGGGACTGCCCGACCGTTCCGGTCGAGCTGGAATCGCCCGAGGTCGACGAATGAGGGCGCGATGAGGGTCCGTCGGCTGGTGCTGTTGCGCCACGGCCAGACCGAGTACAACGCGGGCAGCCGGATGCAGGGGCAGCTCGACACCGAGTTGTCCGATCTGGGCCGCGACCAGGCCGCCGCGGCGGCCGAGGTGCTGGCCAAGCGTCAACCGCTGTTGATCGTGTCCTCGGATCTCAAGCGTGCCCTGGATACCGCGATGACCCTCGGCGACCGCGCCGGGATCGCGGTGTCCGTGGACAAGCGGCTGCGGGAGACACATCTCGGGGACTGGCAGGGTCTGACGCACCAGGAGGTGGACACCGCTGCCCCGGGCGCCCGCGCGGCGTGGCGTGAGGACGCGAGGTGGGCACCGCACGGTGGCGAGAGCCGCGTCGACGTGGCCGGCCGCAGTGTTCCGGTTGTTACCGAACTTGTTGCCGGGCAACCCGATTGGGGTCTGGATCAGGTCGGGGGAGGAGCAGACCGTCCGGTCGTGCTCGTCGCTCACGGCGGGCTGATCGCGGCGCTGACCGCCGGCCTGCTCGGCCTGCCGGTGGACAACTGGCCGGTGCTGGGCGGTATGGGTAACGCCAGCTGGGTTCAGTTGTCGGGCCACTCCGAGGACGACGCGGACGATCGTGACGCGACCGACGTCGTCAAATGGCGGCTGGATGTCTGGAACGCCTCGGCGCAGGTGGCCAACGATGTCCTCTGATCGCTCGTCCGACCGCAGGCCGGTGCTGCTGGTCTTCGCCGACTCTCTGTCCTATTTCGGCCCGACCGGTGGTCTGCCGTCCGATGATCCACGGATCTGGCCCAACATCGTGGCCGAGCAGCTGGGCTGGGACGTAGAACTGATCGGCCGGATCGGCTGGACCACCCGCGACGTCTGGTGGGCCTCGACCCAGGATCCGCGGGCGTGGGCGGCGTTGCCGCGCGCCGGCGCCGTGGTCTTCGCCACCAGCGGCATGGATTCGCTGCCCTCGCCGCTGCCCACGGCACTGCGCGAGCTGATCCGGTATGTGCGTCCGGCCTGGCTGCGGCGTTGGGCGCGGGACGGCTACGGCTGGATTCAGCCGCGGCTGTCGCCGATCGCCCGGGCGGCGCTGCCACCGCATGTGACGGTGGAGTACCTGGAGATGACGCGCAACGCCATCGATTTCAACCGGCCGGGCATCCCGGTGGTGGCCTCGCTGCCGTCGGTGCACATCGCCGATACGTACGGGAGGGCCCATCACGGACGTGAGCCCACGGTCAGGGCGATCACGGACTGGGCGGCCGAGCACGACGTGCCGTTGGTGGATCTCAAGGCCGCGGTGGCCGACGAGGTGCTGGGCGGGCGCGGCAATCCCGACGGCATCCACTGGAATTTCGAAGCCCACCGGGCAGTGGCCGAGCTGATGCTCAAGGGTCTTGCCGATGCCGGTGTGCCACAACTGGATTCCACCGACTGACGATGGCGGTCATGGTGGTGACCGACTCGACGGCGCGGTTGCGGCCCGAGTTGTGCGAACAGTGGGGTATCCGGCAGGTGCCGTTGCACATCCTCGACGACGGCAACGACCTGCGCGACGGGATCGACCCGATGCCGTCCGACATCCATGACCGGCCGCGCGTCACCACGTCCGGGGCGTCGCCGGCCGATCTGGCCGAGACCTATCGGCAGGCGCTGGCCGACAGTGGCGGTGACGGTGTTGTCGCAGTGCATATTTCGGCGGCGCTGTCGGGCACTTACAGCACTGCCGCGGCCGTGGCCCGCGAGATCGGGCAGGCCGTACGGGTGGTGAACTCCCGGGCTGCCGCCATGGGGGTGGGGTTCGTCGCCCTGGCGGCCGCCGAATCGGCCCGGGCCGGTGGCTCACTCGACACGGTGGAGGCGGCGGCGCGTGCCGCGATCCCGCGCGGGCAGGCGTTCATCGTGGTGCACCGGCTCGACAACCTGCGGCGCAGTGGCCGGATCGGTGCCGCGGCATCGTGGTTGGGCACCGCTCTGTCACTCAAGCCGCTGCTGCACCTCGACGTGGACGGCCGGCTGGTACTCTCCCAGCGCATCCGGACGATATCGAAAGCGCATGCGGCACTTGTCGATCAGATCGCCGAAGCCGCGGGGGACCGGGCCGTGCGCGTGGTCGTGCACCACGTCGACAACCCGGACGGCGCCGAGGAGATCGCGGCGGCACTCACCGACCGGCTGCCCAACCTGCAGTCGCTGGCCGTGACCGACATGGGCGCGGTGCTGGCCGTTCATGTCGGTGGCGGCGCGGTGGGCGCCTGCATCACCGTGGAGGATGCTTAGCCCGTCCTGCGCTCGGCCCCGTCCTGCGCCTAGCCGGTTGTCCGCCGTTTCTACGTCAGGGCTGTGGATCGACGGGGCGCACAACCGTGAAGTAGAAAACGGCGCGGCAGAACGGCGCTAGCCGGCGAACCGCCCGGTGACCGGCGGCAGATCCTTGAGCGTGAGGATGCCGGGCTTGGCGGCCACCACGGCCGGCACCGCATTGGTGACCGGCAGCGCGGTGTAGATCATGCCGAGCCCGTTGAGGCTGACCTCGCTCCAGTCCTTCGACGGCAGGCAGTACACCACCGTGCGCATGTTGGGCACGCCGAACACCTGGATCACGTGCCCGTGCGCCACCGGCTTCGGCGGGGTGACGTGCTCGCCCATGATCCAGTTGAATCCGACGCTGACGACGTTCTTGTCGCCGACCCAGCCGCGGTGATATCCGTAGACGCTGGCCACGGTGCCCTTGGGGATCTGCATGAACCCCAGGTCGGAGTCCTCGGTGGCCGGGGTGAACGTGACGTCGAAGGTGATCCGGTCGAGCTTGGCGCCGATCGCGTCGGCCATCATCGCCGCCGACTCGGCGAACACTTCACTCTCGAGACGGACACTCTCGGCCAGCCCGGGTGTCTCCGGGTCCTTACCGAAGCCCATCGCGGCCATGGTTCCAGCCGATTCGTAGACCCCACAGTCGACGGACTCGGTGATCCGGATCTCGTCGACGCTCTCGCACGCGCTGGACAGCACCATGCCCATCATGTTGGTCAGGCCTGGATGCGCCCCGCTGCCGAAGATCGTGGAATTGCCTGTTTGGCAGGCCTTTTCGATGCGCTCCCGGTCTTCGGGGGTCTGCTTGCCGCCGGTGATCCAGGCGGCGCTTGAACAGACGTTGACGCCGGCCTCCAGCAGGCGGACCAGTTCGTCGACACTGGGCCAGATCGGGTTGTAGCAGCAGGCATCGGGCTTCAGGGCGATCAGCTCGTCGATGGAGTTGGTGGCCTTGATGCCGGTGGGCTCGGGCCAGCCGGCCAGCTCGGCGGCATCCACACCGACCTTGTCGGCGCCGTAGGCATACACGCCGACCAGTTCCATGTCGTCGCGGCCGATGATCGCGTGTAGCGAGCGTCGTCCGATATTGCCGGTGGTCCATTGGATGACCCGGATCGGCTTACCCGCTGCGGTCATGATCGCCTCCTCGCTGAGCGCTGGACTCTAGACACTATCGGTGACTTGTTCACTCGCGGTAGGCACACCACCGTCGCACAATCGAACTGTGGGGCGGGCTCGCCCCACGACGCCATGAATCGAGGTCAGATCATGGACATCCTCTATGCCCTCTCTGCGGCCGGGGCTGGCGCGATCGCCCTGCTCTGGCTCGTTGCGAACAACATTCGTGTGGTCAGACAGTACGAGCGCGGCGTGGTCTTCCGGTTCGGCCGAGTGCAGGACAACGTCCGGCAACCAGGGTTGACGATGCTCGTTCCGGTCGCCGACCGCCTGCAGAAAGTCAACATGCAGATCATCACGATGCCGGTTCCCGCGCAGGACGGAATCACGCGTGACAACGTCACCGTGCGGGTCGATGCGGTCATCTACTTCAACGTGATCGACCCGGTTCGCGCGGTGGTCGACGTCCAGGACTACATGTCGGCGATCGGCCAGGTGGCGCAGACCTCACTGCGGTCGATCATCGGCAAGA
Source organism: Mycolicibacterium peregrinum (assembly GCF_002102345.1). Taxonomy (GTDB): domain Bacteria; phylum Actinomycetota; class Actinomycetes; order Mycobacteriales; family Mycobacteriaceae; genus Mycobacterium; species Mycobacterium peregrinum. The sequence goes on from NZ_LQPP01000018.1 coordinate 70,720, forward strand.
GCAACCTGGACGACCTGCTGTCCAACCGGGAGCGGCTCAATCAAGGCCTGGAACTGCTGATCGACAACCCGGCGGTGGGCTGGGGGATCCACATCGACCGGGTCGAGATCAAAGACGTCGTGCTGCCGGATTCGATGAAGCGGTCGATCGCGCGTCAGGCCGAGGCAGAACGGGAACGACGGGCCCGCGTCATCACCGCCGACGGCGAACTGCAGGCGTCGGAGAAACTCGCTGCGGCCGCCGATGTGATGGCGGCCGACCCGGCAGCCCTGCAGCTGCGGCTGCTGGAGACCGTCGTCGAAGTCGCCGCGGAGAAGAACTCCACGGTGGTTCTGCCGTTCCCGGTGGAGCTGCTGCGGTATCTGGAGCGGGCGACGCCCCAGCAGCCTTCCCCCAGAGTGGTGGGGTGACCAGCCGGTAATCCCCAGCGCACGATTCATCCACAGGAGGTGCGCGCCGGCGCCCTGGGCGCCGGGGATCGTCGTGGTCCGCACTTACCGTCGCGGACATGGGAACCGAATTGTCGGTGGAGCGGCTCCGTCGTCTGGGCGGTGATCGTGGGAGTGGCGGGAATGATGCCGACGCCGAGGGCGACCGTGGCGCACAGGACACCGCGTCCGAGAACGCGTTGTCGAGATGGCTGCCCGATACGACGCCGGGGGACGGCCCGGGCTGGTTGACGCGGGTCCGGGCCGACCCCGGCCGCACCGGCGCCGTGGTGCTGGCCGGCGTCGGGGTCCTCGCGATCCTGGTCACCGTTTTCACCTTGATCCGTCAGCAGGCACCGCCTGTCGCCTCGGCCAATCTGCCACCGGTGCAAATGGTTTCGTCGGCAGGGCCGACACCAGACGCGAACGCCCCGCCAGGACCGGTGGTGGTCAGCGTGGTCGGGTTGGTGCACAAGCCCGGTCTGGTGACCCTGCAACCTGGCGCGAGGATCGCCGATGCGCTGGAAGCCGCCGGTGGCCCGCTCGACGGTGCCGACCTGATCGGGCTGAACATGGCCCGCCGGGTCGGCGACGGTGAGCAGATCGTGGTCGGCATCGACCCGCCGCCGGGGCAACCGTCGACCATGGGCAGTTCGGTGGCCGGCGACGCGTCACCTTCGGGGCAACCCGGTGTGCCGCAGAAAGGGGCTTCGAAAGCCACGACCGGTGCGCCGTCGGGGGCGGTGGATCTCAACACGGCGACGGTCGAGGACCTCGACGCGCTGCCCGGTGTCGGTCCGGTGACCGCCGAGGCGATCGTGGCCTGGCGGTCTGCGCATGGTCGGTTCGACAGTGTCGATCAACTCGGCGACGTGGACGGGATCGGTCCGGCGCGCCTGGAGAAACTGCGTGGGCTGGTCCGGGCGTGATGCTTCCGACCGGGACGGGCACGCCGACGACGGGTGGGTCGCGGGGCAGCCACTGGATCTGCGCCTCGTCCCAGCCGCGCTGACCGCATGGTCGGTGTCGGCGGCGGCCATCGTCTGGGGCGCGGGTGTCGCGGTGGTGGTGGGCCTCGGCGCAGTGGGGTTGACCTGGCTGGCCGTCCGGTGGGGAGACGATGAGGGCGCGGGTGTCGCCGCTGCGGTTCTGGCGGTGGCGGCCGTCGCCGGCGGATTCGGTGTCGCAGTCGGGCTGCGCGTGCATCAGGTAGACCATCACCCGATCGGTCGCCTCTACGGCGCAACCGGGACGGTCGAGGTCGTTCCTGTCGAGACTCCGCGGACGATCAGCGGCGGCCGGGTGATGTTCCGGGCCGCACTGCGTTGGGTCGACCAGGCCCCGATGTCGGGGCGCGTCCTGGTGTTCGCACCTCCGGGCTTCGGTGCGGTCGATCCGGGGCGCCCGGCGACGTTCCGGGCGGCCGTGGGGCGTCCGGACCGCAGGGATCTGAGCGTGGCCGTGCTGTCGGCGTCGGGTCAGCCGTCGCTGGGTGAGGCATCGGCGGTGCAGCACGCCGCCCAACGGATCCGGGCCGGCTTCGCCGAGGCGGCCCGTGCGGTGCTGCCCGCCGATCAGGCGGCCATGCTTCCCGCGTTGGTGCTGGGGGACACCTCGACGGTCACCGGCACGACGACCGCACAGTTCCGCACTGCGGGTCTGACCCATCTGACTGCGGTGTCGGGCGCGAACGTGACCATCGTGTGCGGTGCGCTGCTGCTCAGCGCGGCACTGATCGGGCCGCGAGCGGCCGTGCCGCTCGCGGGCGTCGGGCTGGTCGGCTTCGTCATCGTCGTGCAGCCCTCGGCCAGCGTGTTGCGAGCGGCGGTGATGGGGGCGGTGACCCTGCTCGCGGTGTTGACCCACCGGCGCCGGCAGGCGGTTCCCGCGCTGGCCGCCAGCGTGATCGCGCTGATGCTCGCCACCCCCGAACTCGCGGTCGACGTCGGGTTCGCGTTGTCGGTGTGGGCGACGGCGGGCATCGTCGTCCTGGCGCCGGTGTGGTCGGCCCGGCTGCAGGGCCGTGGCTGGCCGCGCCCGGTGGCGGCGGCGGTCAGCGTCGCGGTGGTGGCCCAACTGGTGACCGCACCCCTGGTGGCCGGGATCTCGGGGACGGTCAGCCTGGTGGCGGTCGCCGCCAATCTCGCAGTGGCTTGGGTGATTCCGCCGATCACCGTTCTCGGCACCGCGGCGGCGGTGTGCTCGACGGTCTGGCCGGGTGCAGCCCAACTACTGATCCGGTTCACCGGGCCGGAGCTGTGGTGGCTGCTGTCGGTGGCCCGCCGGGCTTCGGCCTTGCCGGCAGCTGCCGTGCCGTCGCCGTCGGGGTTGGCCGGCGTGGTGTCGGTGGCGCTGGGCGGGGTGGCGTTGACGGTGTTGTGGCGGCTGCGTTGGATGCGTCGCGGGTTGGCCGCGGTGGTGTTGGGGTTGCTGGCCTGGGCGCTGGCAGGCCAGGTGGTCGGGGCTGTCGGGTCGGCGTGACACGATCATCGGTGTGAGCGAACAGATCGACGGTCTGCACCTGGTTCTGGGCGATGAGGAACTGCTGGTCGAGCGTGCGGTGGGGGCGGTGCTGCGGGCGCTGCGGGCGCAGGCCGGGTCCGATGACGTTCCGGTGGACCGGATGCGGGCCGGTGAGGTCAGCACCAGCGAGCTCGCCGAGCTGTTGAGCCCATCGCTGTTCGCCGAGGAGCGCCTGGTGGTGCTCGAGGCAGCCGCCGAGGCGGGCAAGGATGCCGTGGCCCTGATCGCCTCGGCTGCAGCCGATCTGCCGCCCGGCACGGTGCTGTGTGTCATTCATTCCGGTGGCGGACGGGCCAAGGCACTGGCCGATCAATTGAAAAAGCTTGGTGCACAGGTGCATCCGTGTGCGAAGATCAGCAAGCCGGCCGAGCGTGCGGATTTTGTGCGGGCCGAGTTCCGCCAGTTGCGGGTCAAGGTGTCCGACGACACGGTTACCGCGGTGCTCGACGCGGTCGGCTCGAACATCCGTGAGCTCGCCGCGGTGTGCTCACAACTCGTGGCCGACACCGCAGGCCAGGTCGACGCGGTCGCGGTGCGCCGCTATCACAGCGGCAAAGCGGAGGTGAAGGGCTTCGACATCGCAGACAAGGCCGTCACCGGAGATGTCGCGGGGGCCGCTGAGGCGTTGCGGTGGGCGATGTTGGCCGGCGAGCCACAGGTGGTCCTCGCCGATGCGCTGGCCGAGGCGGTGCACACGATCGCGCGGGTGGGTCCACTCTCGGGTGATCCGTACCGGCTGGCCGGCGAGTTGGGGATGCCGCCCTGGCGGGTGCAGAAGGCGCAGAAACAGGCGCGCCGATGGTCGCGCGACTCGGTGGCCGAGGCCATGCGGGTGGTCGCCGCGCTCAACGCAGACGTAAAGGGCGCAGCGGCCGATGCCGACTACGCCCTTGAAACAGCGGTACGCCGGGTGGCGGAACTCGCCACCCGGTGAACCGGGAAAACTTTTTCGGGTTGAACCGAAGGATCAGAGCTTGTTCAGCGCCAGGGCCAGGGCCGACTTCTTGTTGGCAGCCTGGTTGGCGTGGATGACGCCCTTGCTGGCGGCCTTGTCGAGCTTGCGGCTGGTCGACACCAGCAACTCGGCGGCCTTGTCCTTCTCACCCGCGTCGATGGCCTCGCGGAAGCCGCGCACGGCGGTGCGCAGCGACGACTTCACCGACTGGTTACGCAGCCGACGACGCTCGTTGGTGAGGATGCGCTTTTCCTGCGACTTGATGTTGGCCACGTAAAAATTCCTTCGTAATTCTCTAGCTGGGGTTACCGAAGTCTGGGTGCGCACACCCGCACTGCGGGCAGCGACTGTTCAGGGTACCAGCGAGGCGTGCGAACTCCCAAAGCGGCGCCGGCCGAACGTGGGTCGCCCGCGCCCCGGTTCCCGACACTTGTACCACGTCAATCGGCCTTTGGCCTGCCGAAACGGGCTGCGCCGTTGACCCGGCGAAACGGCGTCAGGTGCGGCAGCATGGCAGGGGTGAGCCTGAGAACAGTCCGTGCCGAAGGGCCAGGGTCGAACGGGTCCGGCCCGGCCGGACAGCGTGCCGCTACGGCGCGCCGGGTCAGACATCAGGGCGTCTTCGACGGCTACAACCGGCTGGGCCGCTACTCGGAGGCCTTCGACGAGATGTTCGACGGCTCTGGCAACGTGCGCGGACCGTACAAGGGGATCTTTGCCGAGCTTGCTCCGTCGGACGCCTCCGAGCTGCGGTCGCGCTCGGACGCGCTGGGCCGGGCGTTCATCGATCAGGGCATCACGTTCTCGTTGTCGGGCCAGGAGCGGCCGTTCCCGCTCGACCTGGTGCCGCGGGTGATCTCGGCGGCCGAATGGTCCCGACTGGAACGGGGCATCACCCAGCGGGTCAAGGCGCTGGAGATGTATCTCGACGACATCTATGGCGAGCAGGAGATCCTGCGCGACGGCGTGATCCCGCGTCGGCTGGTGACCTCGTGCGAGCACTTCCACCGGGAAGCCGCGGGCATCGTCCCACCCAACGGGGTACGCATCCACGTCGCCGGCATCGACCTGATCCGCGACGACAAGGGTGACTTCCGGGTGCTCGAGGACAACCTGCGGTCGCCGTCCGGGGTGTCCTATGTGATGGAGAACCGGCGCACGATGGCGCGCGTCTTCCCGAACCTGTTCGCCACCCACCGGGTACGCGCCGTCGGCGATTACTCGTCGCACCTGCTGCGGGCGCTGCTCAACGCCGCGCCGACCAACGTCGCGGACCCGACCGTCGTGGTGCTCACCCCCGGCGTCTACAACTCGGCCTACTTCGAGCACTCGCTGCTGGCTCGCCAGATGGGGGTCGAGTTGGTCGAGGGGCGCGACCTGTTCTGCCGCGACAACGCCGTCTACATGCGCACCACCGAGGGTGAGCGTCAGGTCGACGTCATCTACCGACGCATCGACGACGCGTTCCTGGACCCGATGCAGTTCCGGCCCGACTCGGTGCTGGGGGTGGCGGGCCTGCTCAACGCGGCCCGCGCCGGCAACGTCGTGATCTCCAGTGCGGTGGGCAATGGGGTCGGCGACGACAAGCTCGTCTACACCTACGTCCCGACGATCATCGAGTACTACCTGGGCGAGAAGCCGGTGCTGGCCAATGTCGACACCTATCGCTGCTGGCTGGACGCCGAACGGGAAGAGGTGCTCGACCGGATCGACGAACTCGTCATCAAGCCGGTGGAAGGTTCGGGTGGGTATGGGATCGTGTTCGGTCCGGACGCCTCGGCCAAGGAACTGACCGCGATCGCCAAGAAGATCCGCAACGATCCCCGCGGCTGGATCGCCCAGCCGGTGATGCAGCTGTCCACCGTGCCCACCCAGATCGGCGACAAGCTGGCACCCCGGCACGTGGATCTGCGCCCGTTCGCGGTCAACGACGGCAACGACGTCTGGGTCCTGCCCGGCGGGCTGACCCGGGTGGCGCTGCCGGAAGGGTCTCTGGTGGTCAATTCCAGCCAGGGCGGCGGGTCGAAGGACACCTGGGTGCTGGCGTCGCGGGCGTCGGCGGCGGATCGCGAGCTCGCCGCGGCCGAGGTGGTGCGGTCACTGCCGGAGTCCGCCAAGGGGCCCAAAAGTGATGGCGCAGCTGATGGTTCGTCGTCTCAACAACAGCAGTAGCAGGGGGTGGGGGTAGATGCTGGCGCGCAATGCCGAGTCGCTGTACTGGATCGGACGCTATGTGGAACGGGCCGACGACACCGCACGCATCCTCGATGTCACGGTGCACCAACTGTTGGAGGACTCCAGCGTCGACCCCGACGTGGCCTCACGCACGCTGCTGCGGGTGCTCGGGATCGAGCCACCTACCCGGCGCCTGGACGTGTGGTCGTTGACCGACATCGTGGCGTTCAGCCGCGACAGTGGGGGTAACTCGATCGTCGACTCGATCTCGGCTGCCCGCGAGAATGCCCGCGGTGCCCGCGAAGTCACCTCGACCGAGATCTGGGAGTGCCTCAACACCACCTACAACGCGCTCGCCGAGCGGGAGCGCGCGGCCAAACGCCTGGGCCCCCACGAGTTCCTGTCCTACGTCGAGGGGCGCGCCGCGATGTTCGCAGGCCTGGCCGATTCGACATTGAGTCGCGACGACGGCTACCGGTTCATGTTGTTGGGCCGCGCGATCGAGCGCGTCGACATGACCGTCCGGTTGCTGCTGTCGCGGGTCGGGGACAGCGGGTCGTCGCCTGCCTGGGTCACGTTGCTGCGTTCGGCCGGGGCCCATGACACGTACCTGCGCACCTACCGCGGTGTGCTCGACGCCGGCCGCGTGGTCGAGTTCATGCTGCTGGACCGGCTTTTCCCGCGGTCGATCTTCTATTCGTTGCGGTTGGCCGAACACAGTCTCGACGAGTTGCTCAACCGGCCGCACAGCCGGTTGGGGGCCACCGCCGAGGCTCAGCGACTGTTGGGCCGGGCGCGCAGTGAGCTCGAGTTCCTGCAGCCGGGGGCGCTGCTGGAATCGTTGGATGCCCGGCTGGCCGGGTTGCAGAAGACCTGCCGCGATGTCGGGGAAGCGTTGGCACTGCAGTACTTCCACTCCGCACCCTGGGTGGCCTGGACCGACGCCGGTCACGGAGATGTGGTTGTGATCGAGGAGGGCGAGGTATAAATGTGGCGACTACGGGTGGTGCACTCGACCGGATATGCCTACAAGTCGGCGGTGACGGCGTCCTTCAACGAAGCCCGATTGACCCCGCGGTCGGATTCGCGTCAGAACGTCATCCTCAACCGCGTCGAGACCATTCCGGCGACCAGGTCCTACCGGTACGTCGACTATTGGGGTACGGCGGTGACAGCTTTCGACCTGCACGCTCCGCACACCGAGTTGGAGGTCTCGGGGTCCTCGGTGGTCGAGACCGACGTCGCGGAGAAACCCGAGGAGCTGGCCGGGTGGGATGACCTGGATACCGAGGCTGTGATCGACCGGTTCGACGAGGTGCTCAGTCCGACCCACTACACACCGCACAGCAAGCGGATCGCGCGTGTGGGACAGCGGATTGCCAAGGAGTACGACCCGTTCGAGGCGGTCGGGGCGGTGGCGCAGTGGGTGCGAAGCGAACTCGACTATGTGTCGGGTACCACCGGGGTGCACTCCTCGGGTCTCGATGCCCTGCGGGAGGGCAAGGGCGTGTGTCAGGATTTCGCCCATCTGTCGTTGATCATGTTGCGGTCCATGGGAATTCCGGCCCGGTACGTGTCGGGTTACCTGCATCCGTCGCGGGAGGCGGTGGTGGGGGACACCATCGACGGTCAGAGTCACGCCTGGATCCAGGCCTGGACCGGCGGCTGGTGGCACTACGACCCGACGAACGACTCCGAGATCAATGAGCAGTACGTCAGTGTCGGTGTGGGCCGGGACTATTCAGATGTGGCCCCCCTCAAGGGAATCTATTCGGGTGAGGGCTCGACGGATCTCGATGTGGTCGTGGAGGTCACTCGGCTGGCTTGAGCCGGCCCGCACCCGCGCGGCCGAGGTTGCGAAAGCCGGGGTGTACGTGCGGTGCCAGCTCGTGGTGCACGGCGAGGGTTTGCAACAGTACGTGGAGGTTGTCCCGTTGGGCGGCGTCGAGGCCGGCGGTCATGCGCTCATCGTGCCGGCGCGCCAGCTCTCCGATGCGGCGCAGCGTCTTCTTCCCCGCGGTGCTGAGGTACAGGGCGTGTAGTCGGCGGTCGTCGGGATTGCGGCGTCGTTCGACGTAGCCGCGATCCTCCAGGTCGTCGACGTAGCTCACCACCCGGCTGGGCAACAGGCCCAGTTGGGTGCTCAGGGCCTGCTGGCTGAGGCCGGGTTGCCCGCCGATGGCGCGCAGGATGCCGGCGTGCGGAGGGGTGAGCTCGAGGGTCTCCATCTGCTCGGCGAACAGTGCCGCCGCCCGGTGGCCGAGTTGTGCCAGCAGGAATGCGACGGTGTCCGGCCCAGTTTCCACACCGAAACCGTATCACCGCCAAATGGTTCAGAACTGAAAACATTCAGACCCTTGCCCCCGGTGCGACTACCGGCATATCGTTCAACTCATGAACGATTCAACGGACGATCGAATCCGGTCCCCACGGCGCGGGGGCCCTCAAGGCGGACCGCCCTTGGCCCCGCTGGCCGCGGTCTCGCTCGCGTTGGTGCTGGTCGGCCTGGGCGTCGGCGTTGCGCTCGGCGGGGTGATGCCGTTGCCGTACGGGGCGGCAGTAGATGTCCTCCGATATGTGCACGACCATCACGGGGCAGTGCAGGCCAGTGCGGTGGGTGCCTTCGCGGCGTCGGTACCGCTGGCGATCTATGCCGCGACGGTGAGCGCCCGGTTGCGGCAACTGGGCGTGACGGCACCGGGTGCGACCATCGCCCTGGCGGGCGGGATTCTCGCCTCCGGCGCACTCGCGTTGGCCGGGCTGTTCTGCTGGACGATGTCGCGACCCGAGGTGGTGGTCGACGACGGTCTGATCCACGCGCTGTACTACCTGGTGTTCCTCACGGGCGGGGTTGGGCACATCGTCGCGCTCGGTCTGCTGCTGGCCGGGATCGCGGTGCCCGGCCTCATCCTCGGACTGTTGCCGCGGGCGCTGGCCTGGACCGGTCTGGGCATCGCCGCGCTGGCCGAGGTGGCCACGCTGGTACTGATCTGGCCAGAAGTCGCGGTGATCCTCCCGATCGCCCGGTTCATGGGCCTGATCTGGCTCATCGTCGCTGGCGCCATCCTGCCGACGCGTCGGGCCGAGGTGCGGCACGGATGAGGCTCAGCGTGAGTGTCACGAACTATTCGTGGCCGGAACCGATTCACGAGCGGCTCGCCGATCTGGCGACGTTCCTCGACCGTACCGCCGTCGACACCCTGTGGGTGGCCGATCATCTCGTGCAGGCCGACCCCTCCTGCCGGAGCGACGAGCCGATGCTCGAGGCGTACACCGTGCTCGGTTACCTCGCTGCGGCAACGCGGCACATCCGGTTGGGCACGATGGTGACCGCGGCGACCTTCCGCGCGCCCGCCCTGTTGATCAAGACGGTGACGACGCTCGACGTGCTGTCGAACGGGCGGGCGTGGCTCGGCCTCGGCGCGGGCTACAACACCGCCGAGGCCACCGCGATGGGATTGTTCCTACCGGACACGGGGGAACGGTTCGAGCGGATGACCGAACTGCTGCAGTTGGCCGGTCAGATGTGGCGCGGCGACCTAACGGCCTTCCGCGGTGAGTATCTGACCGTGCCGCAGCCGATCGGCAGCCCGCTGCCCCTGACCGCGCCGCGTCCGCCCGTGCTGATCGGCGGAACCGGTGAACGACGTACGCTGCGGCTGGTCGCACAGTACGGCGATGCGTGCAACCTGTTCGACGTCCCGGACGGCGGCGTCGCGATCAGAAGACAGCTTGACGTTCTCGATCGGCACTGCGCGAATGCCGGGCGGCGACCCACCGAGATCGAGCGCACGGTGACGACGGCGCTTCTCGACGGTTAAAGGTCTGAGTCGCTTGTCGAGCGCTGCCATGCGTTGGCCGACTTGGGAATCCAACATGTTGTGGTCATCGCCCGCGGCCGGCCGCTGACCGACGCCGACCTCAATTGTGTTGCGGGCGCAGCGGATCAGCTGCGCGCCTTGGTGCACACTCCAGGATGAACCTGGACCCGGTGCAGATCGTCACCCAATTCGATCTGGCGGTCGAACTCCGATGCGGCCAGCGCGCGCCAGCCGTCCTCGGCGCCCGCAGCGATCGCCGGAACGTAGTGGGTCAGGATAAGGATGCCGACTCCCGCGCGGGTAGCGGTGGCTGCCGCCTCCTGCACCGAGGAGTGGTAGTCACAAATGTCGCGAATCCGTTGCTGCGCAAGCTTGTCGATCAGGTCCTTGCGGATCACCGTGTGCACCAGGGCTCCCGCCCCGTCGGCCAGCGCATCCAGGCTGGGGCAGGGCACGGTGTCGCCGGCTGCCACCACCGAGGCCCCGTTGTGTTCGATCCGGAACGCGATCGACGGTGTCACCGGTCGGTGATCGGTGGGCGCGACCCGGATCCGCACACCGCCGCGGTCCCACACCACGCCGTCGGTGTATTCATGAACCTCCACCCGCGGTGGGTCGATGAGGTCGGCGTGGTGGGCGATGCGGTAACCGATGTCGTGTCCGAATGCGCGCAGCGTTGCCTCGACCACGTCGACGGTCCCCGGCGGACCGATGATCGGCAAGGGAGGGGCGTCCGGGGTGAACGTGCTCACCCAGCGGGTGATGATCACGTCACCCAGATCGGCGATGTGATCGCTGTGCAGATGGGTCAGCAGGAGCGCGCTGAGTTGGTTGGCGCCATAGCCGGCCGCGGCCAGGCGCTGCAGGACCCCGCGGCCGCAGTCGATCAGGAACATCTGGTCGCCCGCGCGCGCCAGGGTCGACGGTCCGGCCCGCTCCGGATCAGGGATCGGGCTACCGGTGCCGAGCAGCGTGACCTCGATCATGGCCCCATTCCTACTCCGTTCCGGCGAGGGATACGCGGAATCTGATTCCTGGCCGCTGCTGGGCGTGGCCCCTTTCTTCCTGACGACCGCCGACATAGCCTGGTGTGAGGTGAATCACGATCGGAGGCTGCCGATGCGAATCGCGGACGTGCTGAAAAACAAGGGCACGGCGGTGGTGACGATTTCGCCGGAGGCGACGGTGACGGAGCTGTTGGCCGGGCTGGACGAGCTGAACATCGGCGCCATGGTGGTGATGGGACCCGACGGGCTGTCCGGCATCGTCTCGGAACGCGATGTGGTCCGCAAGCTGCACGAGCGAGGCAGCAGCCTGCTGGCGCAGCCGGTGTCGGAGATCATGACCACGGTGGTGGCGACCTGCACGCCACGCGACACCGTCGATCACCTCAGCGCGTTGATGACCGAGAACCGGGTGCGTCATATCCCGGTCCTCGACCGTGGCAGGCTGGCCGGCATCGTCAGCATCGGGGACATCGTCAAGACCCGGATGGAAGAACTCGAGGCCGAGCAGGAACAGCTGCAGGCCTACATCACCCAGAGCCGTTGACCTGGCGTATCAGGCGATCCCGACGTTGTTGAGCAGGTCGTTGTCGCCGAATGCGCCACGATAGGCTGCGGCGGGGTGGCTGTCGGGCAATCGATCGCCCCGTCCTAGCAACTTATGTCGCAGGCTGCCCGACTTGTCAGTGGCGATCAGCCCACGCTCCCGCAGCGTCGGGAAGAGCCGGTCGGCAACCTCCTGGAACGAACCGGGAACGGTCGCGTGGTAGACGTTGATGCCGTCGACACCGGCCTCCCGCCATTCCTCGAGCTGATCGGCGATTTCCTTCGCGGTCCCGACAACCCGGTTCGCTCCCTCCAGGACCCAGGCCATGTCCCGGATCGTCGGGTCGTCGTTGCCCGAGGCTTCGGCTGCCCACCGGATGAAGCTCTTGATACCGGTGAACTCACCAAGCTGACTGATCGGCGTATCCAGCGGGAGGCTGCCCGCATCGATCCCGGCATCGCCGAGGGCGTGCAGCGCAATGCCTTCCAGGTCGAGGTAGCGCTTGAGTTCGTCGTTGCGCCGCACGGCTTCGGCATGGGTGTCACCGATTACGAACGACAGGCCCTGGGCGAACGTGATGTCCTTCGGATCTCTACCGTTTTCTGCTGCCAGAGACCGGCTTTCAGACGTGAGCGCATGCGCGGCCGCAGGGTTCGGGCTGCTGATGTACACGCCCTCGGCGTTGCGTGCCGAGAAGAGTTGCCCGGCAGGCGAAGAGCCGGCTTGGAAGAGTACGGGAGTGCGCTGCGGCGACGGTGAACTGAAGTGCGGCCCCTCGACCTTGTATCGCTTGCCGACGTGATTGATCTTGTGGATCTTCGACGGATCGGAGTGCACACCGCGCTCCTTGTCCTGCACCAGGGCGTCCTCGTCCCAGGAGCCTTCCCACAACTTGTATGCCACGTCGACGTACTCGTAGGCCCACTCGTAGCGTTCGTCGTGGGCGAGGGTGCCTTCATGCCCGAAGCTCCGAAACATGTTCTGGTTGAAGCTGGTCACGATGTTCCAGCCGAGCCGGCCGTCGGTGTAGTGGTCGAGCGAGGACATCCGGCGGGCGAAGTCGAACGGGTGGTCCTGAACGATCGAACTCGTGAAGACGATGCCCAGGTTCTCGGTGGCCGCCGCCAGGGCCGAGGCGAGCACGGACGGGTCGTTGACCGGAATCTGGATACCACCTTCGACGGCCTTGCGCCAGTTGCCGTTCCAGGGTGCGCGCAGCCCGAAGACATCGGCGAAGAACAGCAGGTCGTAACCGGCCTTGTCCACTGCGGTCGCCAGCGAGGTCCAGTGCCGCAGCTGGTTGAATTTGTGGTTCTCAGCCTCCGGGGCTCGCCAAAGGCCATGCAGCACATGGGATGCGGTGTTCATCACGAAGGCGGAGAAGTACAGCGGTCGTTTGCTCATGAGGATGCTCCTGACTGAAGTGCGATCACTGGCCGATCGGGCCGAGGGTGTTGCGGATCAGCTCGTTATCCGTCGTGGAGAGGAACTCGGCGATCTTGGGGTCTTTGAACGTCTCGATCAGCTTCTGCACGTTGGGGTCGTCGAGATGCTTGTTGCTGACCACGAGTCCGCCTTCACTGCCCTTGGGGGCTGGGTGGCGGGCCAGGATCTGGTTTTCGCGCAGGCCCGCGGCGTACACGTCGGAGATGTGCACGACGACGGCGTCGACATCGGCGAGGCTGCGCGCCAGCTGACCGATCGGCACCTGGACGAACTGGTAACTTTTGGGATTTTCTTCGATGTCACCGAGCTGCGGCAGGCCGGCGAGCGTGTCCCTGCCGGGTTTCAGGGTGATCTGCTCGGCCTCGGCGAGGTCCAGCAGGGCGATCGCCTGACCGGCCGGGTCGTCGCGCAGCGCGATCTTGGCGCCCTTGGGCAGCTGGTTCCAGTCGCGGTATTTGTTCGAATAGGTGGCCTGGTCCCAGGTGAATGCCGGTGCGGCCAGGGTGAGCCGGAATCCGTTGGCCGCGATCGCATCGTTGAGGAACGGCTGGTGCTCGAAGAAGTTTCCGGCCACATTGCCGGCGTCCACGGCACGATTGATCTCGATGATGTTGTCGATCTGGACCGGTTTGATCGTGATGCCGTGCGCTGGCGCAACGTTGTCGGCGATGTAGGACAGCAGGTTCTCGGCCGCGATGTCGGTGCTCCAGGTCGCGACCTCCAAGGTAGTGCCGAACGGTTTGTCCTGGTTGGAGTATTTCGAGAAGACGACGCCGCCCACGGCGACGATCACCACGCCTGCGGCAGCCGCGATCCACGGCCAGCGCCTGCGCTGCTTGATCTCTATGTCGTCGCCGGCCGGCGAGACGGTCTGGTTTGTCACGAATCTTCCTTTCAGCGCGTCAGCGCTTTGACCGCACGGTCGCCTACGAATTGCACGATCTGGATGGTGATGATCAGAGAGATGACCGTGGCGATCATGATGTTGTGGTCAAATCTGTTGTAGCCGTATGTGATCGCCAAGTTTCCGACTCCGCCGGCGCCGATCGATCCGGCGATCGCCGAGTACTCGATCATCGCGATGGTGTTGACCGTGAGCGCACCCGCCAAGGCGGGCAAGGCCTCGGAGAGCTGCACGGTGCGGATCACCTGCAGGGTGGTGCCACCGGAGGCCTGGCCCATGTCGGTGACATCCGGGCGTACCTCGCGCAAGGCGTTCTGGACGAGCCTGGCGAAGAAGGGCACGCCCGCGACCGTCATCGGCACGATGGCCGCCGGGATACCGATCGTGGTGCCGACGATGAACCGGGTCACCGGGATGATGGCCGCCATCAGGATCAGGAAGGGCAGCGACCGGCCGATGTTGACGATGGTGTTGAGCGTGGTGAACACCCGGGAGTTCGGATGGAGCCCCAGGTTCGAGGTGTTGTGCAGGACGATGCCCAGCGGGGTGCCGATCGCGACCACCAGCACCATGGTGACTCCGACCATGATCCAGGTTTCGCCGTAGGCGGGCAGCAGCAGATCCGGCACGCCGGCCCACGGCGTACTGAAATCCTCCTGCGCGGCCAACAGGTTCATGCGGCGGCCTCGTTGTCGGAGCTGGCCGGCCGGCTGTGAACATGCAGCCCTCGCTCGGCCAGGTAATCGGCGAATCCCCTTGGCGCAGTGGGGGACACGGCCAGCGTCGCGCGCCCGACGGCGATCCCGCGAATGGCCTCGACGCTGGCGCTGAGCACGCTGACCTTGGCGTCCGAGATCCCCGGGGCATGGTGGATGGCCGTGAGCCAGTCGAGCGGAACATTCCGGGAGGCGTAGGAAATCTCCCAGATGTCACCTGCCGACGGTGGCGGCACGCTCGGCCGGTGCGGCAGCAGCTCCCTGGCCAGCTCCGAGCTCGGGTCCAGGATGATGTCGGTGACCGCGCCGCTCTCGATGATCCGTCCGCCGTCGATGCGGGCCACCGAGTCGGCGATCTCGCGAACGACCTCCATCTCGTGAGTGATCAGGATGATGGACAGGCCGAACTCGTCGCGGAGTTGGCTCAGCAGCGACAGGATCGCGGTGGTCGTCGCGGGATCCAGCCCGGAGGTGGCCTCGTCGGACAACAGCACCGAGGGGCGCAGTGCCAGGGCCCGGGCGATGCCGACCCGTTGCTTCTGACCGCCCGAGAGCTGGGCGGGAAAGTACTGGCTGCGGTCGGACAGACCGACGCGCTCGAGCAGCTCGCCGACCCGCCGGCCGGTCGAGTCGTCGGTGGCACGGAGGTATTCCAGAGGCAACGCAACATTCTGGGCGACGGTGCGCCGGCGCAGCAGCGGTGCGTTCTGGAAGATCACCCCGATGCTTCGGCGCGCCGCGATCAATTCGGCGCCGTCGAGCCGGCTGAAATCCAGGCCGCCGACCCGGACGGTGCCGCTGGTGGGGCGCTCCAGGAAACTGACGCATCGCGACAGCGTGCTCTTGCCGGCCCCGCTGGGGCCCACGACAGCCAGGATCTCGCCGCTGCCGACGGTCAGTGAGACGTCGTCGAGGACTGTGCGGTCCCCGAATCGTTTGGTCAGGTTCTCGATCTCTATCACGGGACTCTCTGGGGGACTGCGGGATCTACCGGGCCTGATGGTCGGACAGCGGGTCAAGCTACGCAGTGGGCCACTGGCGGTACAGGGAAGAAATCGTTCTGATCGGAAGTAACTCTGGTTATGGCCGTTCTGTTGGTTCGTGAACACCTTGCCGGACAACAGCATTCGCCTCGGACAGGACCGCTTCGCGTACACCGGGGTGAGTCCGGGATCACTCGTCCGGCAGCGTCACGGTCCGAGTGTGCAATGGTGGATTGATGGCTGCCATCGATGTTCGTCCGCCGAACAAGACCGACGTGAAGCGGCTCGTCGCGGTCTTGGCCCGGGCCTTTCACAATGACCCCGTGATGTCGTGGATCCTGTCCGACGACACGCGCCGCGCCAAGGGACTGCCGCGGCTCTTCGCCGCGATCACGCGCCACCATTTCCTCGCCGGCGGTGGTGCCGAAGTGGCCGTCCGCGACGGTGAGATCGGCGGGGCAGCGCTCTGGGACGGGCCGGGCCGTTGGAAGCAGACTCCGGGCGAGGAACTGCGGATGCTGCCCACGATGGTGTTGGCATTCGGCCGCGACCTGCGACGAGGCCAACAGGTTGTCGAGCTCATGAAGCAGCACCATCCCGAGGAGCCGCACTGGTACCTCGCGGTGATCGGCAGCGATCCGACGGTGCGCGGTGGCGGTTTCGGGCACGCTCTCATGCAGTCCCGGCTGGACCGGGTCGACGCCGAGCACGCTCCGGCATATCTCGAATCGAGCAACCCCGACAATGTTCCCTATTACCTGCGTTTCGGGTTCGAGGTCACCGGGGAGCTCGTGCTGCCCGACGGCGGACCGGTGATGACCGCGATGTGGCGCCGGCCGCGGTAGGGCAAATCGGCCGGCAGCCCGGCTATCCGAATACGCCGGTCATCTTCAAGATCAGCAACACACCGACCGCGACGAACACCGCGATGAGCAGCACCACCCCGATGATCGCGACCACCGACGTGGGGCTGTACCGGTGCCTGGGCCGCGGTGCGGGTTCGCCCAGGCCCGAGGTTTGCGCCGAGTCGGGCGGGGTGGCGCCCGGAGCGACACCGCCGCCGGGTTCCAGATCGGGAATCTCGGCCGGATCGGGATCGGGTGGTAGCGCAGTCATCGCCTAGGAGTGCCCGCTGACGCCGATTTAATGCATCGGTTCGGCTGTCGCGGGCCGGCAATCACGCCACATCGTGGCTGTTACAGTGCGAAGACCGACCAACAGGGGAATCCGGTGCGAAACCGGAACTGACGCGCAACGGTATGAGGCACCGCCTCGAGTCCGATCACCTGTGGCCGGGTGTGACTGTCGACGGCTCCGCGACCGAGCCCTGTATCGAAGGAAGTCTTGGCCGTGCGGGTATTCGCGGTGCTGTCCCTGTTGGCTGTGACACTGTCACTCACGGTGGCGTGCGGGCGCCCCGACCCGCCTGCGGGCGATGCGGGCGCGGGACCTGTCGGGCCCGGCCCCACCAGCTATCCACTCACCATCGAGAACTGTGGTGTGACCGTCACGTTCGACAGGCCTCCACAGCGGGCGGTAGCGCTGTATCAGGCCTCGACGGAGATCCTGCTGGCACTCGGTCTGGCCGATCGGATGGCCGGCACCTCCACGTGGTTCGACCCGGTCCTGCCCGAACTCGCGGACGACAACGCCGAAGTGCCCCGGCTGGCCGACAACGACCCGGGCCTGGAAGCAGTGCTGAGCGTGGAGCCGGATCTGGTCACTTCGGCCAGCGCGCATACCTTCACACCCGCCGTCGTCGCCGACCGTGCCAGGTTCGCCCAACTGGGAATCCCGACGTATCAATCACCTTCGGTATGCACCGGAGCGAAGGTCGACGGTGAGACCGTCACCCGCACCGAGCCGCTGGCATTCGACACGCTGTTTCGGGAAATCACCGAGCTGGCTCAGATCTTCGATGTACAGCAGCGCGGCCAGGACCTGATCACCCGTCTCACCCGGCGGCTGGACGAGGCACCGTCGATCACGGCGTCCAACACCACTGTGGCGTTCTGGTTCTCGGGCCTGCGGACGCCGTACCTGGCCGGATGCTGCTCGGCGCCCGGTCTTTACGCCACCGAACTCGGTGTCACCAACGTCTTCGCCGACGCCCGCGAGGACTGGCCGGAGGTCAGCTGGGAGTCGCTGGCCGATCGCGACCCTGACGTGCTGGTACTGGCCGACCTCAACCGCAGGCGCATCGACGGGGATTCCCTGGACACGAAAGTGAAGTTCCTGGAATCGAATCCGGTGACCAGGAACATGACTGCGGTGCGCGAGAAGCGCTATGTCGTGCTGACCGGGTCCGAACTCGATCCCGGACTCCGGGAGATCGACGCGGTGGAGAAGCTGGCTGCCGGTTTCAAGACGTTCGGCCTGGCCCAGTGAACCGGCTGATCGCCTGCGGGATCAGTGTGCTGCTACTGGCCGGGTGTGCCCAGGCCGGCCCGACCGCGGCCTCCCAGGCGCCTGCCGGATATCCACTGACCCTGCAGAATTGCGGTAGGCACGTGGTGATCGACGCGCCGCCGCAGCGCTCGGTCTCGCTCAACCAGGGCTCCACCGAGATCCTGTTGTCACTGGGCTTGGCCGACCGCATGGTCGGCACCGCCACCTGGACCGATCCCGTCCGATCCGACCTGGTGGCCGACAACGCCCGAGTGCCACGATTAGCGGTGAACAAACCCTCTCTGGAGAGCGTGCTCGACGCCGAACCCGATCTGGTGACAGCCTCCTTCGGCGGAACCCTCGGGCCGGGTGGCGTCGCCGACCGCGACCAGTTCGCGCAACTCGGCGTCCCGACGTATCTGGCGCCGAGCGACTGCGAAGGCAAGACGTCGGTCAACGGTGACGGGGCGCGGAGCGCACCGTTCACCATGGAGGCGATCTACACCGAAATCCGAGACCTGGCAACGATCTTCGATGTCGCCGATCGCGGCGATCAGCTCATCGCACAGTTGCACCAACGGATGGCCTCGGCCGCCGGCACAGAGAACGACATCGATATGGCGTTCTGGTTCTCCGATATCCGCGCCCCCTACTTCGCCGGCTGCTGTGGGTCACCAGGGGTGATCGCCGGCACGGTCGGGGCGCGCAACGTGTTCGCCGACACCACCGACGAATGGCCGCAGGTGAGTTGGGAGAGTGTGGCCGATCGCGACCCGGATGTGTTGGTGCTGGCGGACCTGAGCCGACGCACGATCGACGGCGACGCGCTGGCCACCAAAATCGAGTTCCTGGAATCTAATCCGCTGACCCGAGGACTCACTGCGGTGCGGCAGCGTCGCTACATCGTGGTCAACGGGGCCGATCTCAACCCATCGATTCGCACGGTGGACGGGGCCGAGAAGGTGGCACGGGGCCTGGCCGAATTTGGGCTCGGGTCGCCGCGGTGAGCGTGCGCACCGGATGGCTCGGCGGGCTGTGGATTGGCGGCCTCCTGCTGCTGGTGTTCTCGGCGGCGGTGGCCATCACCATCGGGCCCGCCGCACTGTCGGTGGGAGACGTGTACCGCATCGTCGGCGACCGGCTCGGCGTCGGCCCGTCAGGGGCCACCCGTCTGCAGGAGAGCATCGTCTGGCAACTACGACTGCCGAGGGTCGTGCTCGCCGCCATCTGTGGCGCCGGGTTGGCACTGTGCGGGGCGATTCTGCAGTCGCTGCTGCGTAATCCGCTGGCCGACCCGTTCGTGCTGGGGGTGTCGTCGGGCGCGTCGACGGGTGCTGTGCTGGTCGCGGTGCTGGGTGTCGGCGCCGGCACGCTGAGCCTGTCCGGCGGCGCCTTCATCGGCGCTGTGGTGTCGTTCGCCGTGGTGCTGCTGCTCGCCTACGCCGCCGGCGGGGGGGACGGACCGCGTGGTACTGGCCGGAGTGGCCGGGACCCAACTGTTCTCGGCGCTGACCTCCTTCATCGTGTTGTCGTCGGCGGACGCCGAGCAGACCAGGGGAGTGTTGTTCTGGCTGCTGGGTTCGCTGGCCGGGGTGTCGTGGTCCGACGTGCTGATCTGCGCGGTCGTCGTCGGTGTCGGGTTGCTGGTGTGCCTGGCCTACGCGCACACCCTGGACGCTTTCGCGTTCGGGCAGGATGCCGCTGCGACCCTGGGCGTTTCGGTGACCCGTGCGCGCATTGTGTTGCTCGTGATCACTGCGCTGATGACCGCGGCCCTGGTCAGTGCGGCCGGCGCGATCGGGTTCGTCGGTCTGGTGCTGCCGCACGCCGCCCGGTTCGTCGTCGGGCCCGGCCATCGGCGTCTGCTGCCCACCGCGGCGATCTTCGGCGCGGTCTTCATGGTCTGGGTGGACACCCTGGCCCGGACGGCGTTCGCGCCGCAGGAGTTACCCACCGGAGTGGTCACCGCGCTGCTCGGGGTGCCGGCCTTCGCGTTGATCCTGCTGCGGCGCAAGAAGGTTGACCGATGACGCTGCGGGCGGGCGAGGTGCGCTGGACCCGGTCCGGCCGGGTCGTGCTCGACGGTGTCACGGTGGATCCGGCTCCCGGAAGCACGGTCGGGTTGTTGGGCCCCAACGGGTCCGGCAAATCCTCGCTGCTGAGACTGCTGGCCGGTATCGATCGGCCCGACTCGGGTGTTGTGCAGCTCGACGGCCGTGATCTGCACAGGATGTCGCGGCGCGCGGTGGCGCGACGGGTGGCGATGGTCGGCCAGCACGCTGACACCGATCTGGACATCGCGGTGCGCGATGTGGTCCGGCTGGGGCGGATCCCGCACAGCTCGGTGTTCGGCGGCGGTGGCGACGACACCGCCGCGGTGGCCGCCGCCCTGTCGGCCACCGGGCTCGACGGTATGGCCGACCGCCTGTGGCACACCCTCTCGGGCGGGGAGCGTCAGCGCGTGCAGATCGCCCGCGCCCTCGCGCAGGAGCCCAGCGAGTTACTGCTGGACGAGCCGACCAATCACCTCGACATCGCACATCAACTGGAGATCCTGGCGCTGATCCGCACCCTCGACGTCACCGCCGTGGTGGCCCTCCACGACCTCAACCTGGCGGCGATGTTCTGCGACCACGTGGTGATGCTGTCGGCGGGCAGGGTGGTGGCCGCGGGGAGCCCGGTCGAGGTATTGACCGAAGAGCTGGTGGCCGGCGTGTACGGCGTGCAGTGCCGGATCACCGTCGACGACGCCGGACCGTACGTCCGGTTCGTGGGAGGCAGCGGCTCGGCGGGCTAGCTCCAGGAATACTCGGCGCGCAACCGGATGGCGACCGATTCGAATCGCTGGCGGTCAAGGATGGCGCCCTCACGGCGGATGCCTTCCTCGGGAACGTCGAGCACCCGGTCCAACCGGACCCAGCTCGGCCGGCCGTCGTAGTCCCAGGTGCCGACGCCGATGCTGATCCAGTCCGGATCGTCTCGGTGGTAGTCCTGGCTGGACAGCATCAGCCCGAGCAGGGTGCGCTGATCGCGACCCACCACCAGAACCGGGCGGTCCTTGCCCTGGGTCGGATCATCCTCGTAGACCACCCAGGTCCACACGATCTCGCCCGGATCAGCCTGCCCGTCCAGATCGGGCGCGTAGACGACTTTGCGGGCCCGGTGTGCGGTGGGCACGCTGTTCTTCGACACCGGCCGGCCGGCGGTGATCGCCTGGGGTGCCGGGGCGGCCGCACCGGCGAGGACGCCCAGGCCCAGCCTGATGCCCTGCTGAAGCCCCTGTTGAAGGCCTTGCTGCACGGTCCGGGGCACGTTGTCCGTGGTCTGTAGCTGGCGCACGAACTTGGGTGCTTCGTTGAACACCAGGTTCTCGGCACCGTCCATCACGCCCTTGAGAACCTGTTGGAACGCCTTCCACTGCGACGCCATGGTGTCGAGCATATGCGAGGGGACCCCTGGCGATTGTGTCGCGACGGTGGTTGCTCGATACCCTTAGGAGGCACAGCACGTGCTGGACACCCACGCTCACCAGGAGATTCCCATCAGCAGCTTCGCCGACAAGACGTTCACTGCGCCGGCGCAGATCAGGAACTTCTGCATCATCGCCCACATCGACCATGGCAAATCGACGCTGGCGGACCGGATGCTGCAGCTCACCGGCGTCGTCGACGACCGGTCGATGCGGGCGCAATACCTGGACCGGATGGACATCGAGCGTGAGCGCGGCATCACGATCAAGGCGCAGAATGTGCGCCTGCCCTGGAAAGTCACCGGCGATGACGGATCCGAAGAGAACTATGTCCTGCACCTGATCGACACCCCGGGCCACGTCGACTTCACCTACGAGGTGTCCCGCGCCCTGGAGGCCTGTGAGGGTGCCGTGCTGCTGGTCGACGCCGCCCAGGGTATCGAGGCGCAGACGCTGGCCAACCTGTACCTGGCGCTCGACCGCGACCTGACGATCATCCCGGTGCTCAACAAGATCGACCTACCTGCCGCGGATCCGGAGCGCTACGCCGGTGAGCTCGCGCACATCATCGGGTGCGAGCCGTCCGACGTGCTGCGGGTGTCGGGCAAGACGGGTGAGGGCGTGGCCGAACTGCTCGACGAGGTGGTCCGGCAGGTGCCGGCGCCGACGGGAGATCCGGACGCGCCGGCCCGGGCGATGATCTTCGACTCGGTCTACGACATCTATCGCGGCGTCGTCACCTACGTGCGCGTCGTCGACGGCAAGATCACCCCGCGCGAGAAGATCGCGATGATGTCCACCGGTGCCACCCACGAACTGCTCGAGGTCGGCATCGTCTCTCCTGAACCGAAGGCCAGCGACGGTCTCGGTGTCGGCGAGGTGGGCTATCTCATCACGGGTGTGAAGGACGTCCGGCAGTCCAAGGTCGGCGATACCGTGACAACGGCGCGCAAGGGTGCCACCGAGGCGCTGACCGGCTACCGGGAGCCCCGGCCGATGGTCTATTCCGGGCTCTATCCGGTGGACGGCTCGGACTATCCGGTGCTGCGCGAGGCGCTGGACAAGCTCCAGCTCAATGACGCGGCGCTGACCTACGAGCCGGAAACCTCGGTGGCACTGGGCTTCGGGTTCCGCTGCGGATTTCTCGGGCTGCTGCACATGGAGATCACCCGGGAGCGCCTGGAACGCGAGTTCAACCTCGATCTGATCTCCACCGCGCCCAACGTGGTCTATCGAGTTGTCAGAGACGACGGAACCGAGAGTGTGGTGACCAACCCGTCGGACTGGCCCGAGGGCAAGGTGCGCGAGGTCTACGAGCCGGTGGTCAAGACCACCGTGATCGCGCCCAGCGAGTTCATCGGCACCATCATGGAACTGTGCCAGTCTCGGCGCGGTGAGCTCGGCGGCATGGACTACCTGTCGCCCGAGCGCGTCGAGCTGCGCTACACCATGCCGCTCGGCGAGATCATCTTCGACTTCTTCGATTCGCTGAAGTCCCGCACCCGCGGTTACGCCAGCCTCGACTACGAGGAGGCCGGCGAGCAGATGGCCGATCTGGTCAAGGTCGACATCTTGCTGCAGGGCGAGGCCGTGGACGCGTTCAGCGCCATCGTGCACAAGGATTCGGCGTCGGCCTACGGCAACAAGATGACCACCAAGCTCAAGGAGCTGATCCCGCGCCAGCAGTTCGAGGTGCCGGTTCAGGCTGCCGTTGGGTCGAGAATCATTGCCCGCGAGAACATTCGGGCGATCCGCAAGGACGTGCTGTCCAAGTGCTACGGCGGTGACATCACCCGTAAGCGCAAGCTGCTGGAGAAGCAGAAGGAGGGCAAGAAGCGCATGAAGACCATTGGTCGCGTGGAGGTTCCTCAGGAGGCTTTCGTCGCGGCGCTGTCCACCGATGCCGCTTCGGACAAGCCCAAGAAGTAGCCGCGCCCGGAATAGCTTCGCGCTGAGCGCAACCCTCGGCCCGTGCCGATGACGGTCGTAGTGTCGCCGGGGTGTCCAGAGAGCTGCATCTGCTGGCCTTCGGCAATACCCGGTCTACCGGGCCGTGGCGGCATCCCGATATCGACAACAGCACCGCCGGGGTACGCCGGAGGCTGATCAGCTATGCGCAGACCGCCGAGGCGGGCACCTTTGACGCGCTGTTCTTCGCCGACGGTCTGAACTACGGTCCGCCCGCGACCTGGCCCTACAAGATCACCGAGGACTTCGAACCGCTCACCGCGACGGCCGCGCTGTCCTCGGTCACCGAGCGGATCGGTCTGGTGGTCACCGGATCGGCCACCCTGGCCCATCCGTACCACCTTGCCCGCCAGCTACTTTCACTCGATCACCTCAGCGGTGGACGGGCCGGCTGGAATCTGGTGACCAGCTTCGCGCAGGCCGCGGCCGACAACTTCAGCGCCCGCGGCGTCGTGGCCCATGACGAGCGCTACCGCATCGCCGAGGAAGCTCTCGAGGTGGTGCGCAAGCTCTGGGACGGCTGGGGCGAGGACACGATCGTCGAAGACCGCGCGGCGGGAATATTCAACGACGTCAACAGAATCCAACCGACGGATCACCACGGCCGCTACTTCGACGTGGCCGGTCCGCTGGGCGCGGCCCGGTCGGCGCAGGGTCAGCCGGTGCTCTTCCAGGCCGGATCATCGGAAACCGGAAGGGGTTTCGCGGCCCGCCACGCAGAGGTGATCTTCACCAGTCACGGAAACCGGGCGCGGGCGCAGGAGTTCTACACTCAGATCCACGAGGAGTCGCGGCGGTCGGGCCGGGCCAGGCCACCGCTGATCACGCCTTCGCTGCGGTATCTCGTCGGTTCCACCGAGGAAGAGGCCCGGCGCGCTCAGCAGCAGGAGTACGAGTACTTCAGCCCGCAGTACCAGGCTGGTTGGCTGCTCGAGGTCGATGTCGACGTCACCGGTGCGAACCTCGACGGCCCGGTTCCGGAGTCGGCGTTCCCGGCCCACACCGAGACCCATCAGACCGCATTGGCCGGCTACCGGCTGCTGGCCACCGACGGGAATCCGACGGTGCGAGAGTTCCTGTACCGCACGGTCAACGGTTGGGGTGCGGCAGTGGTGGGCACCCCCGAGCAGATCGCCGACGAGATCGAACAGTGGTACACCACCGGCGCCGCCGACGGGTTCGTGCTGCGGGATTCCGGGTTGCCCGGCCAGCACGAGCTTTTCGTCGAGCAGGTGGTGCCGGTGTTGCGCAAGCGCGGGCTGTTCCGCCATGAATACGCCGGCGCCACCCTGCGATCCCATCTGGGGCTCGACATCCCGCCGCGGCAGCTGCGATGACCGAACCGTATGTGCTGTCGGCGTTCACCATGTCGACGGTGTCGCACGGCAATTTCGGGTTGTGGCGTCATCCGCAGGATCGCACCACCGACTACACCGATGTCCGCTACTGGGTGGATCTGGCCAAGCTGCTCGACGACGGCGGATTCGACCTGCTCTTCATCGCCGACGCGGTCGGACAACTCGACGTGTTCGGCGGAGATGCCAGTGCCGCGCTGGCGCGGGCGGTGCAGACGCCGGTGACCGATCCGCTGTTGGCGGTGTCGGCGATGGCCGCGGCGACCCAGCGTCTGGGGTTCGGCATCACGGTGTCCACCACCTACGAGAGTCCCTATCTGCTGGCCCGCAAGTTCAGCACGCTGGACCATCTCACCGGCGGCCGGATCGGCTGGAACATCGTAACTTCGCTGCTGGACAGCGCGGCCCGCAACATCATCGGTCGTGACCGGCAGATCCCGCACGACGAGCGCTATGCGATGGCCCAGGAATTCGTGGAAGTGACCTACAAGCTCTGGGAAGGTTCGTGGGAGCCCGGCGCGGTACTGCGCGACGTGAAGCTCGGGGTGTACACCGACCCGGCGAAGGTGCACGGCATCGGCCACCATGGGCGGTATTTCACCGTGCCGGGTGCGCACCTGGTCGAGCCTTCACCGCAACGCACGCCGGTGCTCTTCCAAGCTGGCACTTCGCCGGCCGGGCGGGAGTTCGCCTCCCGCAACGCGGAACTGGTGTTCGTCAGCGATCCGCGGCCCGAGGTGCTGCGCAGCCATATCACCGACATCCGTCGCCGGGCGGCCGGCCACGGCCGCGACCCGCAATCGCTGAAGTTCATCACCTCGGTCGAGATCGTCACGGACAGTACCGATTCGGCGGCGCAGGCCAAGGCGCGCGAACTTGCCGACTTCCACGATCTGGAAGGCGGGCTGGTGCTGTTGTCGGCACTGTCAGGCGTGGACTGGTCGACCTACGGCGTCGATCGCCCGATCGGGCAGTTCGACACCGACGCCAGCCGGTCCATCCTGGCCGCGGTGACCGACTCGGGTGTCCGTGAGCGCCTGACGCTGCGGGATTACGTTGGGGGACTGGGCGGATTCGGTGGCGAGTTGTTCGTCGGGTCGGCCGCCACCGTCGCCGATGCCCTGGAAGCCTATGCCGACCGGACCGGGGTGGACGGATTCAACATCGCCTATCACGTCACGCCCGGCAGCTTCGCCGACATCGCCGACCACCTCATCCCCGAGCTGCGTCGGCGCGGTCGCGCCCGGGAGCTCGGCGCCCCGACCACCTTGCGGCAGAAGCTGTTCGGCGGTGGCGACGGATTACTGGCCGGCGGGCACCCGGCTGCCGCATTCCGCAGGAATTCCCTTCATTCGCAATAGAATCCTGCCGATTCCATAGCTGACGACGCGAATCCGATTGCGGCAGTGTGACAGCACATACCGACATCTCAACCACCCGTACCGGTTCACGGACGGGAGGCGTCGCGGTCAGAAAGGGACATAGCCGTGACTACTACAGAAGACCCGAAGGCGCACCCGGCGGATGCCGCAGGCCGCACTCTGATCGCGGCCGAATCGACCGGACTGGAATCCGGGGCGCTGGGCCCCTGGGGCGTGTTCGCCCAGGGCCTGGCGGCCGCCGCCCCCAGCGTGGCCCTGGCGGTCGTACCGTTCTCGCTGTTCGTGGCGGCCGGCAAGGGGGCGGCATGGGCCGCCGTGATCGGCCTGTCCATCGTCGTGCTGGTCGCCATCACGATCAGCTTCCAGGCCAAACGCACGGTGTCCTCGGGCTCGCTGGGGACCTACACGGGTAATGGTCTGGGCCCCGGCTTCGCCTTCGCGGCCGGGTTCAGCCTGCTGTTCGGCTACATCGGTTTCGCCACCACCGGCACCCTCGGCGGGGTGCTCTACCTCGATGCGTTCCTGGAGTCGATCGGCCTTGGATCGCAGGCGGTCTGGTTTCGGCTGCTGCTGGTGATCGTGGTGGTCGGCATCGCGGTGTACCTGCCGTACCGCGGGGTGTCACTGGCCGCGAAGTATGAACTGGCCTTCGAACTGCTGGCCATCGCGTCGATCCTGGTGATCATCGTGGCCTCCTACATCGGCTACGGATTCCACATCGACTGGGAGCAGTGGAATCCCCAGCATCTCGGGTCCAGCGCGACCTTCATCGCGGCGGTTACCGCGGTGGGTTCCTACGCCGGTTTCGAGAGCGTCGCCTCGCTCGGGGCCGAGGCCAAGGACGCGCATCGCAACATCGCCCGATCGCTGCTGCGCGTGGTGCTCCTGATCGGTGCGCTCTACATCTTCGCGACCTACCCGCAGATCCTGCACTTCGGTGAGATCGACGGTGACAAAGCGGTGCTGCCGCAACTGGCGTCGAGCGTCGGGGTGGAATGGGTGAACCAGATCGTCAGCGGCGCCGTCGCGATCGCCTTCATCGTGTTCGTCACCGCGGTCACCACGGCGGCGTCCCGATCGCTGTTCACCTTCGCGCACGAAGGTGCGCTGCCCAAGGTGTTCACCAAGGTGCACCCGAATTACAAGACCCCGTGGGCGGGCGTGGTGTTCGTCGGGGTCCTCGCCCTCGCGTTCTCGACCACGGCCACCTTCAGCTCCGCGGGCCGGCTGGTATTCGACGTCTACGGCGGTTACGTGGCCAACTGGGGCTTCCTGGTGAGCTACCTGCTGGTGGTCATCGCGACGCCCATCTGGCTGCGCAAGATCGGCGCCTTGACCCCGGCACGGCTCGCGGTCGCGGTCGCGGCCACCATCGGTCTGGGGTATGTGATCGTCAGCAACTTCTACCCGGTACCCGAGTTCCCGTTCAACATCCTGCCTTTCGTGTTCGGGGCCATCCTGCTGGCCGGGCTGTCCTGGTACTGGTACCTCAAGCGGACCAGGCCCGAGGTGGCCGGCCGGATCGGCAGCATCCAGACCCTGTCCGAGGACGAACAACAGCGGCTGGCCGCCGAAGGAATCGGCGAGGTGCTCCAGCAGTCGCAGGCGGCATTGATCGATGAGGACCGGAAATGACGCTCACCGACCAGGCTTTGACCACCGGTTGGACAGTGGAAGCGGCCACCGCACACGACTATCCACTGATCGCAGATTTCCTCGCCACCACACCAGGCCTGCGGGGGCGAAAGTTCGCCGCCGATTCGCGCGACGTCGCGGAGCAGCTCGCCGGCGTGTACCCCGGGTCGGCAGTGGTCCTGCGCAGTGAATCGGCCGACGTGCTCGGGTACGCGGCGCTGTACCAGCCCGACGGTGCCGAACCGGAAGTGTTGGCAGACTTCGTATTCAGCCCGGAGGTCGGCGAGGTGCCGGTCGCGGGGGTCGTCGACGACACCGTCGACCGGTTCCACCGGCAGGCTACCCCCGGCGCCTATCTGCGGGTGTACATCGGGGCCGATCAGCCGGCGGCGATCGAGGCGCTCGTGCGACGCGGCGCGCGTCGGGAGCGCCAGTTCGTCGCGACCCGTAAGTCGTTGCTCGGTGAAGACCCCGCCGCGCTGGCGGCTGCTCACATCGACGGACTGACGATCCTGTCCTGGCCCGAGGTGATCTCGGGCGGATTCGCCGAGCAGGTGCGGCAATTGCAGTTCGACACGTTCAGCGAGCATTTCGGGAACATGTCGAAAAGCCCGCAGCGTTGGGAGCATCACCTGCGCAGCCGGGCGTTCAACCCGGACTTCAGCATCGCCGCGGTCGACGACGACGGCGTGGTGGTCGGCTACGTATTGGGATCGACCTACACGGTGGGCACCGGCGCCGACGAGGAACGCAGCGCACACACCGATTACATCGGGGTACGCCGCGACCTGAGAACACGCGGGACCGGGGAACTGTTGTTACGCAAGATCTGGCTGGCCGCGTTGCGGCGCGGGTTCACGGTCGCGTCGCTGGGTACCGACATCGACAACGCCAGCAAGGCCCACGAGTTGTACCGCCGCCTGGGGTACCTCGCGGTCCGAGACCAGTACGCATACCGCATCGATCACGACGGGAGCATCCGATGAGCAGGGCAGGCACATACCTCAAGCGGCCGTCCGGATACGACGCCGAGTTGCAGTCGGTGTTCCGGCCGATCTTCGCGCGGATCGCGGAAGACAACGTGGCACGCGAACGCGACCGGACGTTCCCGCACGAGCAGGTACGTTGGCTCGGCGACGCCGGGTTCGGCACTTTGCGAATCCCAGCGGAACAAGGCGGTTTTGGTGCCTCGCTGGAACAGACCTTCCTGTTGCTGGCCGAACTGGGGGAGGCCGATGCCAACGTCGCCCACATCTGGCGCAACCACCTGGCCTTCGTCGAGGACCGACTCAACGCCCCGGTGACCGAGGACAACAACACCTGGATCAAGCGTTTCCTGGCAGGCGAGTTCGTCGGCGGCGGCTGGACCGAGGCCAACAACGTCACGCTGGCCAACCTGGCCACCACGGTCACCGCCCAGGGTGACCACTGGCTGGTCTCGGGCGCGAAATACTATGCGACAGGCAGCCTTTACGCCGACTGGTTGGATGTACTCGGCCGCGGCGACGAAGGTGAGTTGTGGACGGCGCTGGTGCGCGCCGAGGATCCGGGGGTGACGCTGGTCGACGACTGGCGGGGGTTCGGGCAGCGCACCACCGCCAGCGGTTCGGCACGTTACGACGGGGCACGCGCTGAACCGGGCAATGTGTTCCCGGCGGCCGAGCGGTTCAGCTACCAGGCACACTTCTATCAGATCGCGATGCTCGCCGTGCTCACCGGAATCACCCGAGCGGTGCACCGGGATGGGACGGCTGCGCTACGCCGGCGCACCCGCAATTATCCGCAAGGTCTTGCCGAGGTGCCGGCCGAAGACGCTCAACTGTTGCAGGTGATCGGAGAGGTCTCGGCCGAGGCGTTCGGTGCCGAGGCGGCCCTGGGGCTGAGCGCACGCGCCCTCGACCGGATCGTGGCGGGCCGGCTGGCAGGCAGCGACGACCATGCCCGCGAGTTGTTGATAGACGCCGAGGTTGCCGTCGCACAGGCGCAACTGGTGATCATCGGATCGGCGCTCCGATCCACCACCAAGGTGTTCGACGCACTCGGAGCCTCCGGTGTGTCCGAAGAGCTTGGTCTGGACCGGCATTGGCGCAACGCCCGCACATTGGCGTCTCACAATCCCGTGGTCTACAAGGCGCGCATCCTGGGAGACTGGTTCGTCAACGGCAAGGACCCGGTGGCCGATCTGGTGAGCCGCGGCCGGGGCGGCCAGGGCAACTGAGGCGTCGTCAGTCGACCTGCAGCACCGCCTTGCCCGCGACCTTGCGGTCGAGCAGGGCCTGTGCGGCGGCGGCGATGTTGCCCCACGAGTCGCGAAGACCGATCTGCGGGTCGAGTTCACCGTCGGCCACCAACGTCAGCAGATAGTCGAGATCAGCCTGGAACGGTGCCCGAACGGTGAACGGCTCCAACCGTTTCCGGTTCCCGAGGCGCCGCTCGGCCTCGAAGTCGATCGTGGTCGGTTCGTTGGACGCCATCCCGATCGACTGCACCGACCCTCCGTCGGACACCAGGCTGAAGGCCTGGGCCAAGAGCTTTCCGCCGACATTGTCGAGGACGCCGAACACCGGCTCGGTCACGCCGTCGAGCCCCACCACGACCTCGGACGCGCCCAACTCCTCCAGGCCTTCACCGCGCCCCGCACTGCCGACCGCGGCGATCACGTGCGCCCCGGCCCGTGCGGCCAGCTGCACCGCGAATCGGCCGACACCTCCGGACGCACCTGTGATGAGGACCCGGCGGCCCACCACCGGGCCGAGGGCGCGCAGCGCCTGCAGCGCCGTCACGCCGGCCACCGGAAGGGCAGCACCCTCCTCGAACTCGACGAATTCGGGAAGCTCGGCGAGATTCTCGGTGGAGACCGCGCGGCGCTCGGCCCAGCCGGCCTCTCCGCTGAAGCCCACCACGCGCGTCCCGACAGCCGGTCCGGTCCCGTCGGCCGCGGCCCTGGCCACGATTCCCGCGCTGTCCCACCCCGGTACTTCGCCGGGGCGGCGCATCTGATCGATGAAGTGCACCTCGCCGAAGTTCAGCGCGATCGCATGCACGTCGATCAGCGCCTGAGAGTCGGCGACCGAAGGTTCGGCCACCTCGTCGAACCGGAGGTTTGCAGGAGCTTGCGGGTCGTAGACGAGGGCTCGCATGAAGGGGCTAACCCCGAACGGTTTGGCGCTATTCCCTCCCATAGGGTGGCCGACGTGAGCCAGAAGGACCGCATCCGCTGGGACGCGGCCTATGCCGACCGGGAGCCGGACCGAGTGCCGGCCCTACCCGAGGTGTTCAGCGGTCACGCCGAGGAGTTTCCCGCATCCGGGTCGGCCCTCGACGTCGCCTGCGGGTCAGGTCGGGCCGCGGTGTGGCTGGCCCAGCGCGGGCTGACCGTTTATGGCGTCGATGTCTCCGCCGTGGCGATCACCCAGGCGAGGGCGACGGCCGCACGTTACGGAGTGGCAGAGCGCTGCCATGTCGAGGTGGCCGACCTCGACGGCGGCCTACCTTTCGGGCCTCAGGTCGACGTGGTGCTGTGTCACCGCTTCCGCGACCCCGGGCTGTACCCGGCGCTGGCGGCCCGCCTGCGGCCGGGCGGCCTGCTCGCGATCTGCGTGCTCAGCGAGGTCGGTGCGGAGGCGGGCCGATTCCGGGCCACCCCCGGTGAACTCGAGGCGGCCTTTGCCGGTCTTGAGACGCTGGCCGCGTACGAGGGTGACGGGGAGGCCTGGCTGATGGCACGGTCACCGGTCACCGGACGGCGCTGATGGGCACCCGCCGGGCCTGCGCGAGCAGCTCACCCCAGGCGTTGAACGCCTCGGCGTACTCCGCCGTGGTGCCCGAGCTGCCGCCGGCGAGGTCGACCAACGCCCTTGCGATGCTGCCGATTCCGATGCCGGTGCGCTGTACGACCCGCACCAGTTCGGCGAAGGCCTGATCGGGCGCGCAACCGCGCAGGGCGACCAGAACACCGATCGCCACGTCGATCTTGATGCGGGAAGTGTCGTCTGCACGGAGGCGGCTGTAGCTCATGACCTGATGGTGCTCGCTCTGCATTGGGGGATCCAGAGATCCGCGCACGCTGATTGTGTCCGGTGAGACATGACCGGTCGGCGACAATAACCATATGTCCCACCGCACCGTGATGGTAGGTCTGGCCACCGTGGCATTGCTGACGGCGGGATGCGCGCAGATGGTCGACGGTGATGCCGTGAGAGCGCAGGACTCTGTCCCGGTGGTCGACGAGCCGCTCACCGAGTCCGCACTCGAGGATGTCCTGCTGTCTCCCGAGGAGGCTGACGAGATCATCGGCGTGGCGGGACTGGAAGCCATGGAAACCCGCGACATCAGCGACACGCTGAACGTCAACCGCAACAAACTGTCTGAGGAAGATTGCCGCGCAGCGGTTTTCGGGGCCCAGGAGGCGGTATACGCGGATTCAGGATGGACCGCGGTGCGTGATCAGGTGCTGACCACACCGGAATCCAGACAGAGCGTGGAACAGACGGTGGTGCTGTATCCGTCTGGCGATGAGGCGCGCCGATTCTTCGACTCGTCGCGGCAATCGTGGCAGGAATGTGCCGGCCGCACGATCTCCATCGGTACCGGAGATGCGGCGACGCACTGGGATATCGCCGATGTGGTCGCCGACAAATACCTGTTCACTCAGTTCTCTACCGAACAGCAACAGACCGAGTGGCCGTGCGATCACGCGCTGGCGGTGGCCGCCAACGTCGTCTTCGAAACCTGGGCGTGTGGGGTCGGGGTCGATGGCAACCAGGCCGCCGCCCTCGCACTGCACATGGCTGACAAGGCGGCGGCCCAATAGCCGGTGCTAGGCCCTACATCGGTGCGTTGGCGGGCTGGAAGACCCCGGAACTGTCGGACTCCTCCTCGGCGCGGATGACGTGCACCACCGCGTTGATCAGGGCCAGGTGGGTGAATGCCTGCGGGAAGTTACCCAGGTGGCGGCCGGTCCGGGGCTCGATCTCCTCGGCGTACAGGTGCAACGGGCTGGCGAACGAGAGCAACCGCTCGAGCAGGTGCTTGGCCCGGCTCACCTCACCGATCTCGACGAGCGCCGATACCAGCCAGAACGAGCAGATGGTGAACGTGCCCTCTTCGCCGGACAGCCCGTCGTCGGTCTCCTCGACCCGGTAGCGCAGCACGAGGCCGTCCTCGGTGAGTTCGTCGGCGATCGCCAGCACCGTGGCCCGTACCCGCGGATCGTCCGACGGCAGGAACCGCGTCAACACCGCCAGCAGCAGCGAGGCGTCCAGCGCATCGTCGTTGTAGCGCTGGGTCAACACACCGCGGGAGTCCACGCCGCGGGCCAGGACGTCGGCCTTGATCTCCTCGGCGATCGCGCGCCACTGCTGCGCGTAGCTCTTCTCGCCCTGCAGCTCGGCCAGCTTCGAACCGCGGTCAAGCGCCACCCAACACATGATCTTGCTGGAGGTGAAGTGCTGCGGCTCGCCGCGCACCTCCCAGATGCCCCGGTCGGGCTCCTTCCAGTGCTTGATCGCTTCCTCGACCTGGTTTTTCAGCACCGGCCACAGCGCCTCGGGAATCTGTTCGCGCGACTTGGCGTGCAGGTACACCGAATCGAGCATGGTGCCCCAGATGTCGTGCTGCATCTGGTTGTAGGCCCCGTTGCCGATCCGCACCGGCCGGGCGTTGTCGTAACCCGAAAGGTGATGCAGTTCTTCTTCGACCAGACTGCGCTCACCGCCGACGCCGTACATCACCTGCAGCGGGTGGCGTTCACCGTTGTTGGCGCCGGACACGTCGGCGATGAACGAGAAGAAATCATCGGCTTCCCGGTCCAGCCCGAGGGTGTACAGACCCCACAGCGCGAACGTGGAGTCCCGGATCCACGAGTAGCGGTAATCCCAGTTACGTTCTCCCTGAGGGGTTTCCGGCAGCGACGTGGTGGGTGCGGCGAGCAGGGCGCCGGTCGGCGAGTAGGTCAGGCCCTTCAGCGTCAGCGCGCTGCGCTGCAGGTATGACCGCCACGGGTGGTCGGGGAAGTCGCCGATGTTGATCCATTGCCGCCACGACTCACTGGTCTTCCACATCTTGTCCGAGGCCTCTTCGAAGGTCTGCGGGGCGGGATGTTTGGACCAGCTCAGTGCGACGAACACGTTGTCGCCCTCGGTGAGCCGGGTACGGGCGCGGGCCTCCCGGCCCTCGATGCCGATCCGAAGGTTGGTGGTGAGCCGCATCGTGGGGTGCGAGTCGGGGTTGCGGCTGGCGCGTGCGATGGCTTCGCCGTAGGCCGGGCCGGAGTACTCCCACGAGGCGCTGACGCGGTGGTAGTCGAAGGCCGGTTCGCAGTTCATCACCAGTTCGACGGTGCCGCTGACACAGCGGACCGTGCGTAGCAGGATGTGCTCGGCGTCCCAGTCCATGGGGGTGCGCCGGTGGGTGCGTGACCGGGTGTCGATGTCATGCCACGGACCCATCACCAGGGCGTCGCGCACGATCAGCCAGCCGGTGTGGGTCTGCCAGGTGGTCTCCAGGATCAGGCTGCCCGGCAGGTAGCGCCGCGCCG
This sequence comes from Mycolicibacterium peregrinum, assembly GCF_002102345.1. Classification (GTDB taxonomy): domain Bacteria; phylum Actinomycetota; class Actinomycetes; order Mycobacteriales; family Mycobacteriaceae; genus Mycobacterium; species Mycobacterium peregrinum. The sequence goes on from NZ_LQPP01000018.1 coordinate 104,957, forward strand.
AGGGAACGGTCACCCCGTAGGGGCCGAGCCGGAAGTGGCCCGCATTGCGATCCAGGATCGCGCCGAACACGCTCGGAGAGTCGGGCCGGGGGACGCACAGCCACTCCACGGACCCGGCCGAGGAGATCAGGCAGGTGTTCTCGCAGTCGGACAGGAAGCCGTAGTCGGCGATCGGCGGGAAAGGGTTCCGTAGCGACGCGCCCGACGAGTACGGCACAGGTGCCGTCGCCGTGAGCGGCGTCTCGGGGGTCTTCGAGGTGTCAGGGGTCTTGTCGAGTGCCGCGACGACATCCGTGGGCTCGGTGTGTTGCAGAACCATCCGCACATCATCATCTGCGGATACGGGTGCCGTCTACCCGAGACACGCGTGTCGAACGTTACTGGTGCGACGGGATGAAGACGGGGTGCTGTGAGCGATCGCCTACGCTTGCCCCATGGCGGCAATCCTGAACTGGTGGGACGGCGTCGAACTGTGGCTGACCGGGCTGCCGTTCGTCGTGCAGACCGCGGTGGTGATGCCGGTGGTGCTGGCGTTGGCCTATGGCATCGCGGTGGTGCTCGACGGCGCGCTGGGCTGGGGAAGTACCGGGCTGCGCTGGTTGCGCCACGCCCCGGCGGACGAGGTGGAATCGGAGTGAACGGTATGCCGCGCTCACGTGTCACGTTGATCTTGATTCTGCTGGTTGTCCTGGTCATCGTGATGTGGTTGCTGACCCGCTAGCGGGGACACCCATCGCTCGACGGGCACGACGCCGGAATTCTGTTATTCTTCGCGCCATGCATTCAGCGTCCGGCAAGACTGAGAGCCATGTCTTGGCTCTCATTGCCGTGGGTTCGTGCGCTGTTGCTGACGTCGCCTGTTGTCGCTGACTCCAACCCGTCCGCGGTTTGGTGTCGGTGGCGGTTCTGCGCCCGGATGCTGTTCTCTTGCCTCCTCGCCTCCCTCGCCTTTCCGCATGACGGACCTCGCAATGTCCGCTGTCCGCAAGAAAGGTCCTCAGTGCCCGTTAACAAGCCCAATCTCAGTAAGTTCTGGCGTACTGCCACCGTCCTGGCCACCACCGGCGTGCTCGCGGTGGGTTGCGCCGGCGGGGCCAGCGATGTCGCCGGTGGCGACCAGGGCGCCGAGAATGCCGACACCACGCTGACTCTGGTCGCCTACGCCGTGCCCGAACCGGGCTGGAGCAAGATCATCCCGGCCTTCGCCGCCAGCGAGGAAGGCAAGGGCGTTGCAGTGCGGACGTCCTACGGCGCATCGGGCGACCAGTCGCGGGCCGTGGCAGACGGCAAGCCGGCCGACATCGTGAACTTCTCGGTCGAACCCGATGTGACCCGGTTGGTCAAGGCCGACAAGGTGGCCGACGACTGGAGCGCAGGCAATACGAAGGGTGTGCCGTTCGGTTCTGTGGTGTCATTGGTGGTGCGCAAGGGTAACCCCAAGGGCATCAAGGACTGGGATGACCTGCTGCAACCCGGGCTCGAGGTCGTCACCCCGAGTCCGCTGAGCTCGGGTTCGGCCAAGTGGAACCTGCTGGCGCCCTATGCGGCGAAGAGCAACGGCGGCAAAGACTCCGCAGCCGGTCTCGACTTCGTGAACAAGCTGGTTACCGAGCACGTCAAGACCCGACCGGGCTCGGGCCGTGAGGCCACCGATGTGTTCCTGCAGGGCACCGGGGACGTGCTGATCAGCTACGAGAACGAGGCGATCAACGTCGAGCGGCAGGGCAAGGACGTCGAGCACGTGAACCCGCCGCAGACCTTCAAGATCGAGAACCCGGTGGCGGTCGTCAAGACCAGTGCCCACGCCGACAAGGCCAAGGCTCTGGAGAACTTCCTGTTCACCGCCGAGGGGCAGAAGCTGTGGGCCGAGGCCGGATTCCGTCCGGTCGACCCGGCGGTGGCGGCGGACTTCACCAAGGACTTCCCGACGCCGGAGAAGCTGTGGACGGTCGCCGATCTCGGCGGATGGAAAGAGGTCGACCCGGCGTTGTTCGACAAGGACAACGGCTCGATCACCAAGATCTACAAGCAGGCGACTGGATGACATCAGTAACGCAGACCGATGCAGCCGAACCTGGTTCGGCTGTGCCCGCGCCGGGGGATTCCACCCCCGGCGCGCGGCCCGGCCGCTACGGCAGCACCTCGCTGCGCGTGGGGGCGGCCTCGATCTGGTTGAGCGTCATCGTGTTGCTGCCGTTGGCGGCGATCCTGTGGCAGGCGGCCGGCGGTGGGTGGAATGCCTTCTGGGTGGCGGTCACTTCCAACGCAGCCCTGGAATCGTTTCGGGTGACACTGACCATCTCGGCCGGCGTGACGGTGGTCAACATCTTCTTCGGCCTGGTGGTGGCGTGGGTGCTCACCCGCGACGACTTCCCCGGTAAACGGCTGGTCGACTCGGTGATCGACCTGCCGTTCGCCCTGCCGACGATCGTGGCGAGCCTGGTGATGCTGGCGCTGTACGGTCCGGCCAGCCCGGTCGGGTTGCACCTGCAGCACACCAAGTGGGGTGTGGGCATCGCCCTGCTGTTCGTCACGCTGCCGTTCGTGGTGCGCTCGGTGCAGCCGGTGTTGCTCGAGCTCGACCAGGAGACCGAGGAGGCGGCCGCCTCGTTGGGCGCCAGCAATCGGGTCATCTTCGTCAAGGTGATCCTGCCGGCGTTGCTGCCCGCCCTGCTGTCCGGGGCGGGTCTGGCGTTCTCGCGGGCCATCGGTGAATTCGGTTCCGTGGTGCTGATCGGTGGCGCCGTCCCCGGTGAGACCGAGGTGTCGTCGCAGTGGATCCGGACCCTGATCGAGAACGACGATCGCACCGGCGCCGCGGCGATCTCCATTGTGCTGCTGGTGATCTCGTTCCTGGTGCTGTTCGTGTTGCGGGCGGTGGGCTCGCGTGCCGCCAAACGTGAGGAGCTTTCGGCATGACGCTCTCACCGTCGGTGCGCTACCTGCTGCGCTTTCTGGCGCTGGCCTACGTGACGGTGCTGGTGGTGGTCCCGGTCGGGTTGATCCTGTGGCGGACCTTCGGTCCGGGCGTCGGTGCGTTCTTCGCGTCGGTGGGTACACCCGCGGCCATCTCGGCGCTGAACCTGTCGCTGTTGGTGGTGGCCATCGTGGTGCCGCTGAACGTGTTGTTCGGTGTTCCCACCGCCCTGGTGTTGGCGCGCAACCGATTCCGCGGCAAGAGCGCCCTGCAGGCGGTCATCGACCTGCCGTTCGCAGTGTCACCGGTGGTCGTCGGTGTCGCGCTGATCCTGCTGTGGGGTTCTGCGGGGCTGCTGGGCTTCGTCGAGAACGACCTCGGTCTCAAGATCATCTTCGGAATCCCCGGCATCGTGCTGGCCAGCATCTTCGTCACGGTGCCGTTCGTGATCCGTGAGGTCGAACCGGTGTTGCACGAGATCGGTACTGACCAGGAGGAAGCCGCCGCGACACTGGGATCGACCTGGTGGCAGACGTTCTGGCGGATCACCCTGCCGTCCATCCGGTGGGGCCTGACCTACGGCATCGTGTTGACCATCGCCCGCACGCTGGGGGAGTTCGGTGCGGTGATCATGGTGTCCTCGAACCTGCCGGGTACTTCCCAGACGCTGACCTTGCTGGTGGCCGACCGCTACAACCGCGGCACCGCCGATTCGGTGTACGGGGCGTACGCCATCTCGACTTTGCTCATGGCGGTGGCCGTGATCGTCCTGGTTGTCCAGGTGATCCTCGACCGGCGCCGAATCAAGGCCGCGCAGTAGGCCTGAGAAGGAGACAAGAACTATGACCGACGCGATCGTGGTTCGGGGCGCCAACAAGCATTACGGCGATTTTGCGGCGCTCGACAACATCGACTTCGAGGTGCCGTCAGGGTCGTTGACCGCGCTGCTGGGCCCCAGTGGCTCGGGAAAGTCCACCCTGCTGCGCGCCATTGCGGGCCTGGATCAGCCCGACAGCGGGACCATCACCATCAACGGCCGCGATGTGACCGGGATTCCGCCGCAGCGCCGCGATATCGGATTCGTGTTCCAGCACTATGCGGCGTTCAAACACCTGACGGTCCGCGACAATGTGGCCTTCGGTCTCAAGATCCGTAAGCGCCCCAAGGCCGAGGTGAAGGAGAAGGTCGACAACCTGCTGGAAGTGGTGGGGCTGGCCGGTTTTCAGACCCGCTACCCGAACCAGCTTTCCGGTGGTCAACGTCAGCGCATGGCACTGGCCAGGGCCTTGGCGGTGGATCCGCAGGTGCTGTTGCTCGACGAACCGTTCGGGGCGCTGGACGCCAAGGTGCGTGACGATCTGCGCACCTGGCTGCGCCGGCTGCACGACGAGGTGCATGTCACCACGGTGCTGGTGACGCACGACCAGGCCGAGGCGCTGGATGTGGCCGACCGGATCGCGGTGCTCAACAAGGGCCGGATCGAACAGGTGGGGTCGCCGACTGAGGTCTATGACGAGCCGGCCAACGCGTTCGTGATGTCGTTCCTCGGTGCCGTCTCCGAGCTCAACGGAATCCTGGTGCGTCCGCACGACATTCGGGTGGGACGCAACCCGGAGCTGGCCGTTGCGGCCGGTGACGGTACGGCTGAGGCCACCGGGGTGCTGCGCGCCACCATCGACCGGATCGTGATGCTGGGCTTCGAGGTGCGGGTCGAGCTGACCGGTGCCGCAACCCATGTGCCGTTCACGGCACAGATCACCCGCGGCGACGCCGAGGCGCTCGGGTTGCGGGAGGGTGACACGGTCTATGTGCGGGCCACGCGGGTTCCGCAGATCGCCGGCGGAGTTCAGATTCCGGGGAGCGGCCAGGAGTCGCCGACGGACTCCGAGAAGAACAGTGACGAGGATGAGGCGCTGACCGTCAGCTAGGCGGTCAGCGCCACCCCGTCAGGCCAGCGTCAGGAACAACTTCTCCAGCTCGGCGACGTCCATCGGTTCGTCGCTCTCGCCGGTGATGCATTCGCGCAGACCGGTTGCCACGATCTTGAATCCGGCGCGGTCGAGTGCCCGGGACACCGCGGCGAGCTGGGTGACGACATCCTTGCAGTCGCGGCCCTGTTCGATCATGGCGATGACGCCGGAGAGTTGTCCCTGTGCGCGGCGCAACCGGTTGAGGATGGCGGCGATCGATTCCTCGTCGCAGATCATGTTGTCCCCTTAGCGTTGGGTTTCTTGCTTCCATCATACCCTCGGGGGTATGTGCGTGTGGTCATGTTGTCGCTGCCGGTGGGCCGAAAAGCCACCGCATCGGACACCATCCGAGCCGCGTACAGCTCAGGTTGCCGAGACCGGCCAGTGCGGTCAGGCCTGCCGCGGTGAGCCCGATGGCGGGGTGCACCTCCTGGCCCAGGATCAGCGATGCCATGAGCAACACGAACCAGCCGAAGGCCCGACGTACCGCGTTGGGGTCCACGTGGGCGGTGAGTCGGGTGCCCAGCAGGCTGCCGAGCACCGCCGCTGCGGTCACCGCGCCGGCGATCGTCCAGTCGATCGGCACTGTGCTCAGATGGCCGGCCAGACCTGCCGCCGAGTTCATCGTGATCACCAGCAGGGAGGTGCCGACCGCGACAGGCATGGGCAGGCCGCCCAGCAGTGCCAGGGCGGGCACCACGAGGAATCCGCCACCGGCGCCGACGGCTCCGGTCACCACCCCGACACCCAGACCCATCACGAGGACCTTGGCGACCGGCATCGTCCGCGTCGTCGGCTCGCACGTCTTGCGACCCCTGATCATTGCGATACCCGTAGCGATCATCACCACCGTGAAGGCGGTCAGCAGTATCGTTCCCGGCACCACATAGCTCAGCAGTCCGCCCAGGTACGCGCCGACCATGCCGGCCGCACCGAACATCAGGCCGCTGCGCCACTGCACCCGGCCGGCGCGCGCATGAGACAGGGTGCTGACCGCGCTGGTCACCCCGACGACCAGCAGCGAGGTGGCGATCGCCTGCTTGGCCTCCATGCCGGCCACGTAGGCCAGCAGTGGAACGGTCAGGATCGAGCCACCTCCGCCGAGGAGTCCGAGGGACACCCCGACGAGGACGGCCAGCGCGACAGCGAGGGCGATCATGCCAATGCGCCCGAATGTGCCTGCTTGGAGCCGATCAGCTGCGCGACGACGCTGTCGGCATCACAGGACGCGCCCCGGTTGTACGGGAGCTTCGCCAGCATCATGCCCATGGCGCAGGTGTTCGTCAGCGCCGCCGTCGTCAATCCGGCGCCGATGCCCGCGGCGAGCCATTTCAGCTTGGGGGCCGCGATGCTGCCCAGCACACTGCTCAACACGATGGATCCGGCAACCAGGCGCACCTGACGTTCCAGATCCCAGCGTTGGGCGCCACGACGAACCCCGAATCCCTGGTTCTGCCAGGCGGTCATGCCGCCGTCGAGGATCGAGACGTTCGGCAGGCCGGCGTCATGCAGGGTCTGCCCGGCGGTGCCTGCCCGTTGCCCCGAGCGACAGATCAACACGACGTTCTCGTCGAGGTGCTGGGCGATCTCGTCGCGATGTTCCTGCAGCAGGTCCAGAGGAACGTTGTAAGCGCCAGGAATATGGGCGGTTTCGAACTCGGCGGGCGTGCGGACGTCGATGAGTCGCGGGCCGGGACCGGCCTGCTTGAGCTCGTTGAGTTCGGTGGCGTCGATGATCGACGAGGTGGACATCAGGCAAGACCTTTCAACATCAGGTTCCAGTACAGGGCGGGCAGCCCGTACTTCTTCAGCAACCAGTACGGCCGGTGCGGTTTGACCGGATCGAGCAGGGGGAAAGAGGGTTTCAGCGCGAAGTCGTAGTCGAACTCGGCCAACAGCATGTCGTGTGAGGACGTGACGATCGGGCAGGACGCGTAGCCGTCGTAGGCCCCTGGCAATGGTCGCCCGTTCAGCACCGCGGCGATGTTCTCCACGACCACGGGCGCCTGCTTACGAATGGCCGCACCGGTTTTCGAGTTCGGTGACGATCCCGCATCGCCGAGTGCGAACACGTTCGGATAGCGCACATGCTGCATGGTGTGCTTGTCGATGTCGACGTAACCGTTGGCGTCCCCGCCGACATGGCTCGTGGACAGCGGGCTGGACTTGATCCAGTCCGGCGCCGACTGGTGGGGGACCGCGTGCAGCACGTCGTAGGGCAGGACCGTCTCGACGCCATCGGCGAGGCTCGTCATCGTCACCTTGCGGGATGCCGAATCAATGGACCGCACTTCACTTCCGGTGTGCAGCGTGATGCCGTAGTCGGCGATGACCTTGTCGAGATTGTCGGCGATCGCGGGTATGCCGAAGATGCGCGGGGTCGGGACCACCAGGTGCACGTCGATGTTGTCGAGGACGCCCTGGCGTCGCCAGTGATCGCAGGCCAGGTAGGCGATCTTCTGGGGGGCACCGGCGCATTTGATCGGCCCGGACGGCATGGTGAACACCGCGGTCCCGGACTTGGTGTCACGGATGAACTCCCAGGTGCGCGGCGCGAGATCGAAGCGGTAGTTCGAGGAGACACCGTCCCTGCCGAGCGTGTCGGCCAGACCCTCGGTCCGGTCCCAGTCGAGCTGGATGCCCGGCGCCACCACCAGTACGTCATAGCCGTACGTGGTGCCGTCGGCACACCTGACCGTGTTGGCATCCGGGTCGACGGCCGTGACCGCACTCTTGATCCAGGTGGCACCGCGCGGCATGACCGAGCCTTCGGCGCGCTCGGTCTCGGCGGCCGTGGCCTGGCCGCCGCCCACCAGCGTCCACAACGGTTGGTAGTAGTGCTTGTCCGACGGCTCGATGATCGCCACGTCGCGGTAGTGCTTGCGCAGCAGCCGGGCCGCCACGGTGATCCCGGCCGTGCCGCCGCCGATGATCAGGACCTCATGCTTGACTGGGGTCGACATGCTTGTTGTGTTTTCCTGTCTCTCAGACGATTTGCGCGTTGCTGGTTTGTGCGGCTCGGCCGCAGTGCTGGTTTGTGCGGCTCGGCCGCAGTGCCGGCTCAGGCGGTCTGGGTGCTGTCCACCCAGGCGCCGTAGCCGCCCAGGATGTCGCTGACATCGCGGAAGCCGCGCTGGCGCAGCAGGCTGGCCGCCACCGAAGAGCGGTAGCCGCCGGCGCAGTAGACCACGGTCGGGCGGGTCGGATCCAATTCACCGGTCCGGTCCGGCAGCTGGCCGACGGGGATGTTGACCGCGCCGGGGATCATGCCCGCCTCGGTCTCGCCCGGATTGCGCACGTCGACGATCTGCAGGTCGGCCACCGAGCCGGCTCGCTCACCGAACGCGGCGGCGGTCAACCGTGAGGCGACCGTCACATCGTCTTGATGTTCGAACATGGTCCGCTCCGGGTTGTCGAGGTAACCCAGCACCCGGTCGAATCCGATGCGCGCCAGCCGGTTCTTGCCTTCACGTTCCTCGCCCGGGTCGGTGACCAGCACGATGTCGGCGTCGGGTTTGACCACTGAGCCCGCGAACTCGGCGTAGCGCCCGGCCAGGCCGATGTTGATCGCGTTGCGCAGATGGCCCAGCGCGAAGTCCTCGGGGCTGCGGCCGTCGATCAACATGGCCCCGTCGGCGACCGCTTCGGTGGCCTGACGGTAGTCCAGGGCCTCCGGGTTCGCCTCCTCGTCCAGCAGGGCGCGGTCCTTGCGGTTGAGGATCGCGTCGTAGACGAAGTAGCCCGGGGCGGGCGGCTGGCCTGCGGTGACCAATTCGATGAAGGACTGCTTGTCCGGTGCGCGCAGCGCATAGTTGGTCTGCTTCTGCTCACCCATGGTGGACGACAGTTCGGTGGACAAATTCTTGCCGCAGGCCGAACCCGCGCCGTGGGCCGGGAAGACCCGGGTGGCATCGGGCAGCGGTAACAGCTTCTCGTGCAGGGAGTGGTAGAGCTTGTCGGCCAGTTCGTCCCGGGTGAAGCCGATGGAGGCCAGCAGGTCCGGCCGGCCGACATCGCCGATGAACAGGGTGTCCCCGGTCAGAACGCCGTAGGGCACGGCGTCGTCGGCGTGCTCGTAGATCACGATGCTCATCGATTCGGGAGTGTGACCGGGGGTATGCCGAAATTCCAGCACCACCTCGCCCAGTGAAATGCGTTGGCCGTCTTCGACTCCCATGTGGTCGAACTCCGGCTGCGCGACCGACGAGTACACGATCGCGGCGCCGGTGGCCTCGGCCAGCTCGAGGTGGCCGGAGAGGAAGTCGGCGTGGAAGTGGGTCTCGATCACGTGGGTGATCTGCATGCCGAGCTTCTCGGCGTCCGCGACGTATTCGGAGACGTCGCGCTGCGGGTCGACGACGACGGCGCGACCGGAGGTCTCGTCGCCGATCAGGTACGACGCGTGCGACAGACAGTCCAGGTAGTACTGGATGAACTTCATTGTTCGACTCCTCAGGTGGGCGATCTGTATACCTAGGGGGGTATACCAATACGTCCGAATATACCCCTTGGGGTATAGGAGTCAAGCCGACGAAAGCGCCCCCGGGTGGTACCCGGGGGCGTGATCGGCCGGAAAAAGGTGGGGGTCAGGCGGCGAAGCCGGCGCTGCGCGCGGCCAGCGCCTCTTCGTAGCGATCCAGCACTGTGGCTGCCACCAGGCGGTGCGGACCAAGGGGCTCGGCCATCGGAATGCCTGCAACGCAAGCGAATTCGGCCACCCGATCGGTGATGCGGCCATGCGCGAGGAACCAGGGAGCGATCACCAGGCGGCGAGCGCCGCGCCGGCGTAGGCGTTCGACGGCCTCGGGCAGGGACGGAGTCTGACCTGTGGCGAACGCCACCTCGGTGCCGGCCCAGCGGGTGCCTTCGGCCAGCACGCCGGCCAGCGCGGCCGTGCGGGCATTGGCGGCGGGATGGGACGAGCCCACCCCGACCAGGATCACGCCGAGGTCGGCGTCGAACCGGGAAACACCCACACTGGTCAGCCGCTCGCGCACCACCTGCAGCAGGCGAGGGTCTTCACCGAGCACATCTGCCTGGATCACCTCGGCGCCGGCATCGGCGATCAGCTCGGGAATGTCGATCCGGGCGTGATAGGCGCTACCCAACAGCAGCGGCACCACGACGGCGCCCGGCTCGACGTCCGGGAGTACGTCGGTGAGGTTGGGTGTGTTCTGTTCGCAGAACGCCACCCGCACCTCGGTGTCGGGCAGCAGGCGGCGCAGATGCCCGCCGATGGCGTGCGCGTTCGCCGACGAGCGCGGGTCCGCGCTGCCGTGTGCGGTGAGAACGAGCGTCACAGATACCTCACGAGGCGTGCAGCCCGCACTCCGTCTTGGCCTGACCGGCCCACCGGCCGCTGCGCGGATCGGCGCCCTCGGCAGGCTTGCTGGTGCACGGAGCGCACCCGATGGACGGATAGCCGTCGTAGACAAGGGGATTGACGAGGATGTCGTTGGCCTCGATGTAGGCCTGCATCTCCTCGTCGGACCAGGCGGCGATCGGGTTGATCTTCACCAGGCCGAACGCGGCGTCCCAGCTGATCAGCGGGGCGTTGGCGCGCGTCGGGGCCTCCACGCGGCGGATGCCGGTCACCCACGCCGTGTAGCCCGCGAGTGCCTTGCCCAGCGGTTCGACCTTGCGCATGCGGCAGCAGGCCGCCGCGTCACGGGCGAACAGGTCCTTGCCGTGCAGTTCGTCCTGCTGGGCGACCGTGTTCTCCGGGCGTACGTTCACCACGTTGACGCCGTAGACCTGCTCGACGGCGTCACGGGTGCCGATGGTCTCGGCGAAGTGGTAGCCGGTGTCGAGGAACAATACGTCCACGCCCGGACGCACCTTGGCCGCCATCTCGACCAGCACCGCGTCCTGCATGTTGGAGGCAACGACGTAATCGCCTCCGAAGTGCTTGTCCGTCCAGCGCAGCAGTTCCTCAGCGCTGGCGTCGGCCAGCTCGGCCGCGCCCTGGGCGACCAGCTCGATCAATTCCGCCTCAGTCAATGTGCTCATCTCGCGATCTACCTCAAGTCCGCTTCGTCGGCCCGAACGGCCCACTGGGCGAAACGCTCACCGGCGTCACGTTGTTTCACGAAATTGCGGACGATCCGCTCGATGTAGTCGCCGAGCTCGGTGGCCAGCACCTTGTGCTGACGCAGCTTGCGTCCGAAGCCGCTGTCCAGGCCCAGGCTGCCGCCGAGGTGGACCTGGAAGCCCTCCTCAGGGCCGTCGCCGTCGTCCACCATCTGGCCCTTGAAGCCGATGTCGGCGACCTGGATCCGGGCACACGAGTTGGGGCAGCCGTTGATGTTCACGGTCACGGGCACGTCGAGCTCGGCGTTGAGGTCACCCAGCCGGGCCTCCAACTCGGGTACCAGCGTCTGGGCCCGACCGCGGGTGTCGGCGAAGCTCAGCTTGCAGTACTCGATGCCGGTGCAGGCCATCAGGTTCTGCCGCCAGTGCGACGGCTGAGACTGCAGGCCCAGCGCATCCAGGCCGGCGCGCAGGGCATCCAGCTTGTCGTCGGGCACGTCGAGGATGATCAGCTTCTGATAGGCGGTCAGGCGGGCGCGGTCCGCACCGGCCTCTTCCATCAGGTCGGCGACCTTGGTCAGGATGGTGCCCGAAACCCGCCCGGCGATGGCCGAGACGCCGACTGCATTCAGCCCATTGCGAATCTTCTGCACGCCCACGTGGTCCACCGTGTGCGGCACCTGCTCGGGGGCGGGTCCGTCGTGGAGCTTGCGCTTCAGGTACTCGGTTTCGAGAACTTCGCGAAACCTCTCTACGCCCCAGTCCTTGATCAGGAACTTCAGCCGCGCCTTCGAGCGCAGTCGGCGGTAACCGTAGTCGCGGAAGATCCCTACGACCCCGGCCCACACGTCGGCGACCTCGTCCAGCGGCACCCACACGCCGACGCGCTGCGCCAGCATCGGGTTGGTCGACAGGCCACCGCCGACCCACAGGTCCAGGCCGGGCCCGTGCTCGGGGTGGTTGACCCCGATGAACGACACGTCGTTGATCTCGTGGGCGACGTCCTGCAGGCCCGAGACGGCGGTCTTGAACTTGCGGGGCAGGTTGGAGAATTCGGGGTTACCGATGTAGCGCTCTTCGATCTCCTTGAGCGCGGGTGTCGGATCCAGCACCTCGACCAGCGAATCGCCGGCCAGCGGCGAGCCCAGCATGCCGCGCGGGCAGTCGCCGCAGGCCTCCATGGTTTGCAGGCCGACCTCGTCGAGCCGGCGCCACACCTCGGGGATGTCCTCGATGCGCAGCCAGTGATACTGCAGGTTCTCCCGGTCGGTGATGTCGGCGCTGTCGCGGGCGAAGTCCACCGAGATCTGTCCGAGGGTGCGGACGGCCTGGGCGGACAGGGCCTTGCCGTCGGTGCGCACCCGCATCATGAAGTACTCGGCCTCGAGCAGGTCGGCGTTGTCGTCGCCGGTGAAGGTGCCGTCGTAACCCTCGGTGCGCTGGGTGTACAGGCCCATCCACCGGAACCGGCCGCGCAGGTCGTCCTTGGCGATGCTGGCAAAGCCGTCACGCGAGTAGACGTTGAGGATGCGGTCCCGCACGTTGAGTGCGTCGTCTTCCTGCTTGAACTGCTCGTTGTGGTTGAGCGGATCGCGGCTACCGAGCGCCCATTGACCCTCGTCGCGGGGTTTCTTGGCGGGCCGGTCGGCCTTGGCTGGGGCCTCGGGGGTTGTCACTGTTGAGCTCCTTCGCAAAGGAGCTGGCACTAGAACGCGCAGATCACCGGTGGCTGTCCGGCGGCGCAGATCCGGTGCCAGCTGAAACTATGGGGCGGGCGGGGTCCGAAATCAACGCATGATTAAGGCAGACAGCAACAGCTACATACGCGCTTGAAATCGACATGCCGACGAGCCACCAGCGCAATGCGGGTGGTGCTGTTGTGGGCGGCAGTCACGCCCGACATTCTGCCACGATTGTCGCCACCTGCCCTAACCGGGCCATATTTGCGCTCAGGGTGAGCAAAAGTCCGCGCTGGACAGTCTGGGAAAATGAAACCATGAGCACCCGCACCGCGCCCGTCGACCGACCCCGGTTGGAGCGCGTTCCCGAGCGTGCATTCGGCATATATATCCACGTGCCGTTCTGTGCCACCCGGTGCGGATACTGCGACTTCAACACCTATACGGCGGCCGAGTTGGGTGGCGCCAGTCCCGACGGCTGGCTGGCCGCGCTGCGACTCGAGCTGGCCCTGGCCGCCGCCACGGTCGGGGCTGCGCCGGTGCAGACGGTGTTCGTCGGAGGCGGCACCCCTTCGCTGCTCGGCGGCACGGGACTGGCTGCGGTGCTGGGTGCGGTCCGGGACAATTTCGACCTGGCCGCCGACGCCGAGGTGACCACCGAGGCCAACCCGGAATCCACCTCACCGGAGATGTTCGCGACGCTGCGCGAGGCCGGCTATACCCGGATCTCACTCGGCATGCAGTCGGCGGCGCCGCAGGTGTTGGCCGTCCTGGACCGCACACACTCCCCAGGGCGCGCGCCCGCGGCGGCGTTGGAAGCCCGGGCGGCCGGGTTCGAGCACGTCAACATCGACCTGATCTACGGGACGCCGGGGGAGACCGACGACGATCTGCGGCGATCGATCGACGTCGCGCTGGGCGCCGGCGTCGACCACGTGTCCGCGTACTCGCTGATCGTCGAGGACGGCACCGCCCTGGCACGCCGGGTGCGCCGCGGCGAGATCGCGCGGCCCGACGACGATGTACTCGCTCGGCGCTACGAACTGCTCGACAGCCGCCTTTCGGCGGCGGGCCTGCATTGGTACGAGGTGTCGAACTGGAGCGCTGAGGGCGGGGAGTGCCGGCACAACCTCGGCTACTGGGACGGTGGCGAGTGGTGGGGCGCGGGTCCGGGAGCCCATGGCTTCCTGGGCGATACCCGGTGGTGGAATGTCAAGCATCCCAATACCTATGCGCAGGCTCTCGCTGAAAATCGCTTGCCGATAGCGGATTTCGAGGAGCTCGACGACCGTGACCGGCACATGGAGGAAGTGATGTTGCGGGTCCGGGTGCGTGACGGCCTGCCGACGTCGCTGCTGGACGCCGGCGAACTGACCCGGGCCGAAACTCTCTGTGGTGAAGGGCTTCTCTTGTCGCGGCCGGGTGCCCTCGTGCTGACAGACCGCGGCCGGTTGCTCGCCGACGGAGTCGTTCGCGACCTGCTGGGGTAGAGGCCCTTCCCGCCGGGTGGGCTGTGAAGAACCTGTGCGCTAACTGTGTTCGGATACTTGAAGTCCATGCGAATGATGTGAATTTCGTAGTAGATACGTAGGTCTGCGCAATGGGTTAGGTGAGGCTACGCTTCGGCGAATGCTCACAACGAATGCCCAAGCCGACTGCAATGACTCGGTTGCGCCCGCCTCGTTCGAGCTGCCCGCGGGTGACAACGCGACCGGCCCGGCCGACTGGGTCGCCGAGATCGCCCGTGCGCTTTCCGATGCCGACGGCAGCGACTACCTGGTCTACGAACGCGGTAACCGGTGGCTGCTGGCGTCCGGAGCGCGATGTGGGATCGAGTTGGACAGCGACGAGCTGCGACTCGTAAGGGACGGCGTCGTAGCGGAATGCCGGTCGTGGACCGGCCGGCCCGGCGTCGCACTCGGCGAAGTCGTGGGTCGGCTGCTAGCCGATGCCGAAGCCGGAATTGACGCCGCGTTCGGTTGGGTCGCATTCGAATTCGGCGCGTTCAAGTTCGGCCTCCAGGACCGGTTGGCGCCGAGAACACCGCTGGCCCGGGTGTTCGTTCCGATCACTCAGATCGAGGTCACCGCCGAGCGGGTCACCGTGCGCGGCGGCGACGGTAGCCATCGCGAGGTGGTGCGGCAGGTGATCGCCGAGGGGCTGTCGCCCGCGGGCACTCCGCGCGCCGTCGACATCCGGCAGGACGGCAGCGCCTACCGCGGCCGGGTGGCGGCCGCGATCGACGAGATCACCGATGGCCGGTACCAGAAGGTCATCCTGTCGCGGCGTCTCGATGTGCCGTTCCGGCTCGACTTCCCGTCGACCTACCGGCTGGGCCGCAGGCACAACAACCCGGCCCGGTCATTCCTCTTGCGGCTCGGCTCACTTCGCGCGCTCGGTTACAGCCCCGAACTCGTCGCCGCCGTCCACGGGGACGGCCTGGTGGTGACCGAACCGTTGGCGGGCACCCGGGCGTTCGGTCGCGGCGCCGCCAACGATCAGGCGGCCCGCGACGACCTCGAATCCAACTCCAAGGAAATTGTCGAGCACGCGATTTCGGTGCGTAGCTCCCTCAAGGAGATCGCCGAGGTGGCCGAGCCGGGCACGGCGACCGTCACCGACTTCATGACGATCCGTGAGCGCGGAAGTGTGCAACACCTGGGTTCCACGGTGGGCGCCCGCCTTGACCCGTCGATGGACCGTATGGACGCGCTGGAAGCGCTGTTCCCCGCGGTGACGGCCTCTGGCATCCCCAAAGCCGAAGGCGTCGATGCGATCCTCCGGCACGACGAACTGCCCCGGGGTCTGTACTCGGGCGCGGTGGCGATCTTCGCGGCCGACGGCTCCCTCGATGCCGCGCTCGCGCTCCGGGCGGCCTATGAGGCCGACGGGCACACCTGGCTGCGGGCCGGTGCCGGCATCATCGCCGAGTCCACGCCTGACCGGGAGTTCGAGGAGACCTGCGAGAAGCTGGGCACGTTGTCGCCCTACCTCGTCGCGGCGGAGGAGGCCCGCTGACATGTGAGTGAGCTAACACCTGGCCGCAGTCCCGGGCAATGTCGACGCGGGTAGGCATTCTGGCCCCACCGAACAGTGAACGTGCACGTCACCGCCACTGGGGAGCCTCCCAGTGGATTCACAGGATTGGTTCGGGGTACAACCCCTGATACGTCGGGCGATGTGCCACTATTGTCCGCATGTCGGCACCCTATTTAGGCAAGGCTATCCAGACTTCGTCCCAGTCGGAATCCTGCTGACATGGCAACCGAGGCTTCGACCCCGGAACCCATCGCCGTCATCGGGCTGGGCTGCCGCGTCGCCGGCAACGTCGCGACCCCGTCAGAGTTCTGGAACTTTCTGCTGGAAGGGCGCAGCAACGTCACCGAGGTGCCCGACGAGCGATGGGAGCCGTACCTGCGGCGCGACCCGCGAAACGCCGCGATCCTGCGCGAGGTCACCCGGCTGGGCACCTTCCTCGACGACCTGCCCGGATTCGACGCCGAGTTCTTCGGCGTCGCACCGCGCGAGGCCGAGGTCATGGACCCCCAGCAGCGACTCGCACTGGAGGTCAGCTGGGAGGCGCTCGAACACGCCGGGGTGTCGCCGAGAGCGCTGGCCGGCAGTGACACCGCGGTGCTGATGGGCGTCAACTCCGACGACTACGGCAAGTTGATCATGGAAGACCTGCCCGGCATCGATGCCTGGACCGGTATCGGAACCTCGCTGTGCGGTATCGCCAACCGGGTGTCGCACCTGCTCGATCTTCGCGGGCCGAGCGTGGCGCTGGACGCGGCGTGTGCGGCCTCGTTGGTCGCGGTGCACCAGGCATGTCAGATGCTGCGGGCCGGCGAGACATCGCTGGCTCTGGCCGGTGGCGTCAGCGCACTGATCGGCCCGGGCCTCACCCGGGTGCTGGACGAGGCCGGGGCCACGGCCCCCGACGGCCGTTGCAAGACCTTCGACGCCGCCGCCGACGGATACGGCCGCGGCGAAGGCGCAGGCGTCGTCGTGCTCAAGCGACTCTCGGATGCCCAGCGCGACGGTGACCGTGTCCTGGCGGTGGTGCGCGGCGGTGCCACGGCCCAGGATGGCCGCACCGTGGGCATCATGTCTCCCAACGGCGCTGCCCAGGCGGACATGTTCCGGCTCGCCTGCCGAATGTCGGGCGTCGACCCGGCCGGCGTCGGGTACATCGAGGCGCACGGAACCGGAACTCCCACAGGTGATCCCACCGAGGTCGGCGCGCTCGCCGAGGTGTACGGCGTCGGGCGGGCCGAGACGAACCGATGCCGCATCGGATCGGTCAAACCCAACATCGGCCACCTCGAAGGCGGCGCCGGTGTGATGGGCCTGATCAAGACGGTCCTGGCGCTGCACCATGAGGCGATCCCGCCCACCGCCGGACTGCGGCAACTCACCGGCGCGGTCGACTGGGCCAACAGCGGCCTGCGGGTGCCCACCGAAGTCGAGCCTTGGACCCGCACCGACACCCCGCGCCGGGCCGCGGTGTGCAGCTACGGCTACGGCGGCACGATCGCGCACATACTGCTCGAAGAGGGCCCGGTGGCTTTGGATCCTTTGGAGCACAGTAGTTCTGGTGCGCTGATCGTCCCGATCTCCGCACGTTCCGGACAACGACTGGCCCGCCAGGCCGAAGCGCTGGCCGACCACTTGCGGGCCGGACACCAGGACGTGGCTCCGGTGGCCGCCACCTTGTGGGCCCGGCGCAGTCACGAACCGGTCCGGGCCGCGGTCGTCGCCGAGCACCGGCATGAGCTGATCGCCGGCTTCGACGCGTTGGCCCGCGACGAATCCCTTGACAACTTGGTCACCGGCGCCGTACCGGGCGGCCAGCCTCGGGATGCGGTCTGGGTGTTCTCCGGGCACGGTTCGCACTGGATCGGCATGGGCCGTGAATTGCTCACCGCCGAACCCACTTTCGCCCGAGTGATCGACGAGGTCGACGAGGTGTTCGGGCCTGAACTCGGGTTCTCCGCCCGGGCTGCGTTGAGCAGCGCAGACCTCGGTGGCACGGACCGGATCCAGGCGTTGACCTTCGCGATGCAGGTCGGGTTGGCGGCAGTATTGCGTGAGCGCGGCGTGCGACCGGCAGCGGTGATCGGGCACTCGGTCGGCGAGGTCGCGGCGTGTGTGGTGTCAGGGGTGTTCGACCTACGCCAGGGTGCAGCCGTGGCCTGCTATCGGGCCCGCGGCTTCCGCTCCGTGATGGGTTGTGGCGCGATGGCTTTGGTGCGGCTGCCGTTCGACCAGGCCGAGCAGCGGCTCGCCGGCCGCACCGATGTGGTGGCGGCCATCAGTGCGTCGGCGGAATCCTGTGTCATCTCCGGTGTCACGGCCGCTGTCGAGGAGGTGTGCGAAGCCTGGGCCGAGCAGGGTGTGGTGGTGCGTCGGGTCAACACCGACGTGGCATTCCACAGTCCCGCCATGGACGACCTGACCGGCGCTTTGGCCGAGAATGTGGCCGGTCTTCGTCCGCCGCGCGAGGCGGCGATCCCGCTGTACACCACCGCGCTGGCCGATCCGCGTTCCACGGCGCCGCGCGACGCCGACTACTGGGTGCGCAACCTGCGCGGGCAGGTCCGGTTCGCCGAGGCCGTCACCGCGGCCGCCGAGGACGGATACCGGCTGTTTCTCGAAGTGTCCGCACATCCGGTGGTCTCGCACTCCGTCGTCGAAACTCTGTTGCACCTTGGTATGGACGAGCACGCCGTCATCCCACTGCTGCGTCGTAATGCGCCCGAACCCGCCGCTGTCACGACCGCCGTCGCGTCCCTGTACTGCCACGGAGCGGACATCGAACATGATGTCGCCCAGGATGATCCGTGGGATGCCGAGCTGCCCGTCACCCAGTGGCAGCACCGCCGCTTCTGGCGGGTACCCACCGCGGCGTCCGGCGCGAGCGCGGTGCACGACACCAGCACTCACACGCTGTTGGGGGGTCGCACCGAGTTGGCCGGAACCGTCGCCACCCGGATGTGGCAGACCCGGCTGGACTTCGACACCCGGCCCTACCCTGGGGACCACCCGGTGCAGGGCACCGAAATCGTTCCTGCCGCAGTGTTGTTGAACACCTTCCTGACGGCGGCCGGTGGGAGCGCGGGGCTTTGCGAGGTTCGGCTGCGCACGCCCGTGGCCCCAGCTCGCGCCCGCGCACTGCAGGTGGTGCTGGCCGACCGCGAGCTGACCCTGGCCTCACGATTGGCCGATGCCGCCGAGGATCAGGACGGCGGATGGTTGACGCACAGCAGTGCGGTGGTCGCCCGTGCCGACGCCGACGAGAACGTGGCGCTGTCCATCGACTTGGCCGCGGCCCGGGCACGTTGCCCCGAGCAGTTGGCGCCGCGCCACGTGATCGACACCCTCGCCGAACTCGGGGTCGCTGCGATGGGATTCGATTGGGACATCAAGGATCTGCACCGCGGTGAGGGCGAATTGCTGGCCAGGGTGAGCTCGGCCTCCGACGGCGCGGAGCCCGGCAGCTGGGCGTCGCTGATGGACGCGGCGACCTCGGCCGCCTCGACGATTTTCGGCGGGCAGCCGCGGCTGCGGATGCCCGCCCGCATCGAACGGGTCCAGGTGTTCGCCGCTCCGCCGGCCATCGCGATGCTGTCGGTCCGACGCCGGGCCGGGACCACCACCACCGATGTGGTGATCGCAGACGAATCCGGGTCGGTTCTGCTGTCCATCGGCGGGATGACCTTCGAGGAACTGGAGAATCCGGGGCGCGAGATGTCGGCTGCGGACACGCGCCGAATCGTGCACCGGATGGCCTGGCATCCGGTATCGGCCCGTGACGAGAGGGCGCCCAGCGGGGTGGTGTTGGTCGGCGGCGACGTCGACCGGCTGGAAGCCGCGGTCGACGACCTGACCGGTGCCCGAGTGCCCTACCGTGCGGTTGAAGATCCCTCGGAGCTGGAGTCGATCGTCGAATTCGGCTCGCTGCCGGAAGAACTCGGCGACTCCGCGGTGGTGCTGGTGTTGCCCCGCGACGAGGACTCGCCCGAGGGTGCCGTCGAACTGGTGACCAGGACACTCATGTTGGAGCAGCAACTCGGCCTGTCCGCCCCACTGTGGGCGCTGACCGTCGGCGTACACGAGGGCGACAACGTGACCCACGCGCCACTATGGGGACTGGGCCGGGTCGCCGCCGCCGAGCATCCGCAGCTGTGGGGCGGCGTGCTGGATGTGGCCGACGGCCACCTGCCGCTGACGGCGCTGGGATCGCTTGCCGGACACGGCGTCCTGGTGGTCCGCGACGGGGTGGCCCAGGCCGCCCGCCTCGCGGCGTCGAGTTCGGCCGTCGCCACGCAGGCCAACCCGATGCAGTGCACCCCGGGAGGCACCTACCTGATCACCGGTGGCACGGGTGTGCTCGGCCTGCGGATGGCCCAGCGGCTCGCCGACCTCGGTGCCCGCCGCCTCGTGCTGCTGTCGCGGTCGGGCCTGGGGGAGCGCTCGACCTGGGTGGGCAACGAGCAGTCTGCCGCCGTCCGTGCGGTCACCGCACTGGAGGAGCGCGGCGTGTCGGTCACCGTCGCCGCTCTCGATATCGGCGCACCCGGCTCGGCCGATGCCCTGCGAGACCTGCTGCGTCCGCTGCCGCCGGTACGCGGGGTCATCCATGCCGCGGGTGTGGAAGCTGGTGCGCTGCTGATGAATACGACCTCCGACGAGTTCGCCATGGCCATGCATCCCAAGGTGCACGGCACCCTGGTCCTGCACGAGGTTTTCCCACCGGAACAGCTTGACTGGATGGTGCTGTTCTCCTCATGCGGTTACCTGGCCGGCTTCCCCGGCCAGGGCGCCTACGGCTGCGCCAACTCGTTCCTCGACGGGATGGCCCGGCACCGGCGTGGACTCGGGGACCGCACCACCGCGGTTGCCTGGACCGCGTGGCGCGGGCTGGGCATGGGCTCGGCCTCGGAATTCGTGGCCACCCAACTCGATGCGCTCGGCATGGGAATGGTCGGTGCCGACGATGCGATCCGTACCCTCGATCTGGCGATGCGTGAAGACACCGCGAACGTCGTGGTGCTTCCGGTCCTACCCGCTGCCGCCGCGGTACCGATCCTGGTCGACGTGGCGCCTGAGGAGGAACCCGACGACGATTCGTCGCCGTCCACCGCGGGGGAGTACGACCCCGAACAGCTCGCCGCCCACGTATTGACGGCGGTGGCAGGCCAATTGGGGTTGCCGGAGTCCGACGTGAACGTCGACCTGCCGTTGGTGGAGCTCGGCGTCGACTCGATCATGACGGTGCGGCTGCGCCGCCAGCTGGAGAAGCAGACCGGGCTGTCGCTACCACCGACCCTGCTGTGGGAGCACCCCACCGCAGCGGCAGTCACCGCCAGGATCATCGAGCTGATGGCCCCCGCGGTGGAATGCGAAGTGCGGGCCGGGGGCTAGTCGCAGACGTCTCGGCCGGTGGAATCGGCTGGTCGTCATGTCGTGGGCCGAAGAATCCGAAGCTCTCAATCATCTGCTCGGAGGGTTCAGGTGTCCATTCCCACGCGGCGATCTGGCGCCGGGAGCGGCGGCTGAAGGACGCCCGAAGCAATTCGTAGCCGTGGGTGTGCAACCGGGTGGCCGGCTGCCCCGAACCGCAACTCCATTGCCGCCCCCGCTCGTCGTGAATCAGCACCGTAGTGGAGTGCCGGAGGCGTCTTCCGAGATAGAGCATCATCACCTCGAGGAACGGCTGCCAATGTTCACGGTCCACCTGAGGAAGCCCCAGCGCTTCACGCAGATCCGCCTCGTGACAGATCGCATCCGCGGCCAGGTTGGGGCCCAAGATCTGGTCGTCGCTCAGGCAGGCGTCAGCTGCCGGGCCCATCCGATCCCATTCGGCAACAAGTTCGTCAATCGGATTGTGCCGGCGTTCCTCGACGTGGCGCGCCGTCCATTGATCGCTCGTCACCCCGTCCAACCGTCCACTGGCCGCGTCGGCGGCACCTCCGACCAGATGCGCCAACAACTCGTGCACCGTCCAGCGTGGGGTGGCCGGTACCAGCATCAGACGCTGTTCGTCGGTCAACGAGGTGGCCAGCGCACTCACCCGGCCGCGGACCGCGCGGTAAGCCTGCTCAAGCATTGTCGGCGTCCTGTCTGATCGGTGAGCCCTTCGTAGGGCGGGCCGGCAGCTTCCGGCGCGGATGGCGGAGGTTGGACAGCAGGATCCGCACGAACAGGGCCGGGTCCTGAAGGCGCGTAGGTGGATCGATCATGCCGCGGACACGAAAAATCCGTTCGGCCACGACGATGTCGTTGGTCGCGGCTTTCAACGCTGCGTGCTGGGCCCAGCTGCGCAACCGTTTCGCAATGGTCCGCTTTCCGCTCGTGGACGTCGCGAGATCGTTCGCCCGGTTCTCCGACCACACCGGCTCGATGAGTTCGGCGGCCAGCCGGTAGAACCGGTCAGGCAGATCGGCACGGCCGGCGAGCAGGCAGTCCCGGAGCGCCAGCGCCTGCAGAGCGGCCATCGTCATGCCTTGTCCATACAGCGGATTGAGGTGGCACAGCGCGTCACCGACTACCACCAGGCCGTCGGGCAGGCGTGACATCTGGTCATAGCGTCGCCAGGTGGCGGCAGTGCTGCGGGAAATAGAGACCTGCCCGACGGGTGTCGCGTCGCATAGCCCTGCCATGATCGTCTCGGGCAGCATCTGCTCGGCCGCGTCCAGCATCGCGGTGAAATCGGTTGCGGGGGTGCCGTACCCGTCCGGGCAAGTGGTCGCCAGCATCCAGGTGTCGTGTTCGTAGGCCACCAGTAACAATCCGGGTGACCTGCTGCCTCTGTTGACGAAAGCCATCCGCTCGGCGATCCGGCCGGGCGGGACGTGGATCAACTGGCTGGAGTAGCCGCCGACCGAAGGCACGTGCATTTCGGGTACGGAACCGAATCCGCGACTCTCCAGGAAACGCGCGGTACGCGCGGCACGCCCCGTCGCGTCGATCACCACATTCGCAGCTAGTGAGGTGGCGATGCCGTTGCTGTGGTTGATGATTCGTGCACCGGCGACGGTGTCGTCCGTGAGCACTGGTTCGACCACCTCGTGGTTGTCGAGGAGGGTGACATTGTCCAGCGCGGCAACGCGTCGGCGAATGTGAAACTCCATGAAGGGGCGGCTGGCCTGGTAGGCGGCCAGTGATCCCGGGTCGCTCAGGCGCCCTGCCGGCCTGACGTCATAGCCCACCGCGTGCACGTAGATCCGCGACAGGTCATCGCCATCGTCGACAGCGGCCCCGGCGGCGGCAAGTTCTGCCAAGAGCTCGGGGAAGAGCTCCTCGAGTATCTGGGTGCCGCGACTGAGGAAGTTGTGTAGATGGCGCCCCTGTGGCACGCCCTTGCGCGGTTCTGGGTGATCAGGCAGCGTGTCCCGCTCGATCAGAGTCACCGACCCGTAGAACTCTGCCAGCGCCCGAGCGGTCAACAGGCCGGCGATGCCTGCCCCCAGAACCACGGCATGTGAACGCGATTCGGCCATAACGGTCCCCTCCGTTCCGAGCGCAGATGCGACATCGGCCCCCTGGTACGAGAACCGAGCCTACCTCAACTCTAAGAAAAGTAAGGGAAAATTATGAAAACAATAAGATCACTGTGTCGAGTGCGGCGGGCCCTCACTCGGTGATCGCGGCGATGAGTTTCTTCTTGTCGACCTTGCCGACGGCGGTGGTGGGCAGGGTCGGCATGGCGACCAGTACATCGGGCCGGGCATGGGCGGATGCGCCACGCTCGTCGAGGAACTCGTTGAGCTGAACCAGGTTGATCGGTGCGCCCTTGAAAACCACGGCGGCACAGATCTTCTCGCCCAGGTAGTCGTCGGGCAAGGCCACTGCCGCTGCCGCGTACACCGCGGGGTGGGTCAGCAGGTGATCCTCGAGATCGGTGGCCGACACCGTCTCGCCGCCGCGGTGGATCACGTCCTTGATCCGGCCGGTCACCTCGACGTAGCCGGCCCGCGGGCCGTCGGTGAAGATCCGGACGCGATCCCCGGTGCGGTAGAAGCCGTCGGGGCTGAAGGACCGGGCATTCGCCTCGTCGGCGCGGTAGTAACCGTTGAGTGTGTACGGCCCGCGCACCAGCAACTCGCCCTCCTGGCCGGGGGCCACCTCCCGGCCGTCCTCGTCGACGACCCGCATCTCGTCGTGCGGCGACATCGGGCGGCCCTGGGTGTTCTCGACCACGTCCGCCGGATCGCCGGGCCGGGTGAAATTCAGCATGCCTTCGGCCATTCCGAAGATCTGCTGCAGTCCCGGGCTCAGGCCTTCGTGGATGAAACGGGCTTCTTCGGGGGACATCCGCGAGCCACCCACCTGGACCACGCGTAACGAGGTGGGCAGCACGGGTTCCCAGTCGCAGGCCTGAGTCCACAGCTTCGCCAGGGCGTTGACGAGGCCGGTCACCGTGACACCGTGGGTGTTGATCAGGGCGAAGGCCGATTCGGGGCTCGGGTCGTCGGTGTAGACCGTCGTCGCCCCGACCGTCATCGAGCCCAGCAGGCCCGGGCACGCGAACGGGAAGTTGTGGCCGGCGGGCAAGACCGCCAGATAGACGTCGTCATGGACCATCTCGCAGGCCTTGGCGCAGGCGCCGGCGTTGTAGAGATAGTCGTCATGGGTGCGGGGGATGAGCTTCGGCAGCCCGGTGGTACCGCCGGACACCAGCAGGACCGCGGGGCCACTGGTGTCGACGGTGATGCTCGGTGGTCCTGGGGCGTCGAAATCCTTGAGGGCGGACCAGGATTGGAAGGAGCCAGGGTCCCCGTCGACGAGGACGTGACGCAGCCGGGGGTGTTCGGATACGAGTTGGGTGGCCAGCTCGCGGTAGTCGAATCCGGCGATGACGTCTGGGATCACGAGTCCGACGGCGCCGCTGACATCGGCGAAGTGGCCCAGCTCGGCCGACCGGTGTCCGGGCAGGCACAGCACCGGGACGGTCCCGGCGCGAAGCAAACCGAAAGCGGCGACCGCGAATTCGCGAGAGTTCGGCAGCTGCACCAGGATGCGGTCGCCCGCCTTGATGCCCCGGGCCGCGAGCGCGGCACCGACACGGTCGGCGAGAGCGTCCAATTCGGCAAAGGTATAGGTACCCGAGGCGTCGACCACGGCCGGCTTGTCTGGCCAGCGCTGGGCGGCCTCGCGCAGGATGCTGTCGAGTGCTTTGCCCTGCCAGTAGCCCGCCTGGCGATACACCTCGGCACGCTCCTCGGGGAATCTAGTGAATCCGTTTGCCAGTTCGTCCTGTTCACGGTCAAAACCGGTGGTCATGGGTGTTCTGGCTCCCGTCGGGTGAGTGTGTCGGCAGATCGAATATAGGGTAACCTCCACTAAGTTAGGGCAGCCTTTACTAATTGTTCGGAGGATGGTGAGCGTGGTGGCGACGAGTTCCCAGACGGTCCGCGACGAGGTCGCCGAACTCCTGGGGGTCAGCCCCGACGCCGTCGATCCCGACGCCGACCTGATCGCCTCCGGGCTCGATTCGATCCGGATGATGTCGTTGTCCGGCCGCTGGCGTAAGCAGGGCATCAACGTCGGATTCGCGGCCCTGGCAGCCAATCCCACCGTCGCCGCCTGGATCGAACTGGTCGCCGAGCACGCTCCTGATGCCCCCGCTGAAGCGTCCGTCCCGGACATCGCCGATGCCGAGGGCGACACCTTCCCGCTCGCCCCGATCCAGCACGCTTTCTGGGTGGGCCGCAACCAGGACCAGCAACTGGGTGGTGTCGGCGCGCATCTGTACGTCGAGTTCGACGGAGCCGGAGTCGATCCGCAGCGACTTCGGGTCGCCGCGGAGAAACTGGCCGCGCGCCACCCGATGCTGCGGGTCGAGATCCTGCCCGACGGTACCCAGCGGATCGGCGACCGCCCGCTGCCGGTCACCGTCTACGAACTGCAGGACCTGGATGAGGCCGCAGCGCAAGCACAATTGGAGCTCATCAGGGAATCCAAGTCCCACCAGATGCTGCACGACGAGGTGCTCCAACTCAGCCTGTCGCTGCTGCCAGGTGGGCGTACCCGGCTGCACGTGGACATGGACATGCAGGCCGCCGACGCGGTGAGCTATCGCAACTTCATGGCGGATCTCGCCGCGTTCTATCGCGGCGCCGACCTGCCGGAGTTGGGCTATACCTACCGCGAGTACCGGGCCCGGCTGACCGCCACGACGCCGCCGCCCCCGGAGCCGGACCGGCAGTGGTGGGCCGATCGGGTGCCGGATCTGCCGGATCCGCCTGCGCTGCCACTGGTTCCGCTGTCCGATCAGCGCAACCCGCACCGCAGCATCCGGCTCTGGGAAACCCTCGACGTGCCGACCCGCGACGCATTGTTCGCGGCGGCGCAGCGGCGCGGCATCACCCCGGCGATGGCGGTCGGGGCGTCGTACGCCAACGCGCTGGCACGCTGGTCGACGCAGTCCAGGTTCCTGCTCAACCTGCCGATGTTCGGCAGGGAGCCGTACCACCCCGACGTGGACAAGCTGGTCGGTGACTTCACGTCCTCGCTGTTGCTCGACATCGACCTGACCGGGGCCGATACCGCCGCGGCCCGGGCCAGGGTGGTCCAGGAGACACTGCACGCCACCGCCGCGCATTCCTCGGTGTCCGGGCTCGATGTGCTGCGCGACGTGAGCCGCCACCGCGGCAGCCAGACCCTGGCCACCATCGTCTACACGAGCGCACTCGGACTGGGCGACCTGTTCGCCGGTGACGTCACCGATCACTTCGGGGCGCCGGTGTGGACCATCTCGCAGGGCCCTCAGGTGCTCATCGATGCTCAGGCGACCCCGCTCGCCGAAGGCCTGATGATCAACTGGGACGTCCGGACCGAGGCCTTCCGGCCCGGCGTTGCCGAGGCCATGTTCGCCTACCACCTGGCCGAACTACGCCGCCTGGCCGCCGACGATGCCGCCTGGGATGCGGCCGATCCGCCGGCGGCCTCGGAGTCGCAACGCCGGGTGCGGGCCGAGCTGAACGCGTCGACGTCGACTCCCAGCGGCGACGTGCTGCACTCCGGGTTTCTGGCCAATGCCGCGGCGACCCCGAACGCGCCCGCGGTGTTCTGCGGCGCCGGGAACCTCAGTTACGGCGAGCTGCACGACAGGGTGCTGGCCGTGGCGGGCGCCCTGCAGTCCCGCGGGGTGTGCCGCGGCGAGGTGGTCGCGGTGCTGGGCCCCAAGAGCGTCGAACAGGTCGTCGCACTGCTGGCCATCTCGATGGTCGGCGCCGCATACCTGCCGGTCGGGGTGGATCAGCCCGCCGATCGGGCCGCGCGCATCCTGCACACCGGTGGGGTGGACTTCGCCCTGGTCTGCGGCTCGGGTCCCGACCATCCGGACTTGCCGCACCTGACGGTTACCGACGCCGAGATCATCGGTGACCCAGCACATTTCGAGCCGGTGGCGACGACTCCGGACGACTTGGCGTACGTGTTGTTCACGTCGGGCTCCACCGGTGAGCCCAAGGGCGTCGAGATCACTCACGACGCGGCGATGAACACCATCGAGTTCATCAACGACCACTTCGACATCGGCCCGACCGACCGGTGCCTGGCGCTGTCGCACCTGGAGTGCGACCTGTCGGTGATCGACGTTTACGGGACGCTGCGTTCGGGCGGCTCGCTGGTGATCGTCGACGAGGAGCAGCGCCGCGATCCAGACGTCTGGGTCACGCTGATCGACGAACACCAGGTGACGGTGCTGCACTTCCTGACGGGTTGGCTGGAGATGCTAGTCGCCGGCGGAGCCGGCGCATCCGACACAGGCGCTGGTCCTTTGTCCTCATTGCGGGTGGTGCCCACCGGTGGCGACTGGGTTCGTCCGGACCTGGTGCGGGCGCTGCGCGCCGCGGCGCCGCGGGTGCGTTTCGCCGGACTCGGCGGGGCCACCGAGACCGCGACGCACAACACGATCTTCGAAGTCGGATTCGACGACGACGCCCTGCCGTCGAACTGGACCTCGGTGCCGTTCGGTGTGCCGCTGACGAACAACTGCTGCCGCGTGGTCGACGCGCGGGGTGCGGACTGCCCCGACTGGGTCCCGGGCGAGCTGTGGGTCGGTGGGCGCGGTATCGCCCGTGGCTACCGTGGACGTCCCGACCTGACCGCCGAACGGTTCGTCGAGCACGACGGGCTTCGCTGGTACCGCACCGGGGACCTGGTGCGGTCATGGCCCGACGGCACGCTGGAGTTCGTCGGCCGGGCCGACCACCGGATCAAGGTCAGCGGATTCCGGATCGAACTGGGTGAGGTCGAGGGCGCACTGTGCCGCGTTCCTGGGGTGGACGCGGCAGTGGCAGTGCTGGTCCCGGTCGAGGGTGGTCACGATCTGCTGGGCGCGGTGGTGCGGACCGATCAGCCGGGTGGTGATGCGGAAGCGGCTGCTTCGGCCATCTCCACGGCGTTGGCCCAACTGGTGCCCGCGCACATGATCCCGCAGGTGCTGCTGGTGGCCGATGAGATTCCCTATGCCCGCGGCAAGACCGACCGCGCCGCAGCGGTTCGGATGCTCGCCGCACTCGGTGCTCCGGAGAGCCGGGGTTACCGGGCGCCGTCGGACCCGCTGGAAACGGCCCTCTGCGCGCTCGTCGGCGATGTTCTCGGGCAGTCCGGCGTCGGTGTCGACGACGATTTCTTCGCCCTCGGCGGGGACTCGGTGCTGGGTACGCAGCTGGTGGCGCGGATCAGGGACTGGCTGGACACGTCGACGGTGATGGTCGCCGACGTCTTCGCCGCCCGAACCGTGGAGAAGATGGCTGCATTGCTGGTCGGCCGGGAATCCGGCTCGGACCGGCTGCAGCTGGTGTCGGAGTTGTATCTCGAGGTCACGGGCATGGACAGCGCCGATGTGGCCTCCGAGTTGGCACGCACATCCCCAGAACCAGCGTTCGGCAACTAAGGTTAGAGTTACTTCAGTTAGGGCAGGCTTTGCTTATCGTCAGGAGGTCGTTGTGGACGCGGTGAGTCGCACGACTACGCAGACCATGCACGCAGTGGCGGGAGAGCCGCTGCACCAGGGGTTCTTCACGCATGCGCAGGGTGCGCCCGACGACATCGCGGTGGTCGGCCCGACCACTCGCTGGACCTACGGGCAGCTGCGTGAGCAGGCGCTCGCGGTTTCCGGTGCGCTCGCGGTTGCCGGGGTACGCGTCGGCGACCGGGTCGCCGTCGTGGGGCCCACCGGCCTGGACACGGTGATCGCCTCACTGGGAATCCTGGCGGCCGGCGGCGTCTGTGTGCCGATCGACACGGCTGCCCCGGCCGAGCCGGTGCTGGAGCACACGGGCGTCCGGATGGCTCTGTTCACCGGTGACGGACCGCCCAACTGGCTGCCGGCGCTCACCGTCGCGGAGGCACTGCGGATCGGGGCCCGCGCGAGTGGCGTCACCCCGGTGCGTTCCGCGCCCGGCGACCCCGCGTTCCTGGGCTCGGTCGACGAGTCGGGGTATGCGGTGGTGACCCACGCTGCCGCTCACGACGCGGTCGTGGAGCTCACCGCCCGGCTCGGCGTCCACGCCGAAGACCGCATCGGTGCGTTCTCGGCTGCGGGCGCCGCGGCTCCGATCCTGATGATGCTGGTCGCACTGACCGCAGGCGCAGGCATCGTCGTTGCCGACGATGCCCCGCGCCGCAACCCCGAGCGGGGGATGAACGGCTTCGCCCTCGCTGTGCGGCATCGGGATGCGGTGGCCGCTCTCGACACCGCTGTGCCGTCGTGACCGGGCCGGATACCCAGATCACCGTCAAGCCCTGGGTCAAGCGTTATCCAGGGTCCCAAAGTTCGACAGCCACACTGGTTTTCCCGCACGCCGGGGGAGCGGCCGTGGCCTACCGGGGATTCGGAGCGGCACTGGCCGCGGCCGGCTCCGATGCCTATGTCATGCAGTACCCGCAGCGCGGCGACCGGCTGTCGCATCCGGCGGCGCCGACGGTGGGTGACCTCGCCCAGGATCTCTTCGACGCCGGGGATTGGGCCGGGATCGGGTCGCTCCGGTTGTTCGGACACTGCATGGGCGCCGTGGTGGCCTTCGAATTCGCCCGGATCGCCGAAAGAAACGGCGTGAGGATCGACGCCCTGTGGGTGTCGGCCAGCGAGGCGCCGTCAACCGTGGCCGCCGCGCCCGCACTGCCGATGGCCGAGTCCGAGATCATCGCTGAGATGGTCGATCTCGGCGGCACCGATGAGGCGCTGCTCGCCGACGACGACTTCGTCGAACTACTGCTGATGGCGGTGCGGGCCGACTACAGCGCCTTCAACCGCTACGCGTGTGACGCCGACGTGACGATCGCCGCGGACATCTACGCGCTGGGTGGGGAAAGTGACCACCGCATCAGTGAGGACATGTTGCGGCGCTGGGAAACCCACACCACCGGTGCCTACACGTGCTCGATGTTCGACGGCGGGCATTTCTACCTCAACACCCAGCTCGAGGACGTGGCGGAGCTGGTGAATGAGCTCTAGCCGCCAGCTTCCCGGACCCGACAGCAGTGATCCGGTGGTGATCGTGGGGATGGCCCTCGAGGCGCCGGGCGGAATCGAAACTGCCGACGATTACTGGTCGCTGCTAACCGAGCAGCGCGAGGTCCTCGGCAGATTTCCCGCCGACCGCGGTTGGTCCGTTCGCGAACTGTTCGACGGCTCGCGCCGCGACGGGTTCAAGCGTATCCATGACCTGGGCGGATTCCTCTCCAGCGCAGCGACGTTCGATCCCGGCTTCTTCGGGATCTCGCCGCGTGAGGCGGTGGCGATGGATCCGCAACAACGCATCGGGCTGCGGATCGCGTGGCGTGCGCTGGAGAACAGCGGCATCAACCCCGATGATCTGGCCGGGCACGACGTGGGTTGCTACGTCGGTGCATCGGGCCTGGAGTACGGGCCGGCGCTGTCGGAGTTCTCCCACCACAGCGGACATCTGATCACCGGTACCTCGCTCGGCGTCATCTCCGGCCGGATCGCCTACACGCTGGACCTGTGCGGTCCGGCACTGACCATCGACACCTCGTGCTCGTCGGCGTTGACGGCGTTCCACACCGCGGTCGGTGCGGTACGCGCGGGGGACTGCGACATGGCACTGACCGGCGGGGTTTGCGTGATGGGTACCCCCGGGTATTTCGTCGAGTTCTCCAAACAGCACGCACTGTCCGACGACGGACACTGCCGGCCGTACAGCGCACACGCCAGTGGCACGGTCTGGGCCGAAGGGGCGGCGATGTTCGTCCTGCAACGCAAATCGGCGGCCCTACGAAACGGTCGGCGAATCCTGGCCGAGGTGCGCGCCACCGCGGTGAACCAGGATGGCCGGACCACCGGTCTGACCGCACCCAGCGGCGCCGCGCAGCAACGGTTGTTCGCCAAGGCGATCGAGCAGGCCGCCGTGCGCCCGGCGGACGTCGGCATGATCGAGGGTCACGGCACCGGAACCCGACTCGGTGACCGGACCGAATTACGTTCGTTGGCACAGACATACGGCGCCACGGAGCCCGGATCCGGCGCGCTGTTGGGCTCGGTGAAATCCAACGTCGGGCACTCCCAGGCGGCCGCAGGCGGCCTCGGACTGGCGAAGGTGATCCTGGCGGCCGAGCGTGCGGCCATCCCGGCCACCCTGCACGTCGATGAGGTCAGCCGGGAGATCGACTGGGACAGCCAAGGCCTGCGGCTGGCCACCAAGCTCACCCAGTGGCCCGCGGTCAACGGCCAGCGCATCGGCGCGGTCTCGGCCTTCGGCATGAGCGGCACCAACGCGCACGCGATCGTCGCGGTGCCCGATGCGGCCGGCGAGGCCGCGGCATGAGCGAAGCTTGCGAGCGAATCATGCTGTCTGAGCGCGAAGTCCACTCCCTTCCCGACGGGCGCACACCGGTCCTGCTCAGTGCACACGCCGAGGAACTGATCGGAACCGACGCCGCGGCCATCCTGCGTTATCTCGGTACCCGTCCCGAGGTGAGTGCGGACGATGTCGCCGCCACCCTGTGGTCCACCCGGCGGCTGCGCCGCCACCGCGCCGTGCTCCGGGCCGCCGACCGCGACGAACTGGCTGCGGGTCTGCGTGCACTGGCCGACGGCACGGACCATCCGCTGGTCACCCGCGCGCAAGGGGTTTCACCGGGATCGAGCTCGGGTGCCCGCATCGCCTTTGTGTTCCCCGGCCAGGGCAGTCAGTGGCCGTCGATGGGCGTACAGGCCTACGAGCGGCTTCCTGCCTATCGGGCCGAGGTCGACAGGTGTGCCGCGCAATTCGAGGCCGCCGGCGCCGCTTCGCCGCTGGATTACCTTCTGGCCGAGCCGGATTCGGCCGCAGTCACCAATGATTTCTCCCAGGTGCAGATCCAGGGCGCTCAGTTCGTCCACGGTGTGGCCCTGGCCCGGGTGTGGCGGACCTGCGGTGTGCTGCCCGATATCACCGTCGGTCACAGCCTCGGCGAGATCGGCGCGGCCTACGTGGCCGGCACCATCACCCTGGCCGACGCAGTGGCCGTGGTGATCGCCCGCGCCACCGTGTTGGACCGGTTGACCGGGCCCTACCGCGTCGCGGTCCTCGGCGTCACGCCCGAGGAAGCCTCGAAGGTGATCGCCGAAACCCCGGGTTGGCTGGAACTGTCGGTGGTGAACTCCCATTCATCGGTGGCGGTCTCGGGGGAGACCGATGCGGTGGCCGCAGCGGTAGCGACCGTGGCTGGGCGCGGAGCGTTCGCCAAAGAGATCGAGATGTGGTTCCCGGCGCACACCACTGCGTTGGACGGGTCACGGGCCGAGCTCGAATCACTGCTTCCCTCAGCAGGATTCACTGAATCGCCGGTGCAGTTCATCGGCTCGGCCACCGCCGACGTGGTGGCGGCCGGAACGGGATTCGCCGACTACTGGTACACCAACCTGCGCAGTACGGTGCGCTTCGACCGCGCCATCGAGATGGCCGCGCGGCGCGGCGCCCGGATCTTCGTCGAGCTCTCCGCACATCCGGCGCTGCTGTTCGCCATGGGCGATCTGCTCGACGACGCGGCCGAACTCACCGGCGGGCCGGTGGTGATGGTGGGATCGGGCCGGCGCGACGAACCGGTCACCGACCGGCTCAGCGCCAACATCGTCTCCGTCGCGATGGCGGACGCCGGCTACCGATGGAGCGACCTCCCGAACCATGCCGCCGAGTCGCTGCGCGACTTTCCGTTCGCGCCGATGCGCGCCGAACATCTCTGGGCCACAGCACAACCGCTGCCACCGGTCGCGGGCTTGACGGTGAGCGTCGAGCGTTGGCAGAACCACGGCCTTCCCGCCGCGCCTGCCGGGCAGCGCCGGGTCGCGGTGCTCGACCTGGCCGCCGGACGGGGACCCGCCGCCACGCTGCAACGTGCAGTCGAGGAGATCGACTCAACCACTGCTGTCGCCCCCGCCGACGCCGACCTCCTGGTCGTGGTCGCGCCGGTGTCCGAGCACGACGATGCGGTGGCCGCTGCAGAATCTCTGAGCCGCCGCATCGATGAGGGGTTACTGGGTTATGTCGGGGCGATCTCGCCGGAGACCCGCGACGTATGGCTGGTCACCGTCGGTGGTGAAACCATCGGCGAGGGAGCACAGCGGCCACGGCCCGAGGCCGCCGCACTGGCGGCGATGCACCGTAGCCTGAGCTACGAACATCCCGACCAGACCTTCCGCCATCTGGATCTCGCCGAATCGGCCATCGACCCGGTCACCGCGGGGACTGCGATCATCGCGATGCTGACCGATGCCGAAGACATCGCCCTGCGGGGCAACGGTTCCGCACCAGAGGTCTGGCACCGTGGGATGCGCGATGACACCTCCGATGCTCGGTCCTGGACCGCCGAATCGGGGGTGTTCGACGAGGTGGTCATCACCGGCGGAGCCGGCGCGGTGGGCCTGCACCATGCCCGTCACCTGGCCGGGCAAGGGGCCCGGCGCATCGTGCTGCTCAGCCGAAGCGGCCTCGATGACACGCAATTGGCCGCGCTTTCCGCCACCGGCACCGAGATCGTCGCTCCCCGGTGCGATCTCACCGACCCGGCACAGATCGCCGCGACGGTCGCCGAATTGGCGGTCGGCCCGGCATCACTGGTGATCCACGCGGCCGCGTCCGCCACGATCGGCGCCGGCGACGCGCTGACCGGTGCGGGGGTGCGGGACACCTTTGCGGCCAAAGTGAACGGAGTGGCCAACCTGGCTGCGGCCTGGCCGATGCGCCCGGATGCCCGAATTGTATTGTGCTCCTCGGTGTCCGGGCTGTGGGGCGGGTATGGCCACGCCGCATACTCTGCGGCCAACCGGCTGCTCGACGCACTCGGTGGGCAGCTGCGCGAACACGGTCGGCGCTGCACCTCGGTGCGATGGGGACTGTGGCCGGGAGACGGCATCATCGATTCCGGTGAGATCAGCCGGGTCGAGCGGTCGGGCCTGCGAGCCATGGCGCCGGACCGGGCAGTGGAGGCCGGGCTGCGTGATTACCCGGCCGATCCACTGGTGTTCACGGCCGACGCGGAACGACTGCGGACCTTCCTCGGTGCGGCGGGCCAACCCGTTCCGGTTGTCGGCACTGCCGAGGCTCCGCTGGAGGACGCTGCCGAAGCGGCCGATGCCACGGGCGCGATGCGGATCGCGCTCGGTGCGGTGTTGAAGCTCGACGACACCACCGGACTGGATCTCGACGCGTCCCTGCTGGATCTCGGCGTCGACTCGCTGCTCGCGATCGACCTACGTAAGAAGCTCAAGAAGGCTACCGGCCGTGCCGTGCCGCTGGCCACCATCCTCGGTGGCGCCACCGCTGCCGAAGTGATCGAGCATTTGGAAAGACCTGAAAAGGAAGCATTTTCGCGTGACTGACATGGTTAGTGCCGATTCGGCTGCCCCCCGCACCTCCGACGCGCGTCTGGAGCTGATGCGGCGCAGGCTTGCCGAGCGGGGCCTCGCGTCAGCATCGGGGGAGCCCGGGCAGAGGGACGCAGACGCCGCGGGCGCGCCGGTCGATCCCACCGTGCTGTCGGACGGGCAGCGGCGGATGTGGTTCGTGCAGAGTTTCGATCCGAGCGGGGTCCTGCTCAACATCTGCCTGTCCTACCGGCTCGACGGCGTGATCGACGCCGCGCGGCTGCACGACGCGCTGATTGCGGTGGCGAGGCGGCATCCGATCCTGCGCACCACCTACCGGGCCGACGAGAACGGCGAGCCGACGGCGACGGTGCACGATGACCTGACCCCGGGGTGGACGGTGCACGACCTGTCCGAAAAGTCCGAGCGGGCGCGCAAGCTGCGCCTCGAGGTGCTGGCTCAGCGTGAATTCGGCACCGCCTTCGACCTGGGCAGCGACTCGCCGGTGCGGATCACGCTGATCAAGACCGGTCCGAGCGAACACGTGATGCTGCTCGTGGCGCATCACATCGCCTGGGACGACGGCTCGTGGCGGGTGTTCTTCACCGACCTGACCCAGGCGTACAGCGGGGCGCAGCTCGCCGAGACACCGCGCGTGCCGGTGTCCGAGGCTCCGGACGGTGATGCGGATCTGGCGTACTGGCGCGAGGTGCTGGCCGCTCCGCCGGAGCCCCTGGAGCTTCCTGGACCCGCGGGTTCGGTGGTGCCCAGCGGTTTTCGTTCCCAGCGCAGCACGGTCCGGTTGTCCGCTGAGACCGTCCGGCAGGTGGCGGCACTGGCCCGCGACACCGGGGCCACCCCCTACATGGTGTTGCTCGCGGCGTTCGGTGCTCTCGTCCACCGCTACACCCACGCCGACGACTTCCTGGTCGCCACCCCGGTTCTGAACCGCGACACCGACGAAACCATCGGCTACTACGGCAACACGGTGGCGATGCGACTGCGACCACAGGCCACCCTCGGATTCCGAGAACTGGTCGAGGCGACGCGCGACACCGCGATCGGCGCCTTCACGCATCAGCGGGTCAACCTCGACCGGGTGGTGGCCGAACTCAACCCGGACCGGCGCCACGGTGCCGAGCGGATGACCCGGGTGAGCTTCGGGTTCCGCGAGCCCGACGGCGGCGGGTTCCGCCCGGACGGTGTGACGTGCGAACGTGCCGAGCTGCGCGGCCAACACACCCAGTTGCCGCTGGGTTTCATGGTCGAACTGGACGCCGAGGGTGCGGTGGTGGAGGCCGAACATCTCACCGAGGTGCTGGATGCCGACCTCGCCGCCCAGATGCTGCGGCACTTCGCTGTGCTGCTCGACAGTGCGCTCGCCGAGCCCGACCGGCCGCTGGCCGCGCTGGACCTGTTCACCGCCGAGGACACCGAATGGCTGCGTTCGGTGTCAACCGGTGAGCAGTTCGACACGCCCGCAACCACATTGGCTGCCCTCGTCACCGAGCAGGCCGCCCGTACCCCCGATGCCATCGCGGTCGTCTACGAGGGTCGCCACTACAGCTATCGCGAGATCAACGAGTCAGCGAACCGGTTGGCGCACTGGCTGATCGCGCAGGGCATCGGCACCGAGGACCGGGTGGCGGTGCTGCTGGAGAAGTCGCCCGATCTGGTCATCACGGCGCTGGGCATCGTCAAGGCCGGTGCGGTGTACCTGCCGGTGGACCCGACCTACCCCGAAGACCGGCTCACCTACATTCTCTCCGACTCCGACCCGAAAACCATTCTGCGAGAGCCTGTCGACGGCCTGGAGAACTATCCGGTCACCGATCCCACCGACGCCGAGCGGATCCGCCCGCTGCGTCCCGACAACACGGCGTACCTGATCTACACCTCGGGATCCACCGGCCTGCCCAAGGGCGTGCCGGTGCCGCACCGGCCGATCGCGGAGTACTTCGTCTGGTTCGGCGGCGATTACGAGGTCACCGAGGATGAACGCCTGCTGCAGGTGGCCTCGCAGAGCTTCGATGTGTCGATCGGTGAGATCTTCGGCATGCTGGCCGCGGGTGCGCGCCTGGTGATCCCGAAGCCGGGCGGCCTGGGCGACATCGGCTATCTCACCGATCTGCTGCGCAACGAGGGCATCACCTCGATGCACTTCGTCCCGTCATTGCTCGGGCTGTTCCTGTCGCTGCCCGGTGTCAACGAGTGGCGCACGCTGCAGCGCGTGCCGATCGGTGGCGAGGCGTTGCCCGGTGAGATCGCCGACAAGTTCCTCGCCACCTTCGATTCCCTGCTGCACAATTTCTACGGACCCACCGAAACGGTGCTCAACTGCACCCGTTACAAGGTGGAGGGCAAGCAGGGCTCCCGGATCGTGCCGATCGGCACGCCGAAGATCAACACCACGATCCATCTGCTCGACGACGCGCTGCAGCCTGTTCCGGTCGGTGTGATCGGCGAGATCTACATCGGCGGAACACATGTCGCGCACGGATATCACGACCGGCCGCGACTCACCGCGGAACGGTTCGTCGCCGACCCGTTCAATCCCGGCGGACGGATGTACCGGTCGGGTGACCTGGCTCGTCGGAACGCCGACGGTGACATCGAGTTCGTCGGCCGCGCCGACGAGCAGGTCAAGGTCCGTGGCTTCCGGATCGAGCTGGGTGAGGTCTCCTCGGCCATTTCCGTCGACCCGTCGGTGGGGCAGGCCGTGGTGGTCGTCAGCGACCTGCCGTCGCTGGGCAAGAGCCTGGTCGCCTACATCACGCCGGCCGCCGGGGCCGAGCGGGTCGAGATCGACCGCATCCGGGCCAGGGTGACCGCCGCGCTGCCCGAATACATGATCCCGGCAGCGTTCGTCGAGCTGGCCGAGATCCCGATCACCGCGCACGGCAAGATCGATCGGCGGGCACTGCCCGAACCGGAGATCCGTTCGGCCACCGAATTCCGCGCGCCGGACACCGAAACCGAACACGAGATCGTTGCCCTGTTCGGTGAACTGCTCGAACGGGACGGTGTCGGCGCCGACGATTCGTTCTTCGATCTGGGCGGTCACTCCCTGCTGGCCACCAAACTCGTTGCCGCGGTGCGGGCCCGGTTCGGGGTCGACCTCGGCGTGGCCGACGTGTTCGAGAACGCCACGGTGGCGGGTCTGGCCGCTCGCGTCGACGAATTGCAGGCCTCGGGCACCGGCGTTGGCCTGCCCCCGATCGTGGCTGCACAACACGACGGACCGTCGCAGATGTCGGCGGCCCAGCACCGGCAGTGGTTCCAGTTCCGTATCGACGGACCCAACCCGGTCAACAACGTGCCCTTCGCGGCCCGGCTGACCGGACCCTGCGACGTCGAGGCACTGGCAGCGGCGGTCGGCGATGTGGTTGCCCGACACGAGATCCTGCGCACCACCTAC
The DNA here is from genome assembly GCF_002102345.1 of Mycolicibacterium peregrinum. GTDB lineage: Bacteria > Actinomycetota > Actinomycetes > Mycobacteriales > Mycobacteriaceae > Mycobacterium > Mycobacterium peregrinum. Next base: position 142,794 of record NZ_LQPP01000018.1, read on the forward strand.
CGCGAAATCGACGGTATCCCTTACCAGGTCATCCATCCTGCGGCCCCGGTGACGGTCCGCCGTGCCGACGGCTCCGGTGAGGACTGGTTGCAGGGCGAACTCGATACCGAGCGGCGCTACTGCTTCGACCTGGAGAACGAGTGGCCGATCCGGGCGGCGGTGCTGTCCACTCCGGGTGCGCACGTGCTGTCCTTGATCGTGCACCACATCGCCGCCGACCACTGGTCGGGCGCGGTGCTGTTCACCGATCTGATGACCGCCTACCACGCCCGCCGGGCCGGTACGGCACCCGACTGGGCACCGCTACCGGTCCAGTACGCCGACTTCGCGGACTGGCAGGCCGAAGTGCTTTCGGGCGCGGACGAGCGGATCGCCGAGCAACGCGACTATTGGACACGGCAACTGGCCGGTCTGTCGGCCGACCATGACATCGAGAACGGCCTGCAACCGGACTTTCCACGCCCGCCGGTGCCGACCGGCGAGGGCAAGGCGCTCGATTTCACCATCGACGTGGGCGTCCGGGACAAGCTCGTCGAACTCGCCCGTGAACTCGGCGTCACCGAGTTCATGGTGCTGCAGGCCGCCGTTGCGATCGCCCTGCACAAAGCCGGGCGGGGTACCGACATCGCGCTGGGCACACCGGTGGCCGGACGCACCGCCCCTGAGCTCGACGCGCTGATCGGGTTCTTCATCAACATCGTGGTGCTGCGCAACGACCTGTCCGGCAACCCGACGCTGCGGGAGGTGCTGCGGCGTTCCCGTGACATGGCGCTGGCCGCCTACAAGCACCAGGACCTGCCGTTCGACCGGGTGGTCGACGCAGTGAGCCCGGTGCGCTCGCTGGCACGCAACCCGCTGTTCGGCGTGGTGGTGCACGTGCGGGAGGACCTGCCCGCAAGTCAGGTCATCGACACCGGTGCCGACGGTGAAACCCTTTTCACCGCACTGGAACCCACGTTCGACGTGGCACATGCGGACCTGTCGCTCAACTTCTTCGCCGAAGCTGGTGCCGGATATCGGGCCACCGTCATCTACCGAACCGAGCTCTACGAGGCGGCCACCGCAGCGCGCCTCGTGGACTGGCTGCACCGCATCGTCGGGGCATTCGCCGGCGATGCCGACCAGACGGTGCGCGACATCGCGGTGCTCGACACGGCCGAACGCGACCTGCTCGTCGATGACTGGAGCCGCAAGGCGGTCCCGCCGGCCGGGCTGCCGCAGACCGAGGGCGCAGATCGCGTCTACCTGCTGGACGAATGGCGGCAACCGGTGGCGATCGGTGTCGTGGGTGACGTCTACTACGCCGGCGGTGCGGTGGACGAGACGGCCGGCGCGGCCACCGGTGTCGGTTCAGATCGCTTCGCGCCCAACCCCTTCGGCGACGGTCAGTTGTATCGCACCGGGGACCGGGCCCGCTGGACGATCGACGGCCGGCTGGAGCCCATCACCACCGGTGAACCGCGTCTGCAGGCTGTCCTGGAAGGGCTCGACGGGGTGGCGGCCGCGGCGACCCGGCGTTGGGAGACCCGCGGTGCCACCACCCTGGCCGGCTATCTGGTTCTCGAAACCGGAAGCGTCGACAGCGAGACTGTCCTTGAGACCGTGCGCGCTGCGCTGCCGGAGGAATTCGTCGATGCGGTGCTGATGGTCGTCGAGAGCATCGAGCCCGCCGGGCTGACCCGTCCGCGCGTCACCACGACGGCGCCCGCCGAGCCACCGGCCACCCCGACCGAGGTGACGCTGGCGGCGATGCTCGTGGCGCTGCTCGGCGCCACCGAGGTGGGCCGGTACGACGACTTCTTCACGCTCGGCGGCGACAGCATCCTGGCCGTGCAGCTCGCGGCGCGGGCCAGGGATGCCGGTGTGGCGATGACGGCCCGCATGGTGTTCGAGCATCCCGGGCTGGCCGATCTGGCCGCCGCGATCGATGCGGCCGGTGAAACCGGGGAGCCCGTTGACGTCCACCATGAGCCGATGTCCGCCTCGGGTTTGTCGCCCGACGAGCTCGCCGCGTTGACCGCGGGATGGGGGCAGGACCAGGGGATCTCGACATGACGACCACCGGGACACCGCCCGGCGTCGAGGACGTCCTGGCGCTGAGCCCGCTGCAACAGGGGCTGTACTCGCTGGCCGGGCTGACCGAAGGCGACGAGGGGGCGGACCCGTACCTCATCGCGATGGCCGCCGACATCGACGGGGCAGTGGACGCCGGGTTGCTGCGGGCCTGTGCCGAAGCGATGCTGGTGCGCCATCCGAACCTGCGGGCCAGCTTCTTCCAGGGAAATTTGAGCCGCCCCGTCGCGGTGGTCCCGTCGGCTCTCGAACTGCCGTGGCGGCACGTGCAGGCCGATGACGCGCAGGCGCACGCCCTGGAATCCGAGGAACGCGCCCGACGCTTCGACCTGGGCCGCGGGCCGCTGATCCGATTCCTGCTCATCGAAAAGCCCGGGCAACACTGGCGTCTGGTGATCGTTGCCCATCACATCGCGATCGACGGCTGGTCGCTACCGGTGTTCGTCGGCGAGCTGATCGCGCTCTACGGGGCGAAGGGAGACGCGACCGCGCTGCCCTCGGCAGTGCGCCCGTATCGCGACTACATCGGCTGGCTGGCCGGGCGCGATCAGGCGGACAGTCGGGCGCGTTGGCAGGCACATCTGTACGGCATGGACGCCCCAACTTTGTTGTCGCCGGCGTTGTCCGGACGGGCGGCCGAGCCGGGTCTGCCGGCGCGCACCGAGGTGACCCTGGACGAGCAACAGTCCGCTGCGATCTTCGAGGCCGCCCGCAAACGCGGCGTCACAGTCAACACCCTGTTCCAGATGGCTTGGGCGACAATTCTTTCGGTCTTCACCGACCGTACCGACGTGGTGTACGGCGTCACGGTGTCGGGCCGCCCGGACGAGCTGGCCGGTGTCGAGTCGATGGTCGGCCTGTTCATCAACACCGTGCCGCTGCGGGTCCGGGTCGATCCCGGCCTCCCGGTCGGCGGTCAGTGCCTGGCGCTGCAGCGGGAGGCTGCCGAGCTGCGTGAGCACAGCTACCTCAGCCACACCGAGTTGCGTTCACTCGGTGGGATCGGCGAGCTGTACGACACACTGCTCGTCTACGAGAACTTCCCGCCCGGCGGGTTGGTCGGCAGCGACGAGTTCGCCCTCGGCGAGGCCGTTTTGCGGCCCGCGGCGTTGGAGAGCCTGTCCCACTTCCCGGTCACCATCGCCGCGCATCCGACCCACGGCCGGCTGACGGTGCTCGTCGAAACCCTCGGCGGGGCACTGGGACAGCTCGACCCCCGTGCTCTGGGGCTACGGGTGCTGACCGTGGTCCAGAGGCTGCTGGAGCGCTGGGAGCGTCCGCTGCGCGAGGTCGCGGTCACCCTCGATGACGAGCCGCGGCCCGCCGGTGCGCCACCGATCTCCCAGCGGGACGGTGATTTCCACAGCGGCTTCCACACCACGTTCAGCGAGACCGCCGCCGAACGCCTCGGTTCGGTGGCCCTGAGCTGGGACGGGGGAGAGCTCAGCTATCGCGAACTCGACGAGGCCGCCGACCGCCTGGCTGCCGCGCTGATCCGCCGCGGCGTGTCCGTCGAGACTCCGGTCCCGATCCGGTTGCGACGTGGGCCCGACTACGTCGTGGCGATGCTCGCGGTGCTCAAGGCGGGCGCGATCATCGTGCCCCTGGATCCGGCCATGCCCGAGGAACGGGTTGCCGAGATCCTCCGCCAGATCGGCTCAGGCCGCCCCGCGCTGGTCGTCGACGAAACCCTGCTGGCATCTGTCGATTCCGGAGCGGACACCGACTACCGGCCCGCACCGATCTACCCCGGGCAGGGTGCCTACGTCGTGTTCACCTCCGGTACGACCGGAAAGCCCAAGGGCGTCATCGGAACCCATCAGGCGCTCCTGGCCTATTGCGCCGACCATGCCCATCAGGTGCTTCGGCCGGCGGCCGAGCGCCTCGGTCGTCCGCTGCGGGTGGCCCATGCATGGTCGTTCACCTTCGATGCGGCTTGGCAGCCGTTGGCGGCCCTGCTCGACGGGCACACCGTGCACATCGTCTCCGACGAGGTGCAGCGCGACGCCGAGGCCGTGGTGGAGACCATCGGGCGCTTCGCCATCGACATGATCGACACCACGCCGTCGATGTTCGCCTCCCTGCGGGCGGCCGGCCTGCTCACCCAGGTGCCGTTGGCGGTGCTGGCGCTTGGCGGCGAGGCCATCGACACCGCCACCTGGCAGGGGATCCAGGCCGAATGCGAGCGCACCGGGATGTCGGCCCACAACTGCTACGGCCCGACCGAGACCACGGTGGAAGCTGTCGTCGCGTCCATCGCCGAGTATGCGCAGCCCGGTATCGGGCGTCCCACGGAGTCGACCGCGGCCTACGTCCTCGACAGCTGGCTTCGCCCGGTCCCTGACGGAGTGTGCGGCGAACTGTATTTGGCCGGTGGTCAATTGACCCGCGGCTATCTCGGCAGACCAGGGGAGACGGCCGGACGGTTTGTTGCCGATCCGTTCACGCCGGGTGCCCGGATGTACCGCACCGGTGACGTGGTGCGCCGACGGGTCGACTCGCATGCTCTCGAGTTTCTCGGCCGCAGCGACGATCAGGTCAAGATCCGCGGTTTCCGGGTGGAGCCAGGCGAGGTGGCCGCGACGCTGCATGCCCATCCCGGGGTGCGGCATGCCCATGTGGCGGTACGGCAGCACCGCAGCGGGCCGCGACTGATCGCCTATGTGGTCACCGACACCCCGGTCACCGAGTTGCGGGAAATGCTCACCGACACCCTGCCAAGGCATTTGGTGCCCCACCACATCGTTGCGGTCGACGAGATTCCACTGACCACCAACGGCAAGGTAGACGATGCCGCGCTGGCGGCGCTGGGTACCGGAGGACGCTCCGAAGGGGCCGAGCACCCCGCCACCGACACCGAGCGGCTGCTGGCCCAGGTGCTGTCCGAGGTGCTGGGGACCGCTGACGGCTCGGGCGTGGACGTCACCGCCGACTTCCTCGATCTCGGCCTGGACAGCATCGTGGCCTTGTCGGTGGTCCAGGCTGTGCGGCGCCGTGGCGTGGCCTTGCGTGCCCGCCTGATGTTGGACTGTGCGACGGTCCGCGAGCTCGCGGCCGCGATCGATGCCGATGCGGACGCCGTCGCGCAGGACCGAGATGCCGTCGACCACGCCGCACCCGAAACCACCCCGATCCCGCTGCTGCCCAACGGGCGCTGGCTGTACCAGTACGGCGACCCTCGCCGGCTGGCCCAGACCGAGGTGTTCCGGCTGCCCGGCGGGATTACCCGGGCACAGCTGGAAACCCTGCTGCGCAATGTGATCGACGGACATGAGGTGCTGCGCACCCGCTTGGACCTGGAGACCCTGACGCTCGTCCCTCATGAGCGCGGTGAGGTGCTCTCGGAGGCGATCGGCTCGGGTGAGGTCGATGCCGCGGTGGCCGAACAGGCCGACCTCTCCGTGCAACGCCTCGATCCTGAGAACGGGTCGATGCTCGACGCGGTGTGGCTGCATCACCCGCAGACGCAGGGTGGGCTGCTGATCCTCACCGCCCACGTGCTGGCACTGGACCCCGCATCGTGGCGGATCCTGGTCGGCGAGCTCGAAAATGCCTGGCATGCACTGGCGTCCGGGCGGACGCCGCTGCCGGTGCGGGAACATACCTCGCTGCGGCAGTGGTCCCGGCTGCTCTCGGACCGGGCCGCCACGCTCGACACCTGCGGCTTCTGGGAGCGGCAGTTCGATGGTGAGGATCCGAACATCGGTGCGCGCCGGATCGATCCGGCTGCCGACCGGATGGCCGGGGTGACCATCAAGATGGCCTTCGCCGAACCCGACGTGACGGCCCGACTGCTCGCCGGCGCAGTGCCGGTGACCGAGGCGCTGGCCGCGGCAACCGCTCGGGCGCTGACCGATTGGCGCCGCCACCGTGGTCAGCCGACGCCGGCGCCACTGCTGGCGCTGGAAACCCACGGCCGGTCCGATGCGGTGGTGTCCGGCCACGGCGACGTCGATACCGGTGACACCGCCGGATTGCTCAGCATGATCTACCCGTTGCGGCTGACCGCCGACGACGTCAGGGGGGTCGCCGCGCAGGTGGCCGCCATCCCCGGCGATGCCATCGACTACGGCCTACTGCGGTACCTGCGTGAGGACACCGGCCTGCGACTCGGTACCTACCGGGATCCGCAGGTGCTGCTCAACTATCTGGGCCGCATCGAACTGGATGCGGCCGATCACGCCCTGCTGCAGGACCGTTCGTTGCAGACCGGGGTGTCCCCGATTCCCGAACCGAATGTCGCTGTGCGCCATGAGCTGACGATCATGGCTGCGGTGATCGACCGCGACGGATCGGCCGTCCTCGGCACCCAGTGGCGGACCCTGCCCGACATTCTGTCCGCCGAGGACATCGCCACCCTGCAGGAGATGTGGCTGGACGCATTACGAGAGGTGTTGCGAGAGGTGACCCCATGAGTACCCCATCGGCCCCCACCCTGGCCGTCATCGGTGCCGGGCCCAAGGCCATTGCGGTGGCTGCCAAGGCCGCCGAACTGCGGGCGATGGGCGTGCCGGCCCCCGAGGTTGTCGTCGTCGAACGCGCCGGGGTGGCCGCCAACTGGCAGGCCGTCGGCGGTTGGACCGATGGCAACCATCGCCTCGGCACCGGACCCGAGAAGGACGTCGGCTTCCCCTACCGGTCGTCTCTGGTGTCGCGGCGTAATGCCGAACTCGACGAACGAATGACCCGGCACAGTTGGCAGGCTTATCTGATCGCCACCGGCGGATTCGCCGAATGGGTGGACCGCGGCCGGCCCGCACCGACCCACCGGCGCTGGAGCCAGTATCTCGGCTGGGTGGCCGAGGACATCGGGATGAACGTGGTTCTCGGTGAGGTGGAACAGATCTCGGTCGATGGTGACGCCGGCGGTGCCGGCAATTCAACCGACGCCGGCGGTGCCGGCAGTTCAGCCGACGCCGGCGGTGCCGGCAATTCAACCGGTGCTCCCCGGTGGGCGCTGCGCACCGCCGAGGGCACCGTGTGCGCCGACGGCCTGATGATCACCGGGCCCGGTCAGGCCGAGCGTTCGGTGCTGCCGGGCAACCCCCGGGTGATGTCGATCGCCCAGTTCTGGCATCAGGCCGGCAAGCACGAGATGATCACCGCGGAGCGAGTCGCCGTGATCGGAGGCGGCGAGACGGCCGCTTCGATGCTCAACGAGCTGTTCCGCCACCGGGTTTCGACGATCACCGTGATCTCACCGACGGTCACCCTGTTCACCCGCGGCGAGGGATTCTTCGAGAACACCCTGTTCTCCGATCCGACCGGCTGGACCGGGCTGACTCTGGCCGAGCGCCGGGATGCCTTGGCCCGCACCGATCGTGGGGTGTTCTCGGCGCGGGTGCAGGATGCCCTGCTGGCCGACGACCGCATCCGTCACCTGCGGGGGCGGGTCGCACATGCAGTGGCCCGCGACGAGCGGATCCGCCTGACCCTGTCGACCAATACCGGCGGCGAAGCGGTCGAGACAGTCCACGGCTTCGATCTGGTGATCGACGGGTCCGGCGCCGACGCGTTGTGGTTCGCCCCGTTGTTCAGCCAGGACGCGCTCGACTTGCTCGAGCTCGGCCTCGGCGGTCCGCTGAGCAGTGATTCGCTGCAGGAGCACATCGGCCATGACCTGGCACTGACCGATGTGTTCCCCAAGTTGTTCCTGCCGGGGCTGGCGGGGCTCACCCAGGGCCCCGGCTTCCCGAATCTGAGTTGTCTCGGCCTGTTGTCCGACCGGGTACTGGGTGCGAACCTGGTCCACCCCTCGATGAGGAGACTCGATGAGTTCCAATCCGTTCGATGACGAGAACGGCGCATTCTGCGTACTGGTCAACGATGAGGACCAGCACAGCCTGTGGCCGGCATTCGCCGAGGTGCCCGCGGGCTGGCGGGTGGTCTTCGGTGCGGCCGGCCGGGCCGAGTGCCTGAGCTACGTCGAGCAGAACTGGCCGGACATCCGGCCCCGCAGCTTGCGTGAGGCGCTGGCCGGCTGAGCAGGCGGGGTGTCACACAGGGTTCGGGGCGAGCGCGTCCATGTCGAACAACCGGGCATGCAGGATGGTGCGGTTCCGAAGCGCCGAACGGACGGCCCGGTGCAGCCCGTCCTCCAGGTAGATGTCGCCGCGCCACTTCACCGCGTGCGGAAACAGGTCGCCGTAGAAGGTCGAGTCTTCGGACAGCAACCGGTCGAGGGCGAGCACCGTGGTGGTCGTGACCAGCTCATCGAGGCGCAGCTGCCGCGGCGGGATGCGGGACCAGTCCCGGTGGGAGAGCCCGTGCTCTGGGTACGGTTTGCCCTCTTGGACGCCCTTGAAGATCATCGCCGGCCCGCCTCCGTCGCAGTAGCGCGCGGTGTTGCCATCGGCATAGTTGCCTAGGTTAATACGCTTGTGGGTTGGCACTCGCGCCGGTGCCACCTGGTGTGCTGGTGTGGACCTGTCACCGCAGAATCGGTAAACCTGCTGCTGGTCAGTAAAATGAACCGAGCCAAATGCACACGTCGCTGCTGCGAAGGGTAGGTGAACAGGTGGGGAGTGCCGACGACCGTCGTTTCGAGGTGCTACGCGCCATCGTCGCCGACTTCGTGGCCACCAAGGAGCCGATCGGCTCCAAGACTCTGGTGGACCGTCACAACCTCGGCGTATCGAGCGCCACGGTGCGCAATGACATGGCGGTGCTGGAGGCCGAGGGCTACATCACCCAGCCGCACACGAGCTCGGGCCGGGTGCCCACCGAGAAGGGCTACCGCGAGTTCGTCGACCGGATCGACAACGTCAAGCCGCTGTCCTCGTCGGAGCGCCGGGCGATCCTGTCCTTCCTGGAGTCCGGGGTCGACCTGGACGACGTGCTGCGGCGCGCGGTGCGGCTGCTGGCGCAGCTGACCCGGCAGGTCGCGATCGTGCAGTACCCGACGCTGTCCACCTCGTCCGTGCGCCACCTCGAGGTGGTGGCACTGACGCCGGCCCGGTTGTTGCTGGTGGTCATCACCGATTCGGGCCGGGTGGATCAGCGCATCGTGGAGCTCGGTGATGCCATCGACGAGCATGAGTTGTCGAAGCTGCGGGAGATGCTGGGGCAGGCGCTGGAGGGCAAGCCACTGACGGCGGCGTCGGTCGCGGTGAGCGATCTGGCCAGTCACCTCAACGGCCACGGCGCACTGGCGGATGCCGTCGGCCGCTCGGCGACAGTTCTGGTCGAGACGCTCGTCGAGCACACCGAAGAGCGACTGCTGCTGGGCGGTACCGCCAACCTGACCCGCAACACCGCCGATTTCGGCGGATCGCTGCGGTCGGTGCTGGAGGCGCTCGAAGAGCAGGTGGTGGTACTGCGGCTGTTGGCGGCCCAGCAGGAAGCGGGCAAGGTAACCGTGCGCATCGGTCATGAGACCGAGGCCGAGCAGATGCTGGGAACGTCGGTGGTGAGCACCACGTACGGCAGCTCGGGCAAGGTGTACGGCGGAATGGGTGTGGTCGGTCCCACCCGAATGGACTACCCGGGAACGATCGCCAATGTTGCGGCGGTTGCTCTCTATATCGGCGAAGTCCTAGGTACTCGGTAAGGCAGCCGGTCGATCCGGCACAGAAAGGTCAGGCAAGGTCAGCGTGGCACGCGATTATTACGGCTTGCTCGGAGTGAGCAAAGGCGCGAGCGATTCAGAGATCAAACGTGCCTATCGGCGATTGGCGCGTGAGCTGCATCCCGACGTCAATCCCGATGAGGAAGCCCAGAGTCGGTTCACCGAGATCCAGGTCGCCTATGAGGTGCTGTCGGATCCGGAGAAGCGCCGCGTCGTGGACATGGGCGGCGACCCGATGGAGTCGGTCGGCGGCGCGCCCGGTGGGTTCAGCGGGTTTGGCGGGCTCGGCGACGTGTTCGAGGCGTTCTTCGGTGGCGGAACCTCGTCGCGCGGACCGATCGGCCGGGTCCGGCCCGGCGCCGATTCACTCCTGCGCATGCGGTTGGACCTCTCGGAGTGCGCCACCGGCGTGACCAAGCAGGTGGCCGTGGACACCGCGGTGCTGTGCGATCTGTGTCAGGGCAAGGGCACCAACGGCAATTCCAAGCCGGTCGCCTGCGACACCTGCGACGGCCGCGGCGAGATCCAGACCGTGCAGCGCTCGCTGCTGGGACAGGTGATGACGACCCGTCCGTGCCCCGTGTGTGGGGGAATCGGTGAGGTCATCCCCGATCCGTGCAACCGCTGCGGTGGCGACGGCCGGGTGCGTGCCCGCCGTGAGATCAGCGTCAAGATCCCGGCCGGGGTCGGCGACGGCATGCGGGTGCGACTCGCCGCGCAGGGTGAGGTCGGACCGGGCGGCGGGCCGGCAGGCGATCTGTACGTCGAGGTGCACGAGAAGCAGCACGAGACGTTCGTCCGCGACGGCGACGACCTGCACTGCACGATCTCGGTGCCGATGGTGGACGCCGCGCTCGGCACCACGGTTACCGTCGACGCGATCCTCGACGGACCGACAGAACTGACCGTTCCTGCCGGTACCCAGCCCGGTGCGGTGACCACACTGCGTGGGCACGGAATGCCGCATCTGCGGTCCGGGGTCCGCGGTGACCTGCATGCCCACATCGAGGTAGTGGTGCCGGCGAGGCTGGACAGCACCGATACCGACCTGCTGCGCAAGCTGAAGGAGAACCGGGCCCGCGACGTAGCGGAGGTGCGCTCGACCCAGGCTTCCGCGAGTTCCGGCGGATTGTTCAGCCGGTTGCGCGAGACGTTCACCGGCCGGTGACGCCGCGGGCTGCCACGTGAGCTCAGCGCTTTTCTACGTCGACGCGCTGCCAGGCGCGGGGGAGGTCGCGGTCGTCGACGGCGACGAGGGCTTTCACGCGTCCAACGTCCGACGCATCCGGGTCGGCGAACAGATAGACCTGAGCGATGGTGCCGGAACGCTGGCCCACTGTGTCGTCGAGGACACCGCCAAGGGCCGGTTGTCGGCGCGGGTGACCGAGCGGGTCGACATCACGGCCGCACGCCCGAGCGTCACCGTCGTGCAGGCGCTGCCCAAGTCCGATCGCTCGGAGCTGGCCGTCGAGCTGGCGACCGAGGCCGGCGCCGACGGGTTCGTCGCCTGGCAGGCAACTCGGTGTGTGGCCCGCTGGGAGGGCCCGAAGGTGGAGAAGGGCCTGCGCCGCTGGGAGGCAGTGGTTCGCTCCGCGGCCCGGCAGTCCCGCCGTCCCTACATCCCGTCCGTCGAGGGCGTGCTGTCCACGGCTGCGCTCACTCAGCGCGTCGCCGACGCCGTGGCCGCCGGTGCCGTGGTTCTCGCACTCCACGAATCCGCCACCGAGCCGCTGGCCGAACTGCCGCTGGCCCAGGCGGATTCACTGATGCTGATCGTCGGGCCCGAAGGCGGCATCGCCGACGAAGAGATCGCCGCCTTTGCCGCAGCCGGAGCCAAAGCCGTCCGGTTGGGCCCGAGCGTCCTGCGGACCTCCACGGCCGCAGCCGTCGCGCTGGGCGCGATCGGTGCGCTGACGGCGCGCTGGGCGATTTAGCGCCTACGGATAGCCTGGCCAGGCATTACGCTCCACTGGTGAGTTTTCCGCCGCAAGGCCCGCCACCCCATGGCCCGTACGGGCAGCAGCCCCCGCACTGGCCCCCACCGCAACCGCCGCAGTGGCCCGGGGCGTCGGGTGGTTTGGGGCCACTCGGCCAGCCCTCCTACGGGCAGCCTCAGCAGTGGCCTCAGGCTGGTCCGCCGATGCCGCCGAAGAAATCGCGCCTCGGCATCGTGATCGTCGCGGTGATTGCCGTTGTGAGCATCTCGTTCGTCGGATTCATGGGGTACATGGTCGTCAAAGTAAGTGGTGAGGGGCAGGACCGGATCGCCCAGTCGGCATCTGATTTCTCTCAGGCGTGCGACAACGATCACATCACCAACGCTGCGGAATACACCAAGCCGTACACCGCCGTGGCCTACTTCAAGGGTCTCGGACTCATCGACGAGATCTGGCTCTCGGCCTCGGATTCGGCGTTGTCCGACGAGTTCTCCAAGATCAATGTCGTCGCCTGCCTGGAGCGTAAGCGGGGCAGCGAGGTGAAATCCGTCCAGTGCGTCGACGACGGCGACGGGAACAACATCAAAGTCGACTACTACTCAGTCGAATACGAGATCACGTTTCGCGAGGCCAAGACCGGCAAGGTGATCAGGAGCGGGGGAACAGTCCCCGGCACTGCCGGGAGTTGCCCCCTCATGGCCACCTACGATCGCGGGTCAAAGAAGATGTACGCCAGGCCGGACGCGGACGCCGTGGCGGCCAAGTTGGCGGAATTCAATGGCTAGTCCGCGCCGCTACGTTGACCTGTGGGTTCACCCCGACCGGCGGTCCGGGCCCGCCAACCGCACAGCGCTGATCACCATCGGCGCGCTTTACCATTGGGGCGCGGCGTTGACCAGCGGTAAACTGGCCACAGTACGACGGCAGCCGGCCGTCAGGAAAACACGGAAAGCAGGCACAAACTCCACGTGACGCCCCGCGACACGACCGCTGACTCGTCGGCCACCGCATCGGAATCGGTCCGCAGCAGCATCACTGTTCCGCCCGACATCATCGTGGGCCTGCTCGGCTCGGCCGATGAGAATCTGCGGGCACTCGAAAGACTTCTGACTGCCGATATCCATGCGCGCGGCAATGAGATCACCTTCACCGGCGAACCCGCCGACGTGGCACTGGCCGAGCGCGTGGTCGCCGAGTTGATCGCCGTAGCATCCAGCGGCCAGGCGGTGACTCCCGAGGCGGTGCGACACAGCGTCGCCATCCTCACCGGCGCCGAGGACGAGTCCCCGGCCGAGGTGCTCACGCTCGACATCCTGAGCCGCCGCGGCAAGACCATCCGGCCCAAGACGCTGAACCAGAAGCGCTACGTCGACGCCATCGATGCGCACACCATCGTGTTCGGCATCGGTCCGGCCGGTACCGGCAAGACCTACCTGGCGATGGCCAAGGCGGTCAGCGCCTTGCAGACCAAGCAGGTCAACCGGATCATCCTGACTCGCCCCGCGGTGGAGGCAGGTGAGCGCCTCGGCTTCCTGCCGGGCACGTTGAGCGAGAAGATCGACCCGTACCTGCGGCCGCTGTACGACGCACTGCACGACATGATGGACCCCGAGCTCATTCCGAAGCTGATGAGCGCCGGGGTGATCGAGGTCGCGCCGCTGGCATACATGCGGGGACGAGCGCAGCCGTTGTTCACAAATGTGTTGACGCCCAATGGATTCCGTCCGATAGGCGAGCTCAAAGTCGGCGACTTCGTGATCGGCTCTGACGGGTCACCGACAGAGGTGAGGGGTGTCTACCCTCAGGGTTTCAAGGAGATCTACCGGGTCTTCACCCAGGACGGTGCATCTACCCTTGCATCCGGTGATCACCTGTGGGCGGTGTACACGGCTTCGGACCGGCGCCGGAACAAGCCGGCCCGCGTGCTCGAGACAAAAGAGATCATCGGGAATCTTCGTGCGGCTCATGCCCACCGATACGAGCTTCCGTTGTTGAGCTCGCCGGTGGAGTTTGAGCGACGGTCCGTGCCGATGGATCCCTATGCCCTCGGGCTGCTGCTGGGTGACGGATGTTTCTCGTGCCGAGCGACGCCCACCTTTGCGACCAAAGATCCGGAGTTGGCGGACGCGTTGGAACGCCTGATACCGGGCATCACGGCGCGACGTAAGACCGACATCGACTATGTGCTGAACCGGATCACCACGCCCGGCGAGGTCATCACGATCGAGAACCCGGTGACCGGTGTCGTGCGCCAGCTCGGCTTGTCCGGCAAGAAATCGGACACCAAGTTCGTTCCGGTGGACTACCTGTTCAATTCGGCGGAAGTCCGCTTGGCTGTGTTGCAGGGTCTGCTCGATACCGATGGAGGTCCGGTCACACAGGGCGGCCGGACGTGTCGTGTCCAATACACGACCGCGTCCGACCAGTTGCGTGACGACGTCGTCTTTCTCGTCGAGTCGCTGGGCGGTGTCGTCTATGTGCGGACGCGGAAAGCTGCGGGGCGTAAACCCGGGTTGGCCCGGGGGCGCGAGGTTCATCATCGTTGTGATGCCCATATTCTCGATATTCGCCTGCCCGAAGGTGTGGCACCGTTCCGACTGACCCGTAAGGCGGCGAAGTACGACGAGACCGGTGGTGGTCGGCCAATGCGATTCATCGATCGGATCGAGCCGGAGGGTACCGAAGAAGCCGTCTGTATCAGCGTGGCGGCGGCGGACTCGCTCTACATCACCGAGGATTTCCTTCTCACCCACAACACCCTGAATGACGCGTTCATCATCCTCGACGAGGCGCAGAACACCACGGCCGAACAGATGAAGATGTTCCTGACCCGCCTCGGGTTCGGATCCAAAGTCGTTGTCACCGGCGACATCACGCAGGTGGATCTGCCCGGCGGCAACACCTCGGGCCTGCGGGCGGCGATGAACATCCTCGACGGTATCGACGACATCCACTTCGCCGAACTCACCAGCGCCGACGTAGTCCGGCACCGCTTGGTGTCCGAGATCGTCGACGCGTACGCCCGACATGAGGAGCCGGCATTGCTCAACCGTGCCCAACGCCGTTCATCGAACGGACGGCCCCGCCGATCATGAGCATCGAGGTATCCAACGAGTCGGGCATCGATGTTTCCGAGGACGAGCTGATCAGTGTCGCGCGTTTCGTCATCGCCAAGATGGACGTGAACCCGGCGGCTGAGCTGTCGATGGTGCTGCTGGACAGCGCGGCGATGGCCGACCTGCACATGCGGTGGATGGATCTGCCCGGTCCGACCGATGTGATGAGTTTCCCGATGGATGAGCTGGAGCCCGGGGGTCGGCCGGATGCACCCGAGCCGGGGCCGGCCATGCTCGGTGACATCGTGTTGTGCCCGGAGTTCGCCGAGCAGCAGGCCGCCAAGGCCGGGCACTCGCTCGGTCAGGAGTTGGCCTTGCTGACCGTGCACGGCGTGTTGCATCTGCTCGGCTACGACCACGCCGAGCCGGACGAGGAAAAAGAGATGTTCGCGCTGCAGCGTCAGCTTCTCGAGGAGTGGGTGGCTGATCAGGTCGAGGCGTACCACGCCGACCGGCAGAGTGAGAAAGACCAGCGGCTGCTCGACAAGTCCCGATATTTCGACGAACCGTGACGGGCTTACTTCCGCTGCTCGGTGCCGTGGTGCTGGTCGCGTTCGGTGGCCTGTTCGCCGCCATCGACGCTGCCCTCTCGACCGTGTCGATCGCGCGCATCGAAGAACTGGTCCGCGAGGAACGTCCGGGTGCGGCCCGGCTCAGCCGGGTAGTCGCCGAACGGCCTCGCTACATCAATCTTGTTGTACTGCTTCGGATCACGTGTGAGATCACCGCGACGGTGCTGTTGGCGTCCTTCCTGGACGGGCACCTCGGTGTCGGATGGGGTCTGGTGGCTTCGGCCGCGATCATGGTGGTGACGAGTTTCGTGGCCATCGGTGTCGGCCCGCGCACGGTTGGCAGGCAGAACGCCTACTCCATCGCGCTGATGTCGGCATTGCCGCTGCAGGCGATCTCGGTGCTGCTCACTCCGATCAGCCGCCTTCTGGTGTTGATCGGTAACGCCTTGACTCCCGGCCGCGGTTTCCGCAACGGCCCGTTCGCGTCCGAGATCGAGTTGCGGGAGGTCGTCGACCTGGCCCAGCAGCGCGGAGTCGTCGCCGACGAGGAACGCCGGATGATCCAGTCGGTGTTCGAACTCGGCGACACCCCGGCCCGCGAGGTCATGGTGCCGCGCACCGAGATGGTGTGGATCGAGAGCGACAAGTCGGCAGGTCAAGCGACGTCATTGGCGGTGCGCAGCGGGCATTCCCGCATCCCGGTGATCGGTGAGAACGTCGACGACATCGTCGGAGTCGTCTACCTGAAAGACCTTGTCCAGCAGACCTATTACTCGACCAACGGCGGTCGTGACACCAATGTGGCGCAAGTGATGCGCCCGGCGGTGTTCGTCCCGGACTCCAAGCCACTCGACGAACTGCTCAACGAGATGCAGCTGGACCGCAACCACATGGCGCTGCTCGTCGACGAGTACGGCGCGATCGCCGGTCTGGTCACCATCGAGGACGTGCTCGAGGAGATCGTGGGCGAGATCGTCGACGAGTACGACGCCGGCGAGGTCGTTCCGGTAGAGGACCTCGGTGAGCGCCGGTACCGCGTGTCGGCGCGGCTGCCGCTCGAAGACCTCTGCGAGCTCTACGAAATGGAGCCCGACGAGGATCTCGACGTCGACACCGTCGGTGGCCTGGTCGCCTTCGAACTGGGCCGGGTGCCGCTGCCCGGCGCCGAAGTCACCTGGGACGGTCTACGGTTGCGCGCCGAGGGCGGTTCCGACCACCGTGGTCGGGTGCGGATCGGCACAGTTCTGGTCAGCCCGGCCGAATCCGAGACACAGGAGACTCGAGATAGACATGAGTGAGCTCGACGCAGAAGACAACAAGCTCGTCGTGCTGGCCCGCGGCGCGATGGGCCGCGCCGAGGCTCCCACCGGCGCGGCAGTGCGCGACCAGGACGGTCGCACCTACGCCGGCGCCCCGGTGACCCTCGCGGCGCTGCAGTTGACCGCCCTGCAGGCGGCGGTGGCCGCCGCGGTGTCCAGCGGTGCCACCGGAATCGAGGCCGCGGTGCTGGTCGGCGGCTCCGCCGACGACGCAGGTGTCGCTGCGGTGCGGGAGCTGTCCGCGAACGCCGCGGTGATCGTCACCGACCGGGCGGGCACGCCGGTATGAGCGAATTCCGTTCCGGCTTCGTCTGTTTCGTCGGCAGGCCCAACACTGGCAAGTCGACGCTGACCAATGCGTTGGTGGGCCAGAAGGTCGCGATCACCTCGAACCGCCCGCAGACCACCCGGCACACCATCCGTGGCATCGTGCACCGCGACGACTTCCAGATCATCCTGGTCGACACCCCTGGCCTGCACCGTCCGCGCACCTTGCTCGGCCAACGGCTCAACGATCTGGTCAAGGACACCTACTCGGAGGTCGACGTGATCGGACTGTGCATTCCCGCCGATGAGCGCATCGGCCCAGGGGACCGCTGGATCTACCAGCAGATCCGCGCGGTGGCGCCGAGGACCACTCTGATTGCCGTCGTCACCAAGATCGACAAGGTGCCCAAGGATCGCGTCGCCGAACAGCTGATGGCTGTCAGCGAACTCCTGGGGCCCGATGCCGACATCGTGCCGGTCTCGGCCACCGCGGGCGAACAACTCGATGTGCTCACCGATGTCCTCGTCTCCAAACTGCCGCCGGGGCCCGCCTATTACCCCGACGGCGAGCTCACCGATGAGCCCGAGGAAGTGTTGATGGCCGAGCTCATCCGCGAGGCAGCACTGGAAGGCGTGCGCGACGAGCTGCCGCACTCGCTGGCTGTAGTCATCGAGGAAGTCGAAGAGCGAGAAGGCCGTGACGATCTGATCGACGTCCACGCGATCCTCTACGTCGAACGTGACAGCCAGAAGGGCATCGTGATCGGCAAGGGCGGGGCGCGGCTTCGCGAGGTCGGCACGGCCGCCCGCACCCAGATCGAAAAGCTGCTCGGTACAAAGGTTTATCTCGACCTGCGGGTCAAGATCGCCAAGAACTGGCAGCGCGATCCGAAGCAGCTGGGCAGGTTGGGCTTCTGAGCCCTCGAGTGGTGGTCGGGCGCGTGATGGCGGCGATCAACGACCGATCCACGCCAGGATCACCACCAGGGCCACGATCCCGCCAAACGTTATGCCAAAGATCAGCAGCGCGGTCTTGACCCGCTCCCGTGAGCTCTTGCCGAGGCCATATGAGGAGGAGCCGCTGAAGAGATCCAGCAGCCCTTCGATAAGCTGCCATCCCCACCCGTTGCCGTCGTTGCGCTTCGCATCAGGTTGCGGGGTTACGGCGGCCGGCGGGTAATACGGGGGCTGGTGTTGGGTGCCGTACGGCGGAACATGTGGATGAGCGCCACCGGGTGGGACGTTGTGTGGATGTCCGTATTCCTGGGGTCCGGGCGGAGGCGGCGGTGGCGCGGGGGGAAACGGCCCCCGCGGAGGTTGCTGCTGGGGCTGGTACTGATCCGGATAGCTCATTGCGTCGGCCCCTTTGCCATGTTCGATAGCTGCAAAATCCTATATGAAAGAACAATCTGGGCCGGTCAACGGTCGTCGCGCAGATATGCGGCCGCTGCCTCTGCTTGTGCCGCCTCGGCTTGAGCCGGAGTGGGCAGATCGATCACGTCGTCGATGTACTGCGCGGCTACTTGCGGGTCCATTCCCTGGTGCATGAGCAGACTTTGGACGATCGCACGTTGGATCGCCCGGCCTTGCAGGTTGGCCAGCCTGGCGGTCGTCAAGATGTCACGGGCGAGGTCTGATTCGGTCATCGAGGTTGTGGCCGAGGACAACTCGAACCGATTGATCGCGCCGGAGATCGTGGCTTGCGCGGTGATGGTCCCCGCCGGATTGGTCACTCCGAAGGTGACAGGCCCTGACACATCGTCCGAGTCGTGGTGGTCAGGCGCATCAGGCGTTGCGACACTGAGTGTTTCGCCGAGGGTGTCGTCGGTGAGCGCGTCGAGCCCTGACCAGTCGTCGCGGTTGTCGTAACTGTGTCCGTCGTCGGCGAAATCGAGCGCACCGAGGTCGCTCGGGGCCTCTCCATCATCGGGATCGTCGTCGTCCCAGGTGTGATCGGTCATGTGTCTAGCAGTGCATGGTCCGGCCGAGGTTGCCGGATTCTCGGGTGTCGGTCTGGTCGTACTGCGTGGCCGCCGTGGTCAGCTTTTGAGACAGGTCGTTGGACGTTTTCATCATGGTTTCGGCGGCCGATTTGCGGGCTTCGTTCGCTTCGCACAGTGCCTGTTGTGATGACCAGCAGATCGGGCCGTGCGTTGCCAGTACTTTCCACTCCACAAACGAGGTCGTGTCACCCGCTGCGGAGAATCCGGCCGCGGCCGCGTCGTGCGTGGTCGACATGTCTCGGAGATCAGAGGTGAGAACGTTTAATTCGCCAGACATGAATTGGATCCTTTCGCGGTTAGAGCCCGGTCGGAAGGTACTGCGGGGCAGCTGGATTCGTGGCGCCCGCGTTGAATGAACCGTATGTCGGCGCACGGCGGGTGTGCGATTCGGCGCCTGCTGCGGCGTCGGACTGTTCCGCGTCTGCGGAGGTGTGCGGGCCGGGTGAGGTGGCTCGGCCTTCGTCGTACTGACCGCCATCTCCGGACTGATCGCCCGAACCGGACGGTGAGGCCGGTGTACCTGAGCCCGACGGGCCCACCGCGCCGGCCTGCCGGTACTTTTCGGTGGCCTCTCGAATCTGCGCGGCGTTGTCCTGCGCGTAGTTCATCAGATTGGCTGCTGCAGCGCCGGCGACGGCGCTCGCCACGGCCACCGCCGAGAACTGGAGTGCAATCGACTCGGGGGCTCCCAGCACGCTGGCCTCCAGCGCCATCGCCACCGGAATCATTGCGGCCAACCCTTTTGAGGCCCAGTCGACTTCGGTCCGGGCATGGTTGACCTGTCCCGCCTGTGTGGACAGGATTCGAACGATGTCGTTATCGGCCTCCAACATCGTCGACGCGCGCTGGATCTGATGAGAATTTTGCGCCGTGTAGGCGTTAGACGCAGAGCCGGACCACGTCTCGGTGGGGTACGCGCCTTCGAGGGCCTTTCCATGAGTTTGGAACTGTTTCGCGCCGTCGCTGAAGGTCCCGCCACCGTCGGGGCTTCCCATGCCCATGCTCTTGCTGATTCCGGTCAGGACGTATAGGCCGTACTGGATCACCGGCGTGGCGATAGCTTCGGGAATGAGCAGCTGTGCCCACTTACCGGCGTCGCCTAACAGGCCGACCGCGCCGATCGGGTCGCCTTCCATCAGCTTCTTCAGGTCACCGTAGGTGCTCCAGGCGGTTGCGGCGACGCCGAACTTGCCGGGGCCTTTTGGGCTCTTGGCGTCTTCTGTCTCCGTCACTCGGTCGCCTGGCCGTTACCCATGGATTCATCGGTGCGCACGCTTCTTGGCCCTCCCCACAGCTGAACAATTTCTGCGGCACCCACGCCGTGGATTTGAGCGTAGCAGCGAGGGTAGGGCGTCAATTGCGGTAATTTTCACAGGAATTCGACAGCTATCTGCCAGATCGAACCCGGTCGTTCGCCTACCCGTCGAGGGCGTTGATCGCGGCCGCAGCCTGGGACGCGTCGGTCTGGGACGGGGCGGTCCACCAGACTTCAGGTTGCTCGGCGGCCCAGCCGGTGATCGCCTCCAGTTCGGCGGCCAGCGAGATCAGCAACGGCTCACTGTCGGCCGGCCCCATCAGTTGGACGCCGATCGGCAACCCGTCGGAGGTGAACCCGGCGGGCACGTTGATCGATGGCCAACCCAGGAGGTTCCACGGCCAGGTCACCGGGCAGGCGGCGATCGCGGCGCGTTCGGTGGCAGACCAACCGCGGCGGTCGAATTCGTGTGTGAGCGGCGGTGGTTGGGCCGTGGTCGGCGCGATGATGACGTCGACGAGGTTGAAGATCCACGAGATGCGGCGCTGCACGGCGGCCTCGTGTGCCCGGGCCTTGCGCAGCACGTCCTGTGAGAGCAGCCGGCCGATCCTCATGTTGGTGGTGGTGCGCTCGTCGTAGACCACGTCGCCCAGGCGGTCGGACCAGTCCAGCAGGCCGGAGGTGGAGCGGGCCAGGAAGTCCCAGGACATCCGCAGGCTGTAGTTGGGGTCCTTTTCCTCCACGGTGTGGCCCAGCTGACCGAGGTGGTCGGCGGTGGTCTGCAGCGCCTTGCGAATCTCGGGGTGCAGTGTGGCCCGGAAACCGGTGAACGGGAACTTCGTCGACATCGCGATCCGCAGCGGACCGGGGGCGCGGCCGACGTGTTCCGCGGCCTGTATCGGCGCGGGTTTGTGCAGATCACCGTCGGCGTTACCGGATGCGGCGTCGAGCACGAGGGCCGCGTCGGTGACCGTGCGAGCCAGCACCCCGTTGACGGTGATGCCGTTGAACGCCTCGGGTAGAGGCCAGGTGGAGATGCGTCCACGCTGCGGCTTGATGCCGACCAGATGCGTCCACGCGGCGGGGATGCGGACACTGCCCGCGCCGTCGGATCCGATGGCCGCGGCCACCAGGCCCGCGGCGACGGCTGCGGCGCTGCCGCCGGAGGATCCGCCCGGGCTGTGCTTGCGCGACCACGGGTTGCGGGTATGGCCGAACCCCGGGCCGCCGGTGAACGGCCACTGTCCGAGCTCGCAGGTATTGGTCTTCCCGACGATCACCGCGCCGGCAGCCTTCAGCCGGCGCACCACCTCGGCGTCGTCGGTGGCGACGCGGGTGGAGCCGTCGGTGCCGAACCGGGTGGGCACCCCGGCGACGTCGACGTCGTCCTTGACCGCGATGGGGATTCCCAACAGCGGGAGTTGTTTGCCAGCTGCGCGAGCCGTGTCGGCCTTGGCGGCGTCGGCCAGCGCCTGCTCGGTCAGCACGACGCGGAATGCGTTGAGGGTGGACTGGCTCGCGGTGATGGCGTGCAGCGACTCCTGTACCAGTTGCTCAGAAGTGACTGCGCCGCTGGCGAGTTGATAGAGCTGGTTGGTCAGGGTGGGGAACCGGGTGGGGGGCTTACGGGAAAAAGGGTCGGAAGTCGCAGTTTTGGCCATCACTTTCGAGGATATCGGCGGTGCGTAACGGAACCTGTCCGGCCATGGTGCGACACTGTCACGATGCGGCTGTACCGGGACCGGGCGGTGGTGCTGCGCCAGCACAAGCTCGGCGAGGCCGACCGGATTGTCACCCTGCTCACCCGCGACCATGGTTTGGTGCGCGCGGTGGCCAAGGGTGTTCGGCGTACCCGCAGCAAGTTCGGCGCGCGGCTGGAGCCGTTTGCCCATATCGACGTGCAGCTGCATCCGGGGCGCAACCTCGACATCGTCACCCAGGTGCAGGCCATCGACGCGTTCGCCGCCGACATCGTCAGTGACTACGGCCGCTACACGAGTGCGTGCGCGATGTTGGAGACCGCCGAGCGGCTGGCCGGGGAGGAGCGGGCACCGATGCCCGATCTGCACCGGCTCACGGTGGCCGCGCTGAGGGCCGTGGCCGACGGCCGCCGGGCCCGCGAGTTGGTGCTCGACTCCTATCTGCTGCGGGCGATGACGATCGCCGGGTGGGCGCCGGCCCTGACCGAGTGCGCCCGCTGCGCCGCGCCGGGTCCGCACCGGGCATTTCACGTCGCCGCCGGCGGCAGTGTGTGCGTGCACTGTCGACCCAGCGGATCCAGTACTCCGCCCCAACCCGTGGTGGAACTGATGTCGGCGCTGCACGAGGGCGACTGGGAGTACGCCGAGGCGTCCTCATCGACGCATCGCAGCCAGGCCAGCGGGCTGATCGCCGCGCACCTGCAGTGGCACCTGGAGCGCCAGTTGCGGACATTGCCTCTGGTCGAGCGGGTGTACCGGATCGATCGGACAGTCGCCGAGCAGCGCGCCACGCTGGTCAGGCAGGATATGACCCATGGCTTTGAAGCGGGACAAGCAGGGCAAAACAACCTACCCACAGCTGCCCCCGGCGCCTGAGGACTATCCGGTCTTTCCGGACACCTCGACCTGGCCTGTCGTCTTCCCCGAGATTCCGGCCGGCACCAACGGCCGCTTCGCCCGCCCGCCCCAACACACGTCCAAGGCCGTCGCGCCTCGCATCCCGGCGGATCAAGTACCCAACCACGTCGCCGTGGTGATGGACGGCAACGGTCGGTGGGCCACCCAGCGTGGTCTCGGCCGCACCGAGGGGCACAAGATGGGTGAGGCCGTGCTGATCGACATCACCTGCGGTGCCATCGAATTGGGCATCAAACACTTGAGCGTCTATGCCTTCTCCACCGAGAACTGGAAGCGCAGCGCCGAAGAGGTCCGGTTCCTGATGGGGTTCAACCGGGAAGTGGTGCGTCGCCGCCGGGAGAATCTCAACGCCATGGGTGTGAACATGCGCTGGGTGGGGTCGCGGCCCAAGATGTGGCGCAGCGTCATCAAAGAGTTCGACATCGCCGAGCAGATGACCGTCGGTAACGACGTCATCACGGTCAACTACTGCGTCAACTACGGCGGTCGCACCGAGCTCGTCGAGGCCGCGCAGGCGCTGGCCGCCGAAGCTGCCGAGGGCAAGATCAACCCGAGCCGGATCACCGAGGCGGCCTTCGCCAAGCATCTGCACCGCCCCGACATCCCCGACGTGGATCTGTTCATCCGGACGTCGGGGGAGCAGCGGGCCAGCAACTTCCTGCTGTGGCAGTCGGCGTACGCCGAGTTCGTGTTCCAGGACAAGCTGTGGCCGGACTATGACCGGCGCGACCTGTGGGCGGCCTGCGAGGAGTACGTGAACCGCAATCGTCGATTCGGCAGGGCCTGACATGCCCGGCCTCCTGCAGCAGTTGTCCTCGGCGCTCGGCGAGGTGATGTCCGTCGTCGAGGAAGACGACGACGCGCTGACCGTGACGGTCGACGGTTCGGTGGCCTCGGTGCGGGTGGTGGCCATCGCCGAGGACCTGGAGATGGTCTCGCTGACCCAGCCGTTGGCGTGGGACCTGCCGCTTGACAACAAGATTCGCGAACGCGTGTCCGAGCATGCCAGTAAGACCATGCTGGGCACGGTGGTGTTGGTGGAGAAGCTGGTCGACACTCCGACCAACGGCGCGACGTCCAAGGGTGCGGCACGTAAGCGGCCGGCCAAGAAGGTGGCCGACGTGATGCTGCGCTACAACTTCCCGGCGGCCGGTCTCACCGACGACGCACTGCGGACCCTGATCCTGATGGTCCTGGCCACCGGCGCCGACGTGCGTCGGGACCTGATGTCGTGAGCCGGCCGGTCATCCGCATCGTCGCGGCCGTGGTGGTCGGTGAGGACAACCGGCTACTCGTGGTCCGCAAGCGGGGTACGACGGCGTTCATGCAGCCCGGCGGCAAGATCGAGCCGGGGGAGCAGCCGATCGAGGCGTTGGCCCGGGAGGTTCGCGAGGAGCTCGGCGTCGGTTTTGATGTTCCGGCGGCCGAAGAACTCGGCCACTTCACCGCACCCGCCGCCAATGAACCCGGCCACGCGGTCGATGCGTGGCTCTACCGGGTGAGCCTGGACGGCGAGCCGCGGCCGCAGGCCGAGATCGATGAGATGACGTGGATCGACCCCCACGCGCCCGGTGACGTCGAGTTGGCGCCGCTCACCCGCGATGCGGTTTTTGCGCTGGTCCGCGATCGGGCTTAGCGTCCCTGCCTGAAGTGCATGGCGGAAAGCCGGTCAGTTGGCCCCGTCGCCGCAGCCGCGGCACATACCGAAAATCTCGATCGTGTGGCTGACGTCGGAGAAACCGTGCTCGCGCGCCACGTCGGCGGCCCAGGACTCGACCTGGCCGCCCGAGATCTCGACGGTCGCGCCGCAGACCCGGCACACCAGATGGTGGTGATGATCCTCGGAGCAACGCCGGTAGACCGACTCTCCGGTGTCGGTGCGCAACGTGTCGACGTTTCCGGTGTTGGCCATCGATTGCAGGGTGCGGTACACCGTGGTCAGTCCGATGCCCTGACCGCGGCGGCGCAGCTCGTCGTGCAGCTCCTGGGCCGAGCGGAATCCGTCGGTCTCGTTGAGTAGGTCGGCGATGGCCGCACGCTGCCGGGTGGACCGGACCGCGCCCGTCACCGGTGGTCCTCGCCGGCGTGGGCGACGGCGTCGGCGACGATGTGGGCGAGGTGGTGGTCGACCAGCTGGTAGAGCACCTCACGTCCCGCGCGCTCACTGGACACCACTCCGGCCTGCTTGAGGATCCGCAGATGCTGGCTCACCAGCGGTTGCGGGACGTCGAGCGAGTCGACCAGTTCGTGCACGCAGCGCGCCGATTGCTGCAGCTGCAGCACGATCGCGATCCGCAGCGGGGCGGCCAGCGCGCGCAACAGCTCGCCCGCGGTGTCGAGGACCTCGCGCGAGGGCAACTCCGGCGCCGGCGCGGTGCTCTGCCCGCGGGCGTCGTCGTGTTGATTCGCCGTGAAATTGGAAATCGTTTCCATTACGGGTCAGGATACATGCGTGATATTGCATGTCAACCGCTCCGCCGGCCGCGGCGGATTATCGCTGCCGGCACGCTGGTCGCTACTCTGATGCACCGTGGCATCCATCATCGACACCGTTGCGAACCTGGCGAAACGCCGCGGCCTGGTCTTCCAGTCCGGAGAAATCTACGGCGGCACCAAGTCCGCGTGGGATTACGGCCCACTCGGTGTCGAGCTCAAGGAGAACATCAAGCGCCAGTGGTGGAAGTCGATGGTCACCGGCCGCGACGACGTCGTCGGCCTGGACAGCGCGATCATCCTGCCGCGCCAGGTGTGGGTGGCCTCCGGTCACGTCGAGGTCTTCAACGACCCGCTGGTGGAGTGCCTGAACTGCCACAAGCGTCATCGCCAGGATCACATGCAGGAGGCGTACGCCGCCAAGAAGGGGCTGGACGACCCCGACTCTGTCTCCATGGACGAGATCGTCTGCCCCGACTGCGGCACCAAGGGGCAGTGGACCGAGCCGCGCGACTTCAACATGATGCTCAAGACCTACCTCGGCCCGATCGAGTCGGAGGAAGGTCTGCACTACCTGCGCCCGGAAACCGCCCAGGGCATCTTCGTCAACTTTGCGAACGTGGTGACCACGGCGCGCAAGAAGCCGCCGTTCGGCATCGGCCAGATCGGCAAGAGCTTCCGCAACGAGATCACCCCGGGCAACTTCATCTTCCGCACCCGCGAGTTCGAGCAGATGGAGATGGAGTTCTTCGTCGAGCCCTCGACC
Organism: Mycolicibacterium peregrinum; assembly: GCF_002102345.1. Lineage (GTDB taxonomy): Bacteria > Actinomycetota > Actinomycetes > Mycobacteriales > Mycobacteriaceae > Mycobacterium > Mycobacterium peregrinum. Next base: position 168,660 of record NZ_LQPP01000018.1, read on the forward strand.
GCGCCGGAATGGCACAAGTACTGGATCGAGACGCGGCTGCAGTGGTACGTGGACCTCGGTATCAATCGGGACAACCTGCGCCTGTACGACCACCCCAAGGAGAAGCTTTCGCACTACTCCGACGGCACCGTCGACATCGAGTACAAGTTCGGTTTCGCCGGCAACCCGTGGGGTGAGCTGGAGGGCATCGCCAACCGGACCAACTTCGACTTGTCCACGCATGCAAAGCATTCCGGTGTCGACCTGTCGTTCTATGACCAGGGTGCCGACACTCGCTACGTGCCGTACGTGATCGAGCCGGCAGCCGGTCTGACCCGCTCGCTGATGGCGTTCCTGGTCGACTCCTACACCGAGGACGAGGCCCCGAACGCCAAGGGCGGCGTGGACAAGCGCACGGTGCTCAAGCTCGACCCTCGGTTGGCCCCGGTGAAGGCCGCGGTGTTGCCGCTGTCGCGCAATGCCGACCTGTCACCCAAGGCCCGCGACCTGGCCGCGGAGTTGCGCCGCAACTGGAACGTCGAATTCGACGACGCCGGTGCGATCGGCCGGCGCTACCGCCGCCAGGACGAGATCGGCACCCCGTACTGCGTGACGGTCGATTTCGACACCCTGGAGGACAACGCGGTCACCATCCGTGAGCGCGACGCCATGACCCAGGAGCGCATCGCTCTGGACAAGGTGTCCGACTACCTCGCGGTGCGGCTCAAGGGCGCTTGAGTCTGTCGCCAGCGTGCGTGTCTGGCAGTGACACACCGGGATTCGGCCGATCACCACATCGCTGGAATAAGTCATCGTACGGATACCTGATCGCACTGCACCTGGGCCAACATCTTCGGCATGGAACCGAGTCCAGCACAGAAACGTATCGACGCCGACCTTCTGGTCATCGGCTTCGGCAAAGGCGGTAAAACCCTGGCCGCCGATATGGGCAAATTCGGCCAGCACGTGGTCCTGGTCGAGGAGTCGGCCGCGATGTACGGCGGCACATGCATCAACACGGGGTGCATCCCGACCAAGTCGATGGTCTATCACGGCGAGCAGCGTGTGCCCGGCGTGTCCGGCGCCTCAGCGTATGCCGACGGGGTCGCGTCGGTGGAGCGCCTTACCGCGGGCTTGCGCGCCGTAAACCTGGCCTCCCTCGTGCGCACGGCGACGGTGCTGACCGGAAGGGCGCGCTTCGTCGACGCCCACAGCGTGGTCGTCAGCACCGACACCGGACCCGTAGTGGTTACCGCTCAGAGGATCGTCATTGGTACCGGGTCGACGCCAGTGATTCCGGACCTGCCGGGGCTGCACGACTGTCCGGTGGCGGTCACCAGCGCGGAACTGCTGCGGCTGGCCGCGCGGCCGGACCGGTTGGTGGTGCTGGGCGGCGGCTACATCGGTCTGGAGTTCGCATCGATGTACGCCGGGTTCGGTAGCGCTGTCACTGTGCTGGAACAACGTCCAGCGGTGCTGGCGAACGAGGACTCCGATGTCGCCGGCGCAGCCCGTTCACTGTTGGGCGATCGTGGGGTTGACATCATCACGGAGGCGAGTGTGGTTGGGGTACAGACGATCATGCGTCCTGGCGGTCCGCCGGCGGCGCGAGTGGAGTATCTGATCCACGGCGGTTCCGCCACTGTCGACGCGGACAATGTACTCGTTGCGCTCGGCCGCAAACCCAAGACCGCCGATTTGGGGCTCGACCTGGCCGGGGTGGAGATTACCGACGCCGGCGCGATCGTGGTCGACGATCACCGCCGCACCAGTGCACCGCACATTTTCGCCGTCGGCGACGTCAATGGTGGGCCGCAGTTCACTTACATTTCTCTCGACGACTATCGCATTGTTCTCGATCAGCTCACCGGTGCCGCCGCGCCCCGGAGCGCCTCACAGCGGGTTGCGGTACCCAACTGCCTATTCCTCACGCCACCGCTGGGCCGGGTCGGTCTGACCGAATCCCAGGCCCGCGCCGCAGGTTACGACATCCGCGTCGCTGCGAGCCCCGTGGTCGAGCTGGCCACCGTGGCCCGGGCCCGCATCGTCGGCCAGACCGCCGGGATGATGAAGGTGGTGGTCGATGCTGCCACCGACCAGATCCTGGGTGCCGCTCTGCTGTGCCACGATGCCCAGGAGATCATCAATCTGGTCGCGCTGGCGATGCGGCATGGGATCACGGCCGCCGCTCTGCGTGACGAGATCTACACGCACCCTTCGATGGCGGAGTGCTTCAACCAACTCCTGGGGATGCTCACCTAGCATTCGCAGAGTCCGCCATCGTGAGCACGACCCGGAAACGCGCCTTGTTTTGCATCATCCGGTCGTATCCGGCGGCGGCGTCGCTCAGTGGCATCGGCTCAACCCATGGCCGGATCCCGTGTAGGGCAGCGAATTCGAGGGTGTCTTCGGTGTCGGCCGCGACGCCCGCGGGATGTCCGTGCACGGTCCCTGAACTGTTGATCAGTTGCAGTGGTGTGACATCGAGCGCCTCGTCCAGCACGGCCAGCGTCAGCAGTTCCCCATGCGGGGCCAGACCGTCGACTGTGGCGTTGATCGCCGCCCGATTCGTGGCGGTGGCGGCGACGACCCGGGCGCCGCCGAGCTTGCGCAGTTCCGCTGCTACATCGGCTTCGGTGGCGTCGATGTAGTGATGTGCACCGAGTTGGCGTGCCATGACCTCCTTTTCGGCACCGCGGGCGATGGCGACAGTTTCGAATCCCATCCGGGCCGCGAACTGCACACCGAGGTGTCCCAGCCCCCCGATGCCCAGGATCGCGACCAGGTCGCCGGGCCGCGCACCCGTGTGCCGCAGCGAGTTGAACATCGTCACGCCGGCGCACGCCAACGGTGCGGCCTCAATAGCGCTGAGAACATCGGGAATTCGCGCCAGGCCCGACTGGTGCACAATGAGCGTCTCGGCATAGCCGCCGGGGAAAGCAGCCCCGGTGATCTTGGACCGCTGGCAGTGTACGAAGTCGCCGCGCCGGCAGCGGTAGCAGGTTCCGCAGTAGAAACCGAACCAACCGATGGCGACCCGATCGCCGAGGTGCCAGTCGATGACGCCTGGACCGATCGCCTCGATGTGACCGGCAACTTCATGCCCCGGTGTCACCGGGAACACGGTGCCGGGCAGATACCCTGCGGCGATCTGCGAGTCCGAATGGCACACCCCGCAGGCCTCGACCCGTACCCGGACCTCACCGGTGGCCGGCTCCGGCACCGGCCGATCCACGAGGTGCAGTGCGCCGCCGGGTTCCACGACCTCAACAGAACGGTAGGTAGCAGACATCGTTTCAGTGCCTCTCGGTTGATTGAGCGTCTAAGCCACCACGTCACCAGATCTCTGACGGACGCGGTATGAGCACATTGACGGTTGTTCGGCGGACGTCGACTTCCGTGCGGCCGTCACCGATCCCGGCTGACAGAGGCGGGTTTGAGCCTGCGAATTGCAGTCAGGTGTCGTATGCCGGGAAGGACACGGACCGACAAGAATTCCTTGGCATGGACGAACTATCGAGCGCCGAGGTGGCGTTGGCGGCACTGGTGCCGGTACTCGGCACGATCACCGTCGACATGCTGCACCTACCCACTCCGTGTGAGGGTTTCGATGTGGCCGGTCTCGCTGATCATCTGGTCGGAACCGTGACGATGGTGGGTGATTCGGCGGGCGAGGACGTTTCGGTGACGGATGGTCGGCCGATCGACGTTCGCGTCGCAGACGCGGCCGAAACCACGATCGAAGCCTGGCGGCGTCGGGGTACCGATGGTGACGTAGTCTTCGCCGGCCATGTCACCGCCGCCCGCCTGGCGCTGGGTGTACTGTCGATCGAACTCGTGGTGCACGGATGGGACTTCGCTCAGGCATTGCACCGCCCACTGCCCATCACCGCCGCGCATGCCGACTTCGTGCTCGGCCTGGCCCGTCAGATCATCACTCCCGACAGTCGCCGCACCGCCGGGTTCGACGAACCCGTGCCCGTCACCACCGATGCGGCAGCACTGGACAGGCTTGTCGCGTACACCGGACGGCACCCGCAATGCGAGTGCCGCCCCGCGTCGGATCACAGAGTCAAGAACGGGTGACCACGACCTTGCCCACCATACGGCCCGACTCGACATCACGGTGGGCTTCTCGCAGCCCAGCCGCGTCGAAGCCGTCGATTGTCTTGGTCACTGTGCTGCGAATGGTGCCCTCGTCGACCAATTGTGCTGTGCGAATGAGCAACTGCTGCTGATAGGTCATGTCGTACTCGAACAGGGGCCGGGTGAACATCAGCTCCCAGTGCCAGGCGATGCTCTTGGCTTTCAGTGCCCCGAGGTCGAGGCCAACGGGATCGTCGATGGCGGTGATGTGTCCGAACGGACGCGTGATCTCGGCATAGGTGTCGACGTTGCCCGCTGAATGCGGTGAGAAGAGATAGTCGATTCCGTCGGGGGCGACGGCCAGTGCCTCGTCGCGTAGGCGGTGGTGGTTGATCACCACGTCCGCGCCCAGAGTGGTTGCCCAGGACCGGGATTCGTCCCGGCTGGCGGTGGCGATGACCCGCACACCGGTCAATGCCTTGGCGAGCTGGACCATGATCGAACCCACGCCGCCGGCCGCGCCGAGCACCAACAGGTCGCCGGTGGAGTCGGCGGTCAGAGCGAACCGCTCAAACAGCGCCTCCCAGGCTGTGATGGTCGTCAGCGGCAGCGCCGCCGCATCGGCGAACGACAGCGATGCCGGTTTGCGCGCCGCGATGCGTTCATCGACCGCGTGGAACTCCGCATTGGTGCCCGCACGGCTGACATCGCCCGCGTACCAGACCTCGTCGCCGACGGCGAGTGTGGTAACTGCCGGCCCGATCGCCTCGACGATGCCTGCGGCGTCGTAGCCGAGGATTGTCGGGACATCCGAGACCTGCAGCGCAGCTCGTCGTTTGATGTCGACCGGGTTCACCGAAACGGCAAGCACCCGAACCAGGATGTCGTGCGGCCGCAGGGTGGGTAGTTCGACGGTGATGTCCTGCAATGATTGTGGGTCGTCGATCGACAGTCCCGCGAAGGAGCCGACCGCGGACATGGTGTTCATATCGTCACCTGCTTTCGGTACGAGGCAGCTTGCCGCCTAGCAGTTCGATCAGATTCGCCAGTAGACCGTCGAGTTCTATTCCGACAGCTGCGATCTCGGGTTGGCCGTAACTGCCGAACAACAGGCTGGGCTGGTCGACTGCGAAGACAGTGCCGTGCCCGGCGTCGTACAACAGCGTGCGCAGCGGAGCATGCAACATGACGCCAGGGTCGTACCGGTACATACGTTCGGCGATGGTGTGATTACCCATCAGGTACTCGCTGCACGTCCATGCCGATGCTGAGCCGCTCATCGCCGGTGCGACTTCGGTGCTGAAGTACCGCAGAAAGCCATGTGGTGCTTGCCGTTTTGCCTCGGAAAGAACGTCGTCCCAGTTGGTCGCCTTGGTGAACGCCGCGAGATTTACTGTGGGAACCAGTGTTTCGTAGCGATCACGCGCATCCTCATAACTGTCGGGAAGGCTGATCAGCAGTCGACGGCTCAGATGTTCGACGAAGGTGCTCACCTTGCGATCTCCAGGACCACCCGGAACCGGGCCTTGCCGCTCATCATGCGGTCGTATGCTTTCGGGGCATCCTCGAATGGGACCGGCTCGATCATCGGCGCAATGCCGTTGGCAACGCTGAACGCCAGATTGTCCTCGTTCTCGGCAGCCGATCCGGTGAGGCTGCCGACGATGCTCCGTCCCCCGAAGATCAGCTCCGAGGTGCTCACTTCGATCGGATCCGGTGCGGCGCCGACCACGACGAGCTGCCCGCGGGGAGCCAGCCCGGCTACCAACGGGCTCATCGAGGCCCCGCTGGCTGCGGTAGCTACTACAGCGGCGGCTCCGCCGAGCGCGGTTAGCGCAGCGCCCGGGTCTTCGGCAGCGCTGTCGATGTAGATGTCCGCGCCGAGATCGGTTGCCAGTTGAGCTTTTTCGGGTCCGCGCGCGATCGCCACGACCCGGAACCCCAGTGCATGAGCGTATTGCACGCCGAGGTGGCCCAGTCCGCCCAGGCCCTGGACACCGACCAATGCACCCGGCGCAGCCGGAACGTGACGCAGCGCGTTGAACGTGGTGATTCCTGCGCACAGCAGGGGAGCGGCCACCGACGCGTCGAGAGCATCCGGTACCCGCACCAGTCCGGTGGCACGTGCGTAGACGATCTCGGCGTACCCGCCGTCCACGCTGGTGCCGGGCGTCGGCTGATCGGTGCAGTTGACGAAGTCCCCGCGGCGGCAGAACTCACACTCATTGCATTGCCCGCCGAGGAATCCCAGGCCCACTCGGTTGCCGGGCACCCAGGTATGGACACCGTCGCCGACGGCATCGATGACGCCGACGATCTCGTGACCGGGCACCACCGGTTGCTGCGGGTCGGCACGCAGGCCCTCGACGGCCAGCACATCGCTGTGGCAGACACCGCAGCTGTGTACCCGGACCCTGACGTGGCCAGGTGCGGGTGGGACAATCTCACGTTCGACGAGTGCGAATTGCCGTTGTCCGGTGACTTGGTAGGCGCGGTAGGCGGACATTAGGCGACCGGGAACATGGGTGCGTGTACCTGACGGGTGAGGTCGTCGGCCAGGACTTCCGGTACGCCAGAGATGATTCCGTCGACGATCTGGCGAGCCACATCGTCGGGGGAGTTCTTGGGGACATCGAGATCGGCGATCATGTCGGTGTCGGTGTAGCCGAGGTAGGCTCCGATCACGTTGGTGCCCTGCTCTTTCAACTCCTGTCGCACCGAATTCGTCGCCGACCACAGCGCGGCCTTGGACACACCGTACGAACCGTAGCCGGGTAGCCAGGACAGGACCGAGGCGATGTTGACGATGGTACCGCCCTTGCCGGCAAGGAGCGGTGCAAAGGCCTGCGTGACCCGGATCGCGCCGAAGAAGTTGGTTTCCAGGACCGCGCGGATATCGTCGAGGTCATCGCGTACCAGGGACTGGCCACCGAGGGTGCCGGCGTTGTTCACCACGATGGTGGCGTCGGCGGCGACCCGCGCCAGGTGCTTTACGGACTCGGTCTCGGTGATGTCAGCCTGCACCACGACCACCCTCGGGTCATCGCTGCTTCCGCTGCGGCGGCTGGTCGAATACACCTTGGCTGCGCCGGCTTCCAGCAACGCAGCGACGATCGCCTTACCCAGGCCTTGCTGTCCGCCGGTTACCAGGGCGACCGCACCCTTCACCGGGGTCCCTGCTGTTGTCATGTCGATCTCCTTTGGGTTGTCCTCAGCACACATCGAAGGTGGGCGTCGTAGGTATCGGTGAAACGACTACTGTTCGTCCAGCACGGTATGCAGTTGATTGCGGTTGGTGATGCCCAGTTTGGGGAACATCTTGTAAAGGTGGGCCGCGACGGTGCGGTGTGAAACGTAGATGCGGTCGGCGATCTCCCGGTTGGTCAGGCCGGCGGCGGCTAATTGAGCGATGTGAAGTTCTTGGGAGGTCAGGCTGGAAACCGGCCCCTGGCGGGGCGTACCGGCAATGGCCACGCCCGCGGCACGCAGCTCGGCGGCGGCCCGGTCGGCGAACGGCGCCGCGCCGGCAGCGTCGAACACGGCCAGCGCCGACGACAGGTGGGTGCGAGCCTCGGTGATCCGGCGTTGTCTACGCAGCCATTGCCCATATGCCAGATGCGTTCGGGCCGTTTCGAGTTCGGCAGCCGCGTCATCGCCAGCGGCCAGGGCGGCCAGGAAATGCTCTTGCGCCTCGGCATCGGTCTGTGCCAGGAGCGCGTGTGCACGATGCGTGAGCATCAATTCCAGGCCTGTTCCCAGCTGTCGGGCTTGATCCTCGATGTCAGCGAGCAGCGGCCGCACCAGGTCGGCGCGGTCATTTCCGGCCGCAGCCTCGGCGAGATCGGCGATGGCCCACCGCCGCGAGGTCCGGTGCCCAGTCATCTTCAACAGGTGTCCCAATGCGTCGGCTGGGTCGGCGGTGCAGAGCGCCAGCAGACCCGCCGCCCAGTGCGCATCGTCATGCCACAGGATCGCCGGGTCGGGCGCCAGCAGCCGACGCGCCGTGGCAACCGTCTCGCGGGCCTGATCGAACCGGCCCTGCCATACCTGCACCCGGGCGAGAGTGGCCGCCGCCGAGGCCGCGGTCATCGGCAGGTTGATGTCCTGAGCCAGCCGCAGCGCATTCTCGGCAGCGATTGCCGCGGCCTGGATGCGGCCTTGTCCCAACAGCAGTTGCGCTGCACCGCGTTGACTTTCGCATTCGTCGGCAGCTGACCCTGATGTCCTGGATAAGCTCTGCACGCGGTTCCAGCACTGCAGCGCATGTATGCGGTCGGCGACCGCCTCGGCGGCGAACCCCAGCGCCATCAGCAACAGGGGGTCGTCGGCAACTTCGTCGATCAGCCGGGGCAGGCGTGTGCGCAGGTCCTGACCGGCGCCGGTGTCGTCCACCAACGCCAATGCCATGCGCACCACCGGATCGTCTGCGCCGTCATCGAGGTGGCGAAGGGCCGCAACGACGTCGCGACGGGGTTCCTCGGCGAGGCCATGCAGGCGGCACTCGATGGCTGCAGCCCACAGCAACCGACGCTGTTCGATGTCGCCGTCACTGAACTTGCCGGCGAGCGCGACGAGTTCGGTGGCCGACTGGCCCGGTATCGCGGCGGTGACGTTGAGGACGAATCGGGTGAGCACCAATTGCCCTGTGCTGCAATGCTGGTCACCCAGACTCTCGGCTTCGCCGAGAATGCTGATGGACTCGGCGGTCAGCCCGGAGCTACGGGCGATCTCGGCAGCTTCGGCCAACCGCCGCACCCGGGCGGCGGGATCGGGGGACAATACGGCTGCCCGGCGCAGGGCGGCGGCGGATTCGGCGCCTGCACCGCGCGCGTGGGCCTGGCGGGCGGCGGCTTCGAGGTCCGTGGCCACCTGCTCGTCGGTGCCGAAGGTGGCTTCGGCGCGGTGCCACGCTGCACGGACCGGGTCGACCGTCGCATCGGCGAGTGCCCGGTGAACGACGGTCCTCGCGGCCAGTGGGGCCGAGCCATAGACCGTCGACCGAATCAGCGGATGGCGCATGTGGAGCCGGCCGCCGCTCGCTGTGATCAGACCCGCCCGCTCCAGCGGGGCCAGTTCATCGGTGAGTGCCAGGCCGAGAAGATCGGTTGCGACGTCGATGTCACGCAGCTGCCCATCACTGGACGCGATCAGTAACAGCAGCAGGCGACTGTTGTCGGTCAGCCCGTCGAGCTGGGACAGGAAGGCCCGTTCGACCCGGCGGGTGGTGGGCAGCGGCTCACCGGAGAAAACCGCGCTGTTGCCGCGCTCGTCGACGGCGCCGGACAGCTCGATGACTGCCAGCGGGTTGCCACCCGCCTGGTCGAGCACCCGCTGCTGCAGCAAGGTGTCCGCGTGCTGTGCGGTGGTGTTCAACAGTTGTCGGGCGTGTTCGGGAGCCAGTGGGCCCAGTGACAATCGAGGTAGACCGTCCAGATACGGTGCGGCGCCGTCGAGTCCCGTGCGTTCGGCACACAACATCATCAGCGGTGCGTTACCGAGTCGGCGCGCGACGAACGCCAGAACCTCCAGTGAGGATTGGTCCAGCCACTGCACGTCATCGATGATCAGGATGATTCGGCGTCGGCTGGCGGCTTCTTCGAGGAGACCGAGCACCGCGAGACTGACCAGCAGCCGGTCCGGTGTCGGACCGTCGTCCAGCCCGAAGGCGGTCAGCAGGGCCGTGCGTTGGCGGGGTGGCAGTGCTGCGGTGTGGTCGAGCACCGGGTGGATGAGTTCGTGGACGCCGGCGAAGCCCACCTCGCTCTGGCTTTGCAGGCCCGAACAGCCAAGTCTGCGGTAGCCGTTGGCCACCGCCCAGTCGGCGATCGCCGATAGCAACGTGGACTTGCCGATGCCGGCCTCACCATCGACGACCAGCGCTGTGCCGGTGGTGGAGATCGTGGCGAGCGTGTCGGTGACGCTGGCCAACTCGGCTGACCGACCGATTATCACCCTCGCCAAGTTAGCAGGCTGAATTGGCATTGCCAACCCAGGTAGAGTGTGAGGATGCGCACCGACCCGTGGTCCGACGACGCCTGCCCGATCGCCCGCACCATGGCGGTGCTGGGGCAGCGGTGGGCCATCCTGATCATCCGTGAGGCATTGCTGGGCCGGTCCCGGTTCTCCGAGTTCCGGGAACGGCTGGGGGTGGCCTCCGATGTGCTGAGCGCGCGACTGGCCGAGCTGGTGGACGCCGGCATCCTGGCGGTCGAGGATTACCGGGAGCCCGGCGAGCGAACGCGCAGTCGCTACGTGCTCACCGACGCCGGGCATGATCTGGTGCCGGTGCTCGCCGCGATGGGGCAGTGGGGTCACAAACACCGGGCCACCACCAAACGCCGCAGCTACCGGTTCATCGAGAAATCCACCGGTGAGCATGCACTGGTGGTATTCCGGCGGCGTGACGGCGTCGGCGTAACCACCCGGGACGTCACCCTCATCGACACGCTCAACTCCGGATGAAGTCCAGCAGGTCGCGACCCAACTGCTGCTGATAGTCACCGTGAATCCCGTGCGAGGCACCCGGATACACGCGTAGGGTGCCGTACCGCACCAGCTCGATCGCCTTCGACGCTGCATCGTGGATCGGGACGATCTGATCATCGTCACCGTGGGCAATCAGGATCGGCACATCGAGGGCTCGAAGGTCCTCGGCCAGGTCGGTCTCCGAGAACGCTTTGACACAGTCGTACGCCGATGCCAGCCCTGCCTGCATGCCCTGCAGCCAGAAATGGTCGATCAATCCCTGTGAGACAGCGGCACCGTCCCGGTTGAAACCGTAGAACGCCACCGCGAGTTCCCGCCAATACGCGGACCGGTCGGCCAGGACCCGGGCCCGGATGTCGTCGAACACCGACAGCGGTGTGCCCTCAGGGTTTTCCGCTGATGCCAGCATCACCGGTGGTACCGCGCCGACAGTGATCACCTTGCGCACCCGGCCAGTGCGGTGGCGCGCTGCGTACCGCACCACCTCGCCACCTCCGGTGGAGTGCCCCACCACGACGACATCGGACAATCCGAGTCCGTCGATCAGAGCCGCCAGGTCTGCGGCGTAGGTGTCCATGTCGTTGCCCGACCACGTCTGCTCGGACCGGCCATGCCCCCGCCGGTCATGAGCGATGGCACGGAAACCGTTGTCGGCAAGCAGTTTCAGCTCCACATCCCAGGCGTCGGCACTGAGCGGCCAGCCATGACTGAAGACCACCGCCGGCCCGCTGCCCCAGTCCTTGTAGTACAGCTGTGCCCCGTCGGAGCCCTCCATATACGGCATGGCTGCAAGTCTGACCTCAAGCACCCGATTGGGTCATCCGTCAAACGACCATCGCCAGGTGCTACCGCGTCCTCTCGGCTGCGTGGTCAATTGACGGATACCCACGGAGGGTCGAGGGTCCCGAGGCTGGTGTCATCGACAACGGCAGGGAGATTCCAGATGACGGACGTCGTCACCGCGGTGGGCGCCGCACACGCACTCAACCTCGACATCGAGGTCGACGGCGAACGGTTCGCATATCGGCGCGTCGGTAACCCATCAGCCACGGTGCCCCCATTGGTGCTCCTCCAGCATTTCCGCGGCAACCTCGACTACTGGGACCCGGCACTGCTCGACGTTCTGGCCGCCGACCGTGAGGTGATCACCGTCGACCTGCGCGGTGTCGGTGGCTCCACCGGGACCACCCCCGACAACGTCACGGATATGGCGCGCGACGCCCTGAAGTTCATCGATGCGCTGGGCATCGCCACGGTGGACCTGCTGGGCTTCTCACTCGGTGGCCACATCGCCCAGGAGATCGCCCTGGTGCGCCCGCGGTTGCCGCGCCGACTGGTGCTCGCGGGCACCGCGCCGCAGGGTGCCCCCGATCTGCACCGCTGGTCCGAGGACGTCTACACATACGCCTGCGCCGACGAGATCACCGCCGAGGGATTCATCGCGCTGTTCTTCTCCGGCTCCGACCAGAGCGTCCAACGAGGCCGGGAGTACCTGGCCCGCACCCATGCCCGCGACACCGACCGTGACCCTGAAACCAGTCTGGCCTGCCGTGATGCGCAGTACCAGGCCCTGATGACCTGGGGTATCCCGGAATCGTCAAAACTGGAGCGGCTTTCGGCCATCACCCAGCCGACGCTGGTCGCCGACGGCGACAACGACACCATGATGTCCACCAAGAACAGCTACCTGCTGGCGGAGAAGATCCGCGGCGCCCAGCTGCGGATCTACCCCGACGCAGGCCACGGATTCCTCGACCAGTACCCGGCCGAGTTCGGCCAGCACATCCGCCAATTCCTCGGCCGTTAAGGAGAACTCATGACCGACCTGCTCACCACTGTCCTGAACACCTACGGCGGAGTCGACCGCTGGCGCGAACTGACCTCGGTCACCGCACACAAGCGGTTCGGCGGCGCCATCTGGGACATCAAGGCCGTCCCCGGGATCGTCGACGACGGTGAGATCACCGTCTGGATCAAAGACCAACGCACTTCGCTGGGGCCCTTCACCGCGCCGGATCTGAAGACCGCCTACACCCCGCAGCGGGTGGGTATCGAGACAACAGACGGGGACGTGGTGGAGGTACTCGACGACCCGCGCGCGTCATTTTCCGGACACACCCTCGAAACACCTTGGACCACATTGCAGTTGGCGTACTTCACCGGGTATGCCATGTGGACCTACACCGCCGAACCGTTCAACCTCACCTTCCCCGGAGTGCGTGCCGAAGAAGGTGAACCCTGGACCGAGGACGGGCAGCGGTGGCGCACGCTGCACGTCGACTATCCCGACACCATCGCCACCCACAGCCCGCACCAGATCCTCTACGTCGATGCCGACGGATTGATCCGGCGACGCGACTACCAGGTCGACATTGCCGGGGGATCCCCGGGCGCGCACTACATCTCGGATTTCGATGAGATCGACGGTCTGGTGATCCCACGTACCCGGATGATCTACGTCCGCGACGCCGACAACCACCCGGTCCCAGAGCAACTCGTGGTGTCCATCGAACTGACTGACCTCACCTTGGGCTGAGGGCTGACATGTTCACGCGCCTCATCGCACTGAAACTCCGCGGCAACGGATCGTCCGGGTCACCATCGCCGACGGCTCCATCACACCGATCGTCACCGGGCTGGCCACCTTCCCGGACGGCATCGTGGTGGACACCGACCGGCGCCACATCTACTGGACGAACATGGGCGCTCCGGGCCTGCCCGCCGACCACCCGCTGCAGGGGGAGGACGATCTCGACTTCTGGCTGCGACGGCGGCGGTGTGCTCGATCAACCGCGTCGTCAGAATCCTGCGGCTCCTGCTCGGCGCCGCGGTGGAAAGCCACGGTGGTGATGGTCATTTGACGGATACCGCACCAGACCGCCCGATGTGAACGTCGAATGAGATTCCAACCAGAAGGGAACCACGATGCCATACCTGTCCGATCAGGCCGACGACCGTTTCGTCGGTGGGCCTGAGGGGGAACGCTTCCACTACCGCCGCTTCGGTAGGCCCGGGACGGTTCCGCTCGTGCTGTGCATGAGGCTGCGCGGCACGATCGACCACTGGGATCCGAAGTTGCTCGATGAACTGGCCGCCGAACGTGAGGTCATCGTGTTCGACAACCGGGGGACCAGCGCATCCAGTGGACCCGCGCCCACCACTATCGACGGCCTCGCCGACGGCGGGATCGCGTTCATCCGCGCGTTGGGCCTGCCCCAGGTCGACGTGCTCGGCTGGTCGCTGGGTGGGATTGTCGCGCAGGGCATCGCATTGCGGGCCCCGGAGCTGGTGCGCCGCTTGATTGTTGCGGGCAGCACCCCGGCCGGGGTGCCCGAGCAGCCGGCGCCCGGGCCTCGGGTCGGCGAAATCCTCGGTCACGCGGTCAACGATGACGAGGACTACTTGTATCTCTTCTTTCCGGAGACCGACGAGGGCCGGTCGGCGGGTATGGTGTCGTTGCGTCGTTTGGACACTCGGCTCGGGCACTCGCATGCTGCGGTCCAGCCGGACACCTACCGCGCGCAGCTTGGCGCCATCGCCGCATTTGGCGGGTACTATGACCGGCTCGCCGAGCTGAAGCTGCCGGTGCTGGTGGCCAACGGTGCACACGATGTGATGATCAATTCCTATGCCAGCTACGCGATGTCGCAGCGTCTGCCCGATGCCAAGGTGTTGCTCTACAGTGATGCCGGACATGGATTCCTGTTCCAGCACATCACCGATTTCGCCCACGACATCAACCGGTTCCTGGGCTGAGCGTCATAAAAGCCATCAGTCAAAACGAACTCGGTGGACCTGACGTACTGCACGACGTCGACGTCGACGTCGACCGCCCCGAACCGGGTCTGGGCCAGATTCTGGTACGGGTGCGCGACGCAGGGGTGAATCCTGTCGACACCATGAACCGCGAGAGCGGGGTGTTGGTCGGAGGCGCCACCGTTCGTGCTGAAACCGGACAACCTGGACCATGTGCACGCCGCGGCGCTGCCCCTGGCGGGGCTGAGCGTGGCGGGCCTTGGTGGATACCGCCCACGTCGCCGAGGGAAGCCGTGTGCTGATCACCGCTCCGGCCGGCGGGGCGGGACACTTGGCCGTACAGATCGCCAAGGCCTCCGGAGCGTCTGTCATCGGGATGACGGTGCCCGACGCGGAAGGTCACGTGCGGTCTCTGGGCGCAGATGAAGTGATCGATTACACCACAACAGAGTTCGCTGGCCGGCTGTTCGTCGAGGCGGACCGGCTGGGACTCACCGCGCTCGCCACCCTCGTCACGGCCGGGAAACTCAGGCGCACGATCGCGGCGACGTTCCCGCTGGAACATGCGGGGGAGGCGCAGTCCTACCGGGCCATTTCCGGCAAGGTGGTGCTCACCCTCTGACGCCGAGCAGACGCTCCGGTAACCGTTGTCGCGCGTTCCGGGGTACCGGAGCGTCTGCTCGCCAAGGAAACGCGCCTAGAAGCGCCCGCCACCGCCGCTGTAGCTGCGGCCCGACGAATGTGACGAGCCGCCGTAGGAGGTCGGACGGCCCATACCGCGACCGCCGCCGTACCCACCACCGAAGCCGCCGCCGAAACCGCCACCGCCGCCACGGAGGATGTTGCCGATGAGGATGCCGCCGAGCACGGCGCCCATGTCGGAGCCGCCACCCCCGCCGTACTGCGAGGTGTAGGACCGCTGCGCGGCCCGCACGTCGTCGTTGGCCAGGCCCTGCGCCTGTGCGGCCAGCGTCGAGGCCCCGTTCGCGTGCGCCACCGCCTCGTTCGGATTCGCGGCCCGCTTGGCCTCGGCGGCCTGAAGCTGCCGCTGCGCCTCGGCTAGCCGGGTGCGGGCCTCCGGCCCGATGCTGCCGCGCCGGGTCTCGATGAAGTCCGACACCGCCTTGATCCGTGACTGGGCGGTGAACAGTGCCTGCTCCAGCGCGCGGGCCAGCCGCTCGGCGGCCTCCTGCTGCTCATGCACCCCGGCCAGCAGCTGATCGAGTTCGGCATCGGCCTTGGTGAGCCGGGTGAACGTGCCCAGCGGATCGGACTTGCCGTTGGCCCTTGCGTCATCGGCAGCCTTGACGGCGGCGTCCCGGGCCGTGCTGAGCTTGTCGGCCTGCGGTGTACCCGATTGCGCCAGCAGTGAAGTCGCCTGATCGATACCGGCCTGGATGTCGGTGATGGCCGCGGGCAGCTCGGCCAGCGCCCGGTTGATGTCGGAAGCCGCGCTGTCCACGGCGTCGAGCAGGACGCGGGTCTGGTCGAGCGAGGATTCGGCTGAGCGCACCGCGTCCACCAGTGCGGTCTGATCGGTGGCGGGCCGCGACACCAGGTTGCGGGCGGTGGTGATGTTGCGGTCCGCGAACGCCAGCCGCTCCTTGGCGGTTTCGACGTTGGTCTCCACCGAACGTAGCGCCGCCGCGTCGAACTGGGTGTGGAGTTTGTCCAGGGTCTCGCGGGCAGGCTCGAGGCGGGCGGTCAGGCCGACCATCTGCTGGGTCATGTTGTCGAGCCGGGCCGGAGCGTTGATCACCAGATCGCGTAGCTGTTCGAAGGCTTGACTCTGGGCTTCCAGCTCACGGTCGGCCCTGGCCGCAGACACCACGACCTGCGTCAACAGCTGACGCTGCTGCAGCGGCGTCTCGGGGGCATCGTCGTCGAGGGTCTGACGCACATTGAAGGCTTGAGCCAGAGCTTTTTTCGCGTTTTCCAGGGCCGCGCTGAACGGTTCGGTGCGGTTCGCGCCGAACTCCTCGACCGCCAGTTCCAATTCGGCCGCACTGGTGCGTACGGCATTGTCGACGTCGACGACGATCGAACGGGAAAGCTCGTCGAGCGCCTCCAGCGGCACCGACGCCAACGCGTTGGCGTCGGTCGGATCGACACGTTTGGCGGCCTCGAATTCGGCGCGGCGACGCTTGGCCCGCCGCCGCCGGGCCCACCACCACACCAGTCCGAACAGCACCAGCACCACACCGATGCCGATCAACATCGCAGACCATGACACGCCGGGCGTGGCAACCGGTTTGGTGGCCGGTTCGGTCCTCAGGCCGTTTGCGGCGGCGATCGCGGCGCCGGCCCAGTCCTGGCGTCGCAGCGCCGGTTCGACGCTGTCGCGCCGGATCTCTTCGGCCCTGGCATTGCCGCCGGGAAGCGTGTCGGGAACCTGGAAGGAATAGGCGCGGTCCTTGGTGGCCACCGCGAGCAACGCGTCGTCATCGCCCAGATCGCTGAGCCGGATGGTGTTCTGGGCCCAGCCCAGGTAGTTCTGCCCGGAGAAGTCTTCGACGAGCACCACCCACAGCTGAACGTGTTTGGTGTCGTAGAGCTGGTCGAGGGCGCGTTCCACACTCGCCCGCTGGGTCGGTGACAGCACCCCCGCGTTGTCGGTGAGTTGCGTGGCCAGGCGCAGCGGCGGCTCGGCGGTCGCCCCCGGGGCCACCAGCAGCCCGGTCATCATGATCGCGAGCAGCATGGAGAGCAGACGGGCGATACGCATGACCGTCAATCTAGTGTGCTGCAGGGGCGGCGCGTCGCTTCCTGGCAGACTGTGCGTCGGTGAACGGGGAATCGCAGTCCTGGTATGACGACTTCGACCGGCAACGTCTGGTGGCCGAGTCGCCGAAGGGTGCTGCGCTGCCCGGGACCGCCACCGAGCACCGCACCGATTTCGCCCGCGATCGGGCCCGCGTGCTGCACAGCGCGGCGCTGCGGCGGCTGGCCGACAAGACCCAGGTCGTCGGGCCCCGGCACGGCGACACCCCGCGCACCCGCCTCACCCACTCACTCGAGGTGGCCCAGATCGGGCGGGGCATGGCGATCGGACTCGGTTGCGATGCGGACCTGGTGGATCTGGCCGGGCTGGCCCACGACATCGGACATCCGCCATACGGGCACAACGGTGAGCGTGCGCTCGACGAGATCGCCAAACCGTTCGGCGGGTTCGAGGGCAATGCGCAGAACTTCCGGATCCTCACCCGGCTGGAGCCCAAAGTTCTTGACGCCGAAGGCCGTTCGGCCGGGCTCAACCTGACGCGGGCCGCGCTGGACGCGGTGGCGAAGTATCCGTGGCCGAGCTTCGGCACCCGCCGCAAGTACGGCTTCTACGACGACGACGCGGAGGCCGCCGCGTGGATGCGGGCCGATGCCCCCGCCGAGCGGCCGTGCCTGGAAGCCCAGGTGATGGACTGGGCCGACGACGTCGCGTATTCGGTGCACGACGTCGAGGACGGCGTCATCTCCGGCCGGATCGATCTGCGGGTGCTCGGCGATCCCGATGCCGCCGCCTCGCTCGCGGAACTCGGCTCCAGAAACTTTCCGAGCGTCAGCCACGACGATCTGCTGGCCGCCGCCGAGCGGCTGTCCCACCTACCGGTATTGGCCTCGGCCGGAAAATACGATGGCACCCTGGCGGCCTCGGTCGCGCTGAAGACGATGACGAGCGAGCTCGTCGGGCGGTTCGCCAATGCGGCGATCACCCAGACCCGGGCGGTCGCCGGCGGAGCGCCGGTACGGCGTTTTGCTGCCGACCTTGCCGTGCCTCCGCTGGTGCGGGCCGAGGTGGTGTTGCTCAAGATGCTGGCGCTGCAGTTCATCATGTCCGATCACCGGCACCTGCAGATCCAGGCCGATCAGCGCACTCTGGTCCACGAGGTTGCGCTGGCGTTGTGGGCGCAGGCCCCGAGCAGCCTGGACCCGCAGTTCGCGCCCGAGTTCGACCTCGCTGCCGATGACGGTGCCCGGCTGCGCGTGGTGGTCGATCAGATCGCGTCCTACACCGAGAGCCGGCTGGAACGCGTGCACGAGGCACGCTCGCCCAGACCGCTGGGATAGCTGCACCGACAACCTGCCCGGCGCCGAATGCCGGCCCGGGTCGACATTTCCCGGGCAGCGTCAGCGTTCCGGCAGCCGGAGCCGGCTCAAGACCGCATCCGCGCGTGCCCACAGCAACGCGCCCCCCACGCCCTCGACGACGGTTCGCGTCGCCCCCTCGATCCGGTCCGCCAGGGTGACGCCGCGGTCGGGCGAATGCACGCTGTCGTCGCTCCCGAACAACACCTGTACCTCGACTCCCGGCGTCAGCAGGTGAACCGGCCAGGGCGACGTGGCGAGCACGGTGTCGCGGGCATATCCCTGCGCTCCCTGGGCGAAGCCGTCGGCGAGCGCGGCGCGCAACATCGTGCGAAAACCCGGATCGTCGTAGACGGCGCGGTCAGAAGGCGGATAGTCGGCCATGATCATGTCGAAGAGGGCGCCCGCGGTGTAGGCGGACAGATCCTGCATCGCGCCGTCCGGGTCGGCCGCGATCGCGCTGACAAATTCGCGGTGCGCGGGTGCCAGCAAGGCGACTACCGATGGACAGCCCAGGTCGTCGATCGGGGATGCCAGCACGAGCCGAGCAGCCCACCCGGTGCCGGCCAGCGCCAGGCCGAACGGTGCGCCTTGCGAGTTGGCGACCACGGGAATCGGGCGGCCGACGAGGCGGTCGATCACCGCGGCGAAGTCCGCACCGACGGTATCGAGGGTTTTCCCGGGATCGGATTCGGACGATCCGAGCCCCGGGCGGTCCACCGATATCAGGCGAACTCCGTGGTCGTCGAGCTGCTCGTGGCCGAACGACATCCGTCTGCCGCAGCCGGCACCGGGGATGAACAGCGCGGGTGTGCCCTCGGCGGGGCCGTACGCCGCATAGGCCACTCGGCGCCCGCCGTGTTCGACCACGCCTTCGGTCATCTGCACCACGCCGGAGTCACCCTGCTTTCGATCGTGTGAGCGCCCTCGGGCAACCCGGTCAACGCGACATCCCCGCGCGCATAGACTATGCCGGTGGCCGGCCGGATTCCTGATCGCGATATCGCCGCGATCCGTGAAAAGGTCCGGATCGAAGACGTCGTCGGTGATTACGTCCAGTTGAGGCGGGCCGGGGCCGACTCGATGAAGGGGCTGTGCCCGTTCCACGACGAGAAGTCGCCGTCGTTCCACGTGCGGCCGAACCACGGCCACTTCCATTGCTTCGGTTGCGGCGAGGGTGGCGACGTCTACGCCTTCATCCAGAAGATCGAGCACGTCAGTTTCGTCGAGGCAGTCGAGTTGCTGGCCGACCGGGTCAACTACACCGTCACCTACACCGGCGCGTCGACGACCAATGTCCAGCGGGACCGGGGCAGCCGCAGCCGGTTGCTGGCCGCCAATGCCGCTGCCCAGGAGTTCTATGCCGAGGCGTTGGCCTCGGAGGAGGCGGCCGAGGCGCGCAAGTATCTGACCGAGCGCAACTTCGACGCCGCCGCAGCCGCCCAGTTCGGGTGCGGCTTCGCGCCGTCGGGGTGGGACAAGCTGACAAAGCACTTGCAGCGCTTGGGTTTCGAGTTCAAGGAGCTGGAAGCCGCCGGGCTGAGCCGGGAGGGCAAGCGTGGGCCGATGGACCGGTTCCACCGCAGGCTGCTGTGGCCGATCCGGGTGTCCTCGGGGGAGACCATCGGCTTCGGTGCGCGCCGGCTGTTCGATGACGACCAGAACCAGGCCAAGTACGTCAACACCCCCGAGACGGTGCTCTACAAGAAGTCGCAGGTGCTGTTCGGGCTTGATCGCGCCAAGCGCGACATCGCCAAGGGGCATCAGGCCGTCGTCGTCGAGGGCTACACCGATGTGATGGCGATGCACATGGCCGGGGTGACCACCGCGGTGGCCTCGTGCGGCACCGCCTTCGGCGAGCAGCACCTGTCGATGCTGCGCCGGCTGATGATGGACGACAACTTCTTCCGCGGCGAGCTGATCTACGTGTTCGACGGTGACGCTGCCGGCCAGGCGGCCGCGGTGAAAGCGTTCGAGGGGGAGCAGAACCTGTCCGGGCAGTCGTTCGTGGCGGTGGCGCCCGACGGGATGGATCCGTGCGATCTGCGACTGCGCTCCGGCGACGGTGCCGTGCGCGATCTGGTCGCACGACGAACCCCGTTGTTCGAGTTCGTGATTCGCAGCGCACTGGCCGAACATGACCTGGACAGCGCGGAGGGCCGGGTGGCGGCGCTGCGGCGATGCGTACCGATCGCGGCCCGCATCAAGGACCAGACCCTGCGTGACGAGTACGCCAGACAGCTGGCGGGCTGGGTCGGTTGGGACAACGTCGCGCAGGTGATCGGCCGGGTGCGGGAGGAAGCCAGCGGCGGTCGCAAGGATTCGCGGCGCCAGCCTGCGCGGCAACAGGCCAGACCCGCGGCGACTCCTGTGTCGCGGCCCAATCCGACCGATCCGACACTGTGGCCTCAGCGCGAGGCGCTCAAGGCTGCCCTGCAGTATCCGGCGATCGCCGGTCCGGTGTTCGACTCGCTGACAGTCGAGAGCTTCACCCACCCGGGGTACGCCGCGGTGCGTTCGGCGATCGAGGCGGCCGGCGGCATGGCATCGGGCAAATCGGGGGCCCAGTGGATCGAGGCTGCACGTGAGCAGACCACGTCCCCGGCGGCGGCCAGCCTGGTCAACGAACTGGGGGTCGAGGCCATCAACGTCGAGGACGACGAGCATCTGCCTCGCTACATCAGCAGCGTGCTGGCCCGCCTGCAGGAAGTCTGGGTGGGCCGCCAGATCGCCGAGGTGAAGTCCAAACTGCAGCGCATGTCGCCGGTGGAGCAGGGAGACGAATATCACGCCCTGTTCGGCGACCTGGTGGCCATGGAGTCCTACCGGCGCAGCCTGCTCGAGCAGGCCAGTGGCGACGACCTGACTGCGTGATCAGACACATCGCGATAGGGTGAGGTGCAGTCGGGCATCTTCAGGCGAGAGAGGCAGACCTGGTGACACTGTTCAGCACGCGGACGCGACGGTTGGTCGCAGCTGGCGCATTTGCGCTGGCCACGGGGGCCGCAGCGGCGGCCCCGGCGTTCGTCGCGACGTCGACATCCGGTTCGGAGGTCACGGCCCAGCCGGCCTGCCTGGCCTGGTTCGGTAACAAAGAGGACGGCAAGTGCCTGTCCTACTCCAATGGCATGCCCGCCAACATCGGCACGCCGTGGGTCGGCGCCGGCGGCAATGGCGGATTCGTCACTGGGCCGCTGCTGCCCGGAACGTCGATCAATCAGGGGATCGGCTAGCCCCTACCAGCTACTTTTCTTGCCGAACCGTCGGTGCTCTCCTTCGTGGCGAGCACCGACGTTTCTGCGTCTATGGGGATCAAGGTGAGGAACTGCGGATCCGGAGACACCTGCTTGGCGATCTTGCGTCGTCCGGCGTCGATCACCGCCTTGGTGGCCGGATTGGCCGTCACCGCGCGGTAGGTGCTGGCGATCTGCTCATAGCGACGTCGCCCGGCCTTGGCGCCAAGCACGTAGCCTACGGCGATCACGGCGGCATAGCGGATCACAGAATTCCTCCCAATGCGGCGTGCCCCAGAGAACCAACATGTGTACTCCATCCTGCCTCACCGCCGCCGCGGCGCGCCCGTCTGGGAGCGAGTTGGCGGCAGCGGCGGTCCGTACGCTAGAGTCAACGCTCGGCCGCGGAGCTTCCGCGGAAGGTAGTCCCCTGTAGCTCAATTGGCAGAGCTCCCGACTGTTAATCGGGCGGTTATTGGTTCGAGTCCAATCGGGGGAGCAAGTTCTCCAAACCCCAGTCCTAGGACTGGGGCCGGGTCTGGGCCTGACGGGCCGCCTGGGTAAGCGCCTCCACCAGTGGATTGGACGCGGACGCGAGAGCTTTCCGCTCCTCTTCGGACAGTTGGTAGAACGTCCACACGCCCCAAGCCGCCGGCCGCACGTACACCGTCACCTGTTGCCGGTTGTTGGCCAACACGGCCGGGACGGGGACCGCACGATCGAGGGTGGCTGCGCTGGACATCTCCTCGGCGAGCTGTTGGACGTTGACTGATTCCTGCAGTTGGTACAGGACGGCCTTGTTGGCAGGGCCTTCCATGGCGAGGAACCAAGCCATCTGTGTCTCCTTGGGTAAATGGTCGTGAGCGGTGTCCGCCGTCGGATCGCCGGTCGGATCGCAAACAGTGTCACCTATCGACGCGCCGTCGTCAGCCCACTCGCTCAGCCGGGTTGATTCGCTACCCTCGGGGTGTGTACCCACGGCTGATCGCCATCGTCGCCTTCATCGGTCTCCTCGCGGTTGGTTGCGGCTGGAAACCGTCATCCGCGCCGCCTCCGAAGCCCGATACCTGCGCACCGACCGACGGCCCCAGCGCCGATGCGGTGACCGATCAGATCGCCAAACTGCCGGCCCCCGGAGCGGGCAGGCAGTGGACGCAGATCGGCTCCGGCCACACGAGCAATTGCCGGCTGTACTGGGTCCAGGTGGGCCAGACGAACCCCGAGCCGAACAGCACCGGGCAACTGCTGTTCTTCGACCGGCAGACCCCGCTCGGCCCGGCCACCCCGGAACCCCGGCCGTACATCAACGTGGTCACCAATGCCGATGACACGGTGGTGGTGAACTACCAGTGGCAGCAGGGCCATGATTCGCCCACCGCGCCCACCGGCATCGCCACCGTGCGGTTCCGGATCGGGGACGACGGCAAACTGGTTGCCGTCGACCCGATTCCGAAGCCCTGAGGCGCCTCAGCCGTTGAGCAGCTCGGCGGGGTCGAGCATCGCCGCGTAACGCAGCTGCTCCGGGATGCCGAACCCGTCGACGAGGATTTCGATGTGCGGGCGCAGTGAGCGGCAGCGTTCGTTGATTCCCCGGGTGACTGCCTTGGCGCGTTCGGTGGACAGGTAGCGGTGTTCGATGAACCAGGCCTTGTCGTCCTCGATCACCGACAGCGCGTACAGGTCGCAGACATCGTCGAGGAGTTCGCGGGCGGTGTCGTCCTCGCAGGCGTCGATGCCGGCCACGAACGCCTCCAGGATGACCCGGTCGATATGCGCCTGCGCGGCGTGCAGCACGTGGTCCTGTACGGCGTTGAACGCGTCGAACGCCGACATCTCCTTGGACTTGCCCTGCAGCCGCCGCGCCACCGAGGCGAGCATGTACTCCTCGCGATCTTCGAACATCTTGACCTGGGTGCCGCGGTTGAACAGGCTGCCTTCCTCCTCGTTGTCCTGGCGGGTGTCGAGGACGGTCTGGATGATGGTTTCGGCGGCCGTACGTTTCAGCACCCGCTCGCCGGCGTAGTTGGCCGCGAACCGGACCCATTCGACCGGGCTCATGCCTTTGATGTCGTCGGCGTAGGCGGTCAGTAGTTCCTTGGCGACCAGCTGCGTGAGCACGTGGTTGTCGCCCTCGAAGGTGGTGAACACGTCGGTGTCGGCGCGCAGGGCGATCAGCCGGTTCTCGGCGAGATAGCCTGCACCGCCGCACGCTTCACGGGCTTCCTGGATGGCGCGGCTGGCATGCCAGGTGTTGGCGGCTTTCAGGCCGGCCGCGCGGGCCTCGAGTTCGCGTTGCTCCTCGGCGTCGGGGTCGTCCGAGGTCTGTAGCTCATGGCATTTGGCGACCAGTTCGTTCTGAGCGAACTGCAAGGCGTAGGACTTGGCGATCAGCGGCAGCAGTCGGCGCTGGTGCACGAGGTAGTCCATGATGAGGACTTCCTCGGTGCTCTTGGGGGCTTCGAACTGCCTGCGTTCCAGCGCATATCGGGTGGCGATGTCCAGTGCCACCCGCCCCGCCGCGGCGGCGCTGCCGCCGACGGTGACGCGGCCTCGGATCAGGGTGCCCAGCATCGTGAAGAACCGCCGGCCCGGGTTTTCGATCGGTGAGGTGTAGGTGCCGTCGGGGGCGACATCGGCGTAGCGGTTCAGCAGGTTCTCCCGCGGGACCCGTACGTGGTCGAACACGATGCGGCCGTTGTCGACGCCCGGTAGCCCGCCCTTGTAATGACAGTCCGACGTGGTCACCCCGGGCAGATCATTGCCCTCGTCGTCGCGGATCGGCACCACGAAACAATGCACGCCGTGGCCCTCGCCGTCCGGAGTGATCAACTGTGCGAAAACAGTTGACACACGCGCGGTTTCGGCGGCCCCGCCGATGTAGTCCTTGCGTGCGGTTGGCGTGGGGGAGTCGATGACGAATTCCTGGGTCGCCGGATCGTAGGTGGCGGTGGTCTCCAGCGACTGCACGTCGCTGCCGTGGCCGGTTTCGGTCATCGCGAAACAACCCAGCAGGTCCAGGTCGATCAGTGGTCGGACGTAGGCCTTGTGGTGGCGTTCGGTGCCCAGGTTCTCGATGGCGCCGCCGAACAGGCCCCACTGGACCCCGGCCTTGACCATCAGGGAGAGGTCGCTCATGGCCAGCATCTCGATCTGGGTGATGGCGGCACCGACGTCGCCGTTGCCGCCGTGTTCCTTGCGGAAGCCGTCCTCGGCAGCCCCGGCCGCGGCCATGATCTTGAGCTGCTCGCCCACCTTGGCCCGGGCGATCACCGTGTTGGGGGTGTAGTGCGGTCGGAAGATCTGGTCGGACAACCTGGCCCGCATGGCGTTTTTTACGTCGCGCCAGCGGCCGTCCAGCGCGTTTCGCAGATGTTCGGCAGTGGAGGTCATATCCCGACCGTACGTGCGTGGCGGCCCGGGCGTGGCGGTTGGAACGAAGGACAGCCTTCCTGGACAAGCATCACCTCTCCGCGAAAGACTGGCGAACATGCCGGACTCGATCGGTAACTCGCTGTCTCCCACGGGCTTGCCGCATGTCAGCTATCACCGGCACGCCGATGTGACGGGCGGCTGGTTGCGCGCGGCGACCTTCGGTGCGATGGACGGTCTGGTCAGCAACACCGCGTTGATCGCCGGTGTCGGGGCCAGCGCCTCGGCTCAGACCGTGGTGCTCAGCGGCGTGGCCGGCCTGTTGGCCGGGGCGTTCTCGATGGCGCTCGGCGAGTACACCTCGGTGACGACCGCGAACGAGCAGGTCGACTCCGAGGTCAAGGTCGAGCGCAAATCGTTCCGCAAGAACCCCGAGGCCGAGCAGGCCGAGCTCGTGGCGATGCTTCAGGAAATGGGGATGACGCCCGAAACGGCCGTGAAAGCCAGCGAGGAGATCCACCGCGACGAGAGCCGGGCCCTGAACTTTCACCTCGTGCAGGAACTGGGTGTGCACCCCACGGAGAAGCCGTCGCCGTGGGTGGCCGGGGGATCGTCCTTCGTGATGTTCGCGATCGGCGCGATCGTCCCGCTCATCCCATATCTGCTCGGCTTCCAATCGTTGTGGGCCGGGCTGGCGTGCGGCGGGGTGGGTCTGTTGATCGCCGGTGCCTTGGCGGCCAAGTTCACCCGTAAGCCGGCGGCCGTGGCGGGACTGCGGCAACTGGTGTTCGGTGCCGTCGCGATTGCGGCGACCTACGTCGTCGGCATTCTGGTCGGGGCCGTCATCACCTGATGTTGTACCGAATCCTGGCGGCCGGGCTGCTGGTCCTGGCCGGTTGTGCTCCTGCGCGCGCCGTGACGGATTTCGAGTTTCTCGGCCAACGGCAGATTGCCGCCGCGGCGGTATTCGATGGCACCGTCGTCGGCGGATTGTCGGGAATCAGCTATGACCCGGCCGCGGACCTGTACTACATCATCAGCGACGACCGCTCCGCCAAGAGTCCGGCGCGGTTTTACACCGCGCGGATCAAACTGTCGGACAACGGTATCGGTGACGTCGAATTCGTCGGCACCCATCCGTGGCTCGATCGTGACGGACAACCGTTCCACCCGTTGGATACCGACGCGGTGCCACCTGTGATACCGCCGGACCCCGAGGCGATCGCCTTCGATGCCGGTCGACAGCGGTTGTACTGGACCAGTGAGGGGGAGCGGCGGACCGAGGGACCCGGGGCGCCGATCCTGCTCGATCCGTGGGTGCGGTCCGCCGGACTCGACGGCAGCTTCCTCGGCGAGTTCGGCCTGCCCGAGGATCTGCGAATGTCGGCCGGCGAGCACGGCCCGCGCCGCAACAGCACGCTGGAGGGGCTCACGCTGACGCCGGACGGGCGCTGGCTGTGGGCGGCGATGGAGGGCCCAGGCTACGAGGACGGTCCACCACCCGACGCGCAGCGCGGCGCATGGACCCGCGTGTTCCGCTTCGATGCGGACTCCGGTGCGGTCGACGGGCGGTTCACCTACCCGCTGGATCCGGTCAGTGCCGGGCCCGGCGGCATGAACGGCTTGTCAGACCTGGTCGCGCTCGACGACAGGAACTTCCTGGTGATCGAGCGCGGCTTCGGCACCCATGTGGCGGTGCGGATCTACCGCGCGAGCCTAGTCGACGGCTCCGCCGAGATGACGAAAACGTTGCTGGCCGACCTGACCACCACGCCCGGTCTGGCGCCGCTGGACAACATCGAGGGAATCACCTTGGGGCCCAAGCTGCCCGACGGCCGACAATCGGTGATCGCGGTCAGCGACGACAATTTCTCGCCCACCCAGGTGACTCAGTTCCTGCTGTTCGCGCTCTGAGAATTGCCGGACGCTTCGAGATCGACACCAGGGTCGTGAAACTCGCTACTTCAACAACGCGTGGCGATCGAAGAAGAAGTAGGTGTAGCTCGCGGTGACGGCGCAGACCAGGGTGGCCACCAGCAGCATCTGGGATCCGCTCACCACGACGCTGATGAAGCCACCGATGATGGCCCACCGGCGAATCCGGCCCACAGCAGGAAGTACCCCAGCCAGTCGGTCACGTCGCCGCCACTGATGTGGCGTTCGATGCCCTGGCCCAGCTTCACAAGCGTGCCGGTCACGTAACTCAACGGGATGGACACTTCGCCGTCCTTCACGAACGACGTATTGAGGGCGCCGATACCGAAGGCCACGAACAGGATTGGGATGTACGGAACATCGCGGGCCGTCCAGCCGCGCTCGATGAGGTCGACGACGGTGGACACCACCAGCGCAAGGGTCGTCAGCACCGTCGCACCGTGGGGATGGTTGACCCAGAGGTGCCTGCGGCACAACGATGCGATCACCACTCCGGCGACGAAGGCGAGCAGCAACAGTGCGGCACCGATCGCCAGCCACTCCTCGCCCTGGAACAAGCCTAGGAACGCCCGCTCGGTGTTGTGCCCGTCATGAAGGTGACGAAGTACCCCGCGGAATGGGTGAAGGCCGCGGCGCCCAGTACTCCGGCGAGGCCGGCCAGAATCCACGACAACCGGGCCTCGCCGTCGAGCTGCTGCGACATTCACCCATTGTGGGGAGCGCGGTGAGCGCTGGGGCGGATTTCGCCCCAGGGTGTCAGCTGTCGCTGCCGACGGTGACCGCAGTCGCCTCGTCGGTGAGCTCGTCGAGCTCGGTTTCCACCGTGTCTTCCTCGTCGATGTGAACAAGGTGCGGACGCGTCAGGAACAGCACACCGGCGCCGGCCAGCACGGCCCCCGCGCCTACCCAGTACGGCAGGTGGACACTGATCTGCTCACCGAGAACTCCGGCCAGCCACGGTGCGACGGCGGCCCCGCCGAAGCGCAGGAAGCTGTAGGCCGCGGAGGCCACGCCGCGTTCGACCGGGGCGGCCTTCATCACGGTCTCGGTGATCAGTGTGTTGTTGATGCCGATGAACAGACCGGCGATCACGACGCCCGAGGCCAGCACGGTCTTGGAATCGGTCCACACCGCCATCACGGCCAGCACGGCGGTGAAGGCGATGAGGTTGAGGATGAGCACCCGGACGGTGCCGAAGCGGTGTTGCAGCCGCGGCGCGACCACCACTGAGGTGAATGCCAATGCCAGACCCCAGCCGAAGAAGATCAGCCCGATCTGGTGAGCGGTCATGTCCAGCGGGAATGGCGTGAACGCCAGCAGGGTGAAGAAGCCGAAGTTGTAGAGCAGCGCTGTGATCGCGACACCGAGCAGCCCGCGGTGGCGCAGTGCGCGGAACGGATCGGCCAGCGTGGTGGCACGTTCGGCCCGCGGGGTGGCCGGCAGCAGGAACGCGGTGATGACGAGGGCGAAGGCCATCAGCGCGGAGACGCCGAAGAAGGGGCCGCGCCAGGAGATCGAGCCGAGCACGCCGCCGACCAGGGGGCCGATCGCAATGCCCAGGCCGAGTGCCGCCTCGTAGAGGATGATGGCCTGCGCCACAGAGCCTTTCGCGGAGTTGACGATGGTGGCCAGTGCGGTCGCGATGAACAGTGCGTTACCGAGACCCCACACGGCGCGCCAGCCCACGATCTGCATCACGGTGTCGCTCAGCCCGGCCAGGCCGGCGCCGGCGATGATGATCACCAGGCCGAGCAGCAGCGTGCGCTTGGGGCCGATGCGGCTGGACACCACGCCGGTGATCAGCATCGCCACGCCCATCACCGCCATGTAGCTGGTGAACAGCAACGACACCTGCGAAGCCGAGGCGTTGAGGTTGTCGGCGATCGGTTTGAGGATGGGATCGACCAGTCCGATGCCCATGAAGGCGACGACGGAGGCGAAAGCGACGGCCCATACGGCCTTGGGTTGGCGCCACATCAGGGCGTTGACTCCTAACTAGTTCTTGTGCGACTGCGGATGCTCGTCGACGTCGGTGAGCAACCGGCGGATGATGCCGACGGAGGCGGCCAGCGTCCGGCGTTCCTCTGCGGTGAGCCGTTCGAGCCTCGGGTTGATCGCCGCGGCGCGGTCCGCTCTGGCTTGCTCCAGGGTCTGCCGCCCCTGCTCGGTGATCCGGATCAGCACGGCGCGGGCATCACCGGGATCGGTGGTGCGCGACACCAGTCGGGCGTCTTCGAGGCGGCGAACCTGGGTGGTCATGGTCGGCTGCGAACAGTGGTCGAGGTAGGCGAGGTCGGAGATGCGGGCCTCGCCCTGATCCTCGATCGTCGACAGCAACCGGGCCTGGGCCCAGGGGAGCGGCAATCGGGTGCGTTGGGTGGCCAGTCGGTTCAACCGGGCGACGACCGACAGCAGGTCGGCGCCAAGCTCGGTTTGATCGGTTACCGTGACATCCTCGGTCGGGGTCGGCATACCCACCATATTTACATAGATTTGCTATGTAGTCTACCTGCTCGGCGTGCGCTCGCTCACACAACGGGCAGCCGACGCCGGCGATCGCGGCTGGCAGAATCGAACGATGACCGCGATACCACCGGCGACGACGCCTCGGCGCGGCCTCACTCCCGGCGAGCTTGCGCAGGCTGCGGTGATGGCTGCGCTATGTGCGGCCACCGCGATCATCGCCGTGGTGGTGCCGTTCGCGGCAGGCCTCTCAGTGCTGGGCACCGTGCCGATGGGCCTGCTGGCCTACCGGTACCGCCTGCGCGTGCTCCTCGCTGCAACTGTCGCCGCCGGCACGATCGCCTTCCTGATCGCGGGCATGGGCGGCCTGATGACCGTCGTCGACTGCGCCTACATCGGCGGGTTGACCGGTGTGGTCAAGCGCAAGGGACGCGGCACCGCCATGGCATTCGGGGCCTCGATCGTGGCCGGGGCGGTGTTCGGGGCGGCCGCCGTCGTCGCACTGTCGGTGCTGTCACGGCTGCGCAATCTGGTCTTCGACTCGCTGACCGCCAGCGTCGAGGGCTTGGCCAAGGTGTTGGAACGCATCCCGGTGCTCGACGTGATCGCCGAACCGCTGAGGACCACCGTCGCCACCATGATCGACTACTGGCCCCTGCTGATGCTGGTGCTGGGCATCTTCACCATCACCTCGATCAGCATGGTCGGCTGGTGGGCGCTTTCACGGATTCTGGCGCGATTGCTCGGCGTGCCCGACGTGCACAAGCTCGACGCCGACATCGACGCCGACGAATCTGCTGTCATCGCACCGGTTCCGGCCCGGCTGACCGACGTACGGTTCCGCTATCCGGGGATCGATCACGACGCCTTGGGCCCGGTGTCCATGGAATTGCAGCCCGGGGAGCACGTCGCGGTGACCGGGCCGAACGGCTCGGGCAAGACCACGCTCATGCTCATGTTGGCCGGTCGCCAGCCCACTTCGGGCAGCATCGAGCGGGCCGGTGCCGTGGGACTGGGCCGCATCGGCGGCACCGCCGTGGTGATGCAGCACCCGGAGAGCCAGGTACTGGGCACCCGGGTGGCCGACGACGTGGTGTGGGGATTGCCCGTCGGCGCCACCGCCGACGTCGAGCGCCTGCTGTCCGAAGTCGGGCTCGACGGGCTGGCCGAACGCGACACCGGGGGATTGTCCGGCGGTGAACTGCAACGCCTGGCCGTGGCCGCGGCGCTGGCTCGTGAGCCCTCGCTGCTGATCGCCGACGAGGTCACCAGCATGGTCGACCAGCAGGGTCGTGACACGTTGATGAATGTGTTGTCCGGGCTGACCGATCACCACGACATGTCGCTGGTGCACATCACGCACTACAACGACGAGGCCGATTCTGCCGACCGCTCGGTGCAACTCAGCGGCAACGGCGGCACTGCCGACAACACCGACATGGTGCAGACCTCTGCGGTGCCCGTCAGCGACGCGGCCGCAACCCAGCAGGGCGCGCCGGTACTCGAACTGACCGGTGTCGGGCACGAGTACGCCAGCGGAACACCTTGGGCGAAAACGGCTTTGCGTGACATCACGTTCACTGTCAACGAGGGTGACGGAGTGCTCGTGCACGGTCTGAACGGCTCGGGCAAATCGACCCTGGCCTGGATCATGGCCGGGCTGACCGTCCCGACGTATGGTGCCTGCCTGCTCGACGGGGCACCGGTGGCGCAGCAGGTGGGTGCGGTGGCGATCTCGTTCCAGGCTGCCCGCCTGCAGTTGATGCGCAGCACCGTCGGCCGCGAAATCGCCTCGGCCGCAGGCTTCTCCCGGCACGAGACCGACCGGATCGCGGCCGCGCTGGAAATGGTCGGACTGGACGCGACGCTGGCCCAGCGGCGCATCGACCAACTCTCGGGCGGTCAGATGCGTCGCGTCGTACTGGCGGGATTGCTGGCCCGGTCGCCGCGCGCGCTGATCCTCGACGAGCCGCTGGCCGGACTGGACGCCGCCAGCCAGCGAGGTTTGTTGCGATTGCTGGAGGACCTGCGGCACAACAACGGACTCACCGTCGTCGTCATCTCCCACGACTTCACCGGTCTGGAGAATCTCTGCCCGCGCACCCTGCATCTGCACCACGGCGAGCTGGCCCTTGCCCCGACGACTGCCGGAGGCGCGCGATGACCGCTCCGACGCGAGGACAACGCAAACCGGTCGTGCTGCTGCGTCCGGTCCCCGGCGACACCGTCATCCATCGGCTGTGGGCCGGAACCAAACTGCTCTCCGTGGCGGGCATCGGTGTGCTGCTGACGTTCTATCCCGGCTGGGTGCCCATCGGCGCGGTCGCCGTGCTGGTGCTGGTGACCGCGCGACTGGCCCACATACCGCGCGGGGCACTGCCCTCGATCCCGTTCTTCCTGTGGATCCTGGTGGTGTTGGGCGGGGCGCTCGCCGCGGTGGCCGGCGGATCCCCGTTCATCGACATCGGTTCGGTGCAGATCGGTCTGGGCGGGTTGCTCAACTACCTGCGCATCACCGCGCTGGCGATTGTGCTACTGGGTCTGGGGGCATTGGTTTCCTGGACGACGAATGTCGCCGACGTCGCCCCGGCGGTGGCCACCCTGGGCCGTCCGCTGCGCGTACTGCGCGTCCCGGTGCATGACTGGGCCGTGACGATTGCATTGGCGCTCCGGGCTTTTCCGATGCTGATCGACGAGTTCCGCACCTTGTATGCGGCGCACCGGTTGCGTCCGGTCGAACCCGCGGAGACGTTCCGGGCGCGACGTCGACAGCGGGTGGGGAATCTGGTCGATCTGTTGGCCGCAGCGGTCACCGTGGCGCTGCGCCGAGGCGACGAGATGGGCGATGCCATCACCGCACGCGGAGGCGCCGGTCAGATCTCGGCCGCGCCGTCAGGTCCCCGGGCGCGCGACTGGATCGCCTTCGCCATCCTCGTTCTGGTCTGCGGCACTGCCTTGGCCCTGGAGCTCACCGTCCTGCCGACCAGCTTCCCGCGGCGTTGACCGCTGCCCGGCCCGCGGCCGGGTCAGCCGAATGACGGCGTAGATGACGGCGGCCGCGATGACGACGACCGCCAGCCACGGCAGCAGCAGGCCGAACAACATCACGAACCCGGAGGCCGCTGACACCAGGCCGTGCCAACCACGCTCGACCTGGCCCCAGAACCCCTGATACTGCGGGGACGGGCCGCCGATCTGCTCGGCGGTGATGTCGAGATTGACGGTGCTGTAGTCGATCTGATCGCCCAGCTGGGTGCGCTGGGCACGCAGGCTGTCCAGTTCGGCTTGGCGCTGCGACAATGCGCCTTCGGCCTTGATCAACGCCTCGGGGTCTTTGGCGTCGCGCATGATCCCGAGGAGTCGGTCGACCGAAGTCTGCAACGCCTTGATTCGGGCGTCGAGATCGACGCGCTGAGAGGTCACGTCGTCGGAGCGGACCTCGACGGTCTGCACCGTGCCGAGGTTCTTGAACTCGTCGAGGGTGCCCTCCAGTTCGGCGGCCGGGACGCGTAGCGCCAGTGAGATGCGCGCGCGGCCGGAACTGGAGCCGGCGTCCTCGGAGCGGCTGTCGACCCGGCCGCCGGCATCGGTGGCCAGAGATACGGCCTTGTCGGCCACTGCGGCCGGGTTGCCCGTGGTGATCGACATCGATGCGGTCTTGACGATGTCCCGCTTGACGTCGGTGGGTATCGGCGCTTCCTTCAGCCCTGCACCGCTTTCCGGCACCGGTGCGGGTGCGGCTGGGGCGAACCCGGCATCGCTCTGTGTGGCCGCCGGCGCCGAGGAATTGGGCGAGTGACCGGCCGTGCAGGCCGGCGTGACCGCCAACGTGGCCGCGGCAAACAGTGCCACCGTCATGCGGCGGTGACGGGATCCGCTGGTTTGCTTGCGCATCAGCCCAATGTAAGCGACAAGCCGGCGTTCACGGGCGGCAAATATTCCGTCGGTCAGCGCGCTGCGGCCGTGTTGGCCGCCCACTGAGCGTCGGCCAGCGACTTCTCCACATCGCGACGACCCAGGAACATCTCGTCGAAATAGGGCTTGAGGGCCTGAAATCCGGCCGCGAAGCCGGCCGCACCCGGCGCCGGGATCCTAGGCCCCCGAAGCACCCGGAAGAACGGGCTGACGTCAACACCTCGCCGCGTCCAGTAGTCGTGGTAGACGGGCTGGGCTGTCAGCACAGCGGGGATGGCGGCACCGCCCGCGCCGAGGTATTCGTTGCCGCGTTTGCTGCCCATCCAGTTCAGTACCTCGCGCACCGCGTCAGGATGATGGGTCGCCGAGTTCCCGGCTGCGGCAATGCCATTGGTGACGCTCACTCGTCCCTTGGGGCCGGCCGGAAGCATCGCCACGCCCCACCGGAACCTGGCCTGGTTCGCCACCGCGGCCAGGTTGTAGGTGCCGGACTGGAACAGCGCCATCCGGCCCTGCAGGAACATGTTGCGCGAGAAGTCGCCGTTGTTGTTGGTGGCCGATGCCGGCGGGGCGACGTGATCGTCGTTGATCATCCGAACCAGGTAGGTGAACGCCTCGACGGCCTGCGGGTTGTCGAAGGCGAAACGATCTCCGATGTTGAAGATGCCGCCCGCCGAGCCGATGTAGTTGAGGTAGATGCCCTGCAGATCATTGGCGGCGTTGTAGCCCCACTGCCGGATCCGGCCGGTGTCGAAACCCTCCGTGCCGGCCGCGTGGCCCTGCTCGTCGACGGTGAGCCGGGCCGCCAGTGACCGCAGTGTGTCGTCTGGTCCGTTCGACCACCGCATGGTGTTCAGTTCGGCGAGGTCGACCCCGGCGGTGTCGAGCAGGTCGGCGTTGAAGTACACCGCGATGCCGGCGTCCGTCAGCTGCGGAACCGCCCACAGGGCGTCGTTGCGGGTGAACTGGTTGACCACCGAGGGCTCCCAGGCCCGGACGGCGTTCGCGCCCAAGGTCTGTCCGATGTCCAGCAGCCGGCCGTTGTCGGCATATCCGGCCAGGTAGGCGTTGGACAGCCAAAAGATGTCATCGGCGCTGCCACCGGCCACGTCGGTACGCAGGCTGTCGAAGTACGCGGAGTAGGCAACGGTGTTGACCCGCACCTCGATGTCGGGGTGTTCCCTGGTGAACTCGGCGAAGGACTGCCGGTAGGCGGCCGCCACCTGTGAATCCCACAGTCGCACGGTGACCACGGTGCGGCCCTCGGGTTCGGTGGTGCGGCCCAACAGCACGGCGGCCACCAACAGAACGGTCATGGTCAGCGCCAGGCCGATCGCGGCCGTCGTCGAGCGCCTCATGGCCGCTTCCTGTCGCGAGATCGACGTGAGGGTCGTTGTGGCCGCGGATAGGCAGCCCTGGTGCAGATCTCGACGATCACTTGATCCCCGTCACCACGATCGAGCGGACGATGTTGCGCGAGAACGCGACGAACAACACGATCAGCGGGACGATCGCCACCGTGGTCGCCGCCATCACCAGCGTCCACTGCGCGTTGTACTGCGTCTGCAGCCCGGCGGTCGCCACGGTGATCACCTGCCACTTGCTGCCGCTGGTGATCACCAACGGCCACAGGAAGTTGTTCCACTGGCTGACCACGGTGATCAACGCCAGGGTGACCAGGATCGGTCTGCTGGCCGGCACCACGACGTGCGTGATCACATCCAGGGTATGAGCACCGTCGAGACGCGCCGCATTGATGAGATCGCCCGGGATCGACCGAAAGTACTCGCGCAACAGGAAGATCGCATACGGCGAGCCGAACATGAACGGCAGCACCAGCGCCCAGAACGTGTTGCGCAATCCGGCCTCGGCCATCATCAGATACAGCGGTACCACGGTCACGGTGCCGGGCACCATCAGAGTCGCGATGTAGACCCAGAACAGGGTGTCGCGGCCGGGAAACTGCAGCCGCGCGAAGGCATAGGCGGCGAGCACCGAGAACACCAGTTGCCCCAGCAGGATGACCGCCGTCATCAACGCGGTTACGACGACGGCCCGGCCGAACCCGGCGTCGGCGAGCCCGACGTAGTTCTCCAGCGTCGGCGGGGCGGGCAGCGACAGCGGGGGATCGGTGGCGAACTGCTCGGCCGAGGTGAACGAGGTGAGCAGTCCGAGTCCGAAAGGCAGCAGCGTGACCACCGCGCCGAGGAGCAACCCCGCGTAGATCAGTGCGTTACGTGAGGTCATAGCTGATCCTGCGGCGGAAGTAGAAGTGTTGGACGAGCGTGATGCCGACCAGGATGGCGAACAACACGATCGCCATCACCGAGGCGCGGCCCACTGCTGCCGCGCCGAATGCCTCGGCATAGATACGGTGCGCCACCAGATCGGTGTGGCCTTGCGGCCCGCCCGCGGTCAGCGCGTACACGGTGTCGAATACCTGCGCGGCGCTGACGATTCCGGTGACCAGCACGAAGAACATGGTCGGCCGCAGCATCGGCAGGGTGATGTGCCGGAACCGCTGCCAGTCCGTCGCGCCGTCGGTGCGGGCGGCGTTGTGGACGTCGGCGGGGATGTTCAGGATGCCGGCCAAAAAGAACAGCGTCACGTAGCCGACATTGGTCCACACCACCACCGCGGACACCACCGGCAGTGCCAGTCCCGGGTCGGTCAGCCACTCGACCGGCCGGCCCAGCACGGTGCTCAGCGCCCCGTCGGTGGGGGCCAGGATCCATTTCCACAACACCGCGATGGCCAGGGGCGCACAGATCCACGGCAGCACGTACACGGTGCGGAAAAATCCGGTGCCCGGAAGTCCGCGAGCCAGCAGCGACGCGGCGATCAGACCCAGCACGGTCTGCGTCGGGACCACCAGCAGTACGAACAGCAGCGTCACCGCCAGAGAGGTGCCGAACGACGAATCGGTGAGTACGGACGTCCAATTGTCCAGCCCCACATACTCGATCGGGCCGAGCAGGTCCCACCGCTGCAGACTCAACCAGAGCACCACCAGCATGGGCAGCAGCAGGAAGGTGACGACGCCGAACAGGCTGGGTGCGACAAGCGCGTACCCAAGTGCGGTCGTGCGGACACGCGAGGTGGCCATCGGGCTATTAAAGCGGTTCGTGACCTGCGGCCGCCACGGCGGGCAACGTCAACGCCCAAAAGCCGGACTCTCATCCCCGTAGGCGAAATTTGCTCGGATGACGTACATCACTTGACCGCTGCGGAATCGAAGTCCCGACTTCGCGCTTGTAGCTGGTAACAGCAACACAAGGACCGGGGGTTATCTCATGAGCACAGCGCAGCGAGCCCGAAAAGGCAGCGTGATCTCCACGGTGGCACAGTCCACGATCTTCACTGCACTCGCGCTGGCCGCCCTGGTCTTCGGTTCGCTGGCCGGCCCGATCGCCTCGGCCAACGCCGCCGACGGGTGCGCCGACGTCGAGGTGGTGTTCGCCCGCGGCACCAACGAAGCGCCGGGCGTCGGCGCCACGGGGCAGGCGTTCGTCGACGCACTCAGCGCCGATCTGCCCGGCAAGTCGGTGGACGTGTACGCGGTCAACTACCCGGCATCGCTGGACTTCGGTCAGGCGACCGACGGCATCGCCGATGCGAGCAACCGTATCCAGTCGATCGCAGCCACCTGCCCGGCGACCAAGATCGTGCTCGGTGGTTACTCGCAGGGCGCCGCGGTGGCCGGTTACACCACCTCGAGCTCGGTGCCCGCCGGATACGTCCTGCCCGCCGGCATCAGCGGACCGATGCCTGCATCGGTCGCGTCACATGTCGCGGCGGTGGCGCTGTTCGGAACCCCCGACGAGTGGGTTCTGGGCCTGGCCGACCGCAGTGCACCGCCTATCGCGATCGGCGCGCCTTACGTGGCCAAGACCATCCAGCTGTGCGCCCCCGGCGATCCCATCTGCTTCCCTGGCGGTTTGAACCGCGCCGCCCACAGCTCGTACAAGGACAACGGAATGGCAATCCAGGCAGCCGATTTCGCGGCCCGCCAGTTGGGTGGCAGTGCCCCGGCGGCCACGATGGTGCAGACCGCTGGTGAGGTCACCGGAAACTGACGCCGACTGAACCTAGGCTGACGGCCGGAAGCGACTGAGCTTCCGGCCGTCAGCTGTTGAGGCCTCGGAATCCGGCGACGGTGTCGGCCAACGTGATTCGTGGATCCCGGTAGGTGACTCCGAGATCGCGTTCGCTCGGTGAGTCGTCGGACGCGGGCATCTGTGTGTAGTACTGCATCCCAGCTTCGGTGAACGGCGTCTGGAACGGCAGGAAAGGCCCCATCCGGTCGAGCACCTGCCCGGCGACGCGCAGCACGGTGTCGGGCACCGGGACGGCGAACATCGTCTTGTTGCCGACCTCGGTGAGCAGCTTGGCCAGCTGGTCCACCGGAATCCGGTGACCGCCGGCCATATAGCGGCGGGGGCCGCGCCCGGGTTCGAGCAGCGCGACATGCAGGGCTGCCAGGTCTCGGCCGTCGACGATGGTCCACGCGGCGCTGCGGCCAGGGATTGCTCCCAGTTGCAGTGCGGCCGCCACCCCCTCGCCGGCTTCCCCGAACTGGTTGCCGACCGGGGGCCCCATGACCATGCCGGGATAGGTGATGTTCACCGGTGCGCCGGCGTCCTGCATTCCGCGGGCGTAGATCTCGACCTGCGCCTTGGATCGCCCGTAGCCGTCGGTCCCGCCGAACACCGGCAGGTCTGCTTCCAGCGTGTCCACATCGGGATTGAACAGCGCGGTGATGCTCGACACGTGGATGATCGGGTCCAGGCCGAGTTCGGCGGCGCCGCCGAGCACATTTCGCGCACCGTCCATGTTGGTGCTCATCATCTGCGCGGTCTGGCTCGGGTCGGTGGCGACCAGCGCCGCGCTGTGCAGGACGGCGTCGCAGCCCTCCAGTGCGCGCAGAACCGAGTCGCGGTCGGTGATGTCGCCGACGGCGTGATCGGAGACATCGACTCCGAGCTTGGCAACGCTGGTCTGTAACCGGTCCGGATTGCGCACCAGAAACCGGACTGAATGTCCGGCGTCCGCAATCGCTTTCGCGCTCCAGCCGCCCACAAATCCGGTACCGCCGGTGACCAACACGCGCATGACGCCAACCTCCTAGCAAGCGACGACCGTCGCTAGGACGCTAGTACGTCCGGCGCCGCCGGGAAGCGGTTTCGGCTCAGCCTCCGTGCTGGTTGGGTCGGCTCAGTCTCCGTGCCTGATTTGTCGGCTCAGCCTCCGCGAAGCGTCGCGAGCTCCTTCATATTCGCCAACCCCTGCTCCTGCGCCTCATCGAGGAAACTCGGCAACGGGGCGCGAAGCTCGGGAAGTACCTGATGGTCGAGCAGCGCCTGCAGATCAGCCTGCTTCGGGCTGTGGCCTGCCTGGTTGTCGAGCTCCTGCACACCGGGATCGGTTGCGTAGTCGTACAGTTCGTGGTGGATTGGCCTTGACGTGTCGATGTCCATGGTGCCGGGTTTCCAGTACGTGTACATGCCGAGCTTGGCCTCGGGGGTACGCACGGCGACGATGTGGCTGGGCGCCGACGTCGGGATCTCCATCGGCGGGCCGGAGGCGCCGAAGAACTTCTTTGCCAGTGGGGATTTCATCAACGCCGCCATCTCCTCGACGGACATGTCGTCGGTGGCGTGCGCGATCCACGGCCGGCCCGGTGTGGCTGCGTCAGCGGCCATCCCGGCGATGTCGGCACGCTCGGACAGGTAGGAGTAGCGGGAGTCGGAGCGCCAACCGGCGCCTCCGTGGGCGATCGTCATGAGCAGCGCCGCCAGGTCGGCGCTGGAAGTCAACTGGCTACGGGTGTCGCCGGGCCCAGGCGTCAGATGACCGGACGGGTCACGGATGTAGAGCGGCACCCGGATGCTCTCCTCGTACACCGCGGCGCCCTTGCCGCGCAGGCCATGCGAGCCGGCGTACTCGCCGTGATCGGAGGTGAAGACCACGACGGTGTTGTTGTCGACGTCGGGCCTGGTGGCGAGAGTGTCGAGCACCCGGCCGATCTGGGTGTCCACCTGCTGATGCAGCCACAGGTACATGTCCAGGCACCTGGCCCACTGAGCGGCGGCGTCGGGTCCGGTGTAGTCCATCGCGCCGGTCATCAGCGGCGACATGAAGTTCATGTAGTCGATCTGCAACTGGGGCTTGCCCCTGCGGCGCAGATCGTCCGCGGTCTCGAAGTTCACCGGTTTTGCGCTGAATACGTGCGGAACATTCTCCGGTAGCGGGTTTTTGGGCCACCAGCAGATGTCGTGCGGGTTGACCAGCGACACCGTGGTGCACCAGGGGCCCTCGTTCGCGTGGGCATCGAACCACCCGGTGAACTGATCGACGATCGAGGGATCCTGCTGCAGGCCCTGGTTCGGTGCGCCGTTGGGGGATGGGTAGGTGCCGCCGGAGAAGCCGTGGACGTCCAGGCCGTCGGGAGTGTTGTCGGCCGCGCTGCCCAGGTGCCACTTGCCCCACCACCAGGTGCGGTAGCCGGCGTCGCGCAGCATCGTGCCCCAGGTGGGGAAGCGGGCCGCCAATGTCGACTCGGTGGGGCCCTCGCCGGTGTAGAGGCACCCGGTCTGGTGTGAGTACAGCCCGGTGGTCAGTACCCCGCGTGACGGCGTGCACATGTTCGATGCGCTGTAATGCGAACCGAACGAGGTGCTCCGCGTCCGCAACCGGTCGAGGTTCGGCAGCAGCGCACCCAGTTGCTGTGTATCGGGGAACCACTGGGGCGCCCGCATCTGGTCGACGATGACGACGAGGATGTTGGGCTGACCGGCCGCGTCCTGGGTCCGTCTGCCCAGTAGTTCATAGCCACCGAATCCGACCGCGGCCGCGCCGGCGGCCACTGCCGCGCCACCTAGAACTGTCCGCCTGCTGAGCTCCGCCATTTAGTCAGGCTATGGGTTCTTGCTGTGCGCAGCATGAGTTTGGTGACAAGCACCCTTTAGTGTGGGGAATCATGACCGCTCAACGACGCGTGGACGCCGATTTTCTGGAGCTGCCCCGGTCCGAGTTGGCTGACGCGGCACTGTCCGCGGCAGTCGCAGCCGGTGCCAGCTATGCCGATCTGCGGATTCACCGCATCACCACCGAGATCATCCAGCTGCGCGATGGCGAGCTCGAGATGTCGGTGGTCAACCGTGAGGTGGGTCTGGCGGTCCGCGTGATCGTCGACGGCGCGTGGGGGTTTGCCTCCAACGCCGAACTGGCACCGGAGGTGGCGGCCGAGACGGCTCGCCGCGCCGTGCAGGTGGCGACGACACTGGGGCCGCTGAATGCCGAGCGCATCGAGTTGGCCGCCGAACCGGTGTACACGGATGTGACCTGGGTGTCCGACTACGGCGTCGACCCGTTCGCCGTCCCCGCCTCCGACAAGATCGCGCTGCTCGGCGAGTACTCGGGCCGGTTGCTGGCCTCCGACGGTGTGGACCATGTGTCGGCCGGGGTGCATGCGGTAAAGGAACAGACCTTCTACGCAGACACCTTCGGATCGTCTCTCACCCAGCAGCGGGTACGCGTGATGCCGACGATGGAGGCGGTGGCCGTCGACTCCGCTGCCGGGTCGTTCGAGACGATGCGCACGCTGGCGCCGCCGACCGCCCGGGGCTGGGAGGCGCTGGCCGGTGATGACGTGTGGGACTGGACCTCCGAGCTGGCGGAGCTGCCGACGCTGCTGGCCGAGAAGACCAAGGCTCCCTCGGTCGTCGCCGGTCCCACCGACCTGGTGATCGATCCGTCCAACCTGTGGCTCACCATCCACGAATCGATCGGGCATGCCACCGAATACGACCGGGCCATCGGCTATGAGGCGGCGTATGCCGGCACGTCGTTCGCCACCCCGGACAAGCTGGGCACCATGCGGTACGGCTCACCGGTGATGAACGTGACAGCCGACCGCACCGTCGAATTCGGTTTGGCCACCGTCGGTTTCGACGACGAGGGGGTGCGGGCCCAGAGCTGGGACCTGGTGCGCGACGGCGTCTTCGTCGGCTACCAATTGGACCGGGTCTTCGCGCCGCGACTCGGACAGACCCGTTCCAACGGCTGCTCATACGCCGATTCGCCCCACCATGTGCCCATCCAGCGGATGGCCAACGTGTCACTGCAGCCAGGTCCGGAGGATCTCAGCACGGACGACCTGATTTCGCGAGTGTCCGACGGCATCTACATCGTCGGCGACAAGTCGTGGTCGATCGACATGCAGCGGTACAACTTTCAGTTCACCGGCCAACGCTTCTACCGGATCCGTGACGGGCGCCTCGACGGGCAGTTGCGCGACGTGGCGTATCAGGCCACCACGACCGATTTCTGGGGTGCGATGGAAGCCGTTGGCGGACCGTCCACCTGGCGGCTCGGCGGGGCATTCAACTGTGGCAAGGCGCAACCCGGGCAGGTGGCGCCGGTCAGCCACGGCTGCCCGAGCGCGCTGTTCCGCGGCATCAACGTACTGAACACCCGGACGGAGGGCGGCCGATGATCGGCGCACAGCAGGTCGTCGAGATCACCTTGGGCGCCGCAGATCAGCGGGGCGGAGCCGGCGAAACTGTGGTGCTGGTGACCGACCGGTCCGACGCCTCGCTGAGGTGGGCCGGCAACTCGATGACCACCAACGGCGAGTCGGTCAGCCGCACCATCACAGTGATCTCGATCGTGCGTCGCGGGGACAAAGCCCATGTCGGGTCGGTGCGCTCCACCGAGGTGGACCCGGCGGTGATCCCGGAGCTGGTCGTCGCCGCGCAGCGGGCAGCGGTGTCCTCGCCCGAGGCGCGGGACGCGGCACCGCCGCTGGCGGGCTCCGGGGTGCCGGTCGACTGGGATGCACCGGTGGCGGGCACGGGGGCGCAGGTGTTCACCGGCATCGCCGATGACCTGGCCAAGGGTTTCGCCGGGTCCGACGAGCTCTACGGATACGCCCGTCACGTCTTGGAGACCACGTTCGTGGCCACCTCGACCGGTCTGCGTCGTCGTTACACCCAGCCGACGGGGTCGGTGGAGATCAATGCCAAGCGCAACGGGGCGAGCGCCTGGGCCGGTGTGAGCACCGCGGATTTCGCTGATGTGCGGGTGGATTCGCTGCTCGACGAGTTGTCGCTGAAGTTGGGCTGGGCGGAGCGGACCGTGGAACTACCGGCCGGCCGGTACGAGACACTGATGCCACCGTCGACGGTGGCCGACATGATGATCTACCTGACCTGGACCATGGACGGCCGCGGGGCGCAGGAAGGTCGTACCGCACTGTCGGCGCCCGGGGGAACCAGGGTGGGAGAGAAGCTCACCGATCTGGGGCTGACCCTGTACTCCGATCCGCTCGCCGACGCGCTGGCCTGCCAACCGTTCGTGGCGGTGCCGAGTTCCTCGGAGCGGGTGTCGATCTTCGACAACGGCATGGACATCGGCCGGGTGGACTGGATCCGCGACGGTGTGGTCAATGCACTGGCCTATCCACGGGCCGTGGCCGCCGAATACGGCACACCCGTCGCGGT
The DNA here is from genome assembly GCF_002102345.1 of Mycolicibacterium peregrinum. Taxonomy (GTDB): domain Bacteria; phylum Actinomycetota; class Actinomycetes; order Mycobacteriales; family Mycobacteriaceae; genus Mycobacterium; species Mycobacterium peregrinum. Next base: position 211,462 of record NZ_LQPP01000018.1, read on the forward strand.
GCCCGCCGACAACCTGTTGATGACCGGTGGTGCAAAGGATTTGGCGGACATGATCGCCGGAACCGAACGCGGCCTGCTGCTGACGACGCTGTGGTACATCCGCGAGGTGGACCCGACCGTGCTGCTGTTGACCGGGCTGACCCGTGACGGCGTCTACCTGATCGAAGACGGCGAGGTGACCGCGGCGGTGAACAACTTCCGGTTCAACGAGAGCCCGCTGGACCTGCTGCGGCGCGCCACCGAAGCGGGCATCAGCGAGGTCACGCTCCCGCGCGAATGGGGTGACTGGGCGACGCGCGCGTCGATGCCGACGCTCCGGATCCCGGATTTCCACATGTCCTCGGTGAGCCAGGCGCAGTGACTTAGGGGGCCGACAGCGGGCGAATGATTACGGCGCAAAGGCAATTCACGGCCTACGGCCCGTCGCACTGGGCCGTGATCGCCGTGTTTGTCGTCGGGGCATTGCTACTCGTCTGGCTCGGCCGCCGCCAGACCGAACGTCAATCCCGGCTTTGCGGCCGCATCCTCGGTGCATCGACGGTCGCGATCTATGCCGCGATCCTGGTCTACACCCTGGTCCCGCCGTCGATCGGACGGTCGGTGCCGCTGCAGTTGACCGATCTGGCGACCGTCGCCGGTGCGTACGCGCTGTGGTCGCAGCGACAGTGGGCCTTCGTGCTCACCTACTACTGGGGCCTGGTGCTGAGCACGCAGGCACTCATCTCGCCGGCGCTGAAGAGCCCGGACTTCCCGCACTACGCATTTCTGGCGTTCTGGTCGATCCATCTGCTCGTCGTGTGGGCCGCAATCTATCTGACCTGGGGTCGTGGGATGCGTCCGCAGTGGCGTGACTATCGGTTCGCGGTGGTGGTGACCGCGGTGTGGGCGGTCGGAACCATGGCGTTCAACGGCATCGCCGGTACCAACTACGGCTTCCTGAATGCCAAACCCGCCACCGCGTCGCTGCTCGACCTGATGGGGCCATGGCCGGTCTATGTGTTGGTGGCCAGTGCCTTGGTGGCGAGTGTGTGGGCGCTCATGACGTGGCCATGGGAACGTCGGCCTGCTGCTCTTGACCGCTGAGCCGGTCGTCCCACACCTGCAGTACCTCCGGCGAGGTCCGCGGTGTCGCCAGGCTGACCACGATGTAGGTGACCAAGCTGGAAACCAGTCCGTAGTAGATGGGCTGGTTGGCCAGTACGTCGCCGACGACCGCCATGGTGCCCAGTGTGACCAGGGTGCCGACCGCCATCGCCGCCAGCGCACCGGCGCCGGTGGCCCGTTTCCACAGGAACCCGCCGAGGATCGGGACCAGCAGTCCGCCGACCAGGATGTCGTAGGCGATGGTCAGTGCGCCGACCACATCGTTGAGCAACGCGGCGATGATGATGACGACGACGCCGAGCACCGCGACGTAACGGCGGTCGGAATGCACGTCCACCTCGGGGTTTTCGGTGTCGTCCCGGGTGCCGGGCTGCTTACCGAGCAGGCGCAGCAGGAGCGGTTTGATGTCGGTGCGGGCCACGGTGGCGGTCGCGATCAGTGCGCCCGACGCGGTCGACATCATCGCGGCGACGGCCGCGGCCAACACAATGCCGCTGATGCCCACCGGCAGAATGGCTTCCGCGATCTGGGCGTACACGTCGTCCTTGGCCTCGATGTCAGGCATGAAAGTGGACGCGGCCAGACCGATCAGTGCGCCGGCGATTCCGTAGAACACGCAGTAGATCGCCGCTGTCGTGCCGCCCCAGCGGGCGACCTGCGGTGAGCGGGCGGTGAACACCCGTTGCCAGATGTCCTGTCCGATCAGCATTCCGAAGCTGTAGACGACGAAGAACGTGATGATCGTGTCGGTGCCGATCGACGTCAGGCTGAACACGGCGTCGCCGGCGCGGTCGCGGATACCGTCGAATCCGCCGGCCCGGTGCCAGGTGAACGGCAGCAGCAGAAAGAACACCCCGATGGTCTTGAGGACGAACTGCACCATGTCGGTCAGGGTGATCGACCACATGCCGCCGATCGACGAGTAGAGCATGACGACCACGCCGCCGATGACCACCGAAAGCGTTCGGCCCGTGCCGAACAGCACGTTGAACACCGTCGCGTAGGCGATGGTGGAGGTGACCGACAACATCAGGGTGTAGGCCGCCATGACCAGCCCGGAAGCCGAGGTTGCGTCGACCCCGTAACGCAGGCTGAGCATCTGCGCGACGGTGTAGACCCGTAGTCGTTGAATTGGTCCGGCGAAGAGCAGGCTCAGGGCCAGCAGGCCGATGGCGATCGCCACCACCAGCCACATGCCCGAAACTCCCCATTTGTAGCCCAGACCCACACCGCCGACGGTGGAGGCGCCACCGAGGACGACGGCCGCCATGGTGCCGGTGTACAGCGTGGGGCCGAGGCGTCGACCTGCCACCAGGAAGTCGGCGGAGTCCTTGGTGCGGGACTTGCCCCAGAATCCGAAGGCGAGCATCGACAGGAGATAAATGACGACGATCGCGATATCGACTGGTTTACCCACGATGTCAATCCTTCGGTCAGAGGTGAGTGGGGGCGAACATCTTGAGAACGGCGGGCAGGACGACCACGGCGGGACCGTCGGTGTCGAACGTGGCCGCCACGACCTCCCCGACGTTGTCGGGGGTGGCGGTGTGCGCGGGAATGCCGAAACTGGCGGCGAGCTGGGCGAAGTCGGGTCGGGCGAGTTCGGTCGCGGTCGCAGTGCCGAACTCGGCGGTCATGTACTCCCGCAGGATCCCGTAGCCGCCGTCGTCGACGATCAGCCAGGTGATGTCGGCGTTGTGCTGGCGGGCCGTGGCGAGCTCGGCGATCGAGTACATACTGCCGCCGTCACCGGACACCGCGAACGTGCGCTCGCCGGTGGCGATCGCCGCGGCCAGCGCGGCGGGGAACGCGAAGCCCAGACCGCCTGCGCCCTGGGCGGAATGGAAGGCCCCGTCCTGCGGATCCCACACCGACCAGGCCCAGTACCCGGCAATCGTCATGTCTCAGAACGTGTGGGTGGCCGCTGGCACAGCAGCTCGCAGATCAGCCATCAGTTGCCGTTCAGCGGCCACGTCTTGTGCGGCAAGCCTGTCTTGCACGGCTTTTCGCAAAGCGGCGGCCTGCTCAGATCCTGCGGCGTTGTCGCGAGCGTCCACCCGCTCAGCCAGCGCATTCATGGCCGAAGCGGCGTCGGCATGGATGGCGAGTGCAGGATGGTTGGCCTCGAGCACGCGGGCCTCGGCGTCGATGTGGATCAGCCGTCCGCGCGGCGCGAACGTGAAGTAGTTGCTGGTGACCTCGCCCATCGCGGTGCCCACCGCTACCAGCACGTCGGCGTTCTCCAGCAACTCGGTGGTGTAGCGGTCCTCGATCCACGATGCCGCCGACAGTGGGTGGTCGAACGCGATGGCGCCCTTGCCTCCGACCGTGGAAACCACGGGGGCACCGAGCTTCTCGGCCAGTGCCACCAGGGCGTTCGGCCCGCCGGGGGAGCGCCGCACTCCGCCACCGGCGAGGATCACCGTCTGCTCTGCGGTGTTGAGCAGCGTCGCCGCCGCGTCGATCAGTTCGGTCCGCGGGGCACGTTGCGTCGGCGTCACGTCGAGTGCGGTGACCGGCGGCACCGTCGTCGGATCCAGCAGGACATCCTGCGGGATCTCGACCCACGTCGGTCCGGCAGGCGCCGAGCGGGCCAACGCGTACGCGTCGGCGATCAGGCTCGGGATCTCGGCCGTCTGGCGCACCGTGGCAACGCTTTTCGTGACGTTGACGGCGCTGGCCTTCTGATCGTCGAGCTGATGCAGCATGCCGCGGCGCAGCCCCATACCGGATCGCGGGACCTGGCTGGCGATCACGAGCACCGGCACCCCGCTGGCATGAGCCTCCTGCAGCGCGCCGAGCGCGGTCAACGCACCGGGACCGGTGGACAGGAACAGCACGCCCACCTCGCCGGTGACGCGGCTGTAGCCGTCGGCACCGAATGCCGAGTTGTTCTCCACCCGGGAGCTGACGAATCTCAGGTCGCTGCGCCGGATGGCGTCGAACAGGCCCAGCGCGTTCTGGCCGGGGATGCCGAAGACATGCGAGACCCCCAGCGCGGTAAGGGTTTCGACGACGAGGTCGCCGCCGTTACGCATCGGGCCCCAAGGCCAGCAGGGACACCAGGTCGTAGGCGACGTGCGAGGCGGCGACACCGGTGATCTCGGCGTGGTCGTAGGCCGGGGCGACCTCGACCACGTCGGCGCCGACCAGGTTGAGTCCACGGAAGCCGCGCAGGATCTCCAGCAGTTCACGGCTCGTCATGCCGCCGGCCTCGGGGGTGCCGGTGCCGGGAGCGTGTGCCGGGTCGAGCACGTCGATGTCGATCGAGACGTACACCGGACGGTTGCCGAGCCGCTGTCGCAGTTTGTCGACCACCTCGCGCACGCCTTGGTAGTACACGTCGGAGGAAGTGACGATGCCGAACCCGAACCGGCGGTCGTCCTCGAGGTCCTTCTTGCCGTACAGCGGTCCGCGGGTGCCGACGTGCGACAGTGCCTCGGTGTCGACGATGCCCTCTTCGACGGCGCGGCGGAACGGTGTGCCGTGGGTGTACTCGGCGCCGAAGTAGGTGTCCCAGGTGTCCAGGTGAGCATCGAAGTGCACCAGCGCGACGGGTCCGTGCTTGGCCGCGGCGGCGCGCAGCAGGGGCAGTGCGATGGTGTGGTCACCGCCGATGGTCACGAGTTTGGTGCCATCGGACGTGAGGTCACGCGCAGCGCCCTCGATGGTCTCGATGGCCTCATGAATGTTGAAAGGGTTCACCGCGATGTCGCCGGCGTCGGCCACCTGGATGAGCTCGAACGGGGAAACGTCCATGGCTGGGTTGTACGGGCGCAGCAGACGCGAGGACTCGCGCACGTGGGTGGGGCCGAACCGGGCGCCCGGCCGGTAGGAGACCCCGGAATCGAACGGCACCCCGGCCACCACCACATCGGCTTTGGTCACCTGGTCGAGACGGGGCAGGCGGGCGAACGTGGCCGGGCCGGCGAAGCGCGGGATCTTCGATGCGTCGACGGGGCCGATCGGGGTGGTCATACGGTCACTTCCTCTGCGGTGGTGCGTTCAGATCTGAGGTCAATGTGATGTGCGTTACGGTAAACCCGCAGCTCAGGACATGCAATCGATTCGATCAGCAGGTGCCGCCTCGGAATGTCGATACGACGGTCGTAGCCATCATTTGGATCAGAAGAGGCGAGAATCTGTCGTGATGCCGATCTTTATGACGGTAGATTTGCGAGGAAAATTCTTCGGATGAATTTCGGGCGGTGTTCGGATGGACGAGGTTGACGAGGCGATCATCGGCCTCCTCGAGGGCGACGGGCGGCTGACTCATCGCGACATCGCAGATCGGGTCGGGTTGTCGCGATCCGCGGCGGCGGCCCGGATACAGCGTCTGATCGACGGGGGACAGGTGGTGATTCGCGGTGTCGTACACCCCGCGGTTCTCGGCCGTGGCGCCCTGGCCCATGTGAGCGTGATGGTCGACGGACCGGTGGCCCCGCTCGCCACGATCCTGGCGCAGCGTGTCGACATCGCCTTCCTGTCGCTGACCAGCGGTGCGTACGGGCTGATCGCGGAGGTGCGGGTCGGAACGATCCGCGACGTCGACGGCGTGATCGCCGAGCTGCGTGCGATGGACGGCGTCGTCGGCGTCGACACCCTTACCTACGTCGAGGTGCTGCGCGACGTCGTCGGCCCGGTCGGGGACGTCAGCGTCGATGTCGATGACATGGATCTGGCGCTGCTCCGGGCGTTGCAGGACGACGGGCGCGCGTCGTACGTGGATCTTGCGGAGACCGTGGGACTTTCACCCGCGGGAGCGCGACGGCGTGTGGTGCGGTTGGTCGAATCGCAGGTGGTGCGCATCGGCGCAGTGGTCCGCCATTCCGGCCAGGACCGCCAGAGTGCGCTCGGCCTCGGTATCCGGCTCACCGGAGCGGGCGACGAGGTGGTGGCGGCGCTGCGCGGGATGCGATCGGTGATCTTCGTGGCGCGCACGCTTGGCCGCTTCGATCTGTTGGCCACGGTGCGGGCGTTCTCGGCGGCGCACCTGGTCGAGATTCTCGACGCGGTGCGCGCGCTGCCCGGGGTCGGCGTCGTCGACAGCTGGGTCCATCTTGATGTGGTCAAGGAGAGCTACGCCTCGGGTTTGGAGATATTGAATTCAGCTGCCGGGTAACCCCACGATGCGGGACGCGGTGGAGCATACTGCCGGTGTGTCTGCCGATCTGCTCAATGAGTTGACGCACCTGGTCGCGTTGTCTCCACCAACGTTGGCCGATATCAACGCCGATGTGCGTGAGGTGTGCGCGTCGACGCTGGGTTTGCCGCCCGTGCCCGCGGAGACCTGTGGCGGCGCGGTCGACCCCATGGTCACCGAGTTCGCCGAGCAGTTCAGCATCGACGTCACCGGTATCACCACCGCCCAGCGGGCGGCGTTCTCGGATCTGCTCGGGGCTGACGTGTTCACCGTGGCAACGTTGATCTATGTGGCCGACTTCGTGCCTCGGATGCGTGCCGGGCTGACCACCCTGGGCGTGGACTGGCCGGACGGTCCCGTCGTCTGGGACCACGAAACCAACCCCGCCGATTACGTGCTCGACACCTTCATCCCGGCCGTGGGGCGGATGCGTGCGCTGGACCCGGTGACCTCCGAGATCGTGCGGTTACGCGGGGCCCGCCAGCACAACTGCCGGCTGTGCAAGTCGCTGTGGGAGGCCGCGGCCTTGGAGGCCGGTGCCACCGAATCCGTCTATGACGGTATCGACGACTTCGAGAACTCCGAGCTGTCCGACCGGCACAAGGCCGCGCTGCGCTACGTCGACGCGCTGATCTGGACACCTTCTGCGGTGTCGGGTGAGGAACTGCGCCAGCATTTTTCGGAGGAAGAAGCCGTCGAGCTGACCCTCGATGTCATGCGCAACGCCTGCAACAAGGTGGCCGTGGCGTTGGGCGCCGACGCGGCACGGGTCGACGAGGGCACCGAGGAGTACCGGCTCGGCGCTGACGGGCAGCCGATCTACAGCTAGGTCCCCTAGGTCTCGCCCGGCTCGCGCCGATTCCACCTGGGGGTTGTTGACCCGCCGCAACTACCGGCCCTCAGGTAGAAGTCGACGACAGCAACCGCAGAACGTCGTCGACTTCGGTGTCGGTCGTCGCCCACGAGCAGACGAACCGCGCCGTCGGCCGCAGCGGGTCGGGGCGGTGCACTGCATAGCTTGCTGACACCGCGGTGTAGGCCGCGGGTTCGAGGTCGACGAACACCTCGTTGGCCTCGGTGGGGGAGCTCAGCCTCAGACCGAGCGCTTGGAAGCCCGCGCTGAGCCGGGCGGCCATCCGATTGGCGTGGGCCGCGGTCTGCAGCCACAGCCCGTCGTGCAGCATCGCCTCGAACTGGGCCGCGACGAAGCGTTGCTTGCTGGCCAGATGACCGATCTGCTTCTGCACGAACTGGATTCCGTCGAACAACTCGGGACGGCGCACCAGGATCGCGTCGCCCATCAACATGCCGTTCTTGGTGCCGCCCACGGTGACGATGTCGGCATCGGCGATTGCCTCACGGGGAGAGATGCCCAGAGCGGCAATCGCATTGGCGATCCGCGAACCGTCGATATGGACCAACAGGTCGAGATCATGGGCGTGGTCGATGAAGTCCTTGATGGCCTGCGCGGTCCAGACGCGGCCGTTCTCGGTCGACTGGGTGATGCTGACGATGCGTGGCTGTGAGTGGTGCACCGGCCCGCGGCGGGCCACCGCGGTGTCGAGCGCGGCCGGGTCGATCAGGCCGTCATCACTGAAGAGCTTCGTCAGCGGGGCGCCCGAGAGCCGCACCGGTCCGCCGGCCTCGTCGATGAGTGAATGCGCGATGTCGCTGCACAGGATCTCCTGCCACGGCCGCACCGCCGAGGCCAGCGCGATGATGTTGGCGGCGGTGCCGGTGAGGGCGAACAACACCTCGGCGTCCGGGGAGTCGAACACGGCTTTGATCGCGTCGGCGGCGCGCGGCGTGGTGGGGTCGTTCCCGTAGGAAGCGACGGCGTCGTTGTTGGCCGCGACGATCGCATCGATCACCTTCGGGTGAGCGGGCGCGGCGTTGTCGGAGGCGAACGCGTGAGAAGGCACCTTCGCCATGATCCTTACCGCCGACGGCTACGTCGAGGCGGCCTTCTTCTTGAGGAACAGCGCCGGCAGCGCCACCGTGGCCACCGCTGTGACCAGCCAGACCACCACGGTGGCCGCGATCCAGGAGCCGATTCCGCTGATGCTGAGCCCGCGGGTGAACACCGACGCCAGGACCAGTGCGACCAGGGTGGAGACCAGTCCGATGCCACCCAGGAACGCGGACGCGTAGCGGTTTGCCATCTTGAGGAAGAACGGCGACAGGACGCCCTGCGCGACGGCGAAGATCACCACCGCGGCGACGAAGCCCCATGCCGACACCGAGACGCCGGGCACCAGCCACGCGGCAACCAACAGACCGAGGGCCGACGAGCCCAGAAAGATCGCGATACGCAGCAGAAAGCGGACCATGGGGTGAGCGTATCCGCGACGGGCGTGCCTGCGGCCCCTCATTGGCGTCTGTGTCTGCGCTGTGTGCGACCATATTGCGGCGCAGATGCGCCCGGGGGCGGTAGCTCAGTCGGTTAGAGCCGTGGACTCATAATCCATTGGTCGCGGGTTCGAGCCCCGCCCGCCCCACTCAACGGTTCGACGAGCTCCCCTCACCACGTTCGGTGACCAGCCAGATGGTGATTCGGTTACGGTTTCGAAAAGTCTTCACACGTTAACGAGCGATGTTCAGTATTGAATACGACCTTGCTGTTTCTCTGGATGTGTCCACCATGGCCAAAGTCGCCGCGGACCAGATGTGTGAGCGCAGAAATGGGGGAATGACGAATGCGCTTAGCGACAACCGTGATCACCATCGCTGCTACCTGTGCCCTTGCCGCGGGCTGCGGCGAATCACCCGAACCGACCGCCGCCAGCACCCCCACCAGGCCGATGATCACGTCATTCGCCCCGGCGCCGGTGTTGAACAAAGCGCTGCCGAAACTGTTGCTCACCCCTGAGCAGATCGGTGCGGCGACGGGGGCGCCGGATATGACCGTGACGAGTACCCAGACCGAACTGTCGGACGACAGCGCGACGATGGAACCACGGGAGTGCCTGGCCGTCGACGGTGCCGCGCAGGCAGCGGTGTACGCCGACAGCGGTTTCACCGATGTGCGTGATGTGACGCTCCGAAACGGTGACAACTTCACCCACTACGCCCATCAGGCGGTGGTGCTGTTCCCCGACGCCGAGAAGGCCAAGGCCTTCTATGACGCGTCGGCGCAACAGTGGACGCAGTGCCACCAGTACAGGCACACCCAGTCCGGTACCCAGTGGGAGGTCGGACCCATCTCGAACAAAGCAGGAATGCTGAGCGTGATCACCACCCAACTGCAGGCCAAGGCAGGCGGTTGGGCGTGCGGGCGCGCGTTGACCGCTGACATCAACGTCGTCGTCGACGTCAACACCTGCAGCGCCAACCCGGCGGACTCGGCCACCAACATCGCGGGTCAGATCGCCTCGAAGGTGGATCCACCATCACCGCGCGGGTAAGTCACGCCATGCCTGACGATCAGGGCATCGCTCGAGGAGGCCTGTATGGCATGGGATTTCAGCACCGAACCGGAGTTCCAGGACAAGCTCGACTGGGTCAAGCAATTCTGTGAGGACAAGGTCGAGCCGCTCGACCACGTCTTCCCATACGCGGTGCGTTCACCCAATCCGGTGGTGAAATCGTATGTCCGAGAGCTGCAACAGGAGGTCAAGGATCAGGGCCTGTGGGCCATCTTCCTGGATTCTGAGCTCGGCGGCCCCGGTTTCGGGCAGCTCAAGCTCGGCTTGCTCAACGAGATCATCGGACGATACGCGGGCGCACCGCACATGTTCGGAGCGTCGGCGCCCGACACCGGCAACATGGAGATGCTCGCCGCCTACGGCACCGACGAACAGAAAGAACGCTGGCTGATCCCACTGCTCAACCAGGACCTGTTCTCGGCGTATTCGATGACCGAACCTCAGGGCGGTAGCGACCCCAGCCTGTTCAAGACGCATGCCGTGCGTGACGGCGACGAGTGGGTGATCAACGGCGAGAAATGGTTCACCTCGGCCGGCCGGGTTGCCGACATTCTGTTCGTGATGTGTACCAACGGCATGTTCGTGGTGCCGCGCACGACACCGGGTGTCGAGATCATGCCCGAGCCGCGTAATCACAACCACATCGTCTACCGCGATGTTCGGGTGCCGCTCGACCACCTGCTCGGCCCGGAGGATGGGGCAAAGGTGTTGGCGCAGAGACGCCTTGGGGGTGGAAGGATCCACCACGCGATGCGCACCATCGCCCAGTGCAACTTGGCGTTCGACATGATGTGCGAGCGGGCTCTCAGCCGACAATCTCACGGCAAGGTGATATCCGAACACCAGATGGTGCAGGAGAAGATCGCCGAGTCCTACGCCATGATCAAGATGCTGCGACTGTTCGTCCTCGAAACGGCGTGGAAGATCGACAACACCTCCACGCAGGAAGCACGCACCGAGATCGCCGCCGTGAAGTTCACCATGGCGAAGGTGCTGCGGGAGGTGTCGTTCAACGCGCTGCACATTCTCGGTTCGCTTGGCACCACTGATCTCACGCCCCTTCAGGCGATGTATGCCGGGGCCCCGACCATGGGCATCGCGGACGGCGTCGACGAGGTACACAAGGCCACGGTGGCGCGCCGCGTGCTCAGGGATTACCACCCGCACGAGGGAAATTTCCCGACGGAGTTCATCCCGTACAAGCGCGAAGAGGCCCGCAGGAAGCTGCAGCCCGTACTGGCCGCGAGACCAGATCTGGCTGCTTCCGCAGAGGCCTACCAGAAGTATTTCGAACGCCACCGCTGAGCCTTCCCGCCCGAATTACGGTGGGCGGGAAGGCTCAGCGGCAGGGCAGTCGGGACAGCTAGAACCAGACTTTTCGCCCTCCGACGGGGCGGCCGACGGCGCCGAGAATCCAGAGGATGATCCCGATCACCACGAGGATTCCGCCAATCGTGTAGAGGATCGAGATGCCGGCGAAATAGCCGATCAACAGGAGAATGATGCCGAGCACAATCATGGTCAGTCCGATCCTTCTAGGTAGCAACCGAAGTGTTGTCGGCGAGAGGAATTGCCAGATCCGTCGATATTCAAACGTGCGGATTCTCAGGGGCCCCGGCAGTCACGCAGGGGGCGGTGCCGGAGGCGGTGGCGGTGCGGGCGGCGGCAGCGTGATCGGCGGCAGCCCGGGGATCTCGATGACGTTGGGCGGCGGGGGCGGGCCCAGCTGATTGAGCAGGTCCCCTGGAGGCGGAGGTGGCGCTTCCGGCGGGGGAATGTAGACCGGCGGTGGCACATATCCCGTGCTGGTGTTGATCGTGATGATCGAGCCGGGAATGGTCCTACCGCTCGGGGTGGTGCCGACCACCGAGCCCTTCGTGGCATTGCTGTTGACGGCAGTGGGTTTGTCGGCCACTCGGAAACCGGAGTCCAGCAGGCGTTTCCGGGCGTCATCGACCTTCAGGCCAGTCACGCTCGGCACTTCGCCGCCGGGGCCACCGTCGACGTAGCGCGGATCGGTGGGAGGCAGACCGATCGGCCCGAAGTCCTCGGCGATGGGACTCATTGCGGCATACCAGGTCAACGCCGGCTCGGTACCACCGAACAGGGTGCCGTCGCCGCATTTGCGCAACGGGTACGAGCACAGCCCCGACGGTGAAGACGAGTCGTCGAAGACGTAGTTCGCGGCGGCGTACTGGTTGGTGAAGCCGAGAAACCCCGATGACCGGTGGGCCTCGGTGGTGCCGGTCTTTCCCGACATCGGCAGTTTCCAGCCGACCGAACTCGCTGCCCCGGCGGCGGTGCCGCTGGCGTGGTCCTTGCTCAGCGCGTTGGCCAACGTATTGGCGAGGCCTTCGGGTACCGCCTGGTCGCAGGGGACCGTCTCCACGCCCACCTCATGGCCGTTCCGATCGAAGATCTTGTCGATCGGGCTCGGCGGGCACCAGGTGCCGCCCGAGGCCAGAGTCGCTCCGACATTGGCCAACTCGAGCGCGTTGAGCTCGAGCGGGCCGAGCGTGAAAGATCCGATGTTCTGCCGCTTGACGTAGTCGGCGATGCTCTCGTCGGGGTTTGTCCCGTCGGGGTTGTAATCACGCGCGCTACCGGGTTCGGCGTAGGATCTCAGCCCCAATCGGACCGCCATGTCCACCGCGCGAGGAACCCCGATCTGTGAGATGAGTTTGGCGAAGGCGGTATTGGGTGATTGCGCCAGGGCATCGGTGACACTCAGCGGGCTGCGGAAGCCGTGCGCGTTGCGCACACACCAGGCTTCCTTCGGACATCCGGGAGTGTCGCTGCTGCCCAGCCCTTTGCCCACAAACGTTCCGGGGACATCGAGTTGAGCATTGATGCCCATACCCATGTCGAGTGCGGCTGCGGTGGTGAAGATCTTGAAGATCGACCCGGCGCCGTCACCGACCAACGAAAAGGGTTGGGGCTGCACGGTCTGGTTGGCATCGAGATCGAGTCCGTAGGTGCGGCTGTCGCCCATCGCGATCAATCGATGGGTGTCCTTGCCCGGAGTGATCACGCTCATCACGCTCGCGACCCCGGCGGCGTTGGGGTCCGCATACTTCTCGATGGCCGACTGGACGCTGTCCTGGACCTTGGGGTCCAGCGTGGTGCGGATCAGGTAACCGTTGCGCGCGACGTCCTCCATCGTCAGACCGGAGCGCGCCAGGTAGTTCAAGACGTACTCGCAGAAGAAGGCCCGATTCCCCGCGGCGATGCAGCCTTGCGGAAGTGGGTCCGCGTGGGGGAGTACCCCGAGCGGTGTCGCCTTGGCGGCGCGCAGTTCTTCGGCGCGGTCCGGCAGATAGTCGATCAACGTGTCGAGCACGAGGTTGCGTCGGGCCAGGGCGCCGTCGGGATTGGTGTACGGGTCCAGTGCGCTGGTGGACCGCACCACGCCGGCCAACAGAGCGGCCTGCGGCCAGGTGAGGTCGGCGGCGTCGACGCCGAAGTAGGTACGTGCGGCGTCCTGAACCCCGAAGGCGCCGTTGCCGAACGACACGAGGTTCAGGTAGCGCGCCAGGATCTCGCTTTTGGGAAGCGTCTTGTCCATCGCCAGCGCGATGCGGATCTCGCGCAGTTTGCGTGCGGGGCTGACCTCGACGGCAGCCAGACGCTCGGCGTTGGTCTTGGCGTTGACCAGGAGGTTGTAGTTCTTGACGTACTGCTGCTCGATGGTGGACCCGCCGCGGACCTCGTCGATGCCCCGCAGATAACCGAAGAGTCCGTTCAGCGTGCCCTGGACATCAACACCGTTGTGTTCGACGAAGCGCTTGTCCTCCACCGAGACGATCGCCAGCTTCATGGTGTCGGCGATCCGATCGGGAGGAACCACCCATCGGCGCTGCTCATACAGCCAGGCGATCGGTTTGCCCGACGCATCGACCATGGTGGTGACGAGCGGTGCGTCCCCTTTGAGCACCTCCGCGGAATCCTGTGCCACGGTGTCGGACAGTCGTGCCGTCATCATGCCGACGCCGCCGACGACGGGAAACATCAAGACCGCCGCGAGTAAACCGGCCAGCACACAGTGCATGGCCAACTTGGCAACCGTAGACCGCGACCGCGGTGGCGGGCCGGACATGCCCTCAAGCGTAAGGCGCTCAGCGGCAGCCGATGGATAGATCGCACGCAACACGTTGGCTACGTTGTGATTTCAGAACCCCGGATTATCGGATCTGATGAGCTTCCCGCGGCCGGCGGCCGCTTCTCGCCGTGCATCGGCGCCCCGATGCGCAACCGGTCCGACGGAGCGTCGCTAACGATCGCCGCGACTGCAGTTCGGATTCGCCGGCTTGGCAGGCCAACTGCACACGTCGATGTAGGTGGTGTTGGCGTATCCGCCGCCGTCGAACACCCCATAGGCGTCACCGTGGGTGCCGGTATAGGTGGCACCGCCGCCTCCGCCGCCGCCCGAGGTGATGATCGTGGTGACCGTCCATCCCTTGCTCTGCAGCGCGTCCTTGTAGGCGGACATCACGTCATTCGGCGACCCGTTGACCTGGTAGTGCACGTGGATTCCGCCGTCGGCGATGTCGTCGGGCCCTCTGGTCTGTTGCACGTTCGCCGGTGTCGGCACCAGTGCCGCCACCGCCGCGCTGCCCCCGTCCGCAGTGGTGGTGGCACTGGTGCCGACCGGCGCCGTCGTCGTGGTGGCCTCGGCCTTCTCGGTCACCGGACTGCACGCCGTGGCGGCCAGGCCGATCGCCAACGCCCCGATGAGGCAGGTCGTGGTGTGCTTCGTCATGGCATCCCCATTCGTCTCGCCGCACGCTACCAACGCAGGCAAAGACGTTTGGACGATATTGACGCGAGAAACCACAGGTCGTTCCGATTGCAACAACGCGTCGCACCCGTTGCCGCAACCGTCGGCGCCGATAGACCGGCTATCTGTTTGATTGTCGTTACCCGGGTGTCGACTGTCGGGAAAGTATCGGTTCACGTGCGGCTTCAACCATGTGTGGGCTTGATGGAGATGACGACGATACGGAGACATGGATGAGGCGCAGGCGGTACCCGGTGGCGGCAGCGTTGGTGTGTACGGCGGCTCTGGTTGCCGCCTGCAATGGCGGCAAGGAGGACGACGCGTCCCTTCCGCTGCTGGACCCCGCCGCCAAGGGCGCCCTGTCAGAGCACGGCGGAGCGACCCGCGCCGGCGACGACCGCAGCTCGCTGATCGCCGACTCCATCAAGAACACCGGCGCCAAGAACGTCATCCTGTTGATCGGTGACGGGATGGGTGACTCAGAGATCACGGTGGCCCGCAACTACGCGCAGGGCGCCGGCGGTGCCTTCCCCGGTCTCGACGCCTTCCCGCTGACCGGCCAGTACACCCACTACTCCCTGAACAAGGACGGCAAGCCCACCTACGTGACCGATTCGGCCGCCAGCGGATCGGCCTGGGCTACCGGGACCAAGACCTACAACGGCGCGATCTCGGTAGACATCCACGGCAAGGAACAGCGGACGTTGCTGCAGCTTGCCAAGGATGCGGGTAAGGCGACCGGAGACATCTCCACCGCCGAGATCCAGGACGCCACACCGGCAGTGCAACTCGCCCACGTCACCGGACGCAAGTGCTACGGGCCGGATGAGACGACCGCGAAATGCCCGACCAATGCGCTGGAGAAGGGCGGTAAGGGGTCGATCACCGAGCAGCTGCTGAGCACGCGCGCCGACGTCGTGATGGGCGGCGGCGCCGAAACCTTCCAGCAGGTCGCCAAAGCCGGTGACTACCAAGGTAAGACGCTCGAGGTTCAGGCCAAGGAGCGCGGTTTCAGCATCGTGCGCAACGCCGACGAACTCGGAAAGGTGGACAAGGCCGACGAGGAAGCCCCGTTGCTCGGGCTGTTCGCCGAGGGCAACATGCCGACCCGGTGGAGCGGCCCGGTGGCGGGCAAGGGTGGCTACCTGGAGCCGGCCGTCGAGTGCAAGGACAACCCGGAGCGCGGCGCGTCGGTGCCGACGCTGGCCGCCATGACCCAGAAGTCCATCGACCTGCTCAAAGGCAATGAGAACGGATTCTTCCTGCAGGTTGAGGGTGCGTCGATCGACAAGCAGGATCACGCTGCCAATCCGTGCGGGCAGATCGGCGAAACCGTCGACCTCGACGAGGCCGCGAAGGTGGCCCTCGACTTCGCCGAGGAGAACAAGGACACCCTGGTGATCGTGACCGCCGACCACGCCCACAGCAGCCAGATCGTCGAGACCATGAGTGTCGATGACGTCCGCGATGCCGCGGCCGAGGCCAAGCTGCCGTTCGAGGCCACCCGCGACGCCATCTACCCGGGACTGACCCGTGTGCTGCGCGGCAAGGATGGACAGGACCTGACCATCTCCTACGGCACGTCGGACAACCTCGATGCGATGGACCAGGGCCACACGGGAGCGCAGTTGCGTATCGCGGCCTACGGTCCGAGTGCGGCCAACGTCGTCGGCCTGAGCGATCAGACCGACCTGTACTTCACGATGGCCCGCGCCCTGGGACTGAAGGACGACTGACCTCGCGCGGAGCGCGACACCTTTTCACAGCCGACTGCAGGCAAAGGCCAAGCCACGCCATAGCGTGCGATTCGTGATGGTGTCGTGGCCTGAATGTGACTCTTGCCGACCAGTGTTGCCCGAGTGACACAAGTGCACTGAAGCACTCGACGTCAGATCGGGGAGGACCACCATGACAGCGCACGCCACCTTCGGCCGACTGTTTGGTTACACGGCGCTGAGCGTCGCCGGCGCGCTGGCGGCACTGACGGTCAGCCACGGTATGGCAGCAGCCGCGCCACGGGCGCCGTTGCCGTCCGACGACCAGGCGCCCGCGGTGCCGTTCGACCCGGGTGCGTTGGTCAACGCCATCGACGACTACGCGAACCTGTTGTCGATACTGACCGGAGGCCACCGTGCTCAGCCCGGCCTCGGCGGTCCGGTCGGCCCGGTTCGACAGCCGGTAGGCGCAGTCGGCACCGTTGAGCAACCCAGCGGTGCCTATCCGATGCTCCCCGGGGTACCGGTCCTGCCGGGGGAGCCGTGAACCCGATGTCGTCATGCACCGTGTATCCGATACCAAGCCGAGAACGATCAATCAGCGGAACGGAGTGAACCATCGTGTACCTCAGCCGAACAGTTGACACGCGCACCACGCGGATCGCCCTTTCGCTGATCCGTTGCCCGATCAAGAGCCGGCGGTATCCCGCCAAGCAAGAGCGCCTGGTCACCCCGCAGGAAGTGGCGCTGCTCACCCGGTGATTGGAGCGGTTGTGGCCCAGACGGTTCAGGCGGCCACGTCCGCATCGAGGGCGACCCGCTCGGCGTCGTAGGTGTTGATGGCGACGCTGTCGAGAATCGCGTGCAGTTGCTCTGCCTGTGCGCGCGGGGCGAGTTCGGTCGAGCGGTAGACGAGTCCGGCGGCCCGCGCCTGGCGGCGCACGTGGCGGGTGCGACTCATGCGCAGGTCTTCGTAGCGACGCAGTCGCGCACCGATCTGCTCGGGCTGCGCGCCGCGCAGAAGCACGGCCAGCGTCATGGCGTCCTCGATGGCCTGATTGGCGCCCTGCCCGAGGTGCGGTGTGACCGCATGGGCACTGTCGCCCAGCAGCGTGATCCGATCGGTGGACCATCGTTCCAACGGCTCACGGTCGTAGATGCCCCACCGGAACGTGGAATCCATCGCCTCGATGATCGAGAGCACCGTGGGGTCCCACCCCTGGTAGGCGGCGGCGAGTTCGGCGACATCGCCGGGGGCGGTCCAGGATTCGGCCACGGTGAGGTTGGTGGGGACGAACGCGACGATGTTGAGCAGCGCACCGGCCGATACCGGGTAGGCGAGGAAACTCTGCCGAGGACCCAGCCACATGGAGCTGGCATGCATATCGACGACGCCGCGCACCCGGTCGGCGGGGATGAGCCCGCGGTAGGCCATGATTCCCTCGCTCACAGGTTGGGCGGCGCGGGCCACCCGGCCCTGGAGGCGGGAGTGGATACCGTCGGCGCCGACCAGAAGATCCGCGTCGACCGTTGTGCCGTCGGCGAATTCGACGCGGACCCCGTCGCGGTGCTCGGCGGCGCCGACGCAGGAACGACCCAACTGCAGGGCGCCGACGGGCAGTGCGCCGGCGAGCACCTTCTGGAATTCACCGCGGTGCAGGCACCACGTTGTCGCCGGGTCCCCGAAGCCGAGGGCCGATGGCTCACCGGCGATCGGCTCGGCCTGCCAGGTGCGGAACTGATAATGCGTGACGGGACCCGCGATCGCCGCTACCGCAGCGCCCACACCCAGTGTGTTCAGGATGCGGGATCCGTTCGTCGCGATGGAGACACCCGCGCCGAGCGCCTTCAGCTCGTGGGCCTGCTCGTACACGGTCGCATCGATTCCGTTGGCGCGCATGGCGATCGCGGCGGTCAACCCGCCGATGCCGGCGCCGACCACGGCAACTCGTAGCTCAGCCATGAGATTCTCCTCAATCACGATAAATGTACCGAGCGGTACGCTATTGACTATAAATGTACCGATCGGTACGGTCAAGGGGTGGCCAGGACAGCAGATCCCGTAAAGCGTGAAGAGCTGCTGAAGGGCGTCGTGCGGTACCTCGAAGAGCACGGGATCGGCGAGATGTCGCTGGCGCCGATGGCCGAGGCCCTGGGCACGAGCAAGCGCATGCTGCTGTACTACTTCGGTGACCGGGCCGAACTCCTGGCCCAGGCCCTGGATGCGAGCCGCCCGGAGCTGGGGGAGATGTTCGCCGGTGTCACGAGCTCTGACGAATTCGTCGATGCGGCAACGACACTGTGGCGGGAGCTGACCCACGGCGGTGAACGGCGCAATGTCCGGCTGCTGCTTCAGGTCCTCAGCCTGGCCATCACCGACCCGCAGACCTATGGCGGGTCGGCCCGCAATGCGGTCGAGACCATGATCGGCCCGATCGCCCAAGCCTTGACCGCGATCGGCCACGGCGCCGACGACGCGCGGGCGCGGGCCACCCTGGTGGTCTCCGGCCTGCGTGGCCTGTGCCAGGACGGTCTGGCCACCGAGGACAGATCGCGGGTAGACGCGGCCGCCGGCCTCTTGATCGCGGCATCAGTGGCCGGCTAGACCTGCACTGCGGATGCCCAAGGCGGCGGATCACTGCTTGATAGTGACTGGAATCCGCCGCATTGACGACTATGCGGCGCGGTCGAGTCGAATGAACTCACACCCCGGCCCGCATGCGCGGCCGGCGACCACGATCCCGTGCCGCTGCAGGATCTGAGCGATCTTGCTCGCGGTCCGACACGGCCGATCGAAGACCTGCCCATAGGAAAGCCTGACGGTCGAACGGCCGTCGACCGCGGCGTCCAGGTCCCGCTCGAAATCGGCATCGCGAAGCGTCGCCGAATCATGAAACACCCTGCCGTCGAGCTCGACGACGAGCCGTTCACCGTATTCCGCGTCGCGATAGCAGACGCCGAGCGATGACATCGATCGCTTCTGACGGGTAGCGCGCGGCAGACCGTGCGGCCGCTCGACCCGAACTAGATAACCGTGCTCAAGAACCGAGCAGGTGCCTTCGGCGATGTCGACCAGCGCCGCGCGCAGCCAGCGACGACGCCGCAGCCGCCGACGAGAATCGAGAGCTTGCAGCAGCCGGCGAGCAGTGGTGCGCCGAGATTGGCAGGCGTTGGCCAGAACGGCTATGGCATCGAGTTCGCGCGCAGAACGGCAGGCGACGTCGAGTGCGGCTTCCTCGTAGCGCATCCGTGGAGGGCCGGCGTTCCACAGCACGCGATCGTCAACGTGGGCGACACGGTGAATGCGGACGCCCACCGGCTCGGCCAACGTCGTCCGTTGCCGCTCGACGGCGACATGGATCGGTGACGTCTGCATCCCCAACGCCGATTCGAAGCACAGGGCGGCCGGGGCCGCGTAAAGCACTGCAGCCCAAGCTCGCTGCATCCAGGTCAGCGGACCGGTGTGTTCGACATAAACGCCGGCATGTACCCGCGCCCACTCATTGCGTCTGAGCAATCGTCGGATGTCGTGCTCGGCCAGGCCCGCATCTAACGCCTGCCGACGCGAGATCACCCCATCCTGCTGCCGCAGGGCTTCACCGATGTCCACAGAATCGATGCTCGCCGACCGGCCCGACGGTCACCAGAGCCATTTGGCGATCTGTGGATAACCACCAAGGCGGCGGATCACTGCCTGATAGTGACTGCAATCAGCCGCCTTGACGACTCGGCTTGCCCTAGGTGTTCGACCGCTCCATGGCGCGCGCCACCACACCGCGCGCCGGGCGCTGACGCACCAGCTGCGGCCACCAGAACCAGCGGCCCATCAGTGCCGCGATCGACGGTGTCATGAAGGACCGGATCACCAGGGTGTCGAACAGCAGACCCAACCCGATCGTCGAGCCGACCTGGGCGACCACGATCATCTCGCTGACCACCATCGACATCATCGTGAACGCGAACACCAGCCCCGCCGCGGTCACGACCGATCCGCTGCCGCCCATGGCGCGGATGATGCCGGTGTTGATGCCCGCGGGTAATTCCTCTTTGAGTCGCGCGACCAACAGCAGGTTGTAGTCGGCGCCGACGGCCAACAGCACGATCACCGCCATCGCCATCACCATGAAGTGCAGTTCGATGCCGATCAGGTGTTGCCACACCAGGATTGACAATCCGAAGGAGGTTCCCAGGGATATCAGCACGGTGCCGACGATCACCGCGGCGGCGACCAGGCTGCGCGTGATGATCAGCATGATGATGAAGATCAGGCACAGGGCCGAGATCCCGGCGATGATCAGGTCGTAGTTGTTGCCTTCCTGCATGTCCTTGAAGGCCGACGCGGTACCGCCCATGTAGATCTTGGAACCCTCGAACGGCGTGTTCTTCATGGCTTCCTTGGCGGCGAGCTTGATCCCGTCGATCAGCTTGATGCCTTCCGGCGTCAGCGGGTCACCCTCGTGAGAGATGATGAAGCGCACCGCTTTTCCGTCGGGGGAGATGAAGCTCTTCATGCCGCGTTTGAAGTCGGCGTTGTTGAAGATCTCTGGCGGCAGATAGAAGGTGTCGTCGTTCTTGGAGTCGTTGAACGCGGTGCCCATGGCCGTCTGGTTTTCCTGCATCGCGGCCATCTGATCCTGCAGACCCTTCTGGGTCTGGTACATGGTCAGCATCATCGTCTTCATCGTCCGCATGGTCTCGATCTGCGGCCGCATCATCGTGGCCATCTGCGGCATCAAGGCGTCGAGCCGGTGCATGTCCGGCATCAGTTCCTGGATGCTGTCGGTCAGGGCGTCGACACCGTCGAGACCGTCGAACACCGAGCGCATCGACCAGCAGACCGGGATGTTGTAGCAGTGCGGTTCCCAGTAGAGGTAGTTGCGCAGCGGGCGCAGGAAGTCGTCGAAATCGGAGATGTGGTCCCGCAATTCCTTGACGTCGACGACCATCGTGTCCATCTTGCCGACCATGTTGTGCGTGATGGAGCTCATCTCTTCCATCAGCGCGATCATCTGATCCATCGTGTTGATGGTCTTCTGCATCTCGTCGGCCTGCAGCAACATGTCGTCGGCGCGGTCGGTGAGGTACTTGCGGTTCATGGTCTGCATGACCCCACCCATGCTCATCTGAGCGGGGATGGTGCTGAACTCCAGCGGCTCACCCTGCGGTCGGGTGATGGCCTGCACGCTCCCGACCCCGGGCACCTCGAAGATCTTCTTGGCGATCCGGTCGATCACCAGGAAGTCCGCCGAATTGCGGACGTCGTGATCGGTTTCGATGAGCAGCAGCTCGGGGTTCATCTTCGCCGCCGAGAAGTGCCGGTCGGCCGCGGCATACCCCTCCTGCGCGGGCAGGTCGGTCGGCAGATAGTTGCGGTCGTTGTAGTTGGTCCGGTAGCCGGGCAGGGTCAGCAGACCGACCAACGACAGCAGGATGGTGCCGAGCAGCACCGGACCCGGCCAGCGGACCACGAAAGCGCCCAGCCGTCGCCAGAAGCGAATGCGCATGGCCCGCTTGGGTTCGAGCACCTTGCCGAAGCGGCTGGCCACCGTGATGATCGCGGGCCCCAGCGTGAGCGCCGCCAGCACCGTGACCGTCATGCCAACTGCCATCGGGATGCCGAGAGTCTGGAAGTAGGGCAATCGCGTGAAATGCAGACACAACGTCGCCCCGGCGATGGTCATGCCGGAACCGAGCACCACGTGAGCGGTGCCGTGGAACATCGTGTAGTACGCCTGCTCTCGGTCCTCGCCGACGCTGCGAGCCTCCTGATATCGCCCGATCAGGAAGATCGCGTAATCGGTCGCTGCGGCGATCGCGAGCGTCACCAGAAGCTGTGTGGCGAACGTCGAGAGGCCGATCAGGTCGTGATAGCCGAGGAATGCGACGAAGCCGCGGGCCACGGACAGCTCGATCACCACCATCACCAGCACCAGCAGCACCGTGACGATCGACCGGTACACCAGCAGCAGCATCGTGATGATGACGAGGAAGGTGACGCCTTCGATGATCTTGACGCTGCGGTCGCCGGAGATCTGCTGATCGGCGGCCAGGGCGGTCGGCCCGGTGACGTGGACCTTAAGCCCCGGCGGCGGGGACAGCTCCGCGATCAGCTTCTGGACGGCCTCCACCGATTCGTTGGCCAACAACTCACCCATGTTGCCCGCCATGTACACCTGCACGTAGGCGGCCTTGCCGTCATTGCTCTGGGCGCCGGCCTCGGTGAGCGGGTCGCCCCAGAAATCCTGGACGTGCTCGACGTGCTTCTTGTCAGCCTCGAGCCGGTCGACCATGTCGTTGTAGAACCGGTGCGCGTCGTCGTTGAGCTTGTTGTCCCCCTGGGCCTCCAGCACGATCATCGCCGAGCTGTCGGAATGGAACTCGTCGAAAACCTTGCCGACGCGCTTCATCGCGATCACCGACGGTGCCTCTTCGGGGCTCATCGACACCGAGCGCATCTGACCGACCACCTCGAGCGGCGGGACGGTCACGCTCAGAAACGCGAGGAGGGCGATCCAGCCGACAATCACCGGAATGGCGAGTCGACGGATCCATCGAGCAATCCCCGTGTGGGGAGCTCTGGAATCGGCCATCAGGAACCCTTGGTGGTCGGTGGGGAGGACACGATGCAGCGGTCAGGCATTGTGTGAAGGCTTACCTTACTACGCGGTGTCGTTCCCACCGTCTTACCAGACGCGCTACGGCGACAGGCGCCCAGCTTTCGCCACCAGGCGCTACACGCCGACCGGTGCGGTCTCGTCGACTGGGCCCAGCCGCCACTTTCCCTCGCCGAGCAGTTCCAGGTGGGTGTTGTGGTGGCGGTGGACCGTGGAGCGGTGGGTGACGCTGACCAGCACGGTGTCGGGTAGCTCGCGTCGGATCAGGCTGTAGATCATGAACTCCAGCGGTTCGTCGAGCGCCGAGGTCGCCTCGTCGAGGAACGCCACCTTGGGTTTGGTCAGCAGCACCCGGGCAAACGCGACCCGTTGCTGTTCGCCGGGGGAGAGCACCTTGGCCCAGTCGGCGTCCTCGTCGAGCCGGTCGACGTAGCGCGGCAGCGCGACCGCGAGTAGGGCATCGCGCAGCGTCGTGTCGGGCAGCGCCCCGGGCTGCTGCGGATAGGACACCACGGTTCGCAGATCACCCAGCGGGATGTAGGGCACCTGCGACAGATACAGCGTCTCGTTGTCGCCTTGCGGACACCGCACCGCCCCGGACGCGTACGGCCACAGCTGGGCGATGCTGCGCAGCAGTGTGGTCTTGCCGGTGCCGGACTTGCCGGTGATGATCATCGCCTCGCCGGCGGCCAGCGACAGGTTCAGATCGTCGATCAACTGCTCGCCCGCCGGGTTGCGCACCTCGACGTCGTCCAGTTCGACCAGGCTGTCGGTGTCGGTGCCGAGCTCCGTGACGTCCAGCTTGGGCAACTCCCGGCTCTGCTTGTCGGCGGTGACCAGCCCGTGCAGACGGATGATCGACGCGCGGTAACCGGCGAAGGTGTCATAGGAGTTGCGGAAGAACGACAACGCGTCCTGGATGGCGCCGAACGCGGCCACCGACTGGTTGACCGTGCCGAGCTGGATCTGGCCGGTGAACAGTCGCGGAGCCTGCAGCATCCACGGCAGCGGAATGATGATGTGGTTCATCGACAGGTTCCATCCGGTGAAGGCCATGGTCCGGTTGATGAAGTGCTTGTAGTTGGTGACGACGGCGGCGAAGCGTTCGCGCAGTTGTGACCGCTCGGCCCGCTCCCCGCGGTACAGCGCCACCGATTCGGCCGCGTCGCGCAGGCGCACCAGCGCGTAACGGAATGCGGCATTGAACTTCTCGTTGTTGAACGACAACCGGATCAGCGGGCGGCCGAGGGCGAAGGCGACCACGGTGGCGAACGCTACGTAGACGAACACCGACCAGAACATCGCCCGCGGTATCTCGACCCCGAACAACGAAAGGTCACCGGAGAGGTTCCACAGGATCGAGGTGAACGAGATGACCGAGACGATCGACGAGATGGCGCCGAACGGCAGTGTGCCGTTGCTGGTCTGGTGCGGGGTGTTGGGCTGCGGGCCGGACAAGGCGGTGAATACGTCGATGTCGGACTGGATGCGCTGATCCGGGTTGTCGATGGTCTGGTCGATGAACCGGGACCGGTAGTAGGCGCGGCCGTCGAGCCAGTCGCCGGTGAGCCGGTCGGTCAGCCACGCACGCCAGGCCAGCATGAAGCGCTGTGTCATGAAGAGGTCGATCAGGACGCGGGTGACCAGGATCGCGGCCAGCCCCATGAACGTCGCCAGCGCGATCCAGAAGCCGCGGATCCCGGAGTCCCTGACCTCGTTGTTGCCGATGGCCAAACCTTCGACGGCGACCTGGGCCGAGGTGAACAGGTCGTTGCCCTGATAGCTGAACAACACCGACAGGCGCACGCCGATGATGACCGACAGCAACATCGCGGCGAGGATCAGCCAGGGCTTGATGCTGTGGCGTCCGGTGAAGTACGCGCCGGTGACGGCCCAGAATTGCCGCCCCCAGGTGGTGAACCGGGCGAGCAGGGTCAGGACCGCCAGGGTGCAGATCGCGGTGATGGTCCAGGCCTGGGCCAGCCACCACAGCGAGTGCAGGGGTTCGGCGCTCCAGTCGATCGACGGTGAGAACGGTTTGACCTCATTCACCGGGGTCCCTCCTGAGGTGCCGACGGACCTGCCGGCTGGATTCCAGACGCGTCTGCGTGGAAGCTACCGCAGCTCCTCGGTCCCGCCTCAGTGCAACACCGAGGCGGCGAAATCCGGATCGGTCGTGGGTTCTCGCCGGGGCGGCCGTGTGACGACCACAAGACGGCGTCGTTTCGGGTTCGGGCGTGCGGCTGTAGCTCCCTACAGTCGGCGACCGCGTGACTGTAGGCGCAACCCGGGATTGCCGCATTGGGATGCCGCACACCCGAGCCCGTGTCCATACTTCGGTGTCTTGGTGGCGGCGAAAGGTGGTACATATGGCGTCTGGAAGCCAAATGGATTCTGCACCAGTGGAATTGAAGCGCGAGTTCTCGCTGTGGTCGGCGTTTGCATTTGCATTCGCGTTCATCTCTCCCATCGTTGCGATGTACGGGATCTACGGTCTGTCGCTGTCGACGGCCGGCCCCGGATTCTGGTGGACGTTCGTCATCGTCGGGACGGGCCAGTTCATCGTCGCGCTGGCCTTCGCAGAACTGGTGTCACGCTGGCCGTTCGAGGGTTCGATCTACCAGTGGACCAAGCGCCTGGCGGGGGAAGTGGCCGGCTGGTTCGCCGGCTGGGTGTACATGTGGGCGCTGGTGATCATCATGGCCACCGTCGCGTACGCCGGAGCCGGATTCCTGGCCCAGCTCGTCGGCATCGAGGCCCCCAGCGCCGTGCAGCAGAGCACCATCGCGCTGCTCATCCTGCTCGCCGGTACCGGAGCCAACATCCTGGGGCGCGGGCTGCTGAAGGCACTGATGGTCGGCAGCATCATCGCCGAGATCGTGGCCTCCGTCGGACTGGGGACCTACCTGCTGCTCTTTCACCGCCATCACGGATTCGATGTGGTGCTGCACGGCATCGACCTGAACAGC
The DNA here is from genome assembly GCF_002102345.1 of Mycolicibacterium peregrinum. Taxonomy (GTDB): domain Bacteria; phylum Actinomycetota; class Actinomycetes; order Mycobacteriales; family Mycobacteriaceae; genus Mycobacterium; species Mycobacterium peregrinum. The sequence continues at coordinate 237,209 of NZ_LQPP01000018.1, forward strand.
GGATGGACCTGGGCCTACGCGTCAGGCCCGTTCCTGGCCGCCCTGGCCTTCACAGGTTGGTCCATTCTCGGCTTCGAGAGCGCCGGTGCGATCGCCGAGGAAGTCAAGGAACCCCAGCGCAATGTGCCGAGGGCCATGCTGTTCTCGATCGCGTTCATCGCCTTGGTGATCGCCTACGCGTCGCTCGCCGTGACCCTGGCAGTACCCGACTTCGACAAGGTGACCTCGGGTGAGGTTGCCGATCCGGTCACCTACGTGCTCAGCAGCGCACTGGGGGACGCCGCCGTCAAACCCATCCTGTTCGCCTTCGTAATCGGTTTCTTGGCAAGCTTTCTGGCCCTCCAAGCCTCTGCGTCGCGGGTGATCTGGTCTTTCGCTCGCGACGAGGTGCTGCCCGCGTCGCGGATCCTGGTCAAGCTGTCTCGGGCGGAGGCTCAGCCGATCTACGCCATCATCGTGACCACCATCATCGGCGCCTTTGTCTACCTGATCTCGGCCACCGACGTGTACTCGGTGCTGGTCACCTTCACCGCAGGTGGTTACTACCTGGCGTTCCTGTTCCCGCTGTTGACCGGGCTGATCGCCCGGGTGCGGGGCAAATGGGAGCCCGGGCCCTGGAATCTGGGGCGCCTCGGGACGCCGGTGGCCGTGCTGGCGGTGCTGTGGGTGGGGTTCGAGTTCACGAACATCGTCTGGCCCCGCACCGTGTCGGAGTCCTGGTACATCAACTGGGCGTTCTTCGTCGCGATGGGCGTGATCCTGGCGCTGGGCACGGTCATCGTGAAGACCCGAAAGGTGGGGCAGCCCAAGCCGGGTGGCTCTGCCGAAGCGACACCTGAGCCGACCAAGGAGCTGGTGTGAACGCCGACAAGCCGGTGGTCGTGGTGACCGGCGCCGGCAGCGGCATCGGGGCGGCCATCGCGGAGCTGCTGCGGAATCGGGGTTGGGCTGTTGCGTCCATCTCTCGGGAACCGGCGCCAGACACCGACCTGTGGCTGGTCGCCGATGTGGCCGACGAAGCGGCCGTGGACGACGCGATCACCCAGGTGCGCAACGCCTTCGGTCACATCGACGCGGCGGTCATCTGCGCCGGGCACTACGCGGAGACCCCGGCCCTGGACATCGATCAGACAGCCTGGGAACGGATGTTGCGGGTTCACGTGGGCGGTCTGGCCCACGTGTGCCGGGCCGTGCTGCCCGAAATGCGCCGCCGTGGCAGCGGACGCATCGTCGGCATCGCTTCGGAACGGGCGATCGGAGGGGGTAGCAACGACGCCCACTACGCCGCAGCCAAAGGGGCGGCGCTGAGCCTGCTGCGCAGCATCGCGGTGGAGGTGGCCGCCGATGGGGTCCGGGTCAATGCCGTGGCCCCCGGACCGTGCGACACCCCGCTGCTCGAGCCCGGATCGTGGGAACGGGCCGAGGAATTCGTCTCGACACTGCCGGCCCGCCGCATCGCCTTGCCCACCGAAGTCGCCGAACTTGTTCGCGGCCTCCTGGAGGAGGACCTGTTCCTGTGCGGAGAAGTGTTGTCGGTCAACAGCGGAACGGTGATATGACGATGACCGAGATCGATCGGGTATTGATCACAGGTGTCGACACCAGGCTCGGTGCCGCAGTGCGCGACCACTTCGCCGGGCGCGGTGCGCTGACCGTGGGAACGGTCACCGCGCGCCGTGATGACGGACCAGCGGGCGAGCTGGTGGTGGCCGATCCGGCCGACCGGCCCGAGGTAGTCGATGCGGTGGCCAAAGCTGCCGCGCACATGGGCGGCATCGATGTACTGGTGGTCGCGCATGCCCTGCCGGTGGTGGCGCCGTTCGCCGAGCAGTCGATGGCCGAGTTCTGGAGGCACGTCGACGCCACCCTCACCGGAAGCTTTCTGTATGCACAGGTTGCTGCAGAGCACATGCGGCACAACGGAACCGGCGGCCGGATCGTGCTGACCACCTCTCGGTGGCATGTCGGCGGAGACAACCTGGCCGCCGTCGCCACGGCCGCCGGCGGGATCGTCGCTCTGACCAAGTCGTTGACCCGCGACTTCGGCGGCTTCGGTATCGGAGTGAACGCCGTGGCCCTCGGCGCCCTGGATTCGGAATGGTCGTTCTGTGACGCCTCTGCCGGGGAACCGCCGGGCGGGCGGGTCGGCGGCGTCGAACAGGCTGCCGCGGTCATCGGTCTGTTGAGCCGGCGCCAACTCGGCGCGGCCGTGGGGCAAATCGTCAACGTCGATGGCGGGCTGTCCCGAAATCGTGTCTAGGAAAGGCAATCAATTGAACCAAGCAATACCCGGGGACAACGCCCGCGAAGCGATCGTGGGCCCGGCCGATCCCCAGGTACAACCGCGCTATGCGGGCTGGACGACCTTCGCCCGGCTACCGCGGTTGTCGGACGTGACGCGGGCCGATGTGGTGGTGGTCGGGGTCCCGTTCGACAGCGCCGTGACCTATCGGCCGGGAGCCCGGTTCGGCCCCAACGCGATTCGTCAGGGCTCCCGTCTGATTCGTGGCTACAACCCGGAGCTCGACATCAAGCCGTTCGAGGTGTGCCAGTTCGCCGATGCCGGTGACATCGCTTGCAACCCCTTCGACATCGGCCAGGCGGTCGACCAGATAGCCACCCAGTTGACCGAACTGCAGGCCGACGGGACCCGCGCGGTGATCCTGGGAGGTGACCACTCGGTGGCACTACCGTCGCTGCGCGCGGTCCACGCGGTGCACGGCCCGCTGGCGCTGGTGCATTTTGACGCCCACCTGGACACCTGGGACAGCTACTACGGGGCCGACATCACCCACGGCTCGCCGTTCCGGCGGGCATTCGAGGAGGGCCTGCTGCTCGATCGCAACGTGCATGTCGGCGTGCGCGGATCCATCTACGACAAGCAGGATCTGGTCGAAGACGCGAACTTCGGCTTCTCCGTGATCACCTGCAGGCAGATCGATTCGCTCGGCAGCGAAGGCATCGTCCAGCGCATCCGAGAACGGGTCGGGGACGCGCCGGTGTACGTCTCGGTTGACATCGATGTGCTCGACCCCGCCCACGCGCCGGGCACCGGAACTCCCGAGGCCGGCGGCATGACCAGCCGTGAACTGTTGGAAGTCGTGCGTGGTCTGGACAGCGTGAACCTGGTGGGCGTCGACGTGGTCGAAGTGTCGCCGGCCTACGACCACGCCGAGATCACCGCGATCGCGGCTGCCAACGTCACCTGGGAATTCTTGTCCGTGTTCGGAAGAAAGGCTCGCTCATGATCCCCTTGACGCCCGCCGGGCCGGTGTCCTGGCCGGAAGGCAAGCGCTGCGCCGTCGCGTTCACTTTCGACGTCGACGCGGAGTCTCCACTGCTGACCACCGATCCGGCATTTGCCGACCGGATGGGAGCGATGTCGCACCAGGCCTACGGCCCGCTGGTCGGGATTCCCCGCCTGCTGTCGATACTCGACGAATTACGCGTTCCCGCCACCTTCTTCGTTCCGGGATACACGGCGCACCGGCACCCGGAACCGATCCGGTCGATCGCGGCCGCCGGCCATGAGATCGCCCACCACGGCTATCTGCACGAGTCGCTCGTCGGAGTCGACGAGCAGACCGAGCGGGAGATTCTGGACCGCGGGTTGCGTGCACTGCAGGAGGTGGTGGGGGTGACACCGGTCGGCTATCGCGCCCCGATGTGGGAGATGAACTGGCACACCCCGAAACTCCTCGCCGAGTTCGGCTTCCTCTACGACTCCACCCTGATGGATTCCGACCACCCCTACGAGCTGGCTGTCGACGAGCGGTCCGCATTGGTGGAACTGCCGGTGAGCTGGGCGCTGGATGACTGGCAGCAATACTGCTTCGTTCCCGATTTCTCCGGCACCGGGCTGATCGAGACACCGGCCAAGGCCATCGAGCTGTGGCGCGCCGAGCTCAACGCGATGCGTGATGTCGGCGGGGCCTGGATCCTGACCAATCACCCGTTCCTCAGCGGACGTCCCGGGCGCGCGGCCGCGTTACGCGAGTTCATCGCCGAAGTGTGTGCCATGGAAGACGTCTGGGTCGCAGGCATGGCCGAGATCGCTACGTACGTCCGCAGCCAGGAATTGCCGCCACGCACGTTGACCCGCCCCGAGCTGAATACCTCTGTCGGAACCTAAGGAGAATTTTTCGATGAAACGTGATGCCCTCACCCCCGAGAAACTGCGGGAGGCCTACCAGCACGTGTGGTTCGTGGTGGCCCGGTCTCAGGACATCGACACCCCGCAGTCGGCCACCCTGCTCGACCACAACCTGGTGGTGTTCCGCGATTCCACCGGCGCCGCCCGGGTGACCGACCGGCGCTGCATTCACCGCGGCGGCAACCTGGCCGACGGCAAGGTCGTGGGGGACAGCATTGCCTGCCCGTACCACGGCTGGCAGTTCGACGGTGCCAGCGGACAGTGCAGCCGTATCCCGTCACTGGCAGAGGGACAACGGATTCCGCCGAAGGCGGAGATAAAGTCCTATCCGGTGATCGAGCGGTTCGAACACGTGTGGACCTGCCTCGGAGACCCGGTGTTCGACTTGCCGCATCCACCCGAGATCGGTGAGTTGGAACTGGAGTGGCGCGCTGCGGAACCCATCCATGCCGAATGTGGATTCATGGCGGCCACCGAGAACTTCCGGGACATGGCGCATTTCCCGTTCGTACACGCGCCGTCGATGGGTGAGGTGAATCCCGTTGTGGACGAACTCGCCGTCAAACGCGACGGTCGTGAGGTGTGGGCGTCCTACTTCTACCCCGGAGTACCCGATTCGGATTTCTCCGATGTCGGCGACGCCTGGATGCACTACCACTCGTACGCGCCGGGAATCGCGACGATCCTCTACGACTTCGGTGAGCCGCTGGGTAAGCGCTACCTGGTGGACTTCCCCTCACCGGTCAGCTACGAGAAGTGCATCATCTTCTGGGCTGTGGCCACCGACAAGGATTTCCGCGGTGGCAGCGTCGACGAGATCCTGCAGATCGAGACGAAGGTGTTCAACGAAGACACTCCGGTGCTCGAAGGGCTTGAGCCCAAGGAGGTTCCGCTGGCCGGGCAGGCGTTCGAGGTGTCGGCGCCGGCAGACATCTACACCCTGAACTACCGGCGCGCCACCCAACATGCGGTGCAGACGATCCAGCAGGAACGGGACCTGGTCGCGGCGCAGACCGAGGTTCCCGCCGAAAACGGCCACGCCCGCGTCTGAACTGACAACCGGGTATGAGACTGCAGGTCATTCAACTGAGGCTGGAAGCCACCGAGGTGATCTCGGTGGTGTTGGCCAGCCCTACCGGCGACCGGCTGCCCGCATGGGCAGCCGGTGCGCACATCGCCATCACCTTGCCGTCCGGGCGCGTCCGGCAGTACTCCTTGTGCGGACCACGGGACGATCCGTACCGGTACACCATCGCGGTGCTGCGGGTCGCCGACGGGCGCGGCGGCTCGCGTGAGATTCACGAGACACTGCGGATCGGCGACGTGGTCGAGGTCGGGGCGCCGCAGAACGTTTTTGCGCTGAGTTCGGCGCCGCGGTACGTCTTCATCGCCGGTGGTATCGGGATCACCCCGATCGCGGCGATGATCGACGAGTTGCGCAGCACCCCAGACAGTCCCGAGTTCACGTTGATCTACGGAGGCCGGAGCCGGGCCGCGATGGCCTTCGCCGACCGGTTGGCCGGTATCCCCGGCGCGACGCTGATCCCGCAGGACGAATCGGGTCTGCCCGACATCGCCGGTGTATTCGCCGGCAGTCCGGACGGAACCCATGTGTACTGCTGCGGCCCGGCCGCGATGCTCGCCGTGGTCGAGGACATCAGCTCCCGGCACCCGCGGATCGAGTTGCACGTCGAGAAGTTCACCGCCGGGGCCTCACCGCCGACCGATCGGGCGGCTGACGGTGCCTTCGACGTGGAACTGGCACGCAGCGGCAGGACCGTGACCGTTCCGCCGGACAAGAGTGTGCTCGAGGCGGTCTTGGAGGTCGCTCCCGACACCGCGTTCTCCTGCACCGGCGGATTCTGCGGAACCTGTGAGACCAAGGTGCTCGCCGGCGAGGTCGATCATCGCGACGACCTGCTGACCGAGGCGGAACGCGCAGCCAACACCTCGATGATGATCTGCGTATCCCGTTCTCTCAGTGGGAGACTCACGCTCGACCTGTGAGAACACGTTTGTGGCTCTAAACTCCGCAGCCATGAACGTCTCCGCCGATGAGTTCCGATGTCCGTCGACAACCCGCTAGCCGACGAAGGTTGTATGACCGTAGAGGCGAACCCCCACAACGGCACTGTCCTGCTCAGGGAACTGCTGGCTCAGCCGAGCCTGCACGTCGACACCCTGACGCCGATCCGCGATCTCGACCGGCCGATCCGCTACGTGTACCCCACGGAACTCGTCGATCCGTCGCAGTATCTGTCGGGGGAGGAGCTGATCCTCAGCATCGGGGTGCCCGTCGCCGATCAACCGGACGATTCGATCCGGCGCTACGTCGAGACGTTGAGCCGGCGGCGCGTCACCGCCCTGCTGGTCGGGCTGGGGGATCTGTTCGACGAACCCCCGCCCGCACTGGTGCGGGCCTGCCTGGAGCTGGACCTTCCGCTGCTGGCACAGCACGCCGCCGTACCGTTCCGGCGGATCGTGGACTGGGCGGATTCCCTGCGGATCGCCGATCGTGAAGTCGGAACGCGCGAGCGTGACCTGGGGTCGCTGCTGCGATGGTTCGTGGCGGGCACCCTGGGGGTCGGGCCGGTCGAGACGGCGCTCGCCGAATGCGGTCTTGCCGACAGTCCGGTGGCGGTCTGCGCGTTCACCGCGGACGTCCACACCCGGGTGCACGAGCTCGTCGATCGTTACCGCGGCAGGGTAGCGCTGCTCGATGACCGCATCGTCGCGCTGTGCCCCCAGACCGAGCAGTTCGCCGCCGAACTGACGGCCTCCGATCTGGTGTGCGGGGTGGCCATCGCCCCGGATGCCGGGTCCATGGTCTACGCCATTCCTGAGGCGCTCGAAGCGCTGCGGGAGGGGATCCGCTGGCGGCGTTCGGTTCACATCGAGGAGATCGCCACGCTGGACGGCCTGCTGGCGGCCGTACCCAAAGTGCGGCTGGTGCCCTTCGTCCACCGGCTGCTCGTGCCGCTGGTCGACCATGACAAGCTCAACAACGCCTACCTGGTTTCCTCACTGGAAGCCTTCCTGGCGCCGGGGACCGACATCTCGACAGCCGCGGGCCAGCTGTACGTACACGTCAACACATTGCGTAACCGGTTGGCGAAGATCGCCGAGCTCACCGGTGCCAACCCGCTCGACGAAACCGACCGCACGAACTTTCGGATAGCGCTGTGGGCTGCCCGGAACATGGGAATGGGCGGCGGCACACCGGCGGCAGAACCGGGCGCGAAGCCGGTGCAGCGCAATGTGATCCAGCCCAGTGGTGGCCGCGTCCAACTGTAGGGATCTACAGCCGCACCGGCCCGCGGTGTTTTGTTCTCCAACTGCCCTGCCGGGAGACGCGCAGCTGGGTAGGGTGGCGTTCGTCGACAGAGCAGCTCCCGGCAACGTTAAGGAAACCTGTTGGTTCTCTACGAATTTCGCTGCGCGTCCGGTTGCGGCGTGACAAAAAAGATGTATTCGATGAGCACGCGTCCCGACGTCATCGACTGCCCCGACTGCCGGGGGCCTGCGCGCCGAACCATCGCGGCGCCGAACCTCGCCCATGGCGGCTCGACCGCCATGGCGCTTCAGGACTCGACACGCGCGTCGGCCGACCGTCCCGCGGTGGTCACCGGACGGCCGGCACCGGGCTCATCCGCACGGCGACAGAAGATCACCACCAACCCGCTACATCAGAAGTTGCCCCGTCCCTGAAGTCTTCGAAGGAGGATCAATGCCTGAAGTCGTATTCCCGCTCGACTCGACCAAGAAGTTCACCGATCAGGAGAAGCTGGGCCACAACCGGTGGCACCCCGACATCCCGGCCGCGGTGACGGTCAAACAGGGCGACTCTTTCCGGGTCCACTGTCGCGAGTGGTTCGACGGCGCGATCGTCAACGACGATTCGGCCGACGACATCCTCAACGCCCCGCTGACCACGGTGCACGTGCTCTCCGGGCCGATCGCGGTCGAGGGCGCCAAGCCCGGCGACCTGCTGATCGTCGACATCCTCGACGTCGGTCCGATCCCGCAGGAGGACTCCGGGCCGCTGGCCGGCCAGGGCTGGGGCTACACGGGCATCTTTCCCAAGCTCAACGGTGGCGGGTTCCTGACCGATCAGTTCCCGGACGCCTATAAGGCGATCTGGGACTTCTCCGGCCAGAAGGCCACGTCACGCCACGTGCCGCACGTGGAGTTCACCGGCATCGTGCATCCTGGGTTGATGGGCACCGCGCCCTCGACCGGGCTCCTCGGCAAGTGGAACACCCGCGAGGCCGCACTGATCGCGACGGACCCCGACCGGGTGCCGCCGCTCGCCCTGCCGCCTGAACCGCGCGACGCGATTCTGGGCGGGCTGACCGGGGACGCCTTCACCAAGGCCGCCGCCGAGGCTGCCCGCACCGCGCCGCCGCGCGAGAACGGCGGCAACCAGGACATCAAGAACCTCACCAAGGGCAGCCGGGTGTTCTATCCGGTGTACGTCGACGGAGCGAACCTCTCGGTGGGTGACCTGCATTTCTCGCAGGGCGACGGCGAGATCACCTTCTGCGGTGCCATCGAGATGGGCGGCTTCATCGACCTGCGCGTCGACGTGATCCCCGGCGGCATGGAGACCTACGGGGTGAGCGAGAACGCCATATTCATGCCGGGCAACACCGATCCGCAGTACTCCGAATGGATCGCGTTCTCCGGCACCTCGGTCACCCTCGACGGTGAGCAGCGCTACCTGGACTCGCACCTGTCCTACCAGCGGGCCTGCCTGCACGCGATCGAATATCTGACGAAATTCGGCTACAGCCCCGAGCAGGCGTACCTGCTGCTGGGCGCCGCGCCCATCGAGGGGCGGCTGTCCGGCGTCGTCGACATCCCGAATGCCTGTGCGACGGTGTACATCCCGACAGCCATCTTCGATTTCCCGGTAGCGCCGTCGGCTTCGGGACCGGTGAAGATCGACCCGGGTATGGGGGCCCCGCACTCGTCGTTCGGCTGACGACTCCGGGCACCGGTGGCGGCGGGCAGGGCCGCGGTCGAACTATCCTCGTGACCGAGACGACCGCTGCCCGCCCCGACCCCGAGGGGCATGGTGCAACCGGAAAGGATCGCACAATGACCCCGCCCCCTGGTGCCTCGCGCCTCGGCACCCGGTTCGGACCTTACGAGCTGAAATCGCTGATCGGTGTCGGTGGAATGGGCGAGGTGTATCGCGCCTACGACACGGTCAAGGAACGCATGGTGGCCGTCAAGCTGCTACGCACCGAGATCGCCGCCGACGCGAGCTTCCAGGAGCGGTTCCGGCGTGAGTCGCGCGTGGCGGCCCGGCTGCAGGAACCGCACGTCATCCCGGTGCACGATTTCGGCGAGATCGACGGCGTCTTGTACATCGACATGCGCCTGGTCGAGGGCGCCAGCGTCAAGGAACTGCTGCGGTCGGGCGGCCCGCTCACCCCGGAACGGGCCACTGCCATCGTCGCGCAGGTGGCTGCCGCGCTGGACGCCGCGCACGCCGACGGACTGGTGCACCGCGACATCAAGCCGGAAAACGTACTGCTCACCCCGGACGACTTCGCCTACCTGGTGGATTTCGGCATCGCCCACGTCGGGGGTGAGGCCAGCGTCACCATGACGGGCGTGCTGATCGGATCGAGCGCCTACATGGCGCCCGAGAGATTCTCCGGAGGCCCGGTCGGACCGGCCGCCGACGTCTACGCGCTGACCTGCCTGCTCTACGAGATGATGATCGGCAGGCCGCCGTACGAGGCCGGTGATCTGCGCCAGCTGATGAGCGCCCACATGTTCTCCCCGGCGCCCCGACCCAGCATCATGCGTCGCGGCATACCGCGGGCATTCGACGAGGTCGTCGCCAAAGGCATGGCCAAAGACGCGGTCGACCGCTATTCCAGTGCCGGTGAGCTGGCCAAGGCCGCCCGCGCTGCTACGACGTCCGGCCCCTCGACAGCGCCGTCGCCACCACCGGTACCGCCCGCGCCACCACCGCTACCGTCACCGACCCCGCCGCCTCCGGTACCCACACAGTCGCACCCGCCGGGCACCCGAGAGTTCTCGTCGATCTACCCGAACCCGGATCACACCGGCTTCACGCCGTACCCGCCGGCGCCGCCCGCGCCTCAACCGCCGCCGGCTCCGGCCCGCAAGCCGCGGTTCAGCCGGACCCAGCTGAGCTTGATCGTGGCGTCCGTGGGGTTGTTCGGGATCGCCGCGGTGCTGGCCGCAGTGTTGGCGAGCGGCGGCGACAGCTCCTCCACACACGAGACGCTCACCGCGCCGACCCCACCGAACACCACGTCCGAGTCGCCGGCGACGACCACCACCACGGCCGGCTCGGCGACCGCCAACGTCAGTGGCACCGACAAACAGGGCTTCATCGATCACACCGCGCGTTGCGTCGAGGGAACCACCCCGGCGGCCGTGATCCGGACAGCGTCGTCGCTGGCGGTGATCTGCCAGAGCGGCCCCGATTCCTTCTCCTACCGCGGTGAGCGGCTCAGTGACGGGGCCAATCTCCAGATCCCCACGGCCGAGCGCTCCGGAAACGGATTCGTGGCCACCAATCCCGCTGACGGTGCCCGCTACGAGGTTGGGCCCGACGGACTCACCATCAGCAGCTACGGCCACGTCGATTCGTCAGAACCGCCCCTGGAGTACGGCGAGCGCTGACACGCCGGGGCATATACGGCCACGGGGTTTCGCTTGCCCTTGAGGGCCAGCCCGGGACGGGCCTCGAAATGACCTTGGTCCCTGGTGAGTTGACTCAACGTCGCACCCGTGAGCAGCACGGTGTCGCCGGTCTGGCGGGTCGCGGTCTCCACCCGGGAGGCGATGTTCACCGCGTCACCGATCACGGAGAACTCCAAACGTCCTGCGCCACCGACATTTCCGGCCACCACCGGTCCGGAGTTCAGTCCCACGCCCACCGACAGCGTGCCGCTGAACTCGTCGTGCACGGCGGCGGCGATCTGCAGCGCCGCACCCAGGGCGTCGTCAGCGTGCCGGTCCTGGTGCCGGGGCGCACCGAAGACGGCCATCAGGCCGTCGCCCGCGTACTTGTCCACATGACCGCCGTGATCGTGCACGATCGGGACGATTCGCTCGAACAGCCGGTTGAGCGTCGTGACCACCTCGGTGGGCTGCAACTGCTCGGCAAGCGTGGTGAATCCGCGGACGTCGACGAACATCAGCGTGACGTCCACCTCCTGGGCTTCCACCGATCCGGCGGCGCACAGAATGTGTTCGGCCACATCGCGATCCACATAGGTGCCGAAGGTATGCCGGATGCGCTCGCGTTCGGCCAGGCCCGCCGTCATCGTGTTGAAACCGGCTTGTAGGCGCCCGATCTCGCTGGCGTCGTCGACCTCGACCCGCGCACCGAAATCACCGGCCTGTACCTGGGCCAGGGCCCGGCGCAGCGCGGTGACCCGTTCGGTGACCGAGCGGATGGCGATCAGGATCGCGAACAGCCCGACCACGATTGCCACCGCCACCAGGATCAGGATCGCCGCGAAGGTGCGTTGGGCGCGGAAACCGACGTCGGCCAGATAGCCCACCGCCAACACCGCGACACCGAACAGCGGAACCCCGGTCGCCAGCAGCCAGGCCATCATCAGCCTGCGCCCGATCGTCGGCCCGAACCGTCGGTCCGGGGTGGCGCCGTCGAGGGCACGAGCCGATACCGGCCGCATGACCCGCTCGACGATCAGATACCAAACTGCGCTCGTCGAGATACCGCCCAGCGCCACGACACTGAAGATGTACACCGCGGTGGACACCTGCTGACTGAGCGCCAGCGACCCGAAGATCACCGCGCCGACACCCCACACCGCAGCCGACAGTCGTACCGCCTCCCCGGAGGCGCCCAGCGTCATCCGCTGCTCCTTCGGGGTGGGCGCCCGGCCCTCGCTGAGCCAGGCGGTGCCTGCGGCGAACCGGTGGCGCCGGACCCGCATCATCACCGGGACCGCGACGGCCAGGAATACGACCAGCACGGTGCCGCCGCGCATCAGCAGGCGTTGGGTGTCGGCCGGGCTCAACACGATGGGAGCAGCGAAGGCCAGGAAGGCGCCGACGATCCCGCCGCCACCGGCGCCGACCACGGCCGCACTGAGCACCCAGCGCTTGAAGGTCTGATCCCGAAGTTCGGCCCCGGCGTCGCGGGGGATGACGTCGGAGGCGACAGCGACGGGGGCCCTGAGGTGGGCCAGGCCGTTCACGGTGGCGTCCATGAGCTGAGCTTGCGCGCGTAACCAGAGCGGCCGATAGCGTAGTCGGCTACCTGCTTTCCGGTCGGTGTGCAAACCCGATGGGTACTCCCACCGCCCTCTAGTCTGGGATCGGAGGCACGAACCGGACCGCACGAACGGAGCAAGGGGACCCACATGAAGGTAGTGCTCGGGTATGACGGGTCGCTGGCGGCCAACTCGGCGATCAACAGCGGTGCTGCGCTGTTCCCGGCAGCCGATGCGGTGGTCGTCTATCTGTGCACGCCACCGTTCGGCAGCAAGGGACTGCGGGCCCGGCTGCGGCACTCGGCACGCAATGTCGACGAGCTGATCGATCTCGTCGACAGTGAAAGCGAGGGTGAGGCTGCGCGACTGGTCGACACCGGCGTGATCCTCGCCCGGGCCGCCGGCTGGAATCCCGAGGCGTTGGTCAAGCGGACCTGGGCGGGAGAGGGGCTCGGGCTGGCGCGGGTGGCCGAACAACTCGAGCCCGACGTGCTGATCGTCGGCGCCCGCGGCGCAGGTGCGAGCGACTCGAAGCTGGGCAGCGTCTCGGATCTGGTGGTGCACCACGCACCCCGTGCGGTGCTCGTGGTGTCGCAGAACATGATCTCGGCCGAATACGAGGCGGTGGCCGACGGCCCGGTCGTGGTCGGAGTCGACGGCTCCAAGGGTTCCGACCGGGCGCTGGCCGCGGCCGGCGCGCTGTTCCCCGACCGAGAGGTGGTCTCGGTCGGGGTGGACGACGGCGGCGCGGTCGACGTGGCTGCCGCCCAACCCGGGCACCGCGTGCCCAGGTTCCGCGGATCAGGTGCCGGCGCCACCGCCGACGCGCTCGTGGCTTTTGCCGAAGATCAGCGGGCAAGCGTCGTGGTGGTGGGCTCGCGCGGACGGTCCGCACTGAAGAAGGTGCTGTTGGGCAGCGTCGCTGCGGCGACGCTGCAGCGCACGTACCGGCCGGTGCTGGTGGTGCCGGGAGGCTAGGAGCCGTACCTGCTCATCCGGCTGTCTTGCCTGCGTCGACGATGTAGACCGCACCGTGCACGGCGGCCGCGTCGTCACTGGCCAGGAACGCGATGGTCTTGGCCACATCGGCCACGTCCATCATTCCGCGGGGCGCAGCGATCCTCATGATGAGATTCCAGTCGGCGTCCTCTGGTGCGGCGAACTCGGTGGTCTGTGGAGTGAGCATGCCGCCCGGGCACACCGCGTTGACGCGGAGGCGCTCCGAGGTGAACTCGATGGCCAGGGCGCGGGTGAGTCCGACGAGACCGTGCTTGGCGGCGCAGTACCCGGCCGAGTAGACCTCGCCTTCGATGCCCGCGATCGACGCGACATTGACGATGTTGCCGCCGGCCTCGAGCAGATGTGGCAGCGCCGCCCGGCACAGGAAGAACGGGCCATTCAGGTTCACCGCGAGATCTTTGTCCCAGTCCTCGTCGGTCACCGACACCGTGTGGCGCATCTGGTGGAATCCCGCGACGTTGATCAGTGCGTCGAGACGGCCGAACTTCTCGACGCACTGGGCCACCGCGTCCCGGCAGGCTTCCGAGGAGGAGATGTCCACCGAGGCGTATGCGCCTCCGGGCACATCCTCGAACACCGTGGCCATCCGTTCGGCGTCGCGGGCCACCCCGAACACCTTCGCGCCGCGTGCGGCGAACAACTGGGCCACTGCCGCGCCGAGTCCCGATGAGGCACCGGTGACGAGCGCGACCTTTCCATCCAGAGCAGTCATGGCTCACACCTTCTCACGCGGCCTGGCGGGCGGAACCGCGGCCAGCAGGGTCCGGGTGTAGGCGTGCTGTGGTGCCCTGAACAAATCGGCGGCCGGGCCGTACTCGACCACCTCGCCGGCCCGCATCACGAGCACGTCGTGGCACATCCGGTGCACCACAGCCAGGTCGTGCGCGATGAACAGATAGGTCAGACCCAACTCACGCTGCAGCTCGGACAGTAGGTCGAGCACCCGTGACTGCACCGACACGTCCAGCGATGCGGTGGACTCGTCGAGGATGAGCACCTCGGGCTCGGTGGCCAGTGCGCGGGCGATGCTGACTCGCTGGCGCTGTCCACCGGACAGCTCATGTGGATAGCGGGACGCGAAATCTGTTGGTAGTCCGACGAGTTCGAGGAGCTCTGCCACCCGCGCGGAGCGGGCCCGCCGCCCTGCCGCCAATCGGTGCACCCGCAGCGGCTCACCGATCGCCGAGCTCACCCGGGCCCGTGGATCAAGTGAGGCGAACGGGTCCTGGAAGACCAGGCTGATCCGTCGGCGCAACTCGCGCCCGCCGGCCAGAACGTCGTCGCCGGCCAGCGTCGCCGTGCCCGCCGACGGTGCGGTCAGCCCGGTCAGTGCGGCGGCCACCGTCGACTTGCCCGAGCCCGATTCGCCCACGATCCCCAGCGTCGTCGCCCGGCGGATCTCGAACGACACGTCCTTGACCGCCTGCACCCCGCCGTAGCGCACCTCAAGTCCCTTGGTCTGCAACAGAACCGGTGTGCCGTCGGCGGCGGGTTCGGGTCCGGGGCCGTCCACCAGGGGGCGGGCCGCCAACAACTCGCGGGTGTAGGCGTGCTGCGGATGATCGAAGACATCGAGGATCGGCGCCTGCTCGACAGCTTCGCCGTCACGCAGCACCGTCACCGCATCGGCCACCTGACCGATCACCCCGAGATCGTGGCTGATCCACACCACCGCGGTGCCGAAATCCCGCTGCAGATCCGCTATCAGTTCGATGATCTGGGCCTGGGTGGTCACATCGAGGGCGGTCGTGGGTTCGTCAGCGATGAGCAGTTCCGGATCGCAGGCCAGCGCGATCGCGATCATCACCCGCTGTCGTTGCCCGCCGGACAGCTGATGCGGGTAGGCATCGAGGCGGTCCTGGGGGAGTCCGACGGCATCGAGCAGCTCGCCGGCGCGGACACGGGACTGACGGCGGGTCATCTTGCGATGTGTCTCAAGGGTTTCGGTGATCTGGCGTGCCAGAGTCAGCAGGGGGTTCAGCGACGTTCCGGGGTCCTGGAAGACGAATCCGATCCGGCTTCCGTGCACGGCCCGCAGGGCCCGGGCCGAGGCCCCGACCAATTGGGTGCCACCGGTCAGCGTGCTGCTCCCGGCGACCACCGCGCCCGGTGCGTCCAACAGACCGGTGGCGGCCAGCACTGTCATCGACTTGCCGGACCCGGATTCTCCGACGATGCCGACGGTCTGCTCACGGTGCACGTCGAACGACACACCACGCACGATCTCGCGGCGGCCGATCGCGACCCGGAGATCGCTGACTTCCAGTACCGGTGAGGTCGGTGAAGTCACTGTCGCCCCGCCCTTCTCGCTTCGATGGACGTTCGTTGTTTGGGGTCGAGAACATCTCGAAGGCCGTCGCCGAAAAGGTTGAACGCCAACACCATCACGAAGATCGCCGCACCCGGGAACACCGCCATCCACCAGGCCAGCGTGACGAATCCCTGGGCGTCGAAGATCATCCGGCCCAGCGACGGCTGCGGTGGCTGGATACCCAATCCCAGGAACGACAGCGCGGCCTCCGCCAGGATCGCGAACGCCAGCGACAGCGACAGCTGAACGATCAACGGCCCGGCGATATTCGGCAGGATGTGCCGAATCAGGATGTAGCCGTCTCCGGTACCCATACTCCGCGACACCGCGACGAACGGTTCCACCCGCACGCCCAGCGCCGACGCCCGGGCCACGCGGGCGAAGATGGGGATGTAGACGATTCCGATGGCCAGCATGGTGGTGGTGATGCCCGGGCCGAGAACCGCCACGATCGCCAGGGCGAGCAGCAATACCGGAAACGCGAACATCACATCGACGACGCGCATGACCACGGTGTCGATCCAGCCTCCGCGGTAACCGGCGAGGACGCCGATCAGCACGCCGATCACCGCGGCCAGCGTCACCGACACCACCGCGACCCGCAGCGAAGCCGCAATCGCGACCAGTACCCGCGAGAACACGTCGCGGCCGAGCTCATCGGTGCCGAACCAGTGTGCGGTGGCGGGGCCCTGCAATGCGCTGGGCACGTCGATGTCGTTGATGCCGTACGGCGCGATCCAGGAGGCGGCGACGGCGACGATCAGCACGGCGAGCAGTACCGCGGCGCTGATCGCCGTCACCGGATTGGACAGCAGCAGTCGCCACGATGCGACGCGGGAATCCTGGGTTTGGGTCATGACAGCCGGATCCTCGGGTCGACGATCGCATACAGCACATCCACCAGCAGATTGATCAGGAGGAACAGCACCGCGATCAACAGCACCGCCCCCTGGATCACCGGATAATCTCGGGCGGCAACCGAATTGAAGACCAGCCGACCCAGGCCCGGCCAGGCGAACACGACTTCGACCACGATCACCCCACCCAGGATCGTGGCCAACTGGATTCCGGTGATGGTCAACACCGGCAGCAGCGCGTTGCGCACGATGTGGCGGAAGGTTACGACCGGTGGGGGCAGCCCCTTTGACCGCGCGGTCCGCACGTATCCCATGGCGGCGACCTCCAGCACCGCCGAGCGCACATACCGGGTCATGATCGCCCCGGCCACCAGGCCCACGGTCAGCCCGGGAAGGATGATGTGGCGCAGCCAGCCGCCCGGATCTGCAAGCAATGGGCGGTATCCCGAGGTGGGCAACCACCCCAGTGTCGAGGCGAAGAGCCCGATCAGCAGGATGCCCAGCCAGAAATCCGGGACCGAGACGCCGAATTGGCTGGCGACCCGCACGATTCCGTCGCTGAGCCGACCTTCCCGCAGCGCCGAGAAGATCCCGGCGGGCAGCGCGATCACCAGGGCGATGAGGATCCCCACCACGCCGAGGGACAAAGTGGCCGGCAGCCGGTCGAGCAGGGTCAGGGTGACCGGGTCACCGTTACGGAAACTGACGCCGAGATCGCCGGTCAGCGCAGAGCCGAGATAGGAGAAGAACTGCTCGACGATGGGCCGGTCCATGCCGCTTGCGGCGCGCAGCGCATCGTAGGCCTGCGGGGTGTAGCGGGTGCCGAGCGCGATCCGGACCGGATCGCCGGGCACCAGATGGACCAAGGCAAATACCACGATCAGCACGCCGATGAGCACCACCGCCGAGTACAGCAGCCGTCGGGCCAGGAACTCCGCGATCGGGTGGTTGGCACGGGCCTTGTTGAAAGCTGTCAGATTCACCGGGTTTCACCTCGGTCCAGGTCGGCAGTGCGGAACCGGACGGCACCGTCGCGGCGCACCTGATACCCCGACAGGTTGTTGGCCCAGGCCTGGATCACCGACGGGTTGTACAGGTAGATGTAGCTGGCCTCGTCGGCGATCCGGGTTGCGGCCTTGGCGTAGAGATCTTTTCGTTTGGCAGCATCGGTTTCGGTGCGGCCGGCGTCCAGTAGCCGGTCGACCTCGGGGTCGGAGAACTTCTGGGCGTTGCTGGTGCCGTTCGTGTGGTGCTGGGCGTAGTAAAAGTCGTCGGGGTCGATGTTTCCCAGCCAGCCCATCATCAACATGTCGAAGTGTCCGGTGTTCTGTTCGTCGAGCCACGTGGCGAAGTCCACGGTGCGAATGTTGACCGTGATGCCAAGGGGCGCAAGGTTGTCGGCGATGATCTGGGCGGCCGTCACCGTCTCGGGGTACTCGCTGGTGACCAGCATGTCCAGGTCGTGCGGCGCGGCACCGGCTTCGGCGAGGAGCTTTCGCGCTTCTTCGACGGAGTAGCGGTAGCGGTGGTAATCGGTGAACCACGGGCTGCCCTGCGGGATCGCCAGCTGGTTGGTGGCGGCAGTGCGATAACTGGTCGCCGTGGAGATCGCGTCGCGGTCGATGCCGTACGCGATGGCCTGCCGCACCCGCGGGTCGTTCCACGGTGCGCGGGCCTCGTTGAGTGCGAGGTACCAGTAATCGTTGCCCGGCGTCACGGCCAGTGTCAGCGAATCGTCGTCACGCAGCTGGGCGACGCGCTGTGGCGGTACCGAATCCGTCCAGTCGACCTCGCCGGCCTGCAGCGCCGACAAGGCCGTCGTCGGCTCGGAGATGAACCGGAACGTCACCCCCGAAATCGGGGGAGGGCCGCCCCAGTAGTGCGGGTTGGCCTTCAGCGTGATGGAGTCACCGCTGCGGCGTCCGGCGAAGGAGAACGGACCGGTGCCGACGGGATGGGTCGCGATCTGGCCGCTCTCGACATTGGCCCGCTGCACGATCGCCATGCCCTTGAACCCGCCGAGATTGGTCAGCAGATTCGGTGTGGGCCGGCGGACCGTGATCCGCACGGTCGTGGGATCGAGCGCGGTGACACCGCTGACGGCGCTGAACTTGTCGACGTTGGTCAGCTGCTCGTCGATGATGCGCCGGTACGAATACACCACGTCATCGGCGGTCAGCGGGGTGCCGTCGTGCCAGCGGACGCCATCGCGCAGGTGAAAGGTCCAGACCAGTTGGTCGTCGCTGACATCCCAGGACCGGGCCAGCGCGGGACGCATCTGCAGGTTCTCGTCCGGTTCGACCAGCGTGTCGAACACGTTCTCCAGCACCTCGAACGAGAAGTAGGCACTGGTGCGGTGCGGGTCGAGTTGATCGGGTTCCCCCGCGATGGCCGCGACGAGATTGCCCGCCGATTCGTCGCCGAGGTCCACCCGGCTGCCGGTGGAACAGGCCGCCGAGCAGGCAGCCAGCACGAATACCAGGACTGCTGCCAACGTTTTCACCGCTGGTCGTGTGGTCACGATTTCTCCAGGATCACCGCGGGCGATCCGCCAGTGCGCTCACCCGCTGGGGCCGTCAGGCAGGTCCAGATTGACGCGTATGGGCCCATACCGGTGACGACGCTGATGAAGACTGCGATACTCACCCATTGTGACCTTCAAGCGCACGGCGGCCGCGACCGCCCTGATGTCGACCCTGGGAATCGGACTCAGCCTGGGGGTTGCAGCTCCTGCACAGGCCGAGCCGCTCATGCAGGGCATCTACAACTACACGCAGGAGGGCATCGCGCACGAGTCCTGGTCGGTCTGGCCGTCCTGTGTCCCGACCGTAGGAGATCTGCGCGAGCCGCTGGAGTTGGCGGTGGCGTGCCGGCTGCACGTGGAAACCACCCGCGGCACCAAGGGCGGCGATGCCCGGCTGACGGGCGGACAGTGGGTCTATTCAACTGCGGTGCTCGAGGGCATCAAGTGCTCGGATGGCAGTTGGGCGCCGACCAACGAGACCTACAAATTCGACGACATCGCACTCACCGGCACCCGCAGCGTTGCGAACAACGAGGCATGTGGCGGCACGTTGGCGCCGGCCATCCATACCTTTCCATTCACCTTGAAATACGATCGGCCGCTGCAGATTCCGGTCGACATCTATCCGCTGAACTGTCAGACCTGGGGCCTGCGCTTGTGCATGTGAGCGGTGCCGTCCCGTTGATCGACGGCAAGGTCGTCGACATCACCGGGCCGGGACGCACCGACCGGTTCGGGGTCACCGCCACCGATCTCGGCGCGTCGATCACCGCCCCCAACGGGAAGTTGGTGTCGGTGTTCGGTGACACGTTCTCCGGCAGCCGCGTCGGGCAGGGCGACTGGCGTTCACCGGTGGTACTGATCGGCACCGGCGATGCCAACCACGAGATCGTCTACGAGTACGCCGGTGGACCAGACCCCACCTATGCGCGGCAACTGTGGGATTACCTCCACGACGACGAGGCGTCCGGTTGGCGGCGCGGCGGCATCAGCACCGTGATCCCGTCGGATCTGCTGCGCGTCGGCGACTCGCTGTACCTGCACGCGATCGTCAACCATAGCTTCGGCACGGTCATCTGGACCGAGATCTGGCGCTCCGACGACAGCGGAGTGTCCTGGACCCATATGGGGGAGCAGGCGAAGTTCCCGGCAGATCTGCACGATGGTCACGCGCAATGCTGGTCCTGGGACTACGACCCCCACGACGGTTGGGTGTACGTGGTGGCGACCGGATTTCAGCGCGACAAGGGCATCATTCTGATGCGGGTGCGGCCCGACCAGATCGGCCGACGATCGCAGTACTCCAGCTGGGGGTTCGTCAACGGGCGCTGGCAGTGGGGAATCCAGGCCACCCCGATCACCCCACCCGACGAGCACTGGGGTGAGCTGACCTTCCGCCGCACCGCCCCCGGCCGATGGGTCCTCGGCGGATTCCTGGCGTCCTCATATGCGTTGGGCTACCGGGTGGTGTCCTCGCCGGTCGCCAACATGTACACCACCCCGGTTCAGACGCCGATCACCGGATCGTCGTGGGACGCCGAGGACCAGGCGGGCAGCAAGGTCGCCCAGCTGTATGGCGGTTACCTGCTGCCGGGCTCGCGCTTCGGCGTCACCGGAGGTGTCGGGCTGGTGGTCTCGCAGTGGCGCACCGACACCGGATGGCCTTACCGCGCAATGCAATTCAAGTCCACGCTGAAGGACACATCCAAGAAGCCGCAACGGCCCGACCCGATCAACCTGTGAGCGATCAGGCGGTGAAGCCGCCGTCGACGTTCCAGTTCGCCCCGGTGACGTAGCCCGACTCCGGGCCGGCCAGGAAACTCACCACGGCCGCGATGTCGCGGGTGTGCCCGTAACGTCCCAGCGCAGTGGTCTGCCGTACGACATCGGCGAATTCGCCTTCGTCAGGGTTGAGATCGGTGGCGATCGGACCTGGCTGCACGTTGTTGACGGTGATACCGCGGGGCCCCAGGTCGCGGGCCAGCGCACGGGTCAGGGAGGACACCGCCCCCTTGGTCATGGCGTACACGGCGGTCCCACCGGTGGGCACCCGGTCGGCGTTGATGCTGCCGATGTTGATGATCCGGGATCCGTCACCGAGATGGCTGACCGCGCTGCGGATGGCCGAGTACACCCCGCCGATGTTGATGGCGACCAGCCGGTCGAACTGTTCCTGCGGGAAGTCGTCGATCGGTGCCAGATAGGCGGTTCCGGCGTTGTTGACCAACACGTCCAATCCGCCGAGCGCGCCCACCGCCTCTTCGACGGCACTGGACACCTGCGCCGGATCGGCGCTGTCGGCCTGGATCGCGACGACCTTCGCGCCGTCCGCGCTCAACTCGCCGACCAGTTTGTCGGCCTCGGCGGCCGAGGCCCCGTAGGTGAAGGCCACCGCGGCGCCGTCGGCGGCGAGCCGTCGCACGATTCCTGCGCCGATTCCGCGGGATCCGCCGGTCACCAGTGCGCGTCGTCCGGCCAGTGTGTTTGTGCTCATCGGAGTCCCTCTCGTCCTGAGTTCGAAGCTGTGCGAAACCGATCGATTACTAAGGACATGCGGCCGCGCGATATCGATGCCCGGTGTGACCGGTATCACTGCGCGAACATCTGTCGACGGGCTGGCCGGATCCGCCACGAGGAGGTAGGTAGTACACCTAAGGTGAACGCCGTGACGAAACGAGTTGTGGTCTGGGGCACCGGGTTTGTGGGCAGCATGGTGATTGCCGAGATCATGCGGCATCCGCTGTTCGAGCTGGTCGGCGTCGGGGTCAGCAATCCGGAGAAGGTTGGCCGCGACGTCGGCGAGATCTGTGGGCTGGGCGCTCCGGTCGGCGTCACCGCCACCGACGACATCGACGCACTGATCGCGCTGAAGCCCGACGCGCTGGTCCACTACGGTCCTACCGCGGCCCATGCTGACGTCAACATCGACGTCATCACCCGGTTCCTGCGGGCCGGTATCGATGTCTGTTCCACCGCGATGACGCCGTGGGTGTGGCCCAAGATGCACCTCAACCCGCCCAACTGGATCGAGCCCATCACCGAGGCGTGCGAGGCAGGCGGGGCGTCGTGCTTCACCACCGGAATCGACCCCGGCTTCGCCAACGACCTGTTCCCGATGACCCTGATGGGCCTGTGCTCGGAGGTGCGTCAGGTGCGGGCCTCGGAACTGCTCGACTACACCAACTACACGGGCGACTACGAATTCGAGATGGGCATCGGCAAACCGCCTGAGCACCGCGCCCTGCTCGAAACCCCGGACATCCTCATCTTCGCCTGGGGCGCAACGGTTCCGATGATCGCGCACGCCGCCGGGATCGAACTCGACGAGATCACCACCACGTGGGACAAGTGGATCACCCCCGACGAACGCAAGTCCGCCAAGGGAATCATCCCGGCCGGCAACGTCGCCGCCGTGCGGTTCACGATCAACGGCGTGTACCGCGGCGAGACCAGGATCCAGCTCGAACACGTCAACCGGATCGGCCTGGACGCCGCACCGGACTGGCCATCCGGAAACGACAACGACGTCTACCGCGTCGACATCGAAGGCACCCCGAGCATCTCCCAGGAGACCGCGTTCCGGTTCACCGACGGTTCCGGCCGCGATGCCGCTGCCGCGGGCTGCCTCGCCACCGGGTTGCGCGCGCTCAATGCCGTGCCCGCGGTAAATGAACATTCGCCCGGCTGGGTGACTCCACTGGATCTACCTCTGATTCCTGGGTTCGGCACCATTCGCTAGGTAACGCCCGCCGCGTCAAACGAGATGGAATACCGGATAGGGTCCTTCTCGAAACGGGGTGACATGGCTGACGGGATCGGGTTGTCGATCGGATCGACGAACCTCACAGCGGTAGTGGTGGGCCGCGCCGCGGTGACGCGGTCGCCGGTGCTGACGCTCTTCGGCCACCGGGCTCCCGAAGTGGGAGTACCCAGCGAGAATCCCAACCTGAACGAACGCGGTCTGATCCTCACCGACTTCGTCGAGCGGGTGGGCGACCCGGTCGGGATGCTGGCCCCTGACGGCTCGTCGCACCGCGGCGAGACCGTGCTGGCCGATGCGCTGGCGGCGCTGCTGCGCACGCTGACCGGGGGACGCCCGCCGGCCGATCCGATCACGGTCACCCATCCCGCGCATTGGCGGGCCAACCAGGTCGAGGCGCTGCGCGCCGAGCTGGCCGCCATCGGCGAATTCGGTGATCCGGTTCTGGTGCCCGACGCGAAGGCGGCGCTGGTCGCACTGCAGGACAACCCCGGGGTGCCGACGCGGGGTGTGATCGCTGTGTGTGACTTCGGAGGCAGCGGCACCAGCATCACCCTCGCCGACGCCGACCGCGGCTTTCAGCCGATCGCACCGACGATCCGACATTCCGACCTGTCCGGTGACCTGATCGATCAGGGACTGCTCACCCATGTGGTGAACGACCTGTCTGCGGCCGGGACGATCGACCTGGCCAGCACCTCGGCCATCGGCTCGTTGGGCCGTCTTCGCACCGAATGCCGGCGTGCCAAGGAACGCCTGTCCACCGAATCCGTCACGGCTCTGGTCGCCGAACTCCCGGGCCATCGCAGCGACGTGCGGCTGAACCGCAACGAACTCGATGACGTGATCGCCCAACCACTGCGTGAGTTCATGTCGGTCCTGCAGGGTGCGATTGAACGCACCGGGCTGCGCCCCGGCGACCTCGTCGCCGTGGCGTCCACGGGCGGGAGCGCCCGGATCCCGGCGATCACGACGACGCTGTCCGAGCATCTCCGCGTACCGGTCATCACCGCGGCCCAGCCGGAGCTGACCCCGGCGATCGGCGGTGGTCTCATCGCGGTGCGCGGCACCGTGGAGGACGGGAAGACGGCCATGGCACCGGCCGCCATGGCAGCGGCCCCGCCGACGCAGGCCGCGGCGCTGCTGGCGCCCGAGCCTCCCGCCGCGCCACAGGCGCTGGCCTGGTCCGATGCCGAGAACGTGCCCGACGTCGCGCCGGTCGATGACTACCGGGCCGAGGAGTATGGCGACGACTACGGGGCCGACTTCGATACGGGTTTGGACGCTGCGGGCGGCGGACGGACCACGGCGCGACCGCAACTCGAGTTCGGTGAGCGGGAGCTGACCGAGCGCGACGAGATCGCGGCCCGGCCGTGGTACCGGCGGCCGCCCGTGATCCTGGGTGCCGGTGCCGCCGCGGTCTTGGTCGGTGTGGTCGCCGTGTTGGTCAGCATCATGGGGAGTGACGAACCCACCCGTCCTGCCTCCACCTCCAAGGCGGTCACGTCGAGCACCGCAGCCCCCGATGAGCAGGCGCCCGCCACGCCGGTCGACCAACCGGACAATGACCAGGCACCGCAGACCGTCGTCCGCGAGGCGCCGGCCCCGCACACCGTGACGCAGACGGTGGAGCAACCGGCCCCCGAGGCCCCGCCGGTGACGGAGAACCCGCCGCCAGCCGAGACGCCGCCACCGCCGACAACTACGGAAGCGCCGCCGACGACCACGGAAGCGCCCGTCACCACCACGCAACCGCCGACCACCACGCAGGCGCCCACCACCACGCAGGCACCGTGGAGTCCGACCGCCCCGTATCCGACGATCCCGGGCCTGCCGTGGGTACCGGCACCCGGCGGCGGTCACACCGGGCGCTGAGGCTCAGCGCGGAACCGACTCCAGCCCTGTTCGACGGAGGCCGGTCAGACGCTGCTATCGGTTCCTCGATCGACCGCGGCCAAGGTCAGGGCTCGAACGATGCTGTGGCGGCCCAGGCTGACCTTGAAGGCGTTTTGCGTGAGCGGTTGGGCATCAGCCATCGCGATGGCTGCGGCGGCGTGAAAGGCATGTGCGTCTGGCCGTTGCCCGATGAGGCTTGATTCGGCCTCATACAGCCGCCACGGCTTGGCTGCCACGCCGCCCAAGGCGAGGGCGGCACCAGTGATCTCTCCGCCCTCGATGTGCAGGCCTGCGGCGACGGATACCAGTGCGAAGGCATAGCTGTGCCGGTCACGCACCTTCAGGTACCAACAGTGATCGCTGAAACCAGACGGCGGCAGTTCGATCCCGACGATCAGGTCGTGCGGTTGCAGCGTGTTGTCGATCTCGGGGGTCTGGCCAGGAAGCGCGAAGAACTGGCCGATCGGGATATGGCGTCGTCCCGTCGTGTTCTGCACGTGCACGACCGCGTCGAGCATGGTCAGCGCCACCGCCATGTCGGACGGGTGGACGGCTACGCAATGCTCGCTGGCGCCGAAGATGGCGTGCTCGCGATGGAACCCGTTGATTGCAGCACAACCACTTCCCGGTTTGCGCTTGTTGCACTCAGAGAATGCGTTCTGCATGAAGTAGGGACATCTGGTGCGTTGCAACACATTTCCACCGGCGGTGGCCATGTTGCGCAACTGCGTGGTGGCTCCGCTCAGGATGGCGTGCGACACGACCGGGTAGTGCCTGCGGATGAGGGAGTGGTTTGCCATCGCGCTGTTGGTGACGCCGGCTTCGATGAACACCCCGCCGCCGTCGGTGGTGGTGATCGACGTCATCGCGAGTCGCCGAAGGTCGATCAATGCGGAGGGTTGCTCGACGCCGGTCTTCATCAGATCGAAGAGGTTCGTTCCGCCGGCGAAGTACGTGGCGCCGTGCGTGGCCGCGTTGATCGCGTCGTCGACGGATTCGGCGTGTCGAAAGTCGAAGGTCTTCATGCCGGCTCGACCCGGGTGGCGTTTTCGATGGCTTCGACGATGTTGGCGTAGGCACCGCACCGGCAGATGTTGCCTGCCATGCGTTCCCGAATTTCGGCGTTGGTCAGCCGAGCGCAGCCGGTCAGAATGTCGTTTCTGGTGCCATCGAAGGTCGACATACTGAGGTCCCCGCGCCGGTGCTCGGCCAGCATTGCGTGGGCTGACGATATCTGTCCGGGAGTGCAGTAGCCGCACTGGAATCCATCGCACTCGACGAATGCTTCTTGCAGCGGGTGCAGGGCGTCGCCGTCGGCGATTCCTTCGATGGTGAGGACGTCGGATCCGTCGACGGATGCGGCCAGCGTCAGGCAGCTGACCACGCGCTCGCCGTTGACTGAGAGCGTGCAGGCTCCGCACAGGCCGTGGTCGCAGCCCTTCTTGGTGCCGGTCAGATGTAGACGCTCCCGCAGCAGGTCGAGCAGGCTGGAGCGCACGTCGACGGAGATGCTGTGGGTTGTCCCATTGACGCGCAGACGCAGATCGTATCGGTTGGTACCGCTGGGTTCCGTTTCGGCAGAACAGATCTCGTTGTTGCTCATGACCCGAATTCCGGGGACTGATAGGGCGCCATGAGATCCTCCAGAGTGATGGGCAGGTCGCGCAGTCGCTTGCCGGTCGCGTGGTGAATGGCATTGGCGATGGCGGCCGGCACGCCGCAGGTGCCGATCTCACCGATGCCGCGCACGCCGATCGGATCCAGTGTGTAGTCGGGATGCTCTAGGAAGGAGATGTCGAACTCGGGGCGGTCGGCGTGCGTGGGCAGGTAGTACTCGCCGATCGGCAGTGCGGATGCCTCGTCGTATGGAACATGTTCCATCAGCGCCATGCCGAGACCAAAAGTGATGCCGCCCATCACCTGGTTGCGAGCGAGCTTCGGGTTGAGCACCCGCCCGCAATCCATGACCGCCACCCACCGGGTGACGCTGGCCCGTCCGATGGCTTCGTCGACCTCGACCTCGCAGAAATGTGCGCCGAACGACTGGACCGCTCGGGTTTCCTGAGCTCCGTCATCACTGCTGGTCGAGAAGCTCAAGTGGTCGCGGTAAGCCGCCGCGGCGGCGGGGCTCAGGGTGGTGATGTCCACGGTCGCCGGATCGGTGCCGAAGTACGGCGAACCACGGTCGGCGGTCAGAGCTGCGATGAATCGGCGCTTCCATTCGACGCCGGCGGCGAACACGGCGGAGCCCACCGTGGCAGTCGTCTGTGATGCGCCGCTGTAGGGCGCTGAAGGGAACGACGAATCACCCGACATGAAGCTCAGCCGGTCCATGGCGAGGCCGGTCGCGTCGGCGGCCACCTGCGTCATCACGGTGCGTACACCAGTGCCGATCTCATGGGTGGCCGAGGAGAAGTGCACGAATCCGTCTGCGTCGGTGTCCACTCGACATCCGGCCGGCATTCGGCGCCCGGGATAGGTCGCCGTGGCCATTCCCCAACCGATTTGGACTCCACGGCGCCGCATCGCCCGCGGCGCAGCCGGGCGATCGTGCCACCCGAATCGTTGTGCACCGGCCTGGTAACACTGCAACAGATGCTTACCCGACCAGGGCTTCCCGCTGGCCTGGTCGATGTCGGCGTGATTGCGGATACGAAGTTCCAGAGGGTCGACTCCGCTACGTTCGGCAAGTTCGTCAATGGCCATTTCGAGGGCGAACAAACCCGGCGCTTCACCGGGGCCACGCATGAAACACGGAGTAGGTGCATTGATCCGGGCCGCGCGGTGAGACACCACGAGATGCGGTGAGGTGTAGAGGAACCTGGTGGAAATGCCTGCGGGCTCGCAGAAGTGGGCCACCGTGGACGTCTCGGTCACGGTGTGATGTTCGGTGCTGAGAATCTGTGCGTTCTGATCGGCGATGAGGGTGACGTCTTGTTCGGTGCGCGGGCGATGTCCGGTGGAGGTGAACATCTGGTCGCGGGTGAGCACCAGCTTGACGGGCCGACCGACGGCCCGGCTGGCGACAGCACAGAGGACGACGTGCATCCATAGGAAGCTCTTGGACCCGAATGCGCCACCCACCAATGGCGAAAGGATGCGGATCCGGTCCTCGGGCATACCCAGATAGGCTGCCAGCGTGGCCTGTTCGCCCGCGATCCATCGGGTGCTGTCGTGCACGGTCAGGCGGTCACCGTCCCACTGGGCGATGGTCGACGACAACTCGATCGGGTAATGCGCATTCATCGGTGTCGTGTAGCGAGCATCGACACGGTTGGCCGCGGTGCCCTGGCGAGGTGTTTCGCCACGACGGTCCTGGAGTTTCTCTTCTTCGAGTTTCACGAAGTGGTCCGGAAGGTAGCTCCCGTGGCGGATCTGGCCGCCCTTCTGATCCGGGGCGGTTGCCTGCTCGAGCACCGTGCGGGCCGTCATCTGTGCCGGCAACATCTCATAGTCCACGACGAACTGAGATGCCGCCTCCGTGGCGTTCTCCAATGAGTCGGCGACGACTACCGCCAGATGCTGACCGACGTACTGCACGGTCAGATCGGACAGCGGCGGACGCCGCTCCAACGGCAGGTCAAAGGTGAGCTCGCGCGGCAATTGCTGTAGCGCAGGGCAATTCAGCGGCGTGAGGACGTGCAGAACACCAGGTGCTCGGCTGACTCTTTCCGCGGTGTGGCGCAGCGAATGCTCGATGACATGCCCGTGCGGGATCTGCGTCTGCACCAGCACCGCATGCACCAAGCCGGGGATGACAACATCGGCGGTGTAGCGAGCCTGTCCGGTCACCTTGTCGACTCCTTCGACACGGCTCACCGGCTCTCCCATGGTGCCTCCATCATGTCTCATCGCTCGATGTCGCGCATGCCACGCAGGGCTCATGTGAAGGCACGGCTGTATTGGGGCGGGTAGGGCAGAACCACGCCGGTACGCCGGGCCGCGTCGCGGACCCAGTTCGGATTGCGCAGCAGGGCCCGCGCCACGAAGACGGCATCGGCTTCGCCGCCGGAGATGATCGCTTCGGCCTGTTCGGCTTCGGTGATCAATCCGACCGACGCCGTCGGGATGTCAGCCTCGGCCCGCACCCGCTTGGCGAACGGCACCTGGTAGCCCGGAAACACCGGGATCCTGGCGTCGGGAACGGCTCCTCCGGAGGAGACATCGACGAGGTCGACACCTGCCGTCTTCAACCCAGTGGCCAGCGCGACGGTGTCCTCGACAGTCCATCCGGGACGCGGGTCGTCGGTGTCACCGGCAAGCCAGTCGGTGGCCGACACTCGGAAGAACAGCGGCAGGTGGTCGGGCCAGGCCTCCCGCACCGCGGTGGCCACCTCCAGGGCGAATCGCATCCGATTCTCGAGCGTCCCGCCGTACTCGTCGGTGCGCACGTTCGCTTGCGGTGACAGAAACTGGTGAATGAGATAGCCATGGGCTCCGTGGATTTCGAGGACGCGGAACCTCGCGGCGGCCGCCCGGCGGGCCGCGTCGGCGAAGGCCGTCACGATGCGTCCGATCTCAGCGCGGCTCAGTTCGTCGGGGACAGGGTTGCGGCCGAAGGCTATCGGACTGGGGCCCACTGTCCTCCAGGGCTCGGGTTGGCGGGACGGGTCGGGCCATGGGCGGCCGGTGGATCCCTTCCGGCCGGCGTGCACGATCTGGATTCCGGGGACGGCGCCCTGCCCGGAGATGAAACCGGTCAACCGCCGAAATCCGGGCACCTGTGCGTCGTTCCACAATCCGAGGTCGTAGATGCTGCTGCGGCCCACGGGCTCGACGGCGGTGGCCTCGACCATCGCCAGCGCGACCCCGCCGATCGCGCGTGCACCGAAATGTTGCAGGTGCCAATCGGTGGGGGTGCCGGCCTCGGGTCCGGCGACGACCGCCGCGAACTGCATCATCGGCGACATCCACGCCCGGTGGGCGAACGTGACATCGCGCAGGGTCAGGGGGCTGAAGAGGCCGGGCATCAGTTCATTCCCAGAAAAGCTCGCGCCGCCCGCGCCAGCGCGTCCTCGTCGGGTCCGTGCTTGACCGCGAACCGTACGGGTTCGGGCTCGGCCATGTCGAACGGGTAGTCACTGCCGCACACGATCTTGTCGTCTCCGGCAATCGCGCAGAGCAGCTCGAGCTGGGGTGCGTCGTGGGTGACCGTGTCGAAGTAGAGGTCGCGGATCACCTCGGTGGGCAGTCGGGTGCATCCCGCCCGCACGTCGGCACGGGCGCGCCAGCCGTGATCCCAGCGACCGAGCAGTCCGGGAGCACAGCCTCCGCCGTGCAGGAAGCAGATGCGCAGGGCCGGCAGCTCATCCTTGAGGCCGCTGAGGATCAGATTCGCGACTGCGGTGGCGGTCTCGACGGGGTTCCCGATGAGGTTGGCCAGGTAGTAGTCCGACCACTCCGGTCGCCCGATCTGCATGGGGTGAACCAGCACCGAGAGACCGAGGCGGGCGGCTTCGGAAACGATGTGCCGCAGCACCCCGCGGTGCAGCGATCCACCGTCGACCACCGGGGGGATGGCGACCCCGGCGATGCCGTCGGTGTCACGCAGCGCGGTGAGCTGGGTGGTCACCAGTTCCGGTGGGCCCAGGCTGACGATCCCCAGGCCCAGAAGCTTTCCGTCCGCCCGGCCCACGACATGGGCCAGTGCGGTGTTGAAGGCCTGGGCGTACACGGCGCCAGCCGCTTCGTCGGTGAGCGGAAAAGCGAACGGTGGCGCTGAGAGCACCCGCACCGCGACCCCTGCACGTGCCATGTCCTCGAGGATGGCGGCCTCGTCACTCATCGCCTCGGTGGCGATCGACAACGGTAGGTCGCCGAGATACAGCTGGCCTTCCCGGTCGTTCATCGGTCCGTACGGTGTGCCGGCCGGCAACCCGAACAGGTCGCGCGGGAGCCAGTGTGCGTGGACGTCGATGACGCCCTGCGAATGTGTGCCGGCGCTCATCATGCGATGTCCAACGCAGTGTTGCCGCTGTCCAGGTGCTCGACCGTGGTGAAGACCAACTCGGTATCTCCGATGTTCTCGATGTCGTGCAACAGGAATTCGCCTGGCCCGAAATGGAAGTGGCGGGTCTCACCGGCGTGGTACGAGACCTCACGGACAGAGCCGTCGTGGGTGTGCTGGCGGCTGCGGCCGGCATTGATCGCGGTCCAGAAGTAATCGAGAACGTGCCGGTGTGCGTGCCAGCGCTCACCGGGCGCCAACCGGATTTCCCAGACCCGCACGCGCGAATCCTCGCTGAGAAGGCGGGATCCGACGTGTCCGTCGAATGCATGGTCGGCGAATTCCGTCTTGAGCCAATCGGGCCAGCTTTCGAAGTCGGTGGCCACCAATTCACCGGCCAGCGGCAGGTCGGTCAGGTAGTTGTCATCGTTCATCGTCGAGTTCCTCTCGTAGTGAAGGGTTTCAGTGCCCGGGCCCGTACAGGCCGAACCGCAGATCCGGGTCGCCGGGTGTCCAGGTGTTGCGGAACTGGGAGCGTTCGCCCATGTCGACGACTCGGCGTAGGAGCGTGTCGCTGAGCTGCAGCTGGGCCGGCTCCCACTTCGACAGAGCTGAGGTGATGTCGCCCGATGAGGTGGACAAGGCGTCGGCCAGGGCCCAGGCGTCCGCGGCGGCCTTGGCGGTTCCCGCCGCCGCGTGTGGCCGCGATGCACACGCGGCATCTCCGATCAGCGCGGCCCGGCCGAGCGCCATCCGCGAGGACCGCACGTCCGACAACACCTGCAGATAGGGCTGGGCGGTGGCGGCGACCACCTCGGCCACTGCGGGGGCCAGCTGCCGGCCGGCCGCCGCGCGCAGTTCGGTGACGAAGCGGTCCTGTACCTGTCCGGGGTGCACGGACACCGATCCGGTGAACCCCCGCTTGTCGGTGAGAAGCTCAGTGAGCGCAGGTCCGGCCGAAACGTTGCGGTACCAGACGTAGTTCATCAGACGGTCGGCTTCGTCGAGGCTGTCCTCACCGGGTATCGGGTACATGGTGATGTGGGAATTGGGAACAACCGTGTAGGTGATGGCGTCGCTGAGAGTCTCGCGGGTCTGCGCGCTGAGTTCTGACAGCGCGACAGTGCCCCGCCAGCCGACGTATCCCGAATAGACGA
This sequence comes from Mycolicibacterium peregrinum, assembly GCF_002102345.1. Classification (GTDB taxonomy): domain Bacteria; phylum Actinomycetota; class Actinomycetes; order Mycobacteriales; family Mycobacteriaceae; genus Mycobacterium; species Mycobacterium peregrinum. The sequence continues at coordinate 269,068 of NZ_LQPP01000018.1, forward strand.
GTTTGGCGTCACGGTCGAAGGATTCGCGTGCCGGCGAGCTGATGCCGTCGGCGAACACCACGAGGTCGGCGCGGGCTGTTCTTCCGCTGACGAACCGCACGGTCACCGTGTCGGCATCCTGGTCGAAGCCGCAGGCGAACTCGCCGTAGTGGTAGTGCTCGGTGCCGAAGTCGGCAAGCAGAGCCCGGTAGAACGTGCCCCACGAGGTGTAGGTCCACACCGCGCGTTCGCGGTGTATAACCGCTCCGCTGGGGTCGAGGTACTGCACGTAGTCGGTGGCGGTGTGCAGGTCGGCCAGCTTCTGGTGGCTGCGTTCGGCGAACCAGCGCACGGTATCGGGTTGCAGGACGATGCCGCTGCCGCGGCCGTCCAGGGGAACCGGGGTGCGTTCGTAGACGTCGACGTGGAATCCCAGGTCGCGCAACAGTAGGGCCGTCGTCAGCCCTCCGATGGATCCTCCGACGACGATCGCCGACGCGTTGGCGTATTCGGTCATGACGCGCTCTTTTCGCTCAATGGGACGGCGTTGTGGTCGACCGGCATTGGCTCGCCGCGGGTTTCGCGAGCGAACGCAAGACCGATGACGGCGATCAGGCCGATCGCAGACACCGATGCCGTGGCGATGCCCAGGTTTCCGCCGAACCACGAGGCGGCGATCACACCCGCGGTGAAAGGCCCCAGTGCGGTGATGTAGCGGCCCACGCTGTTGCAGATCGCCAGCGCGGTGGCGCGCACACTGGGCGGGAACAGTTCTGGGCCGTAGATGAAGGTGCCCGACAGCGCGCCGAACAAGCCGAAGCCGAGGAGTGGCATGGCCACGAGCATCTCGGTGTAGCTGCGTTCGATCGGGAACGCCCAAGCGATCGCGGCGGCCGAGATCACGAAGCTGATCAGGAAGGCTCTCTTCCGCCCGATGGTGTCAGCGACGAAACCCCATGCGGCATAGCCGATGATGCCGCCGGCATTGAAGAGCATGGCTGCCACCGCAACCCGGTGGTCGGCTACGGCTCGGCCAAGGCCGTCGGCGGTGGTCATCTGCCGGATGATCTGCGGGTACCAGGTGGATACGCTCCAGAACGAGATGAGTGCTCCGGTAGCCAGTGCGGTGCACACCAGCATCGGGTGCAGCAGCGGGGGAGTGAAGAGTCGCCGCAGCACGAATCGATCGTGATCGTGGTTTCGGCCGAGCGCTTTCCGTTCCTTTCGGGCCTGCAGATGGGCGCCGATCTCGGGCGGCTCGGGTACGTAGCGCCGGATGAACCAGACCACCAGGGCCGGGATGCCTGCGAGCAGCATCATGGCGCGCCAGCCGTGATCGCCGAGCAGCGCGTATGCGGCGGCTGCCATGAAGAATCCGGCCGCGTATCCGGCCATCATGACTCCACCCGCACGGGCCCGGAAGCGGTTGCGCCAGGATTCTGCGATGAGTGCCGCGCCCACCGGGGCCTCGACCCCGGAGCCGAGGCCCGCGATGAAGCGCAGAATGCCGAGTTGCCACCAGGTTTCGGCGAACACGGCCAGAGCGCTGAAAACGGCGTAGGTAAGTATGCCGACCGACAACACCCGGGTGCGGCCGAAGTAGTCGGCGAGCATCCCGAACAGGATGCCTCCGGTGGCCCAGCCGGTGAGGAACAGCGCGACGGTCAGCCCGCCGTAGAAGCCGATTGCCGCTCCGTCAGTGCCGATCCCGCTGTTGGGAAGCAGTTCGTTCATGGCCGGGCCGAGAACGAGTACGTAGAGACTGCCTGCGAAGCCGTCGAGTCCCCACCCCAAGGTGGTGCCCGCCAGAACGAGCCATTGTGTCCGGGTGATGTCCTGATGCCAACGTCCGGTGGACATGGATGTTCCTTTCGAGGTTTCGGGGAAGGGTCAGTTGAGACGGCCCTGCGGCCGGTCGCCGTACCAGTCGACGTGGTCGGCCGCGGTGCGCACCACGATCGTCTTGACCCAGGAGAAATCCTCGAATGACTCTGTGCCGGCGTCTTTTCCGGATCCAGACTCCTTGATGCCACCCCAGGGCAGTGATGGTTCGAGGCGGTGGTGGTCGTTGACCCACACCATGCCCGCGTTGATCTGGGCTGCAACCCGGTGTGCCCGGCTTACGTCGGTGGTCCACAAGCCGGCACCGAGCCCGTAGGGGTTGTCGTTGGCCATGTGGACGGCGTCGCGCTCGTCATCGAAGGGAATGACCACCGCCACCGGACCGAAGATCTCTTCACGCGCGACGGTCATGGTCATGGTGGCGTCCGAGAGCACGGTGGGAGACAAGAAGAATCCGTGGTCGAACGGCCTTGGTAGAGAAGGGGTCCGGCCACCGGCCTTGAGAGTGGCGCCCTCATCGAGGCCGGTCTCGATCAGGGCCAGCACCTTGTCGCGCTGGTGGGCGCTGATGAGTGGTCCCATCTGCGTGGCGGGTATTGCCGGATCACCAAGCCGAATCGCCTGTGCGCGGGCGGCGAGGGCGTCGACGAATTCGTCGTAGATGCCGCGCTGCACCAGGAATCGCGAACCGGCCACGCACGACTGACCGGCCGCGACGAAAGCCGCGAATGCCGCGCCCTCCGCGGCGATGGCGGGGTCGACGTCGTCGAACAGCAGCACCGGCGTCTTGCCGCCGAGTTCGGCCGTGATGCGGGCGAACCGCGACGCCGTCGCGACCGCCGCCGAGCGGCCGGCCTCGGTGCCACCGGTGAGCGTGATCTTGGCGATATCAGGATGGCGGGTCAGACGCTCGCCGGCCACGCGGGCACCTGTGACGACGTTCAGTACACCGTCGGGCAATCCCGCCTCGGCGAGGATGTCGGCGAGGGCCAGGGTAGTCAGCGGGGTCAGCTCGGATGGCTTGACCACCACGGTGTTTCCGTTGGCCAGCGCCGCTGACAGGCTGCGCGCCAAGATGAGCATCGGGTGGTTGAACGGGGTGATGATGCCGCACACGCCGAGCGGCAGCCGTTGCTGATAGGAGAGGTAGGGCCATCCCCAGGAAGTACGGCCTGGCGCTGAGCAGCCAACAGTCCGGCGTTGTACCGGAACCATTCCGGTACTCGGGACAGCTGCGCCCGGGTCTCGGTGATCGGCCGGCCATTGTTGCGGGTTTCGAGGCTGTAGAGCGTCTCACTGGAGTTCTCGATGGCATCGGCGATGCGCAGCAGGAGTTTGGCGCGGTCGCTGCGGACCATACTCGGCCACGGCCCGACCTCGAATGCCCTGCGCGCGGCGGAAACTGCGGCGTCCACTTCGCGCTCGCCGTGTTCTGGAAGGGTCGCGATGACCTCGCCGGTGGCGGGGTTGAGAATGTCGCGAAACTGGCCGGGCTGAACGACCGAAGTCGGGGCGGGGGATGTGCTCTCCAGTGAGACGTGGGTCATGGAACATGAGTGTCGTCACACCAGCGCAGGGGTTCAATGTTTGGCAAGACATACTTCGTCTACTTTTATGTCTCGCGCGACACCTCCGGCTACGGCACACTGATCGCGTGGCTTCCTCGACGGACAATCAACGGCCCGGTGCGGAACTGGTGACGTGGCTGGCAGCGCTACGGACCCTTAGCGCTCAAGCCTGTGCCGATGCCGATCTGCGGGAGGTGCTCTGTCTGGTTGCCGACACAGCGCGGACACTGCTGGGTTTCGACTTCTGCGGTGTCCTCATCCCCGATTCGAATCGTGATCGGCTGGTGGTTCAGGGATGGAGCGGCTTGTCGGAGGAGTACGTCCAACGAGTCAATTCCGACAGGCCGATCCGGCTCGACAGCGGATCACCCTCGAGCCGGGCATTCCATCGCGGCGAACCTGTGTCCATTCGGGACGTGCGAGGCGAGCCTGAGTTCGCGCTCTGGGCCGGTGTCGCACAAGAACAGGGATACCGTGCCATCGTTGCGGTACCGCTGGTGGCCGGCGCTGACGTACTGGGGACCCTCAACGGCTACTACGCCTCAGTGCACACGTTCACTCGGTATGAGATCGAGCGGCTGATCCTGTTGGCCAACCATGCCGCTATCGCAGTCACTTCCGCTCGCCGTCTCGACGAGTTGCGCACGCTCACGGGCTCATTGCGTGAACAACGCGACGCGTTGGCGCGATCAGAACAGATCCACGAGCGGCTGTTGGCGGTTACATTGCGTTCCGGCGGGATCACTGGGATCGCTGCCGCGCTGAGCGATCTCATCGGCCGACCGGTGCTGATCGATGACGGGCGCCAAGCTGAGCTGGCCCGCACTGGGGACGATATCGAATTTCCCACTCCCGCAGCACGTTCGGCAGCGGCCGAATGCATGTCTGCTGAGGCCACGGCGACGGTCGAGGCCGTCGCCGATGTCGACGGCGACCTCAGTGGGTGGCTTGTTGCCCGCGTGCGGTTGGGAACAGAAGTGGCCGCCCGAATCTGGTTCCCCGGCGACGCCGAAATGCTTGACCCACTCCAGGTTCGGGCCGTCGAACACGCGTCGATCGTGGTGTCGGTCGAGCTGTTGCGGGAACAGACGGCGGCCGAGGTGGAAAGGCGGCTCAGCGGAGAGTTGCTGACCGATGTGTTGTCCAGCAGCGGGTCCCTGTCCGACCCCTTGCTGACTCGTGCCCGCCGGCTCGGTCATGACCTCAGCATCCCTCACGTCGCAATCGTGGCAACACTGGCCGGGTCCACCGACGTGGCCGCCCGCCTGGCGTGGCAGCGTGCGCTGGCGGCGGTGGCGGAGTTGAGCTCGGCCTACCGGCCGAAGCCGTTGGTGGCGATGCACGGCGGCATGCTTGTCACGCTGTGGCCGGAGGCGTCTGACACCAGCGAACCGCCCGGCGTCATAGTCCAGCGAGCGATGGCCCAAGTTTCACAGGAGATCACGGCCACCGCCGCCGTCGCTGCGTCCTGCACCGACAGCGTGGGCGAGGCCTACCACATTGCCAAGGGAGCGTTGAATATCGCGCTGCAGGGCGGCAGATCCGGCACTACGGTCACCCTCGAGGATCTCGGTCTCGTCGGATTGCTGCTCCAACTGAACGAGCCGGCCAAACTCGCGGCGTTCGCCGCTCGAACGCTCAAGCCGGTGATCGACTATGACGCGAACCATCGCACCGAGTTGATGACGACGTTGCGGAGCTACTTCGCAAACAGACAGGACCGCAACGCGACCGCCAAGGCACTGGTGATCCATTCCAACACCGTCGCGCAACGACTTCGACGCATCGAGCAGTTGTGCGAGGTGAACCTTGCCGATCCGGCGACCACCATGGAGTTTTCATCTGCGTTGATGGTGCACGACGTCGCGACCCGTCATCTACCCGACACCGTGCGGTAGTGGGATCCGTGCCGCCGGCCATGTCGCTCCGCTTCGGAGTATGAGCTGACCCGTTGCCCGGATCAGCCTCGCGTGATCGCGTCGATGGCCGCCGTCGCCTCGGAGGTATAGGCGATGGAATCGTCAAGTGCGGCTGCGGTGTGCAACGTAACGGCCAACGCGGCAGTGGCGAGCTCGACGAGGGCATCGATGTCGACATCGCGGTGGGTGATGCGGTCGATCATCGTCTCGTCAAGGTAACCGATCCAACCGTGCATGGCGGTGCGCAGGGTGGGCGCGACGGGCTCGGCGATACCCAGGGCTGACAGAATGCGTTGAGCTCCTGACCATCGGAGGTGTTCGATGGCTGACTGATGTTCGGGATCGGCGCCCAGCGCTCCGCGCAGCAGTGCGACGAAACTTCCCGAGTACGAATCGATGTGGGCGATGTGGCTGCGCAGGGTATTGCGTAACTGGTCTGCCAGGCTCGCACCCGGTGGTGCGGCGGCCTGAACCGCCGCGATCTCCTCGGCGATCTCGTTCATCACCGCCAGATACAGGCCACGCTTGTTGGTGAAGTGGTGGGCGATCAAGCCGTAGGCCACCCCGGCATCCTTGGCGACCTGTGCCGTGGTGACCTGATCGTAGGGCCGTGTCGCGAAAAGTCTCCGGGCCGCATCGATGATGAGCTGACGCCGATCGGCCGACTTGGCTTGCGCGTTCACCGAATTGGCCCGGCCAGCGCGCCGCGGGTATCGACCCGCCGGCCGCCCACTGTGGCCAGCATTCGGCCCAATACTGGAACCTCCAGGGGGAGAAGCGAATAGCGTGGATGGACGACCCGTCGGGCACCGCGCTCCAGCCCGCGGACGATGGCCGCCGCGGTGGACGCAGGCGCCACCGGCGGCAACGTCGGTGGCGGGGTGGTCTTCCACGGCAGCTCGTCGATGTCGCGCAGCGCTGTGTCGGTCGCACCGGGCACCACCTCCAACACCCGGATGCCGGTTCCGGCCAGCTCCAGCCGCAGCGACTTCGTCGCCTGGGCCAGAGCGGCTTTGGATGCCGAGTAATAGCCGAGCAGGGGGAGTGGCACGGCCTGAACGGTGGAGGTGACGTTGACGATCACACCGGAATCGGCAGCCCGCATGGCCGGCAGCAGCGCGGAGGTGAGCGCCAGCGGGGACCAGACATTGACTTCGAAGACGGCGCGGGCAGCAGCCGAGTCGGCCACCAACGGTTGCGCTCCGGTCAGGTTGGCACCGGCATTGTTGACCACGATGTCCACCGTGCCGAGTGCATCCATGGCCCGGTGGCCGAGTTCGGCTGCGGAACCGGGGATGGCCAGATCGACGGGGAGTACGGCGGGGCGGGGCACGCCCATACCCGAAATCTCGTCGGCGAGGTCGTCGAGCAGATCCTTGCGGCGGGCCGCGAGCGCCAGCGTCGCTCCCCGCTGCGCCAGGGCCAGGGCCAACTCGCGTCCGATCCCGCTCGATGCGCCGGTGATCACAGCCTTCTTGCCGGAAAGGTGGATTCCGCGGTGTCGCATGTCTGGCTCCGCTCAGCCCGTGGGGATGTAGACCCGATGTCGACGATGTAGGCCCACGGTGCCAGACTGACTGATAATCAGTCAAGGTTCGGTGGTGGCATCCCGAGCGGCTGCCGACCAATATGGACAGGTGCACAACGGCTGGCAGAAAATTGAAAACGGCGCGGGGAGCGTCTCATGAGCACCGGCGCCGAAGTGGTGGTGAACCGCCTGCTCGCCGAAGGCGTCGACGTGTGCTTCGCCAACCCGGGCACCTCGGAGATGCATTTCGTCGCCGCACTGGATGCCGCTCCGGCCATGCGTCCGGTGCTGTGTCTGTTCGAAGGCGTCGCCACCGGAGCCGCCGACGGATACGCCCGCATCGCCGGCACTCCCGCGGCCACCCTGCTACACCTCGGCCCAGGGATGGCCAACGGTCTGGCCAACCTGCACAACGCCCGGCGCGCGTTCACTCCGGTGGTCAACGTCGTCGGCGATCATGCGACCTACCATCAACCACTCGACGCACCGCTGGAATCCGACATCGATGCGCTCGGGCGCTGGACGGGCGGTTCGGTGCACCGGCCCGAATCGGCCGCCGACCTCGATGCCGCCGTGCTCGGTGCGGTGCAGAGCGCGACCCGCACACCCGGACGTGTCGCCACGCTGGTCCTGCCTGCCGACTATTCCTGGGGCAGCGCGCCGCAGAACCCCTTGCCCGACAAAGGTATCGGACATCCAGTCGGCGACGGACCGGCCGGCCTCATGGATGTCACCGGTGCGGCCGAGTTGCTGCGCACTCAGGGGGAGCGTGCGGTGGTGTTGTTGGGCGGTGCTGCCACCCACGCGGACGGTCTGCGAGCCGCGGCGCGGATCGGCGCGGCAGCCGGGGCGCGCGTGCTGGTCGAGACCTTTCCGGCCCGGCTGGCCCGCGGACAGGGCGTGCCGCCCATCGAGCGGCTCGGCTACCTGGCCGAGCAGGCCAGCCAACAACTCTCCGGGGCAACGCATCTGGTGTTGGTCGGCGCGAAGTCGCCGGTGTCGTTCTTTGCCTACCCGGGCAAGCCGAGTGTGCTGGTACCCGAAGGTGCCGAGGTCTGTGAGCTGGCTGTGGATGAATTGGCCGCACTGGCCGAAGAACTGGGTGGCGCACTACCCGCCCCGCCGCCGCCCGGCCCGACCGAGTTGCCCACCGGCCCGCTCAATCCACAGAGCCTGGCGCAGGTGATCGCGGCGCTACTGCCGGAGGACGCGATCATCTCCGACGAGGCCAACACCAGCGGCGTGTTTCTGCCGGCAGCCACCGCGTCCGCTCCGCGGCACGATCTCCTCACCCTGACCGGCGGTGCCATCGGACAGGGCTTGCCGGTCGCGGTGGGAGCCGCAATCGCCGCGCCGGACCGACCGGTGATCGCCCTGCAGTCCGATGGCAGTGCCGCATACACCATTTCGGCCCTGTGGACGATGGCTCGCGAGCAACTCGACGTCACGGTGGTGATCCTGAACAACCACGCCTATGCCATCCTGCAGCTCGAGTTGTTGCGGGTGGGGACTCAGGCCAACGGGGAACGGTCGCGATCACTGCTCGACCTGAGTCGGCCTGACATCGACTTCGCCTCGATAGCGCAGGGATTCGGAGTTCCGGCCACCCGGGCCACCACCGCCGACGAGCTTGCCGACCAGTTCCGCGCGGCGCTGGCGGAGCCGGGACCGCATCTGATCGACGCGACGCTGCCGGCCTGGTCGCCGGTTTGATCACTGGTTCGGCCGGCGCTTCTCCAACACCACCGCGGCGATCGGAATGCGCATCTCCTCGGGCTCGGCGGACAACCGTGCCGCGATGCCCGCATGCAGGCGGTCGTAGAACACCGTCAACCGATCTGGGCCGCCTTCGAGCGTCGCCCCCAGATCGGCGAACGCCGTGAACCTGAGGAAATCGGCCCAGCGGGTGCCGAAAGCGCCTGCGTCCTTGTCGCTGCGGTAGGCGTTGAAGATCCGATCCTCCGCGTCGATCAGTTCGACGTGCTGGATCTCCAGCCGCTCGAACCGTCCCGACGGGGCGAACGGTGCGGTGAAATCCACGGCACGACGTCCCGCGATCGGCAACGACATCCGCGCCGCCTCCTCCGCGGTCACCACACCGGCGGCGATCAGCTCGGTCAGCGCACCGACGACGGCGCGGAACAACGGGCGATAGCCCAAATCACCGTCATCGTCCACTGCGGTCGTCAACACCACCAGCCGACCACCCGGACACAGTTCGCGGCCCCGGAAAGCGATGAACTCGTGCCAATCGTGAGCCGCCTGCCTGGCATAGGCAGCGCGCACCCGCTCGTCGTTGCTGTAGGCCGCGACGACGTGGTCGGCGACCGGCATGGGCACCGTGCTCAGTCGCGCCACCGCCCAGGCCGACCAGCCCAGGAGCACGCTGTTCGACGGCAGGATCTGGCTGTAGAACGACCGGCCGATCGCCGAACTGAAGGTGGCCGAATCCCTGTGCCGATAGGACTCCGGATCCTCCTCCAGGATCCGGAACATCGTGCAGAAGTCGTTGTCGGCCACATCGGTGTGCGTCACCAGAATCGAGTGCTCGGGGCGGGTGCGGCTGCGCACCGCTGCGATGGCGGCGTTGAGCGGTTGCATCGAATTGTGCGCGGTGCCGGCCCCGTAGTCGGCGATGACGACGGGTTGAGGCGCCGCCGGGATCGGCACCGTGTGCGCCGCGAGCTCGAGAAGCTTGATCGCCGAATTCATTCCGGCGGTATGCGGGCGGGGTGTGGTTCGGCGCGGCCTGGCCATGATCAGGTTCGCCGTCGCCGGCGCAGCAGAAGTCCGATGAGGAGACCCATGACGAAAATGATGACCAAGATGAACCACATCGGCGACTCGACGGTCACCCACAGCACGTGTACACCCACCCGATCCCGGTTCTGCGCGACGAAGATTGCGGCCAGGGCGACCAAGATCAACGCCACCCAGTAGCGCAGCGCGGGCCGGCGTGCCGGTCGGGCGGTCTCGGTGCTCTGCGTGTCGTCGCGAGGCATACCCCGACGGTAACTCGCTACCGACCGGCTATGACACACTTCGGCGATGAGTAGCGGAGGGGGCGCCCCGCGGACGGCGATCATCGTGTCCGTCATCGCCTTGGTTGTCGGTGTTCTCGGCATCATCGCGTCGGTGATGGTGAACGCGTTCGTCATCGCAGATGACGATGCATACGGCGAGGTGCCGATCCCGGGCTCGGCGAGTCTGGAGTTGCCCGCCGGCGACGTGGACATCGCCTACCGCGCCACGACCCTCACCGTGGGCGGCAAGGGGGTGATGGTGCCTCCGATCCAACTGGCCATCACACCGCCGACCGGAGTGGCCACACCGCTCATCACCGACTCGATGAGCAGTTCATCGAAGACCAACCGGGAAATCACGGTGCGGGTCTTCACCGCCCACATCGAGGAGGCGGGCACCTACCGTATCGACGCCAAGGCCTCGGTCTTCGAGTCTCAGAATCCGAGGCTGACATTCGGACACAGCAGCCCCTACTACTGGGTGATGTGGCCCTTCATCGGGATGACGGTCCTGGCCGCTGTCGCGCTCGGTCTGTCGATCTGGTGGAGCCTCCGCTCGGGGAAGCAGGCGACTCCGCTACCCAGCTACCCGACGACATACACAGCGACCGGCACCCCGACGTACGCACCGACATATTCCGGATCCCAGGTTCCCGACGATCAGGCCGTCCGGCTCGAACAACTCAAAACCATTGCTGCCCTGCGTGATACCGGCGCACTGACCGAGGCCGAGTTCGAAGCGGAGAAGCGCCGGATTCTGGGAAGCTGAGGCTAGGCGGCCCGTGTTATCCGGCCCGACCGCTGGAAGGATCCGGCCGGGACGAACCGCTCCAGCAACGCGTCGGCCGGCTCGCCGGAGAACTCGGTGATCAGCTGCTTGGCGGCGGCTACCGAGTCGAGACGCTCGACCGGCCTCGGATCATTCAGCAGCCCATATAGTTTCGAGGCGAACCGCGGGCTGCCCTGTGCCGCCGCGAAGAACAGGTTGCCGTACTCGGCCAGCTCGGGATCGGACAGGAACAAGCGGGTGACCAGTTGCGCGGCCCGTGCCCGGTCCGCGTAGAAATCTTCGAATGCGTTGCGCAGCCACGCCTCGTCGAACGGTCCGTCATGTTCGGCTGCCTTGCGCACCAGTGCCGCGGCCTGTATCAGGCCGCCTTGGGCGCCCTGGCCGGCGATCGGATCGTAGGACACCGCGGTATCGCCAAGGGCGGCCACAGGATGGCCACCGGTGGTGCGGCCCACCCCGCCGCGCACCACCTGGGTGACGGCGCCTTTGAGCCACGAGTGCGGATCGGCCTCGATGGTCCTGAGCTCGCCGACCTCGGGCAGATCCCAGTCGATGATGTCGCGGTGCAGCGCGGTGACGATGTCGAGCGCGGATTGCGCGTCCTGCGCGCCGGCGAACCGGTGCTCCCACTCGCTGCCGGGGCGGGCCCAGCCCAGGAACGCCCAGGTCGGTCCGGCATCCTTGTGCAGGTAGCCACCCCACCAAGCCTCGCCCTGATCGGAGACCACCGTCAAGGCGCTGTGGCGACCACCTGCGCCGCTGCGATGGGCGAAAACCTCAGGCCCGTAGGGTAAACCGGTCAATGTCACCGTCAACAGGCTGCGCTGAGGCCGATCGTAGGCGGAGCGGTCGGCATCGACAGGAAACAGCGATGACAACCCACCGCGGCCCGTGGCAACCAGTGTGAGGTCGACACTCGCGGCGATCCCGTCCAGACGCACCGGGTCGACGGCCTCGACCACAAACCGTCCACCGCGCTGCTGGAACAAGGTGAGCCGATCGTCAGCCTTGAGCCGGGTGTCCACCGCGAGCCCGACGAAGCCTTCGAAGTCGACATCGAAGGCGATCTCCTCCGACCGGTCCGGACCGGAACCGTCCACCACGCGCACACTTTCCCCGGTCGAAGTCGGGGCGGTGGCCAGATAGGTGTTCAGGCCCAGCGACTCCTCGGCCCGCTGGGCCTCCCCGAAGATCAGTGCGGTGCCGGTGGCCGGAACGTCGTCGCGCAAACTGCGCTGATCACGGTCGCTGTACAGGGTGACCTCAAACCCGTTGTCCAGCAGCCCGAGAGCGGCCGTCACCCCGGTTTGTCCCGCGCCGACCACCGCTGCGGTACGCCGATCTGAACTCGTCATGGGTGCCACTATGGGCGCACCGTCACCTGCCGGTAAGGGACTCACTCAGCGTGATCGCAACCTCTACTGGAGTGTGGGACCGATCATCGACATCAAGGGATCGGCGGGACCGATGTCGAGGGTGCATTCGCTGGGCCGTGGGTCCGGCACGAAAGCCCAGAACATCGCGCCCGCGGTTCCCATCGTGCGCATCCTGTCGATCGCGTCGACGAGAACCTGCTTCCGCGCGCCCAGCGAATCACAGGAACCGGCCTCCATGCCGATCTCGGCGACAAACAACGGCTTGCCTACCGCACGTGTTTGCGCGATGCGGCGCTGCAGGCCGTCGTATGGGTCTCCGGGGAGATAATCCGTCTGTTCGTAGTAGTGGTACTCGAGCACGTCCACGCCAGGCGATGCGGCCACCATCTCGAACTCGTGTCCCGCTGACCCGCACTGGCCCCCGCCGGCGTGACCGCTGAAAAGCACGGTGCCAGGATCCAGCTCGCGAATCCGGGCACCGGACGCGTCCAGGAACGCGCGTAGTGTCTCCGGGGCGGTGGCGTGGCAACTGCGCTTGGTCCAATGGCAGGTGTGGTCCAGGCAGTAGGACGGTTCGGGTTCGCCCACCGCGGTCCAGCCGGCAAGCGAAGGGGAGCCGCCCCAGCGCTTGACGGCAGTGTCCAGCCACGTGGCAAACGTCATCGGCAGACCGTGGGACACATCGGTGCGCCAGCCGCCCGCGTACCAGTCGAAATCCTTGAAATAGTCGTTCTCGCAACCTCCGTCGTCACTGGTGAGCACAGCGATCAGGAGTTGTCCGTGGCGTTCGGCCGCCCGGAACACCGCATCCAGCGAGGTGAAATCGAGCTGTCCGGTGTACTTGTTCACCGCGAAACTGGAGTAGGCGTTGAAACGCGTCACCGAATGTGCCGGCAGGCTGCCGAAGTACGAGTCGAGGTCGACCTGCGCACCGCACCCGGCATTGATGGACCAGTTTGTGGCCAGCTGATAGGCGTTGATGCCGACCGGCCACACTGGTTTGCCATCGAGGGTGAGCGACGTTCCCGAGACGCCCAGCCGCGGGAGGGCTGCCTGGCCGGTGGTTGCCTGCCTGGCACCGCTGGGCACTGGCGGCATCGGCTCGGGCGCCGACGGTGAACAGGCCGCCGCGAACAGCAGTGCCACGCAGAGCAACACCGCGGTGCGAAATGGCCTGCCGACTATTGAGCCAGGGTATCGACTCGGTTGCCGTTGCAAGCGCTAATGCCCGCGGGCGACCCATTCGTCGTAGTGGACGATCTCGTCGCCGATGGTGGTGGTGTCACCGTGGCCGGTGTAGACGACGGTCTCGGCGGGCAGCATTCCCAGCCGCTTGGAGATGGAGTCCAGGATGGTCGGGAAGTCCGAGAACGACCGTCCGGTGGCACCCGGGCCGCCTTGGAACAGGGTGTCGCCCGAGATCACCGCGTTGAGTTCGGGGATGGACCAGCAGACTGAGCCGGGGGAGTGTCCCGGGGTGTGCAGGGCGTGCAGTTCGATGCCGCCGGCACGCAGCACCTGATCGTCCTCGACCGTACGGAAGTCGTTGTCGGGGTGCACGACTCGCCACAACATTTCGTCGGCGGGGTGCAGCAGCACCGGTGCGTCCAGTGCCTTGCCCAGTTCGGGCGCAACGGTGATGTGGTCGTTGTGGCCGTGGGTGCAGACCACTGCGACGACGTTGCGGCCGCCCACGGCTTCGATGATCGGGGCGGCGGTGTGGGCGGCGTCGAACACGATGACGTCACTGTCGTCGCCGACGATCCAGATGTTGTTGTCGACGTCCCAACTGCCGCCGTCGAGTTCGAACTTGCCACTGGTGACAACGCGCTGAATCTGCGAAGGCCCGCTCATTTCTTCAACACCACCACGGACCGCAGCACCTCACCGGCGTGCATCTTGTGGAATGCATCCTCGATCGCGTCAAGTCCGATGCGCTCGGAGACGAACTTCTCCAACGGCAGCCGGCCCTGCAGGTACAGGGAGATCAGGGTGGGGAAGTCGCGTTCGGGCAGGCAGTCGCCGTACCAGGAGGACTTCAAAGATCCGCCGCGGGAGAAGAAGTCGACCAGCGGCATCTCCAGGGTCATGTCCGGGGTGGGGACACCGACCAGCACCACGGTGCCGGCCAGATCGCGCGCGTAGAACGCCTGCTTCCAGGTTTCGGGGCGGCCGACCGCGTCGATCACGACGTCGGCGCCGAACCCGTCGGTGAGGTCCTGGATGGTCTTCACCGCGTCGAGGTCACGGGCATTGATGGTGTGAGTGGCCCCGAAATCGCGGGCCCAGTTCAGCTTCTTGTTGTCGGTGTCGACGGCGATGATCTTCTTCGCGCCGACCAGGGCGGCACCGGCGATCGCCGCGTCTCCCACACCGCCGCAGCCGATGACGGCGACGGTGTCGTCTCGGGTCACCGCACCGGTGTTGATCGCCGCGCCGACGCCGGCCATCAGACCGCAGCCGAGCAGGCCCGCCACGGCCGGGTCGGCCTCGGAATCAACCTTGGTGCACTGACCTTCGTGAACCAGGGTCTTGTCGGCGAACGCCCCGATACCCAGCGCCGGAGTGAGTTCCGTGCCGTCGGTCAACGTCATCTTCTGCGCAGCGTTGTGGGTGTCGAAGCACAAATGCGGGCGGCCGCGTTTACAGGCGCGGCACTCCCCACACACTGCGCGCCAGTTGAGGATGACGAAATCGCCGGGTTCGACGTGGGTGACTCCCTCGCCGACCGATTCGACCGTGCCCGCGGCCTCGTGGCCGAGCAGGAACGGGTATTCGTCGTTGATACCGCCCTCGCGGTAGGTCAGGTCGGTATGGCACACGCCGCAGGCGATGATGTCGACCACCACCTCACCGGGACCCGGATCGGGGATGACGATGTCGACCAGTTCGACCGGCTGACCTTTGGACCGAGAAATCACACCACGCACCGTCTGGCTCATGCCTAATAACCTAATGCAAACCGGACAGGTGTCCAATTAGTGGCGGGATCTCGTCGTGCACTGAATCTCGGCCCGGTGGAGCGTCCGCGCGTTACCGTGGGTTGTGGTCGACGATCGAACCCAACTGCTGGTGGTCGCACGCTCGGCGTATCGGCGAAATGACTGGCGTACCAGCTACGAATCCTTCAGCCGGGTCGACGGCATGCTGGCCCTCGACACCGACGATCTTGCCGTGTACGCCGCGGCGGCCTGGCGGCAGGGCCATGGCCGCGAGTCGGTGCGGATCAACGAACAGGTGCACAGCCGGCTGCTGCGCACCGATCCGGTGCAGGCCGCGATGAAGGCGGCCGAACTCGGTCTGGCCTGGCTCGCTCGCGGTCACGTGTCGCTGGCCGGCAGTTGGGGGCAGCGGGCGCAGATGCTGCTGGACGGCGTCCCGGAGACCACCGCGCACGGTTACCTGGAATACCTGATCGCGGTGACGGCGGCCGACACCGGCGATGACGACCGATTCGGCGCTGCGACCCGCCGATTGTCGGCCCTCGCAGAGAACTTGGACGACGCCGCCCTGGCCACACTGGCGCGGGCGCTCGGCGGCATGGCCGCGGTCGCGGCGGGCGATCCGACCGGTTACCAGGCGCTCGATCAGGTGCTGCTGCCGGTGCTCGACGAACCGGTGCCGGTGGAATGGGCGGCAGATGTGTACCGACGGGCGTTGAGCTTGGCGCGCCGGCAAGGCGCCGGTGATCGGTTGACGGCGTGGACACAGTCGATGCAGCAGTGGTGTGAGGCCACCGAACCGGACTCGCCGGAGTCTGCCTACCGCGCGGTCCTCGACGTGCACCGGCTCTCGGCGATTGCGAACCCCGATCCGCAGGAGTTGGTTCGGCGGGTGGTCGGACTGCGTCGCCTGGTCGCCGACGTGGATGCGGTGGCGGCGAGCATGGTCGAGGAGTTGCTTTCCCGGAGTCTGGGGCGTGCCCGATAGATTTGGTGTCGATGAGCGCCGCCGAAGTCCTTCGCGTTATCGATACCTGGCCCGTCGAGACAGCGGCTGCGGCAGTGGTCGGGCCCTCCGGTGTGCTAGCCGGCCATGGCGATTTCGACAAACCCTTCACGTTGGCCTCGGTGACCAAACCGCTCGTGGCCCGCGCGGTGCAGATCGCGATCGAAGAGGGCGCGGTGGAACTCGACACTCCGGCGGGCCCGCCCGGATCGACGATCCGGCACCTGTTGGCCCACGCCTCGGGCGTGTCGATGCGCTCGGCCGAGGTGCTCGCCCGGCCGGGGCAGCGTCGGATCTATTCGAACTACGGATTCGAACTGCTGGCGCGTGCTGTCGAGGGTGCCGCTGACATCGAGTTCGCCAGCTATCTGACCGAGGCGGTCTTCGAGCCGCTGCAAATGACCAAGTCCACTCTGTTGGGCGGGACGCAGGCGGCCGGGTTCGGCGGTGTATCGACCGTCGGGGACCTGGCGGCATTCGCCCGGGAGTTGCTCCGCCCGGCACTGGTGTCACAGCAGCTGCACGACGACGCGGTGACGGTGCAGTTTCCCGGGCTCGATGGGGTGTTGCCGGGGTTCGGGGTGCAACGACCGAACGACTGGGGGCTGGGCTTCGAGCTCCGCAACGGCAAATCGCCGCACTGGACGGGGTCGGCAAACTCCGCGCGTACGTTCGGGCATTTCGGCCAGTCGGGGACGTTCCTATGGGTCGATCCGGCCGCTGACCTGGCCTTGGTGGTGCTCACCGACCGTGACTTCGGGGACTGGACCTACCCGCTGTGGCCCGCGATATCTGATGGAGTGCTGAGAGAAAACGGGACACACTAGCGCAACACTGGCCACACAGGGCACAATAGACACGCGCGGCACACACAACTGCATGCTCGATCGGAATACCAGGCCGTTGGGGAAGACGTCCCTCGTATCCGAAGGAGTAGCAGATGCGTGCGTCGAACCAGTTCGCCGACGCGGCGACGGGCGTGGTGTATATCCATGCCTCACCCGCGGCGGTATGCCCGCATGTTGAGTGGGCGTTGTCGTCGACCCTGTCGGCGCGGGCGAACCTCAAGTGGACGCCGCAACCGGCCATGCCCGGCCAGTTGCGCGCGGTGACCAACTGGGTTGGGCCCGTCGGCACCGGGGCGCAGTTGGCCAATGCCCTGCGCTCCTGGTCAGTGCTGCGCTTCGAGGTGACCGAGGACCCCAGTGCCGGAGTGGATGGGCACCGCTGGTGCCACACCCCCCACCTCGGTCTGTGGAGCGGTGCGATGAGTGCCAACGGCGATGTGATGGTCGGCGAGATGCGGCTGCGCTCCCTCATGGCCGGTGGCGCCGACATGCTGGCAGCCGAACTCGACACCGTGCTGGGTACCGCATGGGACGAATCGCTCGAGCCCTACCGCAACGGCGGTGACGGCGCCGAGGTGTCCTGGCTGAACAGGGGCGTGGGGTAGCTCGTCAGCTACGCGCCCAGAGGCAGTAGCCGCTGAGCTTCGTCGTGAACATGTGGTCGCTGACCTCGATGGTCAGCGACTGGCCCGGGTCTGCGCTGAACGTCTGCGGTTCCGACGTTCTGCCTGCGCCCAGGACATCGACAACTTCGGCGCCACAATGGGCCTCGGCGGTCTGCGGAGTCCCTGTCCAGGTGCCCGCCCGGGCTTCTGGGTTTCGCCTGCCCTGCCCGTGCAGTATCACTTGGGGACCCGTGGTCAGCCAGCGATCCGACGAGGGATAGGGGCCGCCGAACGTCTGCCAGGTCCCGGCCGTGCACTGCAGCAGACGCCGGTTGTTGCCGGTCTGCGCGGGATCAGATGGAGTCAGTGTCCCGTCGACGTTCTCGGCGCACGACGAGTCTGGTTGAGGCGCTGTGGTTTCGGATGGTCCCTGCGGCACCGGCACCGGCACCGGCACCGGCTCGGGATCGGCGTGCGCACAGGCACTCGTGCTGAGTGCGGCAGCCACAGTGAGGGCCGCCGCACTCAGCGCGAACGTTCGAGACATGCGGTTACACCGAGACCGTCTTCATCGTGGACAGGTCGGTCTGCATCAACCGGACGTTGTAGTCACCCCAGTAGGAGAGGTTGTAGTACAGGTACTGCGAGTTGTCCTCCACGACATTGCCGTTGGCGTCGACCTTGTTGAAGTAATCGGTGCCCGACATCGGGTGGACCATGGGCGCATACATGCCGGTGTTGGACGTCAGGTTGTTGTTCACCAGCGTCGTCGTATCCGACCATTCACCCTGCGGTGAATCCGACACCCGCATCACGACGTTGTTGCCGCCATCGGTGTAGAGCACGACGTACTTGCCCAGATACTCGTTGTACTGCACCGACATCTCGCTGACATTGCCGCCCGTGGGCAGTCCGCCGACCCAGATGCCGTTCGCGATCTTGGTGAACAACCCGAAGGTGAAGAAGTCCGCCACCTTGTAGAGCGTCGGCAGGAAATCGGTGCTGCTGGAGCCGAACACCGGAACCGCCGCCGACGGATCACCGCTCACCCACTTCCCGGCACCGCTGGAATCCTCACCTGACCAGTACTCGTAGGCGTCCAGGTTGGTGATCTGATCCTTCTGCACCCGGGCTACGTACGCCGAACCCTGCCTGCCCGAAGGAGTCCCGTACACGTAGACGTACGGGTCGGTCGGGTCGTCCGACATCACCAGCGCGTTCTGCTGGAAATGCTCGTCGCCCGGAACGTAGGCCGGGCCGGCTCGGAACCAGCCCGACGAGCGCACGGTGTCGCGGTCGACGGTCCAGGTCTTGCCGCCGTCGTCCGAGTAGGCGATCGCGGAGTAGTTCGTGGTCCAACTGCCCGGGTTGTCCCAGGTGCGGACCGACATCACCGTGGCGTACTGGCGGTAACCGCCCTCGGCGCCGGCGTTTTCGATCGCGATGGCCGACGTCGGGATCATCGTGTAGGTCTGGCCGAACAGCCCGTTGAGGCCGCCCGGGTCGTAGATGATCTGCGTGGCGCCGGCCGGGGCGCCCCCGGTGCCGTACCACTGATGCTCCCCGTTGGGGTCGCCGGGATACTGCGCCCCGGCATTGATCACCGCACCGTTGAATTGCAGACCGTCGGACAGATCGGTGTCGATGGTGCGGAACAGCACGTTGTTGCGCCAGTCGCCGGCCATGCCGGGCTCGCTGTACGTATCGCCGAACAGCGTGTAGATGACGGGTTTTCCGGTCACGGGGTCGGTGTAGCCGCTGTTCCACATGATGCCCAGGTCGGTCCCCGCGACGTACCAGTGGTCGGTGACGCCGGGGCCGGTCACCCACCCGAGCTTGGAGGTGTAATTCGCCAAGGACGACGGAACCTGAGGCTTGGGTGTCAGGTCATCGGTCTGCACAGCGGTATTGGGGGCGGCGGCCGCCATCGGCTGGATTTCGCCCTCGGCGACCACCGATGCGGCGTCATTGGCCGAGACCACGCGCGAAGCGGCCGGATTGATCGACCGCTCGAATTCCCTTCGTGTCCAAGCCATCATGGCCCACAAAGCGGGGGACTGGCCGGGTGCGACCGGGGTGTTACCGGCACCGAACGGCGACAGCCCCGCGACGCTCAGCAGGGCCGACACAACCGGGGGTGCGCTGATCTTGGGTGTGGTGTCCGGCGCAGCCGGGACGCCGGTCTTCGCCGGCACGATGTCTGGGATATCGGGGATGTCGAACTTCGCGACCTCGGTGCCAAGGGTGGAGACGACATCGTGCTTGGGCTGGGTGATGTTCTCGGCGGCCTCATTCAGCCGCACCACCACCGTGTTGGTGTTGGGGCGTTGCGCGCGCTTCAGCGTCGGTGCAGACGCCGCCGCATCCGGGGAGATCCGGGTGCTGTCTGTCTTTGCGGTGATTTCGGCCTTGTTGCCGGTCTCGGGGACATTGGTGAGTGTGCCCTGAATCTTGGTCCGGGCCTTGGTGGTCCGGCTTTGCAGCGGGGTGCGGGCGGTATCCAGGCGGCTCTGTGTCTGCTTGATCGTGTCGCTGACATCATTCAGTCCCGACTCGACGTCCTTGCGGATCCGCTCGCCGATCTTCGACAGTGCACCGGACGGAGTCGTGGCCGACTTCTTGATCGTCGATGGTTTGCTCGGATTCTTCTTGGTCCCCGAGCTCGAGGCGGAACCGTCGGAGCTGCCCGTCGTCGATTTGCCCGGATCGCCGGACCCTCCGTCGGCCCAGGCAATTCCGGTCCCGGAAGTCAACGCTGTGCCGATGCCGAGAGCAACGGCCAGTGCGCCGACGCGGCCGATGTATTTGGTCGATTCCATGACGCTCCGTACCAGTCCACTCCGCTCAGAACCCCGACCCAAACGAAACGTACCGTGTGCCGTTCACGGTGTTGGGCAAACACGCCGAATCGCCGAGAGTGTGCCGGTGCCGCGACTGCCCGCCGTCACCTGATCCGGTAATGGGCGGGGTCCGGCGCGGACAGCATACGCGTGAGGGTAGCCCGGTCGAACGGCCACAGGTCGATGGTTCCGGCGTCGGTGAGGTACCACGAGTTGCACCCGGTGTTCCAGACCGTCGGGCCGAGCGCGTCGGCGACTGCGGCGTTGAACTCGTCGGTGGCCTCCTCGGTGACCTCGACCTCGCAGAGTTCGCCGTTCTCAAACCGCTTGAGCCAGGCCACGATGTAGCCGGCGGTGCGCTCGGCCGAGTACTGCAGCGGGATCGATCCCGTCGGCGAGTTCGGGCCGAGCACGGTGAACAGGTTCGGAAACCCGGGGATTGCCGTCATGCGGTACGCCCGTGGGCCCTTGACCCACGTCTCGTCGAGGGTGATCCCGTCGCGGCCCACGACGGTCATCGGCCGCATGTAGTTGTGCGCCTGGAACCGGTGGCCAGCACCGCGACATCGACGTCGTGGTGCGTGCCGTCGGCGGTGCGGATACCCGTCGGGGTGAATTCCTGGATGGGATCGTCGACCAGCGTGGCGTTGGGGCGCTTGATGGCGCGGTAGTACGTGCCCGAGACCACTTGCCGTTTACACAGCGGTTCATAGTCCGGAGTGAGTTTCGCCCGGAGCGTCCGGTCACGGACCTGGGCGGCCAGGCTCCACCGGGCGTAGGACTGCACCAGCTTGCGCCGCCACGAGGGCGTGGTGACGACATCGGCGAGGATGTTCGATCCCCACTGCAGACGTCGGAAGAGAAAGTCGTGCCATCCCGGCCGCCGGTGCAGGACCTTGGCGAGCACCGACGACTGCCGTAGCGACATCGGTGCCCACAGGATCCACTGCGGGGATCTGGCGAAGTGCAACAGCGTGCGGGCCTTGGGTTGCAGGGCCGAAACCACCTGCACGCCGGTCGATCCCGTGCCGATCACGGCGATTCGCCGGCCGTCGGTCTCCACCTCCGGATCCCACCGCGCGGTGTGCACGATCTGCCCGCCGAAGGTGTCCATGCCGGGAATGTCGGGGATCGACGGATGGTGCAGCACCCCGGTGGCGCAGATGACGAAATCGGCCGTCAGTGTGTCGCCATCGGCGGTCGTGAGTGTCCATGACGTGGCGGTGCTGTCGTAACGCGCCTCGGTGACTTCGGTGTCGCACCGCAGATGGGCGTCGAGTCCGAACCGTTCCATGACATCGCGGTGATAGCGCTGGATGTCCTCACCGGCGGCCCAGATGTGGCTCCAGTCCGGTTTCGGTGCGAACGAGAACTGGTAGATCTGCGACGGCACGTCACAGGTGAGTCCCGGGTAGCGGTTCCAGTGCCAGACGCCTCCGACGTCCGAACCCTTTTCCAGGATGGTGAAATTCGTGAATCCGGCTTGCTGAAGCGTGTAGGCGGTGGCGATTCCGGCCATCCCCGCGCCGATGATGACGATGCGGACTTCGCGGCTCATCGAGCCTCCTCGCTGACGCCGAGCGCCTGCCGGACTGTGGCGGGTGCGGTGAGCATCGATGCCTCGAACGCCGACTGCCGCCGGTCACGGCGCATGAAGTGGGAACCCAGGCCTGCGAGATCTGCCGCGTCGGGACGGATGAGGACGACCTGCGTGCCACGCGCCCGTACGGCCGCCACTTCGCGGTCCAGGCCCACCGACATCGGCCGGCGCAGCAGACCATGCTCCAGTGTTCCGCCGAGTCCCGGTGCACGTGTTCCCGGTTCGGAGGCCATGGGGGTGATCACGTAGATGGTCTCGGCTTCCTCGGGGCCGACCAGATCGATCGATGCCGTCGAGGCGGCGCCACCGTCGACGAAATTCCTGCCGTCGATCGTGACTGGTGGCATCCAGCCAGGGACCGCCCAGGATGCGCGTAGGGCTTCACCTGCGGTGGCCTGCGGCGCACCTGGCGCTCCGAAGACGACACGCTCGCCGCGCTGGTAGTCGAACGCGACCATCCGGGCACCGGGGTGTCCCACCCAACCTGTGCCATCGGAGAATCCGTCGGCAAGGCGCTGCAACCAGTCGGTGTTGCCTCGACCGACGGGGGCGATACCGGTGGCAGCGGCGAGACCCTTTTGGCTGACGAGCAGCCGCGGGTTGAGCAGGCGGGGCGCAGGAATCGGCGGCAGGCTGGGTGGCGTGTCCGCGATGTGGCGGCGCAGGCGCTCGTCGGTAGAGGTGCCGCGCTGCATCGAGATCAGATCGTCCACCGTGGCACCGCCACCGAGCATCGTGACGAGCTCGGCTCCAGCCGAGGTGCCCTGCAGCACAGCGGCGTCCCGCGGATCCCATCCGGTTTCTTCGGCCAGCGCATGCAGCGCTGCGACTGTCCACGCCCCTCCGATGGTCCCACCGCAGCCGATCGCCAGTGCCTTGGTCATGGCGTTACCTCGGAATCGGACTGTGCGCCATGGGCTTTCGACTGCCGTTCGAGACGCTGCAAGTAGCTGGATCGACCCCGCGCGTCGAGGGCGGTCAGGGCGCGGCGGTCATCGATCCTGGCACGGACTGCGCTCTGGAGCGTCTCGGGCACCAACGCGTCCACCAGGGCCCAGCCGGGAGCGACCCAACCCGGCACCGAGGTGCGGGCGGCGTGAGTGCGCACAGTCTTGAGGATCGCGCGCGCGACGTCGTCGGGATCCACTGTGGGAAGGCCGTTGCCGAGCTGCACGCCGGAGGTGAGTTCGGTTCGAACCGCCGACGGCAGGACTGCCGACACGGTGATCCCGGTGCCCGCGTACTCGCGACGTGCGGCCAACGACGCGCCGAGTGCGGCGAACTTGCTGGCGTTGTAGGTCACCATTCCGGGGATCGGGATCATGCCCGCCATCGACGCGACATTGACGACGTGACCGCGACCGCGGGCCACCATCGACGGGACCACGGCGCGCATGCCGTTGAGGACGCCACGTACGTTGACGTCGAGGATCAGGTCAGTGGTGGCCTCCGGTTCGGCATCGAATGCTCCGAGGGGCATGACCCCGGCGTTGTTCACCAGGATGTCGACGGGGCCCGATTCCCGGAGGACGTCGGAGACGAAACCCTCCCACGACGACCGCTGCGTGACGTCGAGGTGGGCCGCCCGGCAGCGGGGGATACCGGCCGCGGTCGTCGCGGCCACATCGGCATCGACATCGCCGATCCATACCGTGGCTCCGCGAGCCGAGAACAGCTCCGCTGTCTTGGCGCCGATGCCCCGGGCCCCGCCGGTGATGATCACCACCGCGCCGTCCACCGACGCTTGCCGCTGTGAAAACCGCACGTCATGCCTCCCCTGTAGTCGTTTCACGACCATTCGGATACTGACGGTATCTGAATACTTTGAGTTAAATCAATACCCAAAGTCTCCTGCGCTCTATCATCAGCGCATGCCGCGGCTGACCAGGGCTCAACGCCAGGAACAGACGCGGGCCGAGCTATTGCAGGCCGCCAAGAAGCGCTTCCTGAGCCACGGGTATGCCGCCACGAGCCTCGAAGACATCGCCGACGACGCGGGCTTCTCCAAGGGCGCCGTGTACTCCAACTTCGGCAGCAAACCAAACCTCTGCCGCGATGTCCTCGAGCTGATCCACCGGGAGAAGTTCGCCGAGATGGCCGAGCTCGCGATATCAGATGCCGAGTTGGACACCCGCGTGGAGGCGTTGAGCGCCTGGCTGGAGCGCACCGCAGGCGACGTCGGCTGGACCATGCTCGAACTCGAATTCGCGGTCCTGTCGCGGAACAATCCCGAGCTGGCCCAGATGATCACGGCGTTGCGCAACGAGGCCGCGCAGATGGTCATCGACGTAGTCAGGTCGATGTCCGCCGAGTTGGGCCTCACCGAAACGCAATTGGTGAACAGCGACGTGGCAGCGAGCCTCGAGGATCTCGGCAGTCTGCTGCTCAGTGCCGGAATCGGCCTCGGTATCCAGCGGGCCATCGATCCCTCGGTGCCGGCCCGGCCGTTCACCGACGCGTTCGGGCACCTGGTGAAACTGCTTGCCGCCCTGGGATCGCCGAAGTAAGGAGTTTGGATGGTATTACCGGCCGCCGCACTGTCGACCCGACGCCCGAGTCGCAGATCCCGGGCGTGCTACGGCATCGCCCGCCGAACCCTCCTCGTTCAGGTGCGGCGATCCGTCGCCTATCAAGGGAGTCGATCCGCCGAGGATCGCCTCGCGGCAATCGGTCGTCGCATCAATGCGCTCGCGCGGCTCCAGCGACTGCGCCCGAAGCGGGGGCTGCGGGTCAGCCGGATCACGCTGGGGCGCGTCACCGTGGAGACCATCCGCACTGCCGAAGCTGCTCACCGCCCCCTGTCTGACGGCGCCATCCTCTACCTGCACGGCGGGGGATTCTTTCTCGGCGGCTTCGACACCCACCAGCACGTCGTGGTCGCACTTGCCCGGCGAACCCAACTTCCCGTGGTGCACGTCGAGTATCGGCAGCACCCTGATGTGACCGTCGACGAGTCCGTGACGGACTGCCTGCGTGTCTACCGCTGGATGTTGGACCAGGGCGCGGAGCCGGCCAACACCATCGTGGCAGGTGACTCGCCAGGTGGATTCCTCGCATTCGCAACCGTTCTCGCCGCCCAGGCGCAGAACGCCGGTACGCCCGCCGGCGTCATCGGTGTCAGCCCGCTGCTCGAACTCGACGGAGAACGCCGCTCCGGCCATCCCAACTTCGCCGAAGACAGGATGGGAATCGGACTCGCCCTGCCGATGATCGTCGAATGCGTCGGCCCCAAGGACTCGGACGGTCATGCCCTGTCACCGGTCAACGGAGCGCTCACCGATTTTCCGCCGAGCCTGATCATCGCGGCGGAATCGGAGGCACTGCGTTGCGATGCCGAACGCATGCATGAAGTGCTGACCGATGCGGGGCGCTCGTGCGCGCTCAAGGTCTGGCCCGGTCAGCTCCACGCTTTCCCGGCGTTCCTGCCGTTTCTGCCGGAGAGCCGGGAGGCCCGCGACTGCATGGTCGAGTTCATTCAGGATTGCTTGGGCACCAGTAAGCGCAGTGCGGCCGGCACCGCGGACACCGTGACCGGCAACGGGGCCGCGTAATCCCCGTCGGCGTAGGCGTTTATCCCCGGGCATTCCACGTGGATCGTCTTGGCCCGCTTGGTGGTCACCTCGTCGAGCTCGACGTGGGTGCCCTTGAAAACCGTGGGGAACAAGCGGATCAACCTAGTCCGGGATGCCGACGTGATCATCGTGACGTCGAGCAGTCCGTCCGAATGGTCGGCACCGGGGCAGATCAACATGCCGCCGCCGTAACTGCGGGTGTTGCCGAACGCCGCCAGGGTGAGGTCGGTGCGGATCTCCGGGCCGTCGTCGAACGTGATCCGGAACGGCAGCAGCCGTAGCTTCGAGATCTCCGCGACCATCGCCACGTTGTAGCGCATCCGGCCGTGCGGCCACCGCATCCGGTTGGTCCGGTCACTGACCAGCGAATCGAACCCGGCGGCCATCACGGTGCCGAACCACTTGACCGTGCCGGCGGCATCCTCGATGTGACCGAGGTCGACCGTCTCGGTGTGGCCGTCGGCGATGACGTCGGCCGCAGCCTCGGGATCGCCTGTCGGTAAACGATATTCGCGTGCGTGGTCATTGCCTGTCCCGGCCGGCACGATGCCCAGTGGGACATCGCCGGTGGCCAGCGCCTGCAGGGCCAGCGAGATCACTCCGTCGCCGCCGACCACCACGAGGGCGTCGGTGCCGCGGTCGAGCGCCTCGTCGACCAGGCGGCGGGCGTGCGCGGCGTCGGTCCCGACGATCGCGCACACGTCGATGCCGCGCCGCTGGAGCTGCGCGACCGCCCGCTCGGCCGCATGCGGCGCATTGCCATGTCCCGACAGGGGATTGGTCAGGACCGTGACCCGATTCACGGAATCAGCTTGCCCGGGTTGAGGATTCCGGCCGGATCCAGTGTGGCCTTGACGGCGCGCAACACCTGGGCGCCAAGGTCTCCGATCTCGTCCCGCATCCACGGGCGATGGTCCGCACCGACGGCATGGTGGTGGGTGATGGTGCCGCCGTTGCGCACCATCGCTTCGGAGGCCGCGGTCTTCGCGGCCTGCCACTGTTCGATCGGGTTGCCGCGCTGGGCGGCGACGACCGTGAAGTAGAGCGAGGCGCCAGTGGGGTACACGTGCGAAATGTGGCACATCACCAGGGCCGGCGTGCCGGATTCGGCGAGCGCGGTGGTCAGGGCCTCGGTGACCGCGGCCTTCAGCGTGCCCAGGTTGGACCACGTGGTGGCGGTCTCCAGTGTTTCGCACAATGCACCGGCGGCGAGCAGTGAATCACGCAGATACGGTGCGTTGAACCGGCCGTGCTCCCAGCCTCGCGCCGGGGCCTCGCCCAGCGACGTGCCGCCCTGGGCTTGCAGGACTGCGCGGGTCTCCTCGTGGCGGCTCTCGGTGTGCGCCGCGGTGCCCTCGAACAGCGTGATGGCCAAGCAGCCCCCGGTGATGCTCTGCTCACCGATGCTGTCGGTGGTGGCCAGGTTCACCCCGGTCTCGGCCTCATCGGACAGCCGGATCACTGTCGGTCCGGTGCCGGTCTGGATGACCGCTCGCAGCGCCTCGGCGCCGGTCGCGAAATCCGGGAAGGACCAGGCTTCGTAGCGTGTGGTCGCGGGTACCGGGTGCACGCGAACCCGGACCCGGGTGATGACACCGAACACCCCTTCCGAACCGAGGAGCAGCTGGCGCAGATCCGGGCCGGCCGCCGAGGCCGGGGCGCGGCCGAGCTCGAGTGTCCCTGCCGGGGTCACTGCACGCAGTCCACGGACCATGCCGTCGAAACGTCCGTAGCCGGCCGAATCCTGCCCCGAGGACCGGGTGGCGGCGAACCCGCCGATGGTGGCGAACTGAAAGCTCTGCGGAAAGTGGCCGAGCGAGAAGCCGTGTGCGCCGAGCAGGGCCTCGGCCTGCGGTCCGGTGACGCCTGCACCCAGTTCGGCCTCGCAGCTCACTTCGTCGAGGCTGTGCAGCGCGTCGAACCGGCGCAGATCGAGCGCCACGACCGCGGCGAAGTCGCCGCGCAACGGATCGAGGCCGCCCACCACGCTGGTCCCCCCGCCGAACGGGACGACCGCGATGCGGTGTTCGGAACAAAAGCGGAGCACCTCGGCTACTTCATCCTCAGTACCCGGCAACAGGACCGCGTCGGGTGCATCCTGAACGCCGGAACCATTGCGGCGCAACAGGTCCAACGTCGACTTGCCTCCGGCGTGCAGTAGCCGTGACATGGTGTCGGTGCCGCAGTGCGGTGCGCCGACGATGGCGGCGAGGGCCTCACGATCACCGTCGGACAGGGCCGACGGCTGCAACTGCGCCTGCTCGGGCGTCGGCTCTGCCGCCGGAGCTGCGTCGACGCCCAGCGCCTGTTGCAGCAGGGAGCGGATCCCGTCGGACAGCGGCTTGGCCGCGTCCGGATCGCCCCAGGCATTCCATTTCATCGGAGGCAGAAACTGTTCGGCCGGCTGAGTCATGCGTTACAGTATTACACATGATGTCAATCAGTAACGAAGGTTCGCTGAGCGACCAGATCTTGGATGCCGCCGCGAGCTGCGTGCTGGCCTTCGGCGTGGACCGGGTGACCCTGGCCGAGATCGCCCGCCGGGCCGGGGTCTCCCGCCCCACGGTGTACCGGCGTTTCCCCGATACCCAGTCGATCCTGGCTGCGCTGCTCACCGCGCGGGTCGTCGGTGTCCTCGATACAACCGAAGTGGGCGGTCCGGGCCGGGCGGCGCTGGTCGACCGCATCGTGACGGTGGCCGCCCGGCTGCGCCACGACGAGGTGATCATGGCGGTGCTGCACTCCGCGCCGGAAGTGGCGATGGTCTACATCGCCGAGCGGTTGGGCACCAGTCAGCAGATCCTGATCGATGCGCTGGCCGGGGAACTCAAGCTCGCCCAGGAGGTGAGATCTGTAGCCAACCGGGTCCGGGCAGGTGATCCCCGCCAGCTGGCGACCATGTGCCTGCTGATCACCCAGTCGGCGATCCAGTCCGCACAGATGGTCGAGCCCATCCTCGACGCCGACGCCCTGGCGGTCGAGCTCACCCACGCACTGAACGGATACCTGGCATGATGACCGGCCCGACGGCGCTCAACCACGCCAGGCGCACAACTGAATTGGCGGCACTCGCCGACGGCGAGCAGGTCGATGTGATCGTCGTCGGCGGTGGGATCACCGGAGCGGGCATCGCCCTGGACGCCGCCACGCGGGGTCTCAGCGTGGCTCTGGTCGAGAAGCACGATCTGGCCTTCGGGACCAGTCGGTGGAGTTCGAAACTTGTGCACGGCGGACTGCGCTACCTGGCCACCGGCAACATCGGGATCGCCCGCCGCAGTGCCATCGAACGCGGAATATTGATGACCCGCAACGCACCTCACCTCGTCAAGGCCATGCCACAACTGGTGCCGCTGCTGCCGTCGATGGGCCGCGGGTCACGTGCGTTGGTGCGCACTGGATTCGTGGCCGGAGATGGCCTGCGCAGGCTCGCCGGTACCAGCGCGTCGACCCTGCCACGATCACGCCGGGTGGACGCGCGCCGCACTGCCGAACTGGCCCCCACCGTGCGCACCGACGGGCTCGACGGCGGCTTCCTCGCCTACGACGGTCAGCTCATCGACGACGCCCGCCTGGTGGCCGCCGTCGCCCGCACCGCCGCGCAGCACGGGGCCCGCATCCTGACGAGGGTTTCGGCCGGCGCCGCCGGCGCGACCTCGGTACACCTCACCGACGAACTGACCGGCGATTCCTTCGACGCCACCGCACGGATGGTGATCAACGCCGCCGGCGTATGGGCCGGCGATCTCGACCCGGCGCTCACTCTGCGGCCCAGTCGCGGAACACATCTGGTGTTCGATGCCGCCGCGTTCGGCAATCCCACAGCGGCCCTGACCATTCCGATACCGGGGGAGTTGAACCGGTTCGTCTTCGCCATGCCCGAACAGCTCGGCCGGGTCTACCTGGGGCTCACGGACGAAGATGCACCGGGGCCCATTCCCGATGTGCCGCAACCCACTGCGGGTGAGATTCGTTTCTTGTTGGACACCGTCAACACCGCGCTGGCCACCGACCTGACCACCGAGGATGTGCGGGGCGCGTATGCCGGGCTGAGGCCGCTGATCGATACCGGGCAGGGCAACACGGCCGATGTGTCCCGCGAGCACGCGGTGGTGGAGTCGGCGAGCGGGGTGATCAGCATCATCGGCGGGAAGCTCACCGAATACCGCTACATGGCCCAGGATGTGCTCGACCGCGCGCTGGCCCTGCGCGGGCTCACCGCTTCGGGTTGCCGGACCGCCAACCTGCCGCTCGTCGGCGCACCGGCCAACCCGGTGTCCACCCTGCGATCCGAACACGCGTTGCCGTCCTCACTGGTCGCCCGGTACGGGGCCGAGGCGCCCAACGTGATCGCACGGGCGCGGTGCGCCCGACCCACCGAACCGGTGGCCGAGGGAATCGACGTCATCCGTGCGGAATTCGAGTACGCCGTCACCCACGAGGGCGCGCTGAGTGCCGACGACATCCTCGACCGGCGAACGCGCATCGGGCTGGTCAGCGCCGACCGGGACCGTGCCGCCGGTGTGGCGGCCGAGATGATCGCTGAATTCGGGGAAGTCGAGTAGCCGGCGAACACGGTCTGTGACTAGGGCTGCGTCAGCAGCACCTCGCGCACCGCTGAACTGGTGTGGCGCTGCCACATCGCCTGGGCGCCCACCAACAGCGGTGGTTCGAGTTCGGTGACCACCACCCGGCCGTCCATGGCAGGCCCGGGGGGAGTGGTGACGAACGTGACCGCACCAGTCGTGAGAGGGGCTGCGACAGTGGCCGCACCTTGGACCCGGCTGACGACGTACTCGGGTTCGAAGCCGGCCCGCCGGCAGGCACCTATCAGAAAGTCGCTGTAATACGACGACCCAGGGGGAGCCCACAGGGCGATGCGCTCGCCGGCCAGCTCGTGAATGTCGACGACCGGCCGGACGGCCAGCTGGTGTTCACGCGGCACCGCTAGCCGAACGCGGTCGTAACCCAGGATGGCCGTGGCCAATTCGTTGGTCGGAACAACTCCCCGGCGCAAGCCGAGGTGCACGCTGCCGTCCAGCACTGCATCGGCGAGCTGATCGGGGTAGAGCTGACGAAAGGTGAAGGAGGTGTCGGGGAATGCGTAGATGGCGGGTTCGAGACGGGCGTAGGCCTCGCTGCCGCTCAGTGCCGGGGTGTGGCCGACGACAAACATCTCGGCGGTTCCGTGGGCGCTGTGTTGCACCCGTGTGGCCACGGTCTGTGCCGCTGCCAGCAGTGTTCGGCCCTCGGTGAGCAGCAACTCACCGGCCCGGGTGAGCGTCAGGCGGCGGCCCTCGCGCCGGAACAGCGTGGCACTGAGGTCCTTCTCGAGTTGCTGCATGGAACTGCTGAGAGCCTGCTGGCTAATGTGCAGGGAAGTGGCCGCAGCGGTAACGCTGCCGACGTCGGCGATGGCGATGAACTGACGTAAACGTCGCAGATCAGGCACGTCGGGTGACACTGGTACACCTTATACAACTTATATTTGTGGATGCCTCCGGTTTTTGCGTTGTTGCTCTGTGGATGGCGAAACTACGCTGGCGACTGTGAGCAAACTAGAGGGTAAGTCGGCAATCGTTGCCGCCGGCGCGAAGAACCTGGGTGGTCTGATCAGCGCGACGCTGGCTTCGAGGGGTGTCAACGTCGCGGTTCACTACAACAGTGCCTCCAGTGAGGCCGACGCCGACAAGACGGTGGCGGCAGTGCAGGCTGCCGGGGTCAAAGCGGTCAAGGTGCAGGGCGATCTGACGGTGCCGGCCAATGTCGAGAAACTGTTCGACACCGCGATCGATGCCTTCGGCGGTGTCGACATCGCGATCAACACCGTCGGCAAGGTGCTGCGCAAGCCGTTCGTGGAAACCACTGAGGCCGAATATGACTCGATGTTCGACATCAATGCCAAGGCGGCCTATTTCTTCCTGCAGCAGGCAGGTAAGCGGCTCAACGACAACGGGTCGGTGGTCACCATCGTCACCGCATTGCTGGCGGCCTACACCGACGGGTATTCGACCTACGCGGGCTCCAAGAGTCCCGTCGAGCATTTCACCCGGGCCGCCTCCAAGGAATTCGGCGTCCGCGGCATCAACGTCAACAACGTCGCCCCCGGCCCCATGGACACGCCGTTCTTCTACCCGCAGGAGACCCCGGAGCGGGTCGAATTCCACAAGTCGCAGGCGATGGGCAACCGGCTGACCGAGATCACCGACATCGCCCCGCTGGTCGTGTTCCTGGCCGACGAGGGCCACTGGATCAACGGGCAGACCATCTTCGCCAACGGCGGCTACACCACCCGCTGAAACGCCGAATGGCCAGTTATTGCACGGGCTTTCGCCTGAAATGTGCAATAACTGGCCATTCGCGCCAGCTGAAGAGTTACAGCGGGATGTTCTTGTGGCGGCCGCGCCGGTGCGGGGCCTCGGCCAGCGCCTGCGTCAGCTTGCTGCGGGTGTGGGCCGGGTCGATCTTCTCGTCGACCACGCCGATCTCGATCGCCGAATCCACACCACCGGCGATGCGCTCGTGCTCGATGGCGAGCTCCTCGTGCAGTGCCTCACGCTCGTGATCCGGGGCAGCGGCCAGCTTGCGCTTGTGCAGGATGCCGACGGCGGCCTTGGCGCCCATCACGGCGACCTCGGCGTCCGGCCAGGCGAACACCTTGGTGGCGTTGAGCGACCGCGAGTTCATCGCGATGTAGGCGCCGCCGTAGATCTTGCGGGTCACCAGCGTGACGCGGGGGACCGAGGACTCACCGAAGGCGTGGAGCAGCTTGGCACCGCGACGCACCACGCCGCCCCACTCCTGGTCCACGCCGGGCAGGTAGCCCGGGACGTCGACGACGACCACCAGCGGAATGCCGAAGGCATCGCAGAGCCGCACGAAACGGGCCGACTTCTCGGCACTTTCGGAGTTCAGGCAGCCGCCGAGACGCAGCGGGTTGTTGGCGATCACGCCGACCGACCGGCCGGCCAGGCGACCGAGGCCGACCACGATCGACGGGGCCCACTTGGCCTGGAACTCCTCGAACGGCACACCCTCGTCGAGCAGAGCTTCGATGATCGGGTGCACGTCGTAGGCGCGGCGAGCCGATTCGGGCATCAGCGCAGCCAGATCGGTGTCGCCGGCCTCGGCCTTGGTGCGATCGAAATGACCCTGCTGGCTGAACAATCCGACCAGACGGC
The DNA here is from genome assembly GCF_002102345.1 of Mycolicibacterium peregrinum. Classification (GTDB taxonomy): domain Bacteria; phylum Actinomycetota; class Actinomycetes; order Mycobacteriales; family Mycobacteriaceae; genus Mycobacterium; species Mycobacterium peregrinum. The sequence continues at coordinate 301,684 of NZ_LQPP01000018.1, forward strand.
GACCGCGCTCGTAGGCATCGAGCTCGTCGTCGGCGACGATGTGGCACACACCCGACTTCTTGTGGTGGGCGTCGGGGCCGCCGAGCGACACCATGTCGACGTCCTCACCGGTGACGCTGCGCACCACGTCCGGACCGGTGACGAACACCTTGCTGTCCGGGGCCATGATGATCACGTCGGTCAGGGCGGGACCGTAAGCGGCACCGCCCGCGGCGAATCCGACGACCACGGAGATCTGCGGGATGTAACCCGACGCCCGGATCATCGCCTCGAAGACCAGGCCGACCGCGTGCAGCGCCTTGACGCCCTCGGCCAGCCGCGCACCGCCCGAGTGCCAGATCCCGACGATCGGGCTCTGCTCCTCGATCGCGGTGTCGTAGGCGTTGACGATGTGGGCACAGCCCTCGATGCCCATGGCTCCGCCCATCACGGTGCCGTCGGTGCAGAACGCAACCGTGCGAACACCGTTGACCGTGCCGGCGGCCGCCAGCACGCCCGAGCGGTCCCGCTCGTGCAGCAGCTCGACGCTGCCGTCATCGAAGAAGGTCTGCAGGCGCAGCAGCGGGTCGCGGGGGTCGAGCGACTCGGCGGCGGTTTCGGGGGCCATGATCGTCATTTAGGTCTCCTTTAGTGGAAAGCTCTGGGTTCTCAGTACTTTCCGAAGGCGAGCGCGACGTTGTGCCCACCGAATCCGAACGAATTGTTGATGGCGTACTTGAAGTCGCCTTGCCGCGGCTCACCGGCCACCACGTCCAGATCGATCTCCGGATCGAGGTTGCGCAAGTTGAGCGTCGGAGGAATGACACCGTCTCGCAGCGCCAGAACCGTCAGGATGGACTCGACCGCACCGACCGCACCGACCGAATGGCCGAGCGCGGACTTGGGCGCGTAGACCGCGGGTGTGTGGCCGCCCATCGCGTTGTTGATTGCCTTGCCCTCGGCCACATCGCCGACGCTGGTGCCGGTCGCATGCGCGTTGATGTGGTCGATGTCTGTGGGTTGCAGGCCCGCCAGTTGGACGGCGCGGGTCATGGCGTAACCGGCCTGTTCACCGTTCGGGTCCGGCGCCACGATGTGGTAGCCGTCCGACGTGACGCTGGCCCCCATGAGGCGGCCCAGGATGTTGGCGCCACGTGCCTTGGCGTGCTCCTCGGTCTCGATGACCATCAGGGCACCGCCCTCGCCGAAGACGAATCCGTTGCGATCCTTGTCGAACGGCCGACAAGCACCCTGCGGATCGTCGTTGCTGTTGGACAGCACGATGCGCATCTGTGCGAAGCCGGCGATCGGCACGGCTTCGATCTTGGTTTCCACGCCACCACAGATCGCGATGTCGGCCTCGCCGAGCACGATCTGGCGCCAGGCGTTGGCGATGGCTTCCGAACCCGAGGCGCAGGCCGAGATCGAGGTAGAGACCCCGGCCTTGGCCTTGCGGTCGAGCCCGACGGCTGCCGCCGCGCCGTTGGGCATGTACATCTGCACCACCAGCGGCGACACGGCGCGCAGCCCTTTGGAACGCATACCGTCGTACGCGAACACGAGTTCCTCGGAGGAACCCATGCCCGTGCCGATGGACACCATCAGCCGTCGGGTATCGACCTCCGGGGAGCCTGCGTTGGCCCAGACCCGGCGGCCGATCACCGTCGACATCTTCTGCAAATATGACAGTCGGCGCAGTTCTACCCGCGACAACTCGTGATCGAAATCCTCCAGAAGATGACCACCGATGCGAACCGGCAGGTCGTACTCCTCGACGAACGAATCGGTGAGAGTGCGGATGCCACTCTGCCCGTCGAGCAGCTTCTTCCAAGTGCTTTCAGCATCGGTTGCCAGCGCCGTTGACATGGCTACGCCGGTGACAACCACATTGGGGAAACCATTCCCAGTGGACAATCCCGCCATATTTACGGAGTTCTTCCTTCCGTGCATTCCCTCGGTTTTTACCCTCGGGTTCACCTACCGGACGTCTGCCCGCCCTCAGTACTTCCCAAAGGCCAGGGCCACATTGTGGCCACCGAACCCGAACGAGTTGTTGATGGCGTACTTGTAGTCGCCATAACGAGGCTCGCCCGCAACCACATCGAGATCGATCTCGGGATCCGGTGTCTCGTAGTTCAGCGTCGGGGGGATCACCCCGTCCCGCAAGGCGAGCACCGTCAACACCGACTCGAGCGCACCGACGGCACCGATCGAGTGACCGAGGGCCGACTTCGGCGCGTACACGGCAGCACTCTGACATCCGGCAACCCGGATGGCATTGGCTTCGGCGGTGTCACCGATCGGGGTGGCCGTGCCGTGGGCATTGACGTGGTCGATGTCCTTGGCATCCAGCCCGGCCGTTTCCAGAGCCCGCTTCATCGCGGCACCGGCGCGCACGCCGTTGTCCGCCGGAGCGACCATGTGGAAGGCGTCCGAGGTGATACCGGCACCCATCAGGCGGGCCAGCGGCTTGGCGCCGCGAGCCAGGGCATGCTCCTCGGTCTCGATGATCATCATCGCGCCGGCCTCGCCGAACACGAAGCCATCGCGATCCTTGTCGAACGGCCTGGACGCACCCGCGGGATCGTCGTTGCGGGTCGACATGGCGCGCATCATCGAGAACGCTGCGATCGGCAGGGCCTCGATACCGCCTTCCACGCCACCGACGACGGCGAAGTCCGCGTCACCCATCACGATCTGACGCCAGCCGTGGGCGATGGCCTCAGAGCCCGACGAGCACGCCGACACCGGGGTGATGACCCCGGCACGGGCGCCCAGCTCCAGGCCGGCGACCGCGGCCGCGCCGTTGGGCATGATCATCTGAACGGCGAGCGGGCTGACCTTGCGGATCCCGCCCTCGTTCATCGCGTCGTAGGTCTCGACGATCTTCTCGCCACCGCCGAGACCGGTGCCGATCACGACCGCGAAACGATCAGGATCGACCTCGGGCGCACCCGCGTTCTTCCATAGCCGGCGGGCCAGCACCAGAGACATGCGCTGCACGTAGGAATTACGGCGCAACTCGATGCGGGTCAGGTGACTGTCGACGTCATCGACGAGGTGACCACCGATACGCACCGGAAGGTCCCACTTGGTGACGAAGTCGTCGGTCAACTCACGGATGCCGCTTTCTCCGGCCAGGAGGCCCTTCCACGTGCTCTCGATGTCAGCAGCGAGCGCCGTGGTGGCCTCCACGGCAGTCACCACGACGTTCGGGAAGCCTCCGTTAGCAGTGGAAGGTTTTGTCATTCCGAGCCAAACTTCTCGCGCAGGGCGGCGGCGGCCTCGGGGTTCTCTTCTTCGAGCTTCTGGATGTAGGAGACCACGTCACCGACGGTGCGCAGGCCGGCCAGATCCTCGTCGGGGATCTTCACGCCGTACTTGTCCTCGGTCTGCACGGCGATCTCGACCATCGACAGCGAGTCGATGTCCAGGTCGTCGACGAACGACTTCTCGGGGGTCACCTCAGACGGCTCGATGCCGGTGACCTCTTCGATGATCTCGGCGAGACCGGCGATGATTTCTTCTTGACTGGCGGCCACAATGGCTCCTTCTTGTTGTTGACAGCCCTCCGGGTGCGGAGGACATACGGGACGTTCGGTTGGTGCTGCTATTCAGTTGTCGCAGGACTTACAGCTCGTCCAGCCCATCCAGGTCTGCGGGGGTCTTGACCGCGCGCGTCGGTGTGCCCTTCAGTTCACGCTTCGCGATGCCGACCAGGGTGCCCGCCGGCGGGAACTCGACGATCCCGGCGCGCTCGGCGCCCTGGAAGCGATCCCGCAGGGTGGCGGTGCACAGATCCCAGCGCACCGGCTTGGTCAGCTGGGACACCAGCTTCTCCATGGCATCGGCGGCCGAGGCCACCGGCTGGCCGTCCGCGTTCGACAGAAGAATCGTGGTCGGGCCCAAGGACTCTGTGGTCGTTACCGCTTCAACCGCAGCGGCGTAACCCTCCAGCGCGGAGGCCATGTACTGGGTGTGGAATGCGCCTGCGGTGGCCAGCTGACGGACGCGGGCCTTGGCCGGCGGATCCTCGGCGAGCTTCTCCAGGGCCGCGATCGCGCCGGCAGCCACGATCTGGCCCGCGGCGTTGCGGTTGGCCGGGACGAGGTCGAGCGATTCGAGCCGGGCCAGGACCTCGGCCTCGTCGCCACCGAGCACCGCGGACATACCGGTCGGCTCGACCGCGCAGGCCTTGGCCATCTCGGCGCCACGGGTGGCGGCCAGCTTGACCGCATCGTCGGCGGAGATGACGCCGGCGATCGCGTAGGCCGCGATCTCGCCGACGGAATGGCCCGCGACGATGGTCTCAGCGGTCTGGGGAAGGCCCCGCTTGGTCAGTTCCTCATACGCCAGCAGGGTGGCGGCCACGACCAGCGGCTGGGTCACCGCGGTGTCGGTGATCTCCTCGGCGGTGGCGGTGGTTCCCAGGCGCGCCAGGTCCAGGCCGCTGATCTGCGACCACGTGGCGAGGCGATCGGCCGCACCGGGCAGCTCCAGCCAAGCGGAGAGCATGCCGGGCGTCTGCGATCCCTGTCCGGGGGCAAGCAATGCGAGCACGGGTTGAGGCACGTCATTAAGAGAACACTGTGAAGACGGTTTTGTGGGGTGTAAGAGATTATGAACCTTGTCTTATGTTTTTGTAGGTTCCCCACAAAAGTGCATGTTATGCGACGTTCCCTATATCGCAGCGAAATCTGGCACAGGCCTCTCCGGTGGCAGGTGATTCAAGATCAAGCCCGCTGCCGCGCGGAATGAGCCGGGCGAATCGCCGAGATGGCGGCGCTACCACCATATGGCGTGCTCGGCTGGTATGCCTGTTTGCTCAACCTGCCGACCGTCGACGCAACCCGCAGCACGTAGGCATCCCGGGGGACGACCGGATCGCGGCCGGTGAAGTCGCCGATGCGTTTGAGCCGGTAGCGCACCGTGTTTGGATGAACGAACAATTTGCGTGCACAAGCTTCTATGGCGCCCCCGGAATCGAGGAACGCGTCGAGAGTCTCCGTCAGAGCCGGGCCGGCGTCGGCCAATGGGCGCATGACCTCGGTTTCCAGTGCTGCGATCGCAGTCTCGTCTCCCAACAGGGCCCGTTCGGGCAGAAGCTCGCGTGCTGACACCGGCCGGGGTGCGCCGGGCCATCCGGCCACCGCGTTCATGCCGGAGATCGCCTCGGTGGCGCTGCGGTGTGCAGCCGTCAGTGCCGGGGACGTCGGCCCGACCACCACCGGGCCGTCGGCGAACACCGACAGCAGGTCGACAAGGAAGCGATCGGTTGCTGACAGCGGGCCCGACACGATCGTCACCAGCCAGGTCCCGTGCACATCGGACAGCGCTGCCCGGTCATGGCGCTTCACGACGTCGTGGATGTCGTCGCGGGCCAGATCCAGCCGGTCCGGACGCGGCAGGCCGACGATCACGGTGGCCGGTGCGGTGGCGTCCCAGTTCAGTGCCGCGGCCTGCGACTGCAACTCGGGTCCGGTGTCCCCGCGCACCACGGCGTCGACGACGTTGGCTTCCATTCGCAGATCCCAGGCTCCGCGGGCCTCGGCCTGGTCGGCATACGCGCTGGCCGCCGCGAACGCCAGGTCCCGGCTGTACCGCAGGATGCCCGCGGTCAGCGCGTTGAGCTGCTCCTCGGACCGGGCCAGCATCGGCACCACCTCTTCGAAGAACTCCATCGAGGTCCGGACCATCTCGACCGACTGGCGTAGGGCGATCCGGCGGCGCAGGTCCTGTGGCACCACCTCGAAGGCCTGCGCGGTGTAGGAGACGTCGCTTTCCGGGTCGCGCATCCACTCGACGAAGTTCACGACGGCGGTCTGCACGACCAACTGCACGCTCGCCCGCTGTGATGCGTCGAGATCGGAGAAGAAGTCGAGGCGCTCGGCCATGGCGTGGACCGCCTCGGTGGCCAGCCGGCCGGAATACTGCTTCAACCGGCGCAGCGTCGACTCGGGCACGCTCTCAAGGACCTCGACGGTCGATTTGGGCGGCACGAACCGCTTGTCAGCCATCCCTAAAAGCTACGCCAATATTCTGGTGGATTCCTCCAAGAGGACCGCTCCGAGGGCCGTCGCTCCCTTAAGAGAGACAGCCCCCGGAGCCCCCGGCTAGGCGCTGCCGGTGTCGACGTAGGACACCGCCGCGGCGAACACGTCGTCGATCTTGTACCGCTTGGCCGCCGCGATGGCCACCGAGGGATCGATCTCGCCGTCACGGGCCAGCCCCTCCAACGCCGCCACCACGACCGACTCGGCATCAGTGTTGAAGAAGCGCCGCGCGGCGGGCCGCGTGTCGGAGAAGCCGAAACCGTCGGTACCCAGGGTGATGTAGGTGCCCGGGACCCACGGGCGGATCTGCTCGGGCACCGCACGCATCCAGTCCGACACCGCCACCACCGGGCCGGCCGCATCGGCCAGGGCGCTGGTCACATGCGGGGTGCGAGCGGGCTGATCTGGATGGCGCAGCCGGTGCCGCTCGATCTCCACGCCTTCGCGGTTGAGCTCGCCCCAGCTGGTCACCGACCAGACGTCGGCTGCCACATCCCACTCCGCCGCCAGCATGTCCGCGGCGCGCAGCGCCTCGGGCATCGACACGCCCGACGCCAGGATCTGAGCGGTGTTCGTGCGCTTCTCGGGCGCCTGCCGGTAGCGGTACATGCCGCGCAACAGGGCCTCGGTGTCCAGACCGGCCGGTTCGGCGGGCTGCACGTAGGGCTCGTTGTAGATGGTGATGTAGAAGAACACGTTCTCGGCGTGCTCGCCGTACATCCGCTGCAGGCCGTTCTCGATGATGTGGGCGATCTCGTAGGCGAACGCCGGGTCATAGGTCACCGCGGCCGGATTGGTCGACGCCAGCAGCAGCGAATGACCGTCGGCGTGCTGCAGGCCCTCACCGGTCAGCGTGGTGCGCCCGGCCGTCGCGCCGAGCACGAAGCCCTTGGCCATCTGATCGGCCGCCGCCCACAGACCGTCGCCGGTGCGCTGGAACCCGAACATCGAATAGAAGATGTAGATCGGGATCATCGTCTCGTTGTGGGTGGAGTACGACGTGCCCACCGCGGTGAACGACGCCGTCGACCCGGCCTCGTTGATGCCCTCGTGCAGGATCTGGCCGACTTCGGATTCCTTGTAGGCCAGCATGAGTGCCGAGTCCACCGAGGTGTACAGCTGCCCGTTGCGGTTGTAGATCTTCAGGCTCGGGAACCACGAGTCCATACCGAAGGTGCGGGCCTCGTCGGGGATGATCGGCACCAGCCGCGGACCGATGTTCTTGTCCCGCAACAGTTCCTTGAACGTGCGCACCGTCGCCATCGTGGTGGCCACCGCCTGGTTGCCGGAGCCCTTCTTCAGCGCCTGGTAGGCGTCGGAGGCAGGCAGCTGCAGTGGCGTGGTCTTGTTGCGCCGCGCCGGTACGAACCCGCCCAGGGCGCGACGACGGTCCAGCAGGTAGCGGATCTCGGGGGTCTCCGGTCCCGGGTGGTAGTACGGCGGCAGGTACGGATCCTCTTCGAGCTGGGCGTCGGTGATCGGCACCCGGGTGACGTCGCGGAAGTCCTTGAGGTCTTGCAGCGCAAGCTTTTTCATCTGGTGCGTCGCGTTGCGGCCCTCGAAGTGGCTGCCCAGTGTGTAGCCCTTGATGGTCTTGGCCAGGATGATCGTCGGCTGGCCCTTGTGCTCCATCGCGGCGCGGTAGGCGGCATACACCTTGCGGTAGTCGTGACCGCCGCGCTTGAGGTTCCAGATTTCCTGATCGGTCATCGGTTCGACGAGGGCCTTGGTGCGCGGATCGCGACCGAAGAAGTGATCGCGCACGTAGGCGCCGTCGTTGGCCTTGTAGGTCTGGTAATCGCCATCGGGCGTGGTGTTCATCAGGTTGACCAGCGCGCCGTCACGGTCGGCGTGCAGCAGCGCATCCCACTCGCGGCCCCACACCACCTTGATGACATTCCAGCCCGCGCCGCGGAAGAACGACTCCAGCTCCTGAATGATCTTGCCGTTGCCGCGTACCGGGCCGTCCAGGCGCTGCAGGTTGCAGTTCACCACGAAGGTGAGGTTGTCGAGCGCCTCGTTGGCGGCCACCTGGATCAGGCCGCGGCTCTCCGGCTCGTCCATCTCGCCGTCGCCGAGGAACGCCCACACGTGCTGATCGGAGGTGTCCTTGATGCCGCGGTCGTGCAGGTAGTGGTTGAACCGGGCCTGGTAGATCGCATTCATCGGGCCCAGACCCATCGACACCGTCGGGAATTCCCAGAAGTCCGGCATCAGGCGCGGGTGCGGGTACGACGGCAGGCCGCCGCCGGGGTGGCTGTGTTCCTGGCGGAAACCATCCAGTTGGTCGGTCGTCAGCCGGCCTTCCAGGAAGGCACGGGCGTAGATGCCGGGGGAGGCGTGCCCCTGGATGAAGACCTGGTCGCCGCCGCCCGGATGGGATTTGCCGCGGAAGAAGTGGTTGAAACCGACCTCATACAGCGACGCCGACGACGCGTACGTCGAAATATGGCCGCCCACACCGACTCCCGGACGCTGGGCGCGGTGCACCATGATGGCTGCGTTCCACCGGATCCAGGCGCGGTAACGTCGCTCGACGTCCTCGTCGCCGGGGAACCAGGGCTCCAGCTCGGTCGGGATGGTGTTGACGTAATCGGTCGACGTCAGGGCCGGGATGGCGACGCGCTTCTCGCGTGAACGCTCGAGCAATCGCAACATCAGGTACCGGGCCCGCGCCGGACCGGATCGCTCCAGCAACTCGTCGAACGACTCGAGCCATTCCGCGGTCTCGTCGGTATCGATATCCGGAAGGTAGGAGGCAACCCCCTCCCGAATGACCCTCACCCGGTCGGGTTCGGCTGCGGTAGAGGAGTTTTGGGCCAGATCCTGGCGCACGAACTCGGTGGTCAACTTCCGCTCCTTGTTAGGCGGTAACAACTGACAGTGCTTGTGGCACCTTCTATCGTCCACCCATCTTGCCGCCTCCGTGCCGCTGGGGGTGGGGGTGCGTAAGTTACCCATGAGTTGCTTTGTGAACCGGTAACGTCTGCAGATCGTGCCGGTTGATGGGCGATTTGGGGCAAAGGCGGGGATTGCCGCGCGCGCACTCGGCGGGGTCGCGGTGATCGCCATGGTCGTGGTGGGTTGCACGTCCATTACCGGCGGTACCGCAGAGGTCGATTCCGCGGCCGCCCCCGAGTACCGGGCATCGGTGACGGCCTCGATCGAAGAGTCCTCTTTGAGCTCGGTGACCCGCGAATCCGAACGTCAGGCCTCGTTGACCACGCGCGCCGTGCACACCGTGTGCGAGGACCTCAGCACCTCCGTCGTCGACGCGGTCAATGCGGTCAACGGCTACGTCGAGGCGGTCAACAACGGGGGTGACGTCGCCGCCAAGGCCGGCCCCGCGATCGACGGGCTCAACCGCAGCGCCGATCTGGTCGGTTCCGGTCTGTCCGACGCGTTGTCCCCGGATCTGCGCGCCGCCCTGACCGAGTGGATCGACTCGGCAAGAGCCCTCGTCACCGCCATTTCCGGCCATGTCGGCGCGGATCAGTTCAACGCGGCATCGGAGCGCTCGAACGCCGCGCGAGAGAACGCACTGACCAGATGCGACAAGGCCTACTGACAGGTGGGTGGACAAACTCGCCCGCCGGACACCCGCACTGATGCCTCGTCGTGCGACGATAGATCGCAACACGCATCGCGCACGCGAATGAACGAGTGATGGTCAAGTCTTGAGAGAGGCTCGAGAAGAGGTTAAGGAGGACCGACGGTGGTCGCGGCGGGGACGGACTCAAGCCCGAACTACGCCCACATACTGGGCATCCAGAAGGATCAGATAGTCCAGGAACTGGGTTGGGACGAGGATAGCGACGACGACATCCGGGCCGATATCGAAGAAGCGTGCGGATCTGAGCTGGTCGATGAGGATTCGGACGAAGTAGTCGATGTCGTATTGCTCTGGTGGAGGGACGACGACGGGGATCTCGTCGACCGGCTGATGGATGCCATCACCCCACTCGCCGAGGACGGCGTGATCTGGGTGGTGACTCCCAAGACCGGTAAACCCGGGCATGTGCAGCCCGCGGAGATCGCCGAGTCGGCGCCGACGGCCGGTCTGATGCAGACCTCGTCGGCCAAGTTGGGGGATTGGACGGCGAGCCGGTTGGTGCAACCCAAGTCGAAGGCTGCCGGAAAGAGGGGATAGTGCTCGCTGTCGGTGCCCCGGCGCCCGATTTCACGCTCCGGGACCAGAACGGCAGGCCCGTCACCCTCAGCGCCTATCGCGGCGCCAAGGACGTGCTGCTGGTGTTCTTTCCGCTGGCGTTCACCAGTGTGTGTGAGGGCGAGCTCGGAGAGATCCGGGACAAGCTGCCGCTGTACGAGAACGACCACACCGTGACTCTGGCGATCTCGGTCGGCCCACCCCCGACGCACAAGGTCTGGTCCATCGAAAGTGGATTCACGTTCCCGGTGCTCGCGGATTTCTGGCCGCATGGCGCGGTCGCCCAGGCCTACGGCGTGTTCAACGACGAAGCCGGGTACCCGAACCGTGGCACGTTCGTCGTCGACAAGGCCGGGACGATCCGGTTCGCCGAGATGATGGAACCGGGGCAGGCGCGGGATCAGGCGGTGTGGCGGGAGGCTTTGGCGGCATTGCAGGCTTGAGCAGGCTTGAATTTCCGGTCACGCCCCTGCGGCGTGTACCGTGCCTGCGACGGGGCGCGTAGCTCAGTGGTAGAGCTCTGGTTTTACACACCAGCGGTCGGCGGTTCGATACCGTCCGCGCCCACCATCAAAATCCCGGTCCTACGACCACACCGACTTCGCGCGTTGCAGCGCCAGTTGTTGGCCGCGTATGGCGGTATCGCCGCGACACGACGGGCTGTCCCGGGAGAACTTCATGTTCACGAACCCCGTGAGATCGGCCCGGATGACGTATTTGAACGGAACCGGGCCCGTCTTGTACTCGGGGCTGCCGGGCCGACACGGCACGCCGGGGTTGACCCGCTCACCGACCCACGCGCCCGTGTGCCGATCGGCGGCGGGATCCCAGGCGAGATCCAGCTGCCAGGTGCCCTCCGGGGCAGGGGAGAGCACGTGCAGGCACTGCGGGCCGCACCCCGACAACGTCCAGTTGTAGGGCTCCGACGCCCCGTCGGTCGAAGTCTCGGTGACGGTGTAGAGGCCTGGCCGAGGCAGCGGCGGAACCGGGGACTGCGGGGCGGCGACCGGCGGGCCGGATGACTGGAGGCCGCCGATCGCGAAACCGATTGCCAAAGAAGCGGCAACCGGGGCAATGAGCTCTTTCAAGGGTTCCTCCGCGTGGGATCATATCCACGGGCTCGGCGATACCCTGCCGTACGAACCGAATTCACGCCCCGGCGAAGAACTCCAGCGCGATGCCGTCGGGATCGCGGAAACTCAGCCCCGACCCGTACGAGGCGTCGACGATCCCGCCATGGGCGATACCCAGGCCGTCAAGCCGGTCCACCCAGGTCTGCAGTTCCGCACGTGACGCGCAGCCGAAGCCGACGTGGTCCAGGCCCACCCGGAATTCGCTGAAACGTCCATCAGGGGCCGGGGTCTGGTGCTGGTGGATGCCGAACAGCGTGCCGCCGTCGAGCAGCCACACCAGGTGATGGAAGCCGGCGTCGGTGTCCTCGTCGAGCACCGGATCGGCGTCGAACAGGGCTCGGTACCACGGCCCGCTGATCGCCAGATCGCGAACGGTGACCGCCACATGAGCGAGAGCGGGAAACGCCATGTTTCGCCTCCTGAGTCAGACCACTCGCTTGCCGAGTCGGTCACGGAACCGCATGTCCCACAGGTAGATCTGATAACCCAACAGCCACACCTCGTGCGGGATCACGCGATCGGCGACCCGCAGTCCGGTCAACAGCCATTCGAAACGCCGCTGCTGATCGGCTGTCCAGCTCATCTGCATGTGGCGGCGGAACTCCGCGGGCAGGAATCCGGTGGTGGCGAACAGGTTGAACCGGCCGGCCAACAGCCGCAGCGGGGAGGGCAGGAACGCCATCGCGGCGACGCCGTACAGATGTTCACGCACCGGCGGGTCGATCCGTAGATCCTGCAGCGACTGCTTCCAGTAAGTGTCGAAGGCGTTCCGGTCCTCGGGCCACATCTCGTCGCGCACTTGCAAAGTGGTGCCGAGCGAGCGGGCGTCGGCATACACCGCGTCGGCCGAGGACTCGTCGAGCGGGCCGTAGAGAAACTCATGCATGTCGATGTAGTAGCGGTACAGGCAGGCCGCCACCCACAGTTGCAGCCGAGGGTCGAAAGCGTTGTAGGACACCGGGCTTGAGGTGCGCGAGCGGACCAAGGCATGAACCTTGTCCACTTGGGTGCGCAGCAGCGCGCGGTCGGCATCGGTGCCCATGGTGGCCGCGGCCAGATAGGTGCCGGTGGTGCGGGCCCGTTTGAACGGATGTTTGTAGACGTTCCCGCTGTCCACCGGGCTCTCCAGCACCCCGTAACCGACCCCGGGAGAGGACAGCTGCATGATGACGTTGGCCGCGGGCAGCAGTGCCGCCGCCGGGTTGAGCAGATCGGTGACACGTCGCGGGCGTCGTGGCGGACCCAGCCTCATGACTTCGAGTAGACCACCTTGTGAGACGCTGCCGTGGTGTTTGCGCGTAGAAGCCCGCAGGTCTGGCACCGTCGGGCCGCCGGTATCGCCGTCGGGTTCCTGGCCGACCTGCTGCTGGGTGATCCGCGCCGCGGGCATCCGGTGGCCGGGTTCGGCACTGGCGCAGCACGGTTGGAGAAGCTCACCTATGCCGACAACCGCAGGGCAGGTGCACTGCACACCGGGCTGCTGCTCGGAGGGCTGGCCGGGCTGGGCTGGGTGGCCGGACGCGACGACCGCATCTGGGTGACCGCGGCGGCCACCTACGTCGCGCTCGGTGGCACCTCGCTCAACCGCGTGGGTGGGCAGATGTCGACGCTGCTGGAGACCGGCGACCTCGACGGCGCCCACGCCCTGCTGCCTTCGTTGTGCGGGCGGGATCCAGCCGCATTGGATACCTCGGGTCTGACCCGGGCCACGGTGGAATCACTGGCCGAGAACACCTCTGATGCCCAGGTGGCGCCGCTGGTGTGGGCGGCGATCGGCGGGGTCCCCGGGGTGCTGGTGTACCGGGGCGCCAACACGCTGGACGCGATGATCGGGCACCGCTCGCCGCGGTACCTCAACTTCGGTTGGGCCGCAGCCAGATTCGATGATGTGCTGAACTACCTGCCGGCCCGGCTGACCGGGATTCTGACGGTGCTGTGTGCACCGGTGGTGGGCGGGTCACCATGGGCGGCCTTGCGGGCGTGGCGCCGCGACGCCGCCCGCCATCCCAGCCCGAACGCCGGGGTGGCCGAGGCCTCCTTCGCCGGTGCGCTCGGGGTGCGCCTGGGCGGCCCGACGCAGTACGCGCATCAACTGGAGATCCGGCCCACCCTGGGTGACGGCCGCATCCCCGAAGTGGTGGATGTGGCCCGGGCGGTGCGGCTCTCGCGCGCGGTGCAGGCCTCGGCGGCGGCTGTGTCGGTGCTGCTTGTGGTCGTCAGCGCCGCTTGCCGTAGCGGTCGGCGATCTTCTCCTCGCCGGTGAGTTCGCGGGGCGGTTCCTTCGCGGCCGCCTGGGCCACGGCCCGTTCCCGCCTGCGCTGCTGCACCTCGGCGTAGACGAAGTAGCCCACGCCGAGCGGCGCGACGATGCCGAATGCGATCCACTGGATGCCGTAGGACAGGAACGGTCCGGCGTCGAGGTGCGGCAGGGACAACTCCCCGAGTCCGCCGGGTTGGTTCGCCACCAGCTGCAGATACGACCCCGTGAGCGGCACGCCGGTGAGCGACGCGATCTGCTCGGGGTTGATCGAATACACCTGCTGTGCGCCGTCGTCGCCGCGGAACGGCTCCTTACCTGGCAGACGTGCCTCTGCATCCCGGACCCGGGCGGTCACGGTCACCCGGTCGGTCGGTGCCGGCGCGAACTGGGGCACCTTGTTTCCGTCGATCGGGGTGATGAAGCCGCGATTGACCAGCACCACCGGCCCGCCGTCCACGGCGAACGGGGTGAGGACCTCGAAGGCCGGTTCGCCGTCTACCACCCGAAGCCGGACCAGTACCTCCGACTTCGGCAGGTAGTGCCCGGTCGCCGTGACCCGCTGCCACTGGGCATCGGGCGCGACCGAATCCTGGTGCGGCAGAACAGTGGTCACCGGAACCGGATCGGCCTGCAGCGAATGGCTGATCTGGTTGTTCTCACGCGAGGTCTTCGTGTTCTTGCCCAGCTGCCACGGCGCCAGCACCGTGAAACACAGGTAGGCGAAGGCGGCCACCACGATGAACAACGCCACCCATTGCGGTCGCAGCAGGAAGGTCAGGCGTCGCATCAGACTGCCGTTCCCCGGATTCCCCGGTCGGCCAGCGCCGCGTCGACCCAGGCGTGCAGCCCGGGCAGGGACGACTCGATCACGGTGAACACGTCCTCGAAATCGGCCTTGCCGCCGTAATACGGATCCTCCACGTCGAGGGCGTGCGCTCCCGAGCGGGGGTCGAACGAGCGCAGCATCCGCAAGCGGTCGGGAACCACGCCAAGATCGGTCAGGATGCGCAGGTGATTGCGGCCCAACGCGACCACCATGTCGGCGCCGAGATGGTCATCGCAGACCTGGGCGGCGACGTGCTCGCTGGGATAACCGCGCTCAGACAGCACCAGGCAGGCGCGGCTGTCGGCGCCGTCACCGGCATGCCAACCGCCGGTGCCGCCGCTGCTCACCCGAACCACGTCGGCCAGGCCGCGCTCGTGGATCTGGTGGGCGAACATCTTCTCTGCCATCGGGGACCGGCAGATATTGCCCGAGCAGACGAACGTGACATGCAGCTCAGACACCGAGCACCTCCCGAAGTGCGGTAACACTGTCCACGTGGGCGTGCGCCGCTACCGCGGTGGGGCCGGTGAAATCGGCGGCGCCGTAGCCCCAGCCGACCACCACGGTGTCGATACCGTGCTGGGCCGCACCCTCGACGTCGTGCATCCGGTCACCGACCATCAGGACGCGCTCCGGCAGGGGCGCCAGCTGGGCCAGCGCGTAGGCGACGACGTCGGCCTTGGCGGCACGGACGCCGTCCGGGCTGGCTCCCGCGATCACCTCGAAATAGCCGTCCAGGCCGAAATGCTCCAGGATGCGTCGCGCGGTCGGTTCGGCCTTCGAGGTAGCGACTGCCAGCCGCACCCCGGCGGACCGCAGATCGGCCAGCACCGCCTCGACACCGTCGAACAGGCTGTTCATCGCCCAGCCGCGGCTCGTGTAATCGGCGCGGTAGGCCGCGATCGCGGCGTCGGCGTCGAAACTCGTCGTACCCAGACTCAACGCCTGCAACGTCTCGTGCATGGGCGGGCCGACGATGCGTCCGACCAGGTCACCCTCCGGAATGCCGGCGCCGACATGGGTCAGGGCATGGCGGAAACTCGACACGATCCCGGCCGCCGAATCGGTCAGGGTGCCGTCGAGATCGAAGAGCACCAGCTGCGGTCGGGTGAGTTCCAGCGTGTCAGTCACGTGCCCATTCTCCCGTATGCCGCGGGCAGCCCTCCGACCACTAGTGTCGTGCTGTGCCAAACCCACCCCGCGCAGGCGCCCGCTACCACGGCGACCAGGCCGCATTGCCGGGAATGCTGGACTTTGCGGTCAATGTCCGCCCTGGTGGTCCGCCGGTCTGGCTGACCGACCGCTTGGCCGCCCGGCTGCCCGACCTGGGCAGCTACCCGGGCCAGGCCGACGAACGCCGCGCGGTGGAAACCGTGGCGACGCGGCACGGCCGCACCGCCGACGAGGTGGCCCTGCTGGCCGGCGGAGCTGAGGGCTTCGCCCTGCTGGCCGGGCTGCGGCCACGGTTGGCTGCGTTGGTCGCCCCGTCGTTCACCGAACCCGAAGCCGTCCTGGCTGCGGCCGGCGTGCCGATCCAGCACGTGGTGCTCCCGTTGCCCTTCACTCTGGCCGGCGCTGTCGTGCCGGAGGAGGCGGACCTCGTGGTCGTCGGCAACCCGACCAATCCGACCGGGGTGCTGCACCGTGCCGACGACATCCTGGCGCTGCGCCGGCCGGGCCGGCTCGTGGTGGTGGACGAGGCGTTCGCCGACGGCATCCCTGGTGAGGCCCAGTCGCTGGCCGGGGAATCGTTGCCCGACGTGCTGGTGCTGCGCAGTCTGACCAAGACCTGGGCACTGGCCGGGCTGCGGGTGGGATACGCCCTGGGTGCGCCCGAGGTGCTGGCTCGGCTCACCGCGCCGCGTCCGCACTGGCCCCTGGGCACTCTGCAACTGGAGGCCATCGCCGCGACAGGCAGTCCCGAAGCCGTGGCCGAGGCCGATGCCTCAGCCCGGCGGCTCGCCGGGTTGCGTGCCTCGATGGTGGCCGGGCTCGAGGAGCTCGGATTGGGCGTGGTGGCGGGCGACGCGCCATTCGTGCTGTTCACCGTGCCCGACGCGGAGCTGATGCGGAAACATCTGGAAAGCAAAGGTATCGCGGTGCGGCGTTGCGATACTTTCGTGGGCCTGCCGGAAAACTACCTGCGTGCTGCGGTGCGGCCGGAATGGCCCGCACTCGTCGACGCCATGACGGAGGTACTGCAATGAGTGCGCGACCGGCCGGGGTGCCGTTGGCCGACGTGATCGCCGCCCTGGACGCGGCGTATCCGCCGCACCTGGCCCACGACTGGGACTCGGTCGGGTTGGTGTGCGGCGACCCCGACGAGCCGGTCGAATCGGTCACGATCGCGGTGGATGCGACCGAAGCTGTGGTCGACGAGGTCCCGGAACGCGGGCTGCTGCTGGCTCACCACCCGCTGCTGCTGCGCGGCGTGGACACCGTCGCGGCCGACACCGCGAAGGGCGCGTTGATTCACCGGTTGATCCGCACCGGCCGGGCCCTGTTCTCCGCCCACACCAATGCCGACGCGGCTTCACCCGGCGTGTCCGATGCGCTGGCCGAAGCGTTGGGTCTGAGGGTCGACGCGGTGCTGTCGCCTGCGGCATCCGGTCCAGATCTGGACAAGTGGGTGGTGTTCGTACCCGCGGCGGACGCGGCGACGGTGCGCGAGGCGTTGTTCGACGCGGGCGCCGGGCGCATCGGCGACTATTCGCAGTGCAGCTGGAGTGCGGCCGGAACCGGCCAGTTCCTTCCGCACGACGGGGCCGCCCCGGCCATCGGCGAGGTGGGCACCGTCGAGCAGGTGGCCGAGGACCGGGTGGAGGTGATCGCGCCGTCGCGGCTTCGGTCCACCATCCTGTCTGCCCTGCGGGCCGCGCACCCCTACGAGGAACCTGCCTTCGACATCTTCGCGCTGGCGTCGATCCCCGGGGACGTGGGCATCGGTCGGATCGGGCAGCTGGATCGGCCAGAGCCCTTGTCGGCGTTCGCATCCCGCGTCCGAGCTGCACTGCCGGCCACCTCGTGGGGGGTGCGGACCTCGGGGGATCCCGACGCCATGGTGTCCCGGGTCGCGGTGTGCGGGGGAGCGGGCGACTCACTGCTGGGCACAGTGGCCCGGGCCGACGTACAGGCTTACGTCACCTCGGATTTGCGACACCATCCCGCTGATGAGCACCGACGCGTGTCACCGGTCGCGCTCATCGATGTGGCGCACTGGGCCACCGAGTTCCCCTGGTGTGCCCAGGCTGCCGGAGTGCTGCGCCGACGGTTCGGTGACGCGCTGAAGGTGCGGGTGTCCTCCGTGCGCACCGACCCGTGGAACGTCGAGTGCTGATCGCTACCAACAAAATGAAAGTCAGGGCATGAAAGCCGAAGTAAAACAACAACGTTCGCTTCTCGCGCTGACGGAGGTCGATGCCGAACTCGGGCGCCTCGAGCACCGCGCCAAGCACCTGGCCGAACAGCAGAAGGTGGATGAGGCGCAGGCTGCGCACGCCGCCGCCGGCGACGGAGTGGGCGTGCTGGGCATCGCCCTGGAAGACCTGGAAGCCCAGGTGGCCAAGCTCGAAAGCGAGATCGACTCGGTCCGGCAGCGGGAGGATCGCGACCGCAAGCTGATCGACGGCGGCACGGTGGCCGCCAAGCAGGTCGCCGAGATCCAGCATGAGCTGGAAACGCTGCAGCGCAGGCAATCGAGCCTGGAGGACTCCCTGCTGGAGCTCATGGAGCGCCGCGAGGAACTGGCGGCGCAGCAGTCCGAGGCGATGCAACGCATCGATGACCTCCAGGCCACGCTGTCGTCGGCGCAGCAGGCCCGCGACGCGGCACTGGTGGAGATCGACCAGGCCAAGCAGCAGGCGGTGACCCGCCGCGAAGGACTCGTCGGTCTGATCGATCCCGAGCTCGTAGGCCTCTACGAACGCCTGCGCTCCCGGGGCGGGGCAGGTGCCGGGTTGCTGCAGGGCCGGCGCTGCGGCGCCTGCCGGATCGAGATCGACCGCGGTGAGAGCGCCCGGATCGCCGCGGCGGCCGAGGATGACGTGCTGCGCTGCCCCGAGTGTGGAGCGATCCTGTTGAGGTTCAAGCAGTGAAGGTTCTCGTCGAGGCCGACGGCGGGTCCCGGGGAAATCCGGGCCCGGCGGGCTACGGCGCGGTGGTGTTCGACGCCGAACACGCCGCAATACTGGCCGAACGTAAGGAATCGATCGGCCGCGCCACCAACAACGTCGCCGAATACCGCGGCCTGATCGCCGGTTTGGAGGCCGCCACCGAACTGGGCGCGGCCGAGGTGGCAGTGTCGATGGATTCCAAGCTCGTCGTCGAACAGATGTCAGGGCGCTGGAAGGTCAAGCATCCCGACCTGATTCCGCTGCAGCGCCGGGCGGCTGAGCTGGCCGCGGGCTTCGATCGGGCCAGCTATACGTGGATTCCGCGGGAGCGCAACAGCCATGCCGACGGGCTGGCCAACGAAGCCATGGACGCTGCGGCGGGCATCCTCAGCGAGCAGCCTGCGCCCGAGCCGGCCAAGGAGCCCGTACAGGCCGAGAAGGCCGCGCTGGCGGCGCCGGGGTGGACCGGTGCGACCGGCGCCCCCACCCGGCTGTTGCTGCTGCGCCACGGTCAGACCGAATTGTCCATCGCCCGGCGCTATTCGGGCCGCGGCAACCCAGTGCTGACCGAGGAGGGCCGCAGGCAGGCCGACGCGGCTGCGCGGTATCTGGGCTCCCGTGGGGGTGTCGCGGCGGTGGTCAGCTCGCCCCTGGAGCGGGCCTATGAGACCGCCGCGGCGGCGGCCAAGGCGCTCGGCGTCGACGTCCGGGTCGACGATGACCTGATCGAGACGGACTTCGGCGCGTGGGAAGGACTGACGTTCGCCGAAGCCGCGCAACGGGATCCGGAACTGCACCGACGCTGGCTGCGTGACACCAGCGTCGAGCCGCCCGGTGGCGAGAGCTTCGATGCGGTGGCGCACCGTGTCGGTCGGGCCCGCGACCGGATCATCGCCGAGTACGGCGCGGCAACGGTTCTGGTGGTCTCCCACGTCACCCCGATCAAGACGGTCCTGCGGCTGGCGCTCGATGCGGGGGAGGGCATCCTGTACCGGCTGCACCTGGATCTGGCTTCGCTGTCGATCGCCGAGTTCTACGGCGACGGTGGATCTTCGGTGCGGTTGGTGAACCAGACCGCATACCTGTAGGTCAGGCGTGCAGGTGTAGTTGTTCGCCGTGCGGGCCGAAGATCGTGACCGCCTCGACCGGCCCGTCGACGACGCCGAACCAGTGCGGGGTCCATGTCGAGAACTCCACGGCTTCACCGGGATTGACGACGAAATCCTGCTCGCCCAGGATCAGGCGCAGTTGCCCCGACAACACGTACATCCAGTCGCGTCCTTCGTGGACGGGGAATTCGGCGGGCGGCTTGCGGCGCTTGGCACTGATCCGGATCTTGTAGGCGTGCAGCCCGGCAGCCGGGCCCTGCCGGGTCAACGGCCAGTAGGTGATGTCGTGGTGGGTGTGTGAGCTGCCGGTGACCCGGGGGTCCTCAGCCTGCGGTGCGCGCAGTAACTCGTCGGTGGTGACCGACAGCGCGGCGGCGAGTCGGGGCAGATGGTCCAGGGCCAGCCGGCGCTTGCCCGATTCCAGCCGGCTCAGCGTCGAGACGTCGATCTGGGCGCGTCGCGCGACGTCGTCCAAGGTGAGCCCGCGTTGTGCCCGCAACTCACGAAGCCGGCTGCGCACCAGGGCATCGATGTCGGCCGGCTCGACCGCTTTTGCCTCCATGGCAAATTAGCTTGGCACTTTGCCATGCGATTGGGCAAGCTCGAAGGCATGGAGAATCTTTGGGACTGCGTAATCGTCGGTGGTGGGGCGGCCGGACTGAGTGCGGCACTGGTGCTGGGCCGGGCCCGTCGCCGCGTACTGCTCGTCGACGCGGGGAATCAGAGCAACCTGGCCGCACACGGAATCGGTGGTCTGCTGGGCAGTGACGGCCGTCCGCCCGCCGACCTCTATGCGGCCGGCCGCGCCGAGTTGGCCGCCTACCCCACCGTGGAGGTGCGCACCGGCGAAGTCGTACGTGGTGAGTCCGGATTCGCCCTCGAGCTGGCCGACGGAACCCGCGAGCAGGCCAGGACGGTGCTGCTGGCCACCGGTATGGAGTACCGCTCGCCGAACATCGCCGGGCTCGAAGGTCTCTGGGGCGGTTCCGTTTTCCACTGCCCGTTCTGTCACGGCTGGGAGATGCGCGACGCGCCGGTCGCCGTGATCGCCCAGGGCGACCGTGCGGTGCACTCGGCATTGATGATGCGCGGCTGGACCGACGATCTGGTGGTGCTCACCGACGGGGACGGTGGGCTGGACGACGCACAGGTCAAGCAGTTGGACGCGGCCGGAATCAGTGTCGACGAGCGTTCGATCGCCGGCTTCGTCGTCCGCGACGGTGAACTGGAAGCGGTCGAATTCGCCGATGGCACCCGGCTGGCCAGGCGCGGCGCGCTCGTCGCCGCCACACTGCACCAGCGCTCGCCGCTGGCCGCGCAACTCGGGGCGGTCTCGGCGCCCGGACCGATTGCCGCCGATGCGCTGCTCGTTGACGGGTTCGCACGCACCTCGGTGCCCGGCTTGTTCGCCGCGGGTGACCTGAGTGCCCAGATGCCCCAGGTGGCCGCGGCCGTCGCATCGGGCAGCCAGGCCGGCGCCGCAGTCGTACAGCACCTGCTGGGCGAAGACGTCGGACTGCCGGTGCCGCCGTGGCCCGCACAGACGGCTGTCACCGCCCAGTACTGGGAACGGCATTACGGGCAGCGCGGCCGCATCTGGAGCGGCCGGGTCAACGCCCAGCTGGCGAAGATCGCCGAGGACCTGCCCGCAGGCCGGGCCCTCGATCTGGGCTGCGGTGAGGGCGGCGACGCCGTCTGGCTGGCCCAACACGGCTGGGAGGTCACGGGAGTCGACGTCTCCGACACCGCGCTCGCCCGGGCCGCGGCCGAGGCGCGGGAACGTGGTGTGGCGGAAAAGATCACGTTCGAGCGCCATGACCTGTCCGAGAGTCTTCCTGACGGTCGCTTCGACCTGGTCTCGGCTCAGTTCCTGCAGTCGCCGATCGGTATGGACCGCGCCGCGATGCTGCGCCGCGCCGCCGGTACGGTGGCCGACGGCGGTCTGCTGGTCGTCGTCGATCACGGTGCGGCTCCGCCCTGGGCTCCCGAGCATGTCCGGAAATTTCCGTTCCCCAGCGCCGACGAGGTGGTCGACTCCCTCGACCTCGACGACGCGCAATGGGAACGCGTCCGGGTGGGTGCCGACGAGCGGGAGGCGACGGGACCGGGTGGGCAGCGCGGCGTCCTGATCGACAACGTGATGGTGTTGCGTCGTCTGGGCTGATTCGACTTGTCGGACCGCCGTGGCATAATTCGAAAGTATGTTCGAGATTTCTAAGTTGTCGCAGGTCAACCTGCACGACGATGAGGCGGATCTGCATCGGCGCATCGAGGAACTCGAACGGGCGAAGTCAGCCGCGGCCGCCGGGCAGGCCCGGTGCGCGGCGCTGTTGGACGAGAAGCGCCGGGCCGCCGAGGCGGCTGAGGGAGTGCCGCAGGCGAAGCGGTGTCGCGGCGTGGCCTCCGAGATCGCGCTGGCCCGTCACGATTCACCGACGTGTGGCAGTAGGCATCTCGGGTTCGCCAAGGCGCTGGTGTACGAGATGCCGCACACGTTGGCCGCGCTGGAGTCCGGTGTGCTGTCGGAATGGCGGGCGACTTTGATCGTTCGGGAGTCGGCATGCCTGACGGTCGAGGATCGCCGGGTGCTGGATGCCGAGATGTGTGGCGATGTCACCAAGCTTGACGGTCTGGGGAACGGGCGGATCGAGGCGGAAGCCAAGAAAATCGCCTATCGGTTGGATCCTCAGGCATTCGTCGACCGGATGGCGAAGGCGGCGGAGGATCGAGATGTCTGGATCCGGCCGGCGCCGGACTGCATGGCGCGGCTGACGGTGTTGTTGCCGGTGCAGAAGGGTGTGGGCGTGTATGCGGCGCTCAAACGCAGCGCCGATACGACGTTCGACGGCCGGACCCGCGGCCAGGTGATGGCCGACACCGTGGCGGAGCGGGTGACCGGGCGCCCCGCCGACGTGCCGGAGCCCGTCGCGGTCAATCTGTTGCTCTCCGACCAGACCCTGTTGGCGGGCGACGATAACCCGGGCGTTGTCGAGGGGTACGGGCCGGTGCCGGCGTCGGTGGCCCGTTCCCTCGTGAGTGACGCGGTGGCCGACGAACGTTCGCGGGCCACCCTGCGGCGGATCTACCGACACCCGAAATCCGGGGCGCTGGTGGCGATGGAGTCACGGTCGCGGCTGTTTCCCAAGGGACTGGCCCGATTCATCGAATTGCGGGATCAGACCTGCAGGACTCCGTACTGCGACGCCCCGATCCGCCATCGCGACCACGCCCAACCGCATGCTCGGGGTGGTCCCACCAGTGCGCGCAACGGACTCGGCGAATGCGAACGGTGCAACTACGTCAAGGAATCACCGAGATGGAAGGTGACGACCAGTGACGAGAACGGTGTGCACACAGCCCAATTCGAGACTCCGACCGGACTTCGATACCGCTCCACCGCGCCGCCGCCACCCGGGCCCGTCGAATGCTACGAGAGCGTGACCGAACTACAGGTCGCGATCGAGTTCGCGCGGTGCGCGGCCGCCGCTTAGTCCCTGCGGGCTAATCGGTGCGTTGGGTCAGCCGGATGCTGTTGCCCGAAGGGTCACGGAACCCGGAATCGATGCCGTAGGGCATCTGATTGGGCGGCTCGGTGAACTCGACGCCGCGGGCGGTCAGCTCCTCATAGCTCTTCTGGCAGTCGTCGGTCGTCAGAAACACCGTGCCGGCGAAGCCCTTTGCGGTCAGATCCTGGACTTGCTTGCGGGTCGATTCATCCATCACCGGCTCGCCGGGAACAGCCATCAGCACGATGCCGACATCCTCCTGTCCCGGCGGGCCGACCGTGACCCACCGGAAGTTGCCCATCTCCTCCGGAAACGAAACATCTTCGCGCACTTCCATTCCCACCTTCTCGGTCCAGAACTTCAACGCGACTTCCTGATCGTGAACCCACAGATGCGTGTAAGCGATTTTCATCATGAGCAGACGCTACGTCCGCTCTGGCCCCGCCGTCTTCTCCGTTTGTGCTGTCTTGGCCCGTCCGGTGTGGGCACGCCGGGTGTCGCGCGCCAGAATGCAACTGGGCACCGGGGCGCGCAGCATCGCAGGCGGCAGGCCGGCGCGATAGGCCGCCGGAGGCTTGCCGTACACGCGAGCGAAACTGGTGGTGAACGACCCCACGCTGTGCAGGCCGACCATCACGCAGATGTCGGCCACCGAGCGGTCGGTGTTGCGCAGAAGTGCCGCAGCGCGCTCCAGGCGCCGGCTCTGCAGATAGGCGCGCGGAGACTCACCGAAGGTGCGGGTGAACATGCGGCTGAAATGCGCCCGGGACAAGCCGGCCGCCGCGGCAAGGTCGTCGACGGTGATCGGATCCGCGTAGCGGGCGTCCGCCAGATCCTTCGCGCGGAGCAAATATCGTGCCGGTGGCACCTGAGCCATGATTTTGAGGGTAGTCTGACCAGCGCGAACGAGTTGGCTGGGCGGCCGCGGCACCTTCGGGTGTCGAGGAAAGTCCGGACTTCACAGAGCAGGGTGATTGCTAACGGCAATCCGAGGCGACTCGCGGGAAAGTGCCACAGAAAACAGACCGCCACCTGAGCCCTTGCGGCCAGGGGTAAGGGTGAAACGGTGCGGTAAGAGCGCACCAGCACCCCGGGTGACCGGGGTGGCTAGGCAAACCCCACCCGAAGCAAGGCCAAGAAGGCCGCAACCTGGTTGCGGCCGCGCAGGCGTTCGAGGGCTGCTCGCCCGAGCCTGCGGGTAGGCCGCTCGAGGCACCCGGCGACGGAGTGTCCAGATGGATGGTCGCCACTGACCCTCCTGGCAACAGGAGGGCCGGCACAGAATCCGGCTTACAGGCCAACTCGTTCGCCCCCAGCCCCCTAGTGGGCCTTGCGCACCGCCTTGGCCAACTTCTTCAGCGCGTCGTCCAACAACGCCCGGGACTGCTGGGCGGCGTCGTGCTCCTGTTGATAAAGCAGCCCGTAGGTGAAGGTGTCCTCGCCGGCGGCATGTGCGGCATCGGCTTGGGTGCTCAGGTGTGCCTTGCTCACCACACTGTCCTGGTGGTCGCCCAGCAGGGTCTGGATGCTCTTCGCCCGATCGGACACCTTGTCCGCGCCGGTGGCGGCCGCCGTATAACGAAGCCGCTTGGCGCCCTTGCGGATCCGGTGCAGCGCCTCATCCTTCTCCTCAGCGCTGGCATCTTCGGCAGCCACCGCCGCAGCGGTCTTGGCCGCCTTGCGTACCCGCTTGTACGCGGCGTCGATGCTCACCGAAGACTTTGCAGAGTCCGCGGATTCCGCCTGCTCGGCACTGACCAACTCTTCGAGTGAGTCCAGCAGCCGGAAGTAGCGCTGCGACCGCATCGCCAACAGGGAACGTCGCCAGCCGGCGGTGTAGCGGCGGTTGGCACCCTCGACCAGACGCTGGCGCACCGGGCCGCGGACCAGCTCGGCGGGCATCTCGTCCAGTGCGCGCTGATAGCGCTCGCCCAGCACCTCGGCATCACGGGCCACACCCAGGACGGCGGCCAGCGCCCGCAGCTCGTCGAGCACCCAGCCGTCGTCGTCCAGTCCGAAGGAGCCCTTGGATTCCTGCAGCAGACTGCGGATCTTGCGGGTCGTCACCCGCATCTGATGTACCGAGTCGTAGGCGTCCGCGCGTACCGCGCGGTCCCACTCCAGCAGCGCGTCGATCTGCTCGGCGATGGCCCGGTGCACCGGATCGGCCGGGGGACTCGGGGCCGGGGCCTGGTCGGTACCGAGGACCTTGGCCAGCTTCGAACCGTGCCCGGCCGGTTCCGCGCCGGCATCCGCCAGCCGGTTCGACAGCCGATCCATCAGGTCGTCGGGCACATCGGCGGTGAGCAGCTCCAGCTCCCACTCCCGCCAGCTCTGTTCTTCGCCATCGGTGGCCGAAGCGGTGACCCGGTCATCACAGAATTCGGCCAGTGCGACGCCGTCCGTCCCGTGCAGTACCTCGACGCTGCGTTCGGTGCTGATCCGGGCCACCGGGGCCAGCGGACGATCCCGGACGATGGCCAGCACGATGTCGCGCAGATCCTCGGGCACTGTGTCGGTGCCCGCGCCCAGTGGCGTGCGAACCTCGGTGCGGGTGTCGGACCCGGCCGGGAGCTTCAGGTGCCAGCCCGCGTCACTGCCACCGGTGCGGCGCCGCAACGTGATGCGGTGCGCTGCCAGGTCGCGATCAGGAGTGTCGAAGTACACCGCATCCAGATGCTGGGTCGGGGTGTGTTCCACCTCGGTGACGGCCGACAAACCCTCGAACGAGGGCGAGACGGTGTCCTCGGTGACGGCGAACTTCCGCTCGATTTCGGTGTATCTCGCGGTCTTGGATTTGCCGGGAGCCATAGTCACCTTCGCTGTGCACCGGAGGCGGGAGATCGGATGGCACCAGCGTGCCACATTCGGGTGGGTGCCACGACCGGTGTCCGGTCACAGCAACATCAAGACTTGGCCCTGTCCCGACCGCGCTGTCGGTCAGGTCCGCAGACGTCTCTTACTGTTGCTGGCATGGGGGCTGAGACGACACCGGCGAACGCCAGTGCCGGGCGCGGACGCCCGCGGCTGGAACGGCCGCGGCGACCGGGCACGACTGCCCGCGAACAGATCCTCGACGCCGCCGCCGAACTGTTCACCAACCACGGCTACGCCAGCACCTCGACCCGGCGGATCGCCGACGAGGTCGGCGTGCGACAGGCCTCGCTCTATCACCATTTCGCCACCAAGGACGACATCCTCGACGCCCTGCTGGCCGGCACCGTCGACGAGGCCCTGCGCCTGGGCGCCGAACTGCTCGACGGCGCGGGTACGGCGGCACAACGCCTGCACATCCTCGCCGTCGCCGATGCGCGCCAGTTGTGTGCAGGACGATGGAATCTGGGTGCCCTCTATCTGCTTCCCGAGCTCCGGACCGACCGGTTCGCGCCGTTCCGGCAACGACGCGCCGAGCTTCGCGAGGTGTATCGCAGGTTGTCAGAGGCGGTGATCGCCGAGTGCGAGGGTCCACCCGCAGCCGCCGACCTGCCTTTCCGATTGGTCGAATCGGTGGTCAACAGCCGCTCCGACGAGGTCGAGGGCACGCCCGCGCAACCCTGGGTGATCGCGGAGGCCGCGCTTCGGATCCTCGGGTTCGACGGCGACTTCAGTCCGCTGGAGACTGCCACCGCGGCTCGACTGGGGGTACGACCGCCGCAAACCCCGGCCCGCTAGAGTTCGGGCCGTGACCGAGCCCACCTATGAAGCCATCTCGTTCGAACAGTCCGGAGCCGTCGCGTACATCACGCTGAACCGCCCGGATGCCGCGAATGGCATGAACGACACCATGACTCGCGAACTGGCCGACGCCGCGCGGCGCTGCGACACGCCCGCCACCAAGGTCGTGGTGCTGACCGGTGCGGGCCGGTTCTTCTGCGCGGGTGGCGACCTGAAATCGTTCGCCACCGCACCCGACCGGGGCCAGTTCATCAAGGGCGTCGCCGACGACCTGCACCAGGCCATCTCGTCGTTCGCCCGGATGGACGCCGTGCTGATCACCGCGGTCAACGGCACCGCGGCCGGCGCCGGGTTCAGCCTCGCCGTGACCGGTGACCTGGTCCTGGCCGCCGAATCCGCGACCTTCACCATGGCCTACACGAAGGTGGGCCTGAGCCCCGACGGCAGCGCGTCCTACCACCTGCCGCGACTCGTCGGCTTGCGCCGGGCGCAGGAGCTCATCCTCACCAACCGCACGCTCTCGGCCACCGAGGCACAGGAGTGGGGCCTGGTCACCGAGGTGGTCGCGGGCGACGAACTGGCCGCGCGTGCCGCCAAACTGGCCGAGCAGGTGGCCGCCGGGTCCGGCGGATCCAACGGCGCGGTCAAGTCGCTGCTGGTGTCCTCGTTCAAGAACAGCCTCGAAGAGCAGATGGCTGCCGAAGGACGGTTCATCGCCGAGCGGGCCAACTCCGCCGACGGCCGCGAGGGCGTCGACGCGTTCCTGGCCAAGCGCAAGCCTGACTTCGCCTAGACACCCAGGCCGTGAAAGCTCAGGCGTAGCCGTCGATCACAACGGTCTCCATATCGGGAACGTCCTGGCGTAGTGCCAACACGACGCCAGGCGCGGACACCAGCCCGAGGATCGCGTCGAAGGGGACTTCGGACACCGGCTGACACGTTGTGTTGCTGAACATCCGCAAGAACGACGGACCGTCTGGATCGCTGCCGTGCTCCCGGCTGAAATCGGACACGACGAAGCCGTCGCGGAACGCCACGTAGCCGACGTCGGATTGCCTGCGGTTGGGTAGGAGCGTGCCTGCGGGGTACACCGGTGTCGTGGTGGTGCAGCGCGGTTTCCCGTCGTTGCCGTACACCGACAGCACGTCCCACCTGTGTCCGTTGTAGTGGTGGCGGACCAGGAAGTCGTCGGCGGGTGCCGGCGTGGTCTGCGCGCCGACATCCGCCGGCAGCGGCACGATGAGCTTCTTGCCCGGATCGACGTAGTAGTCGCTCGCGCGGCGCGCGTCGTGCGCACCGGTGCGTAGATAGAGACCGGTCGAGCCGGTGGGGAACGCGTAGATCGAGAAACCCCGCCAGGAATCGTCATCGAGCGACACGTCTGGCAGGTACGTGTGCTCCCAGAGCTTCGCACCGTTCTGTGGGTCAGCAGTGAGGATGCGGTGGTCCACCACGTGCCGTCCCTCGCTCTCGCGTTCGCACCACAACAGTGACGTGAGCCGATTGCCGGTATCGACGGCGCGCTGCTCCGAACAATCTCCGCTCGGATTCGCCACCGACCACATGGGCTCCCCGGTGCGAGCATCGAACCGGGTCCACGTCTCGTCGGTGCGGTCGATGAGGAACGGATCGGCGTCATAGAGGCCTGATTCAGCGAGGAATGCTGACGTCAATCGCGCGTCGCGGCGGGTCCACAGCCGTTGCCCGGTAACGGAGTCCAGGCCCAGCAGAACATATTTCCGGTCCCGGCCAGGGGAGGGTGCCGCACCGAAGTCCGCTACGACCACAGTCGCGCCCTCGTCGTAGACCCGCGTCGACATGACGGGCTGTCCTGGCCCAGTTCTGCGGTAATGCCAACGCTCGTTGCCGTCGGCTCCATATGCCGTGACTTGACCGCCGTGACTGACGATGAAACCAGCACCCGCTGGCCAGATTTCGTAATTCGCCTGGTTGTAGGCGGGGCGCGCGCCGGGAAGCTTCACGCTGAATCTGTGCTGACCGAGTGTCGTCGGATACGGCGGAACGTCGGCTTGGTCCGCGGTGGTCGCGTCGATGAATCTGGCGTCGTTGCCGGCGAACCCCGCGGCGATGGCCACCGCGCCGGACACCACGACCGCGGCGATGACACCGACCACCAGCGCCGACTTCACGCGTCGAGTCCACCAGGGCAGCCCGAAGCCCGCGAATACCGTGGCGACTGCACCAGCCATGGCAAGCACCCAGGCACCGATCGCCGCCGGCAGCGCCGCCGTGATGGGGCCTTCACCCATGACATGGCGGAAGTAGCCCAGCACACCGGTGCTGAACGCGGCGAGGAACACGAGCGCGCAGACCGCCACTACGCCCACGGAGGCCCAGCGGGGTGGCAGGGCCGCAGCCCGAGACCGCATGGCGCGCTGAAGGGCGATCAGAAGCAGTACGGCGACGACGGCTGCCGCCACAGAAAGGAAGGTGGCCGAGTTCCACGGATGCTCGTCGACGCCCGAAGGGGGAGCGGCATCGCCGACCACACCGAACTTGGCGTCGAGACGACTCCAGACTGCCAGTGCAATCGCCGACAACAGCAGGACAATGGCGGCGCCGGCAGAGAATGACGCAATTCGACTCGGTGCGGTGTCGTCAGAGGGCTTGTCCTGGTCGCTGTTCACACGCCCAATCGTCACACGGATCGGCGCACCGCCAGATCAACAAAAACGTCGCTGAATCCGTTCTCCAGCGACGTTTTCGTTGATCTCGGCGGGGGAGATCAGTAAGAGTGCTCTTCGGCCGGGAAGACCCCGGACGCCACATCGTGGGCGTACTGCGTTGCCGCACGGTGCAGTTCGCCGCCCACGTCGCCGAAGCGCTTCACGAACTTGGCGGTCTTGCCACTGGTGAGCCCGGCCATGTCCTGCCAGACGAGCACCTGGGCATCGCAGTTGGGGCCGGCCCCGATGCCGACGGTGGGGATGGTCAACTTGCCGGTGATCTGCGTGGCCAACTCGGCGGGCACCATCTCCAGCACTACCGCGATGGCACCGGCTTCCTGCACGGCGATCGCGTCGTGGATGGTCTGCTCGGCGGCGTCGCCGCGACCCTGGACGCGGAACCCGCCCAGCCCGTTCACGCTCTGCGGCGTGAAGCCGATGTGCGCGACCACCGGGATGCCCGCGGCGGACAGCGTCGCGATCTGATCGGCCATCCGCTCACCACCCTCGAGCTTGATGGCCTGCGCGCCGGTCTCCTTCATGAAGCGGGTGGCGGTCGCGAGGGCCTGGGTGGGGCTGCTCTCATAGCTGCCGAACGGCAGGTCGGCGATCACCAGGGCGTGCGGGGCGCCCTTGACGACCGCGCGGGCCAACGGGATCAGCTCATCGATGGAGATCGGCACGGTGGTGTCGTAGCCGTAGACCACGTTTGCGGCCGAGTCACCGACCAGCAGTACCGGAATCTCGGCCTCGTCGAATACCCGTGCGCTGGAGTAGTCGTAACACGTGAGCATCGCCCACTTGTGGCCTTCGGACTTCCACTTCTGCAGTGTGAGCGTGCGGACCTTGGTGCGCGGCTTGGCTTCGACAGAATCGGAAGCACCATAAACAGACTGTTCAGACATCGTCGTCCCTTGTGATGGTCGGTTCGATCCTCGAGGCCGCTCTGCGGTCCCCGGGTTCGGCTGACAAGTGCAAGTCTGCCACTGCACGTAATGAAGGCCAAAGCGACGTTCGAGTGGATTTCCTCACAGTTCGTGCGCGGAGCCCTAACATCAGCGGCATGCAACGGCTCAGCGGACTCGACGCCAGCTTCCTGTATCTCGAAACTGCCGCGCAGCCCATGCACGTGTGCTCGGTGCTGGAACTGGACACCTCGACCATGCCGGGCGGCTACACCTTCGACCGGATGCGTGACGCGCTCACCCTGACCATCAAGGCGATGCCGCAATTCCGGGAGAAGCTGGCCGACAGCCGGTTCAATCTCGACCACCCGGTGTGGGTGGAGGACAAGGACTTTGACGTCAACCGGCACCTGCACCGGATCGGCCTACCCGGTCCCGGTGGTCGGGCCGAGCTGTCCGAGATCTGCGGACACATCGCGTCGCTTCCGTTGGACCGGACCCGGCCGTTGTGGGAGATGTGGATCATCGAGAACGTGGCGGGCACCGATGCCCACGCCGGAGGTCGATTGGCGCTGATGACGAAGGTGCACCACTCCGGCGTCGACGGGGTGACCGGCGCAAACCTGATGTCGCAGCTGTGCACCACCGTGGCGGATGCCCCGCCCCCGGACCCGGTCGACGGGGTGGGCGGCGCCACCGGCGCCGAGATCGCCATCAGCGGTGCACTCAGGTTCGTGACCCGGCCACTGAAGCTGGCCAACGTGCTGCCCACCACGGCGAGCACGGTCATCGACACGGTGCGCCGGGCAATCAACGGGCAGGCGATGGCGGCCCCCTTCAACGCGCCGAAGACCGCGTTCAACACCAACATCACCGGTCAGCGCAGCGTGGCGTTCGCCCAGTTGGACCTTGAGGACATCAAGACCGTCAAGAACCACTTCGACGTCAAGGTCAACGACGTGGTGATGGCGCTGGTGTCCGGCGTGCTGCGCACCTTCCTGCACGACCGCGGTGAACTGCCGGAAAGCTCGCTGGTCGCGATGGTGCCGGTATCGGTGCACGACCGCTCCAACCGGCCCGGCCGCAATCAGGTGTCGGGGATGTTCTCCAAGCTCGAAACCAACATCGAGGACCCGGCCGAGCGGCTGAGGGCCATCGCCGAGTCGAATTCCGTTGCCAAGCAACACAGTTCCGCCATCGGTGCGACGCTTCTCCAGGATTGGACCCAGTTCGCGGCACCGGCGGTGTTCGGCGCCGCGATGCGGGTGTACGCGGCCAGCCGCCTGTCCGGGGCCAAACCCGTCCACAATCTGGTCATCTCGAACGTTCCCGGGCCACAGGACCCGCTGTACCTACTGGGGTGTGAGGTCAAGGCCATGTACCCGCTCGGCCCGATCTTCCACGGATCCGGGCTCAACATCACCGTGATGTCGCTGACCGGCAAGCTCGACGTCGGCATCATGTCCTGCCCGGATCTGCTGCCTGACCTGTGGGATATGGCCGACGATTTCCACGTCGCGCTCGACGAACTCCTTGCCGCTACCCGATAGCGTCGCGGCACCTCGTGACCAGGCCCGGCCTGCGGCAATGTCGTGCCATGGCAGCATGGTCAGCCATGAAGTTCAGGATGAGGTTCGGCGCGCTGCTGGCGATGACGGCGGTGGCCGCGGCGGGCTGCACCCAGGTGGTCGATGGCCAGGCCAAGATCGCCGTTCCGCGGCCCGGCACGCCGGTGCAATGGCTGCCGTGCAACGCCGGCTCCGGTGACCACGTGCAGATCCCCGACAATGCGGAATGCGGGATGCTGTCGGTGCCGGTCGACTACTCGAAGCCTGACGGCGACGTCGCCCGCCTGGCGATGATCCGGTTCCCGGCGGCGGGCCAGAAGATCGGCTCGCTGGTGATCAACCCCGGCGGCCCCGGCGAATCCGGCGTGGAATCGGCCGTCTCCCTGTTGTCGGGTCTGCCGCAGTCGGTCAAGGACCGCTTCGACATCGTCGGGTTCGATCCGCGCGGTGTCGGATCCTCCACACCCGCGGTGTGGTGCAACTCCGATGAGGACAACGACCGGCTGCGCGCCGACCCGACGGTGGAATACACCCCCGAAGGCGTCGAGCATCTGGAGAACGAGACCAAGAAGTTCGTTCAGCGCTGCGTCGACAAGATGGGCAAGGAGTTCCTCGAAAACGTCGGCACCGAGAACGTCGCCAAGGATCTGGATGCCATCCGGGTTGCCCTCGGCGACGACAAGCTGACCTACCTCGGCTACTCGTACGGCACCCGCATCGGCGCCACCTACGCCGAGCAGTTCCCGCAGAAGGTCCGCGCGATGATCCTCGACGGTGCCGTCGACCCCAACGCCGATCCGGTGGAAGAAGACATCCGTCAGGCCGCGGCGTTCCAGAAGGCCTTCGACGACTACGCCACCGACTGCACCACCAAGAACCCCGACTGCCCGCTTGGCACCGACCCGGCCAAGGCCGTCGAGGTGTACAAGAGCCTGATCGACCCGCTGGTGGAACACCCCGCCAAGACCCGCGATCAGCGCGGGCTGGGCTACAGCGACGCCACCGTGGGCACGATCCTGCCCCTGTATTCGCCGAACCTGTGGCGGCACCTCACCGAGGGCCTGACCGGACTCAAGAACGGCAACGGTGACGTCATGCTCGCGTTGGCTGACCTCTACATGGGCCGAGATGCCAAGGGCCACTACAACAATTCGACCGACGTGCGCGTCGCGGTCAACTGCGTGGACAAGCCCGCGATCACCGACCGGGCCACCGTCGTCGAAGAGGACCGGCGGGCCCGGGAGGTGGCCCCGTTCATGAGCTACGGCGAATTCACCGGGCATGCGCCCATGGGCACGTGCGCATTCTGGCCGGTGCCGCCCACCAGCAAGCCGCACGAGATCTCGGTGAAGGGGCTGCCTCCGACCCTGGTGGTCTCGACCACCAACGACCCGGCCACGCCCTACCAGGCGGGCGTCGACCTGGCCCGCCAACTCGGCGGCACCCTGGTGACCTTCGAGGGCACCCAGCACACCGTGGTGTTCCAGGGCAACAAGTGCATCGACGACATCGCCGCGACCTACCTCGTCGACGTGACGGTGCCCCCGCCCGGAACCCGTTGCTGACCGATCCGGCCGTCAAGGTCACCGGTTGGTCTCCGGCGGATCTCTGGTCGGCGTCAGGCGCAGACCCGGCGGTGGCCGCCGTGCGACCATGACTGCCGTGTGGTGGGCGGGCAGGCGGGCGGCGAGTGCCCTTGCGGTGACTCTGCTCAGCGCATCCGCCGTGGTGTGTCCGGTCGCCGTCCCCGTCGCGGCTGCTGCGCCGGAATCCGGGCCGGAGTGGGGAAGTTGCGCTCAATGGGTGCAAGATCCGGCACGGATTCCGACGGCGCAGTGCAGCACGGTCGCTGTTCCGATCGATTGGAATTCCCCGGACCCCCAAGGCGCACAAGCGCAATTGGCCGTCATCCGGATACCTGCCAGCGGTCAGCGGATCGGCGCCCTGTTCATCAACCCGGGCGGCCCCGGCGCCTCAGCGGTGGACACCGTCGCCGGCATGGGTGCCGCGCTGGCCGGCTCCCCACTCACCGATCATTTCGACCTGGTCGGCTTCGATCCGCGTGGCGTCGGGCATTCGACCCCGGAGCTGCGCTGCCGCACCGACGCCGAGATCGACGCCTACCGCCGCGAGCCGATGGCCGATTACAGCCCGGCCGGGGTCGCCCACATCGAAGATGTCTACCGTCAGTTCGCCCAGCAGTGCCTCGACCGCATGGGCGCGCCGTTCCTGGCCAATGTCGGCACCGCCTCCGCGGTACGGGACATGGATGCGGTGCGGGCCGCGCTGGGGGAGGAACAGATCAACTATCTGGGCTTCTCCTACGGCACCGAACTGGGCAGCGCGTATGCCGAACAGTTCGGGGACCGGGTACGCACGATGGTGCTCGACGGCGCGATAGATCCCAGCCTGGATCCGATCACCAAGAACGTCCGCCAACTCGCCGGCTTCCAGAAGGCCTTCGACACCTACGCCGCGGAATGCGCGACGGCGGCCGACTGTCCCCTGGGCACCGACCCTGCCCAGTTCGTCAGCCGGTACCAAGGGCTCGTGGATCCACTGGTGACGACGCCGCACCCCACAGCGGACCCGCGTGGACTCGGCTACGCCGACGCGATCACCGGCACCGGCAACGCCCTGTATTCGGCGCGGTACTGGCCGTACCTGACCAGTGGGCTGCTCGGGTTGACGCGTGGCACCGACGCCGGCGACCTGCTGTTGCTCGCCGACGACTACTGGCGCCGCGACGAAACCGGGCACTACCAGAACATGCAGGACGCGTTCACCGCGATCCGGTGCGTCGACACGCCTTTCCCCACCGACCCAGCGGTGTGGGCCGAGGCGGACCAGCGGACCCGTGCCGCCGCCCCGTTCATGTCCTACGGCGAGTTCACCGGATACGCGCCGCGGGACATCTGCGCGCTATGGCCGGTGCCCGCGACGTCGTCACCCCACCCGGTCACCGGGCCCGGGCCGGGCAAGGTCGTCGTGGTGTCCACCACCGGCGACCCGGCCACGCCGTATCAGGCCGGGGTGGAACTGGCCCGGCAAATGGACGCGGCGCTCATCTCGTTCAAGGGCACCCAACACACCGTGGTGTTCAACGGGAACGCCTGTGTCGACACCGCGGTGCTGAACTTCTTCGTCACCCAGGGCTCCCCGGGCAACCTCTCCTGCTAACTCCTTGCAGGCCCGTAACACAGAATTAACAGCCGATGCCTACGCTGCGCTCATGGACCGCCAGAAGGAATTCGTGCTGCGCACCCTGGAGGAACGCGATATCCGGTTCGTTCGGTTGTGGTTCACCGACGTCCTCGGCTACCTCAAATCGGTAGCGATCGCGCCCGCCGAACTCGAAGGCGCCTTCGAGGAGGGCATCGGTTTCGACGGCTCTTCGATCGAGGGCTTCGCCCGTGTCTCGGAGTCCGACACCGTGGCACGGCCTGATCCGTCCACCTTCCAGGTGCTGCCTTGGACCACCAGCGCCGGCAAGCACTACTCGGCGCGCATGTTCTGCGACATCACCATGCCGGACGGCTCACCGTCGTGGGCAGACTCGCGGCACGTGCTGCGTCGGCAGCTCGCCAAGGCCAGCGACCTGGGCTTCACCTGCTACGTACACCCCGAGATCGAGTTCTTCCTGCTGCAGCCCGGCCCGGACGACGGGTCGGTGCCGGTGCCGGCGGACAACAGCGGCTACTTCGACCAGGCCGTGCACGACTCGGCCCCCAACTTCCGCCGCCACGCCATCGAGGCGCTGGAGCAGATGGGCATCTCGGTGGAGTTCAGCCACCACGAGGGCGCGCCCGGCCAGCAGGAGATCGACCTGCGCTACGCCGACGCCCTGTCGATGGCCGACAACGTGATGACCTTCCGGTATCTGGTCAAAGAGGTCGCGCTGGCCGACGGTGTGCGGGCGTCGTTCATGCCCAAGCCGTTCGGCGAGCACCCCGGCTCGGCCATGCACACACACATGAGCCTGTTCGAAGGCGACACCAACGCCTTCCACAGCCCTGACGACCCGCTGCAGCTGTCCGACGTGGCCAAGTCCTTCATCGCCGGCATCCTTGAGCATGCCAGCGAGATCAGCGCTGTCACCAACCAGTGGGTGAACTCCTACAAGCGCCTGGTGCACGGCGGTGAAGCCCCGACCGCAGCCTCGTGGGGCGCGGCCAACCGCTCGGCGCTGGTGCGCGTTCCGATGTACACCCCGCGCAAGGCGTCGTCGCGGCGCGTCGAGATCCGCAGCCCCGACTCGGCATGCAACCCGTACCTGACGTTCGCGGTCCTGCTCGCCGCCGGTCTGCGTGGCGTGGAGAAGGGCTACGTGCTGGGCCCGCAGGCCGAGGACAACGTCTGGAGCCTGACGCCCGAAGAGCGGCGCGCCATGGGCTACCGCGAGCTGCCGTCCAGCCTGGGCAACGCGCTGGAGGCCATGGAGAATTCCGAGCTCGTCGCGGAAGCGTTGGGGGAGCACGTATTCGACTACTTCCTGCGCAACAAGCGCGCAGAGTGGGAGAACTACCGCAGCCATGTCACGCCTTACGAGCTGAAGAACTACCTGTCGCTCTGAGTCGGGCGGCGCCGGTGCCGGTCGTTTCCCGCGAGCGTGCGCTACCGTCGTGAACGTGCCCAAGCCTGCAACCGATCGCCCGAAACTGCCCAGCGTCGGTCGGCTCGGTCTGGTCCATCCCCAGGCAGCGGACCACTTGGAACAGCTCGGCTGGAACACCGAGTCACACGTCGAACTGCTGTGGTCGCTGTCGCGTGCACCTGACGCCGACGTCGCGCTGCTGGCAATGGTCCGGTTGACCGATGCGCTCGGCGCCGACGCCGACGAACTCAACCGCCGGCTACTGACCGACAAGGCGCTGCGGGGCCGGCTGTTCGGGGTACTCGGATCGTCTCTGGCTCTCGGTGATCACCTCGTCGCCCATCCGCAATCGTGGCGATTGTTGGCCGGTGCGGTCGGCCTCCCCGGCGCCGACGAACTGCACAGCTTCTTCACCGCTGCGGCGCGGGAAGCCGAGATCGACCGGGGCGCAAGCAGTGCCGTGCCCGCGCTGCGGGATCTCTACCGGGACCGGTTGCTGATCCTGGCCGGGCTCGATGTTGCCTCGACCGTCGAGAACGAGCCGGTGCTGCCCTTCGTCGAGGTGGCCGCCCATCTGTCCGACCTGGCCGACGCCGCGCTGGGCGCCGCGCTGACAGTGGCCACCCGCGTCGTGTGCGAAGACGGCGTGCAGCCCCGGTTGGCAGTCATCGCCATGGGTAAATGCGGTGCGCGCGAACTGAATTACGTCAGCGACGTCGACGTCATCTTCGTCGGGGAACCGGTCCCGGACGGCGACGGCGACGACAACCTGGCCATCGCGACCCGGGTGGCCGGCGAGATGATGCAGTTCGCCGCCGATGCGTTCTTCGAGGTCGACGCCGCGTTGCGCCCCGAAGGTAAACGCGGACAACTGGTCCGGACACTGGAATCCCATGTCGCCTACTACCAGCGCTGGGCGAAAACCTGGGAATTCCAGGCCCTGCTCAAGGCGCGTCCCGCCGCAGGCGACGCCGAACTGGGCAAGGCCTACATCGAGGCCCTGATGCCGATGGTGTGGACCGCGTGCGAGCGTGAGGATTTCGTTCCCGAGGTTCAGGCTATGCGTCGCCGCGTCGAGGAACTCGTCCCGGCCGGAGTGCGGGCCCGCGAACTCAAGCTGGGCACCGGCGGCCTGCGCGACGTCGAATTCGCGGTCCAGCTCCTGCAATTGGTGCACGGACGCAACGACGACTCACTGCACGTGGCGTCTACCGTCGACGCGCTGGCGGCCCTCGGCGAGGGCGGGTACATCGGCCGCGACGACACCGCCAACATGACTGCTTCCTACGAATTTCTGCGACTGCTCGAGCACCGGTTGCAGCTGCAGCGGCTCAAACGCACCCACATGCTGCCCGACGACAGCGACGTCGAGGCGTACCGATGGCTGGCCCGGGCGGCGCACGTGCGCCCCGACGGCCGGCACGACGCCCAGGGTGTGTTGCGCGAGGAACTCAAGCGGCAGAGCATGAGGGTGTCGCGACTGCACGCCAAGCTCTTCTACCAGCCTCTGCTCGAAACGGTGGGCCAGCCGGCGCTGGGTATCGGCGCCGGCATGAGCACCGAGGCGGCCGAACGTCAGCTCGCCGCATTGGGTTACGAGGGGCCGCAGAGTGCACTGACCCACCTGGCCGCGCTCACCGGCCAGAGCGGGCGTCGGGGCACGGTGCAGCAGGTGCTGCTGCCGACCCTGCTGGACTGGCTGTCGGACACCCCCGACCCGGACGCGGGCCTGCTGGCCTACCGCCGGATCAGCGAGGAACTGTCCGAGCAGCGCTGGTACCTGTCGACCCTGCGCGATGAGGGCGCGGTGGCCAAGCGGCTGATGCGGGTGCTGGGCACCTCGGCCTACATCCCCGAACTGCTCATGCGCGCCCCCGAGGTGATCCAGTTGTACGCCGACGGGCCCAACGGACCCAAACTGCTCGACGGCGATCCCGACAGCGTGGCCCGCGCCCTGGTGGCCTCGGCCGGCCGGCACCCTGACCCGGTACGCGGCATCGCCGCCGCCCGCACCCTGCGCCGTCGGGAACTGGCCCGCATCGCCTCCGCGGACGTGCTGGGCCTGCTCGACGTGACCGACGTGTGCAAGGCACTGACCTCGGTATGGGTTGCCGTGTTGCAGGCCGCACTCGACGCGGTGATCCGGGCCAACACCCCCGAATCCGGCGCGCCCGCACGCATCGCCGTGATCGGTATGGGCCGCCTCGGTGGCGGCGAACTCGGATACGGTTCCGACGCCGACGTGATGTTCGTGTGCGACCCGAACACCGGGGTCGAGGACTCAACGGCGGTGCGCTGGTCGGTGAGCATCGCCGAACAGGTCAGGGCCCTGCTGGGGACACCGAGTGCGGACCCGCCGTTGGAGGTCGACACCGGGCTGCGTCCGGAGGGCCGTAACGGGCCCCTGGTGCGCACGCTGGCGTCATATGCGACCTATTACGAGCAGTGGGCGCAGGCGTGGGAGATCCAGGCCCTGCTGCGCGCTCACCGGGTGGCCGGGGACCTCGAGCTCGGCGAACGTTTTCTGCTCATCGCCGACAAGACGCGTTACCCCGCCGGTGGGGTGTCGGCCGAAGCCGTCCAGGAGATCCGCCGGATCAAGGCACGCGTGGACGCCGAGCGGCTGCCCCGTGGCGCGGACCCCAACACCCACACCAAGCTGGGCCGTGGCGGGCTCGCCGACATCGAGTGGACCGTGCAGCTGCTCCAGCTGCGTCATGCCCACAATCTGCCTGCGCTGCACAACACTTCGACCTTGCAGACCCTCGACGCGATCGGTGCGGCCGAGCTGGTCGCCGAGAATGATGTCGAGTTGTTGCGCGAGGCCTGGCTGACGGCGACGCGGGCGCGCAACGCCCTGGTCCTGGTGCGCGGCAAGCCCACCGATCAGCTACCCGGGCCGGGCCGTCAGCTCAACGCGGTCGCGTTGGCGGCCGGGTGGGGCAGCGACGACGGCGGGGAGTTCCTGGACAACTACCTCAGGGTGACGCGGCGGGCCAAGGGTGTGGTCCGCAAGATTTTCGGCGGCTGAGCCGCCGGGGCCGAATTGGGCCCCGCGTGCAGGACGTCCCAGTGGCTGGTGTTAATAAGGGCGTATAACCAATTCACTGGGAGTCCGGATGAAGCACACGTTCGACGTCATCAGCGCGGCCGAGCACGAACGGCTCGAAGCGCTCTACGAACCATTTGCCCGGGCGATGCGCGAACTCGTCGACGCCGGCGTGCGAACCCAGGTGGACCCGCAGTCCATCACCGAGGCAACTGCGGCCGTCGAGGCCGTCACCGCCTCGCTGCGCCGCGAACAGCGCGACGGGCCACACGCCTTGCTTCATGCCGAGACCAACCGCCCGGTGGTGTGGGCCAACCCGGTCGTCGGACTGCGCAACGCTCTGGCCCCGCCGCTGGTGATCGAGCATGCCGAGGACGGCAGCTGCTGGAGTGAATTCGTGCTGGGCGCCGCCTACGAGGGGCCGCTGGGCTGGGTACACGGCGGCATCTGTGCGCTGGTGCTCGACCACATTCTCGGCGAGGTGGCCAGTGGGGGACTGAACGAGCCGCGCTACACGGGGACCATCACGTGCCGGTACAACCGCGGCACCCCATTGGGGCCGCTGCGCGCCGAGGCCTACATCGACCGGACCGAAGGTGTCAAAACCTTTGCGCGGGGCCACATCAGCGACGGCGACGGGATCACCGTCGAGGCGGAAGGCGTCTTCATCACCCCGGCGTGGGCGCGGGACGCCGGATGAAGTTCTACGTGAGCATGGCCTTCATGGACACTCGGGAGGCCGTCGAAGTGGCCAGGGCCGCAGACGATCTCGGGTACGACGGGATGGGCATCCCGGATCACGTGGTGAACCTGGAGACGCTGTCCACACCGTATCCGTACACCAAGGACGGCAAGCGGCGCTGGGAGGCGTTCACCGACTGGCCGGACCCATGGGTGATGATCGGCGCCCTGGCGCTCGTCACCACCAGGTGCAAGTTCGTCACCACTGTCTACCTGCCCGCGATGCGTGACCCGTACTCCGCTGCGAAAGCCATCGGCACCGCGGCCTACCTGGCCGACGGGCGGCTGGAACTCGGCATCGGCGTCGGCTGGTGCGAGGAAGAGTTCGACCTGCTGGGCCAGCAGTTCGCGCGACGCGGCAAGCGCACCGACGAGATGCTCGAGCTGATGAAGAAGCTGTGGGAGCCCGGCTGGACCGAGTTCTCGGGCGAGTTCTATTCGACACCCCGGCTCGAGATGGAGCCCACCCCGCCGCGGATCCCGATCTACGTCGGCGGCCTGTCCGACATCGCGCTGCGGCGCGCGGCCCGCCACGACGGTTGGATCGGCGATCTGATCTCCACCGACGACGCCCTGCAGCGAGTCGATCGGTTGCGCGAGCTACGTGCCGAAAAGGGTTTGACGATGGATGATTTCACCATCATCACACCGCTGACCGACGCCTTCACTCCCGAGCACTACGCGCGTGCGGAGGCCGGTGGGATTCAGGGCATCATCACCATGCCGTGGATGTTCTACTCCGGGCCCTCGGCGACCCTGGCCGAGAAGATCGACGGACTGAAGCGCTTCCGCAAAGACCTCGCGCTGGACTAGGGCGTGTCTCATAACCATTTGGTGATTGGTTTGGCAGTCTCGGTGATGTGTCGAGGACGCAGGTGCTGTCTGA
>NZ_LQPP01000019.1 GCF_002102345.1 Mycolicibacterium peregrinum
TAACTGGCAATCCAGGTGGTCCCATCACCCTGGCAAAATCAGCTCACACTGGTCCCATCCTCCTGGCAGACGACACGGTGGAAGCGCAACTCGGAGTTCCCTTGACCGAAGAGGTCAGGGCCATCTACCTGACCGCTGGGAGCGGTTACATCAGCGGCGGTGAAGGCCGCAGCTACAACGGCATGGAGATCATCC
Source organism: Mycolicibacterium peregrinum (assembly GCF_002102345.1). GTDB lineage: Bacteria > Actinomycetota > Actinomycetes > Mycobacteriales > Mycobacteriaceae > Mycobacterium > Mycobacterium peregrinum. Next base: position 196 of record NZ_LQPP01000019.1, read on the forward strand.
CGCTCGACGACACCTGGACGCGGAACATGTTCAATCCCGTGCAAGCTGGGTCGATCTGGTGGTATGCGGCACAGATGTCACTCGGACCGGATCCTGCGGGGCGGATTCAACCGTTGGGCTGGACGCCGCTGTGGTTCCCCGTCGGCCACGACGGGGGCGGCAATATCTACGCCGCCGACCTCGCGCCAGCGGCGCAAGGGTATCGAGGCCAAGTCGTCTACCTGGACCACGAATCTCCCGCCGGGGCAATGTACTGCAGCGACTCGTTCACCGAAATGCTGGTCCACGGCCGCGAAGGCACCCACAGCTGGCCCGTCGAGGACGGGGCCACGGCCTCCATCGACGACTGGAATGCCGACACCGAGGTGCTCGGTATCAGTAAGGGCGACGCTCCCGTCGACCTTGGTCCGCTGCTTGATCATCCACGGATTCACGCCATCTGGGCTCACGCCGGGGCACTGGCCGACCCGCGACAGCTCACACGCTTTCCCGCGCTGGACTTTCTGTCGATGAGATTGGCCGAGTGGCGCGTCCTGCTCGACGCCGGACTCGTCCCGCAGCAGTTACTCGCCGCCGAAATCATTGATGACGACTGCGACCTGGCTGCGACGGTCACGACGGCGAATGACCTGCTCGGGCTCTTCGGGCGACCGATTATCGAGATGACGCAAATGCGTGGATGGCGAAAGCGGAACTTGATTGACAGTCTGCGCGAAATGCGTTGGAATACCGAGCGATAAGCAGTTCGTCACAACAGACGGCCGGACGGTCAGATCGGCACCCAGAACGGCTCCGGACCGAGGGCGGCATTGAGCTCCTCGATCTTCGCCGGGCTTGCGTATGTGATGTCCAGATTGTCACTGCGCCATGCTTGGTAGAAGCGTTCCGCGCGTTCGGGCGCGGAGACGATCGGTGCCAACTGTTCGATCAGCCCGTTGGGTAGGTACTTGCGATACATGGTGAAGGGCAGCGAGTATCGGGCAGCGCCCATCTCGAATTCGATGACGGCGTTTGGCGCCGGGTCATAGTCGGGACCACATGGGTAGTCGCCGGTCAGGTCGCACCTGATCTGGCGCAACGGCCCGGTATATCCGCTTAGTCGCGCGAATTCACGCACGATCTCGAATGCATCGTCGTCGTAGAACTCCTGGTTGGCGAAGAACGCGAGGTGACGAAACGGCGGATCCCGTTCGTCCCCCAGCTCTTCCAGAACCATCAGCACGGAGGGGAAGTCCATGTCTTCGAATACGTCGGTGCGCTCAGCGCACTCGACGACCTCGTCGTCGGTTACCTCGTCAGGGTCGACGACCCCGGAGGCTTTCAGCAAGGCGAATGTCGACAGCAGTTGTTCCCGCAGCTCCGGCGTGAGCGGGTGCCGCCACGCGGGTCTATCGCCCTCGTCCGGGTCGGGTAGGTCGGGCAGCCAGGAAGGCGGCTCGGCTTCGCGGGCCTCCCGGAATTCCTTGTAGGACTGTCGCAAGGACCAGATGCCAACCGCGATAAATGCCAAGCCGAGTAGCCGGGTGGGGAGGGAGGCGTCCGAAATGAACTCAATCCCGACCCAGCCCATGAAGAGGGCAAGCCCCAAATACATGGGCGGGCCGATCCATCGCAGCTGGTACAGCGCCCGATCGAACAGCCTCCACCACCGCGAGTTCATCGCGCCATCGTGCCCGACTGACGGGCACGCCGGTACGAGTAGCCAGAGGCCCGCTTGCACGCGTACCTACATCCACAAGTGGTGTTCACGCGACCTTTTCAGAGATCATGTTCCGATGTCGACAACCGTCGAGGCCGTCCTTGTCACCGCCCTGGTGCTGGGGATCGTCGCCGCCATATTCGGTCTGATCTACGCGTGGGAGAAGTGGGGCAAAGGCACTCGATTGGAGCAGCGCGTGGATCGCTTCTTCGATCGCGTCAGCGACATGTTCGACCGGTAGCGGCAGGTGACATTTCTACCTCATCGAAAGCCCGCTAGCCACAGCAGATTTGAGTCCAATCCTGAGTTGAGACCGCTCTAGAGCTAAGGGGCGGGTGCCTCCGGGGGTGCCGGCGGCGCAGGTGCCGGGTCTGGCATGTGACCAGGTTCGTCGGGAAGCACGGTGTCGGCACGCACCTCGTAGGTGTCATCACTTGCGACCCTGTCACCGACCCAGCCGCCTGGGTAGTAGGTGCAGTTGGTGCCGAAATACGAGTTGGAGCAGCTACTGGTCGGGTTCTCGTAGTGGCGGGGTACTCCGATGACTCGGTGCCGCGTCCAGTACCCGTCCGCTCGGATCGGTTGATCGCAGATCTGACGTGTTTGCGAGCCCAGGAAGCCCCACGGGCGGTTCTCGCAGTTGGGAGGGATTTCGGCGTGGGCGGCGGGCGCGTGGATCGTGCTTGTGCCGATGATCATTCCGAGTGCGAGCAACAGAAGCGTACGGCCGGTGCGGCTGACGGTCATTGCGGTCCTTTTGAGGGTCGTAGATTGAAAGCAGCGTTAATTTACTCGAGCGTGAATACTTGCTGGGCGCAAATGGTGGCAATGTCCACGAGCCCCGGAAACGCGGCTGAACTCCGTCCGGCCAGGGCCCGGCAGGGAAACTCGGTCGCCGTGTGCCCGTGCTGCCCGTTACCGTCCGCGCGTGGACTACTTCACCGCCGACCTACACCTTGCGCACCCGAAGCTGGCCGACTTGCGCGGGTTCGACACCGTGGCAGCGCACGACGCCGCGGTGATGGCGCCCCTATACCGGCTCGATCCGAAACAGGACACGTTGTGGGTGCTCGGTGACGTCTGCGCCGGTGGTGTGGCGTCGATGGAATCGGCTCTGGGACAGCTGCGCACGTTGCGGGTATCGATGCACCTCGTGACCGGCAATCACGATCCGGTGCACCCGATGTACCGGGGCGCGCAGAAGCACTTCGCTGCCTACGCCGCGGTGTTCGCGAGCGTGCAGCAGGTGGCGCGGACGAAGGTGGGCGGAGAGGGCGTGATGCTCAGCCACTTCCCGTACGTCGACGTCCCGGACAGGCTCTCGCGCAGCAACTTCGATCAATATCAGTTGCCGAACCTCGGGATGTGGTTGATCCACGGACACACCCACTCCGATGCGCCACGGTCGGGGAAAACGGTCGATCTGCGTGTCGCTGGAGGCGTGGGATCGGCGGCCGGCATCGGCCGAGGAGATCGCCGTGGAGATGCAGCGCTGAGGCCGAGTCTGAATCGCGTCGAGGCCAGGTCAGCTGGGTGTCACGACTCCGCCGCGCGGCGGCAGTTGGCCGTCACGCAGGGCCTGGTCGACCTCCGTGAGTAGCTCGCTCTCGCTGAGGCCGACTACTTCTTCCTCGTAGAGGTAGCCGGCCTCTAGGGCGCTGCCGTCCGCGTACTCGAGGCACACCATGACCGAGCCGTCGTCGAGGTCGGTCAAGGTGTAGGTCGTGCCGGCGTACTCAGGGTCGTCGCTGGCGACCGCGTACGTGGCTCGCACGGAATCTGGCATATCTGGAAGTCTGCCCCACTCCGGCTGCTGTCCCGCACGGGAATTTCGCGATGTGATCGCTGGCGTTATCGGTCGTCCAGTGGCCGGTTATTGCACGCGGACTGCGAAAACACGTGCAATAACTGGCCGTTCGGCGATTGGCTATTATTTCTCCCGAGCCTGCTCCGCACGCACCGCCTTCAGACGTCGCTGCTCGCCCAGCACGTTCTGGTAGCTCTCGCGTTCGGCGATCAGCCACTCCGGCTTCTCCTCGAGGAGCCGATCGATCTGCTCGGTGGTGAGCGCATCCCCGACACCGCCGCGCGCGAGACCGGCGATCGAGATGCCCAACTTGGCTGCGACGAGGTTTTTCGGGTGTGGTCCGTTCTTGCGGAGATCCTTGAGCCACTCCGGCGGGTTCTCTTGGAGCGCGGCGAGCTCGCCGCGGGTGATCGCGTTCTCCTGGAACTCCGCAGGCGTCGCGGGCAAATAGACGTCCAGCTTCTTCGCCGCCGTGGCGGGTTTCATGGACTGCGCGTTTGGCCTGCTCATGGATTCAGCGTATCGGTAACCTGAGGCGGTGACCCCACAGTCCCTGACCCTCGGGTACGTCCCCGGCGGGACGCCCGCGAAGTGGGCCCGGATCTGGGCGGACCGCCACCCCGGGGTGCCGCTGCGGTTGAATGCCGTTGCCGCGGTCGACGCGGCCGGCGCCGTGAGGGACGGCAGAGTCGACGTGGCGCTGCTGCGGCTGCCGTCGGACACGTCCGGTCTGGCCGTCATTCCCCTCTATGAGGAGACGACCGTGGCTGTGGTGCCGACCGATCACCTACTCAGCGCCGCGGACGAGATCACCGCCGCGGACCTCGACGGCGAGCCGACGTTGTTGCCACTCGACAACGTCGTCGTGTGGGCGGACGCTCCGGGCGCCCCGGTCGATCACCGACCCGAGACCACCCAGGACGCCATAGAACTCGTCGCCGCTGGAATGGGAGCGCTCATCGTTCCCCAGTCATTGGCGAGGCTGTATCACCGCAAGGACCTCACATACCGTCCGATCACCGACGCGCCCACCTGTCCTGTGGTGCTGGCCTTCCCGGAAGGTGCGCAGTCGGAACTGGTCGAGGAATTCATCGGCATTGTGCGGGGCCGCAAAGCCAGTTCGTCGCGGGGACAGTCCGCGCCGGCACCGAAACGCACCGCACGGGAGAAGACTCTCGCGAAGCAGGCGGCCCGGGCGGCCGCAGGGAAGGTCGCCCGCAAGCCGGGCCCGGCCAAGCGCGGGCGACGCTGACGAATCTGTGCAAAGTGCCGTTTGCGGACCGGTGAAATACTGGCAAAACTGCTGTGTCCTCCAGGGACGCGGATTGGCATTCTCCTGGGAGCAAGATGTCCAACATTTGCCAAATTTGCAGGAATTTGTCTTTTTGGCGGCTTTCGGATCTGGTTGGTACGGGGGTCGAGCGCTTCGGGAGGCCCTTCCTGCGCATGTATCTGGGGCATCGGTATCACCGCGAGAGGTTGTCTGACCGCCCTTTCCAGCTGTTTGGCGCGGGTTCGTTGGCATCGGTAAATATTTGCTGAAATGGTTGGCGCAATTGAATTGCCGCCATGTCTCTGATCGGCTATGAATTGGCGAACGCAAGTTTTCGCGAACGATGGATAGGGCCCTAACTTCCACATTATTCTCTTGCGGTACGGGAAATTGACGGCCCAGTAGTGACGGGTCGGAAAACCATAGCCGTCGATTCTCGGGGGAGGAATCATGAGTGGAGACCCGTCATTGCGTTTACTGTCGATTGACCTGCTCGACGACGACGAGCACGACAACTTGGATGTCTGGGGTAACCGCGCAGCCCTGACCGGGCCCGGCCCGGTGCCGGTTTCAATTCCGGAGTTGTTCTCGGCGCAGGTGGACCGGAACCCGGCGGCGACGGCACTGACGTGTGCGGAGCGCTCGTGGACCTACCGCGAGCTGGACCGGGCCGCCGACCAGTTGGCGCACCTGCTGGTCGGTCACGGCGCCGGCCAGGGCGAGTCTGTCGCCCTGCTGTTCACCCGGTCCGCCGAGGCGATCATCGCCATCCTGGCGGTGCTCAAATCCGGGGCGGCCTACCTGCCGATCGATCCGGCGCATCCCGACGCGCGGATCGCCTTCATGATCGCCGATGCGGCACCGGTCGCCACGATCACGACGACGGACCTGCGTCCGCGATTGGCCGACCTCGCCGTTCCGGTAATCGAAGTCGATGACCATCCCCACGACGGGCCGCCCGCCGCCGGCCGATTGCCTGATCCGGCCCCCGACGATCTGGCATACCTGACCTATACGTCGGGTACCACCGGAGTACCCAAAGCCGTTGCCGTGACGCATCACAATGTCACCCAGCTGCTCCAGTCGCTACCTGCTGTCCTGCCGCCGGTGCCGGAACAGGTCTGGTCGCAATGGCATTCGCTGGTTTTCGACGTGTCGGTGTGGGAGATCTGGGGCGCCCTGTTGCACGGCGGACGCTTGGTGGTGGTGCCAGAGTCGGTGGGAAACTCACCGATTGACCTACATGATCTTCTGGTCAGCGAGAAGGTCACAGTGTTGTGCCAAACCCCTTCTGCGGCAGGCATGTTGTCACCGGAGGGTCTGGATTCGACGACGCTGGTAGTGGCCGGCGAGGCCTGCCCGGCAGACCTGGTCAGGCGCTGGGCGCCCGGGCACGTGATGATCAACGCCTACGGGCCGACAGAGACCACGATCTATGCGGCGGTCTGCGAACTGTCATCGGAACAGACCTCCGCGGTGCCGATCGGCCGCCCGGTGCCGTGTGGCGCGACGTTTGTGCTGGACGAATTCCTGCGACCGGTGCCCGAGGGTACGACGGGCGAGCTGTACGTGGCCGGGGCAGGGGTGGCCGTCGGATACGTCCGGCGGAGCGGCCTGACCGCAACGCGGTTCGTGGCCTGCCCGCTCGGCGCACCGGGGCAGCGGATGTATCGCACCGGGGACCTGGTGCGCTGGGACAGCAACGGGCAGTTGGAATATCTGGGCCGCTCCGACGAGCAGGTCAAGATTCGCGGCTATCGCATCGAACTGGGCGAAATCCAGTCAGTGCTGGCCGAGTTGGACGGCGTGCACCAGGCCGTGGTGATCGCCCGGGAAGACCGTCCCGGCGACAAGCGTCTGGTCGGTTACATCACCGGCACTGCCGGTCCGGCCGGGATCCGCACTGCGGTGGCCAGTCGATTGCCGGCGTACATGGTCCCCGCTGCCGTGGTGGCGCTGGACTCGCTGCCCCTTACGATCAACGGAAAGCTCGACAGGCGCGCGCTACCCGCTCCGGAATACCGAAGCGACGCACATCAATTCCGGGCTCCGAGCACCGAACTCGAGACACTTCTCACCGGGATCTATGCCCAGGTACTGGGGCATGAGCCGATCGGCGTCGACGACGCGTTCTTCGCCCTGGGCGGGGACAGCATTCTGTCGATGCAGGTCGTGGCACTGGCCCGGGCGCATGGCCTGCAGTTCCGGCCGCGTGATGTGTTCGTCGAGCAGACCGTGGCCAGATTGGCGGCAGTCTGCCGCGCGCGTGACGTCGACGACGTCGTCGACGAAGGCCTCGGCCCGGTGGCTCCGACCCCGATCATCCGGTGGCTGCAAACCGTCGAAGGTCCTGTCGGACAGTTCAATCAGGCCGTGGTTCTGCAGGCGCCCGGGGAAGCGCCCGAGGCCACACTGATCGCCGTGCTGCAAGCCCTGATGGACCGCCACGCCACGTTGCGGCTGCAGGTCGGAGTGAAAGAAGACGGCTGGTCGCTGAGCGTGCCGGACCCGGGTTCGGTGGATGCCCGTGACTGTCTGCGAACCGTCGAGACGCTGTCGGACGAGGAACTGGCGGCGGCGCGGAGCCGACTAGACCTGTCTGCGGGCCGAATGCTGTCGGCGTTGTGGGTGCCCGGCACCGGGGAGCTGGCCTTGCTCATCCACCACATCGCAGTCGACGGGGTGTCATGGCGAATCCTGTTGGAGGACTTCAATATCGCCTGGTCCCAGTTGCAGTGTGGTGAACCAGTACAGTTGCCGCCCGGTGGGACGTCGTTCGCCAGGTGGTCTACGGTACTGAACGACTACGCCGCTAGCGCCGAGGTGGCCGAGCTGGCCGATAGCTGGCGGCAGGTGATGTCGACCCCGCCCGCCTTGCCCGAAATCGACCCCGCTCGGGACACCTACGCCGACGCCGGGCATCTGTCGGTATCGCTGGATCCCAACACCACCCGCCAGTTGCTCGGTGCGGTGCCTGTGGCGTTTCACGCTGGGGTACAAGACATCTTGTTGATCGCATTCGGATTGGCATGGAACGAATTTTTGGGCACCGGTCCGGAACCCGTCGGGATCGATGTCGAAGGCCACGGCCGGTACGAAGAGCTGGCCGCCGATATCGACCTGTCCCGCACCGTGGGCTGGTTCACCACCAGGTATCCGGTCGCGCTGTCGACCGGGGATCTGCCGTGGGAGCAGGTAACCTCCGGAGCGGCCGCGCTCGGCCCGGTCGTCAAAAACGCCAAACAGCAGTTACGCACGGCGCCGGACGGACTCACCTACGGACTGCTGCGGCATCTGAACCCCGAGGTCGATCTGGATGGTCCGGAGCCGACCATCGGGTTCAACTACCTGGGACGCATCGGCGCCGGTGGGGCGGAGAACGCGGGTGGTCTGTGGCGCATCGACCAGAACGGACTGGCAGTCGCTGACGCGGCATCGTCGGTGGCCATGCCGTTGATGCACACGGTGGACCTCGACGCGGGGACCGAGGACAGCGATGCGGGCCCGCGCCTGCGGGCCGGGTGGACCTGGGCGCCGTCGCTGGTGGACGAGGCGCAAGTGATTCGACTGAGCCAGTTGTGGTTCGAGGCGCTGAGCGGAATCTGTGCCCACGTGGCCGCCGGAGGCGGTGGTCTGACCCCGTCGGACATCGTGCCTGCCAGGCTGAGCCAGCAGGAGATCGACGAATTGGAGCTGCAGTACCGCATCGCCGACGTGCTGCCACTGACCCCGGTTCAGAAAGGCCTGCTGTTCCACTCCGGCCTCGGTCAGGGTTCCGACGCTGCCGCAGCTGCCGACTTGTACACGGTGCAGCTGGATCTCACCGCCACCGGCGTGTTGGATCGCGATCGGTTGCGCGACGCGGTGAACACGGTGGTGGGCCGGCACCCCAACCTGACGGCCAGGTTCTGCGTCCACACGAGTGAGCCGGTGCAGGTCATTTCCCGCGACCCGGTGATGGCCTGGCGGTACCTGGATCTGCGGGAAGATGACCGCAAGCCCGACGCGGAGATCGACCGGCTGTGCGCGGCCGAACGGGCCGCGGTCTGCGACCTGCGCAACCGGCCCGCATTCCGGGGGGCGCTGATCCGGACCGGGGGCAATGAGCACCGGATCCTGTTGACCTTCCACCACATCGTCATCGACGGCTGGTCGCTGCCGATCCTGATGCAGGAGATCTGCGCCGGTTACTTCGGGCAGCGGTTGCCGGCGACCGGGACGTACCGGGACTTCGTCAGCTGGCTGGCCGAACGGGACCACGACGCCGCGGGGGCCGCCTGGCGCCATGCGCTGGACGGATTCGAGCACCCCACGTTGGTCGCCGTGCCGGCAGATCCGGGGCCACGGGGGGTGGAGTCCTATCGTCTTTCGGCGGATATCACGAAAGCCGTTGGAGAAGTGGCACGCTCGTGTCACACCACCGTCAACACCGTGCTGCAGGCAGCGTGGGCGCAACTGCTGATGACGATGACCGGGCAGCGCGACGTGGTGTTCGGCACGGCGGTCTCGGGCCGCCCGGCGGAGGTGTCCGGCTCCGACACGATCGTGGGGTTGTTGATCAACACCGTGCCGGTCCGGGCCCACGCCAGGGCGGACGACACCGTGGTCGATCTGCTGAGCCAGTTGCAGACTGCCCACAACGACACTGTCGAGCACGAACACCTGTCGCTCAGCGAAATTCATCAGCTCACCGGTCACGCCCGGCTGTTCGACACGCTTTTCCTGTACGAGAACTACCCGCTGGACACCGGTGCCTTCTCCAGTGCCCACGAATTGGCATTCACCGACTTCAGCACCCGCGAGTTCAACCACTATCCGCTGTCGGTGATCGTGATTCCCGGCCACGAGCTCGGAATTCGGGTGGAGTTCGACTCGGCTGCCTTCGACGTGCCAGGCATCGACATGCTGATCGACCGGTTCCAGCGACTGCTGGGCGCCATGATCGAGGACCCGGGTCGGCCGTTGTGCACCGTCAACGTGCTCAGTGCGGCCGAGCAAGAGCGCGTCGACGAGTGGGCACACCGGGACGTGTTGTCCCTACCGATGAACACGCCCGCCTCCATTCCACAGCGGTTCGCCGATCAGGTGGCGCGGACCCCGCAGGCACCCGCGGTGACATTCGAGGGCAGCTCGATGAGCTATCGCGAACTCAACGAGTCAGCCGACCGGTTGGCGAACCGGTTGGCAGCGCGCGGTGCGCGACCCGGTGAATTCGTGGCGCTGATGATGCCGCGCTGCGCTGAGGCGATCGTGGCGATGCTCGCGGTGCTGAAGACCGGGGCGGCCTACCTTCCGATCGATCCTGCAGTGCCGAGCACCCGGTTGAGCTTCATGCTCGCCGATGCCGCACCGGTCGTCGCGGTCACCACGAGAGAACTGCGCCCGCGGTTCGGCAACTTCGACCTGCCGGTCATCGAAGCCGACGCCCCGGCCGGTGCGGCCGCCGGCCCCGGCGAGCCGCCTGCTCCCGTGCCCGGCGACATCGCGTACGCGATCTACACCTCGGGAACTACCGGGACGCCCAAAGGCGTTGCCGTCACCCATCACAACGTCACCCGGCTGTTCGATTCCCTCGACGTGGGACTCGCTCCGGCCCCGGGTCAGGTGTGGACGCAGTGCCATTCCTACGGCTTCGATTACTCGGTCTGGGAAATCTGGGGTGCCCTGCTGCACGGAGCGCGGCTGGTGGTGGTCGCCGACTCGGTGGCCGCGTCGCCGCGGGATTTGCACGAACTGGTGGTCACTGAAGGGGTCACCGTGCTGAGTCAGACGCCCGCCGCGTTGGCGGCGCTCGAACAAGCGGGCCTGGAGTCGACAGCGCTGATGGTGGCCGGCGAGGAGTGCCCGTCCGACGTGGTGGAGCGGTGGGCCCCGGGGCGAGTGATGATCAACGGCTACGGTCCGACCGAGACCACGATCTATGCCACGATCAGTGCTCCGTTGACGCCGGACACCGCTGTCGTCCCGATCGGTCGGCCGGTGCCGGGCGCGGCGTTGTTCGTCCTGGATGACTGGCTGCGGCCGGTGCCCGCCGGTGTGGTGGGCGAACTGTACGTGGCCGGACTCGGTGTGGCCGCTGGATATCTCCGCCGGCCCGAGCTGACCGCATCGCGATTCGTGGCCTGCCCATTCGGCGGGGCCGGGGCGCGGATGTATCGGACCGGGGACCTGGTGCGGTGGGGCCAGGACGGGCAGCTGCAGTATCTGGGGCGCTCCGACGAGCAGGTCAAGATCCGCGGCTACCGTATCGAGTTGGGCGAGATCCAGGCCGCGCTCTCAGAACTGGACGGGGTGGGTCAAGCCGTGGTCGTCGCCCGCGAGGACCGCCCCGGCGACAAGCGGCTGGTGGGCTATGTCACCGAAACATCCACCGGCGGAGTTGATTCCGCTGAGCTACGACGCACGATGGCAGATCGGCTCCCGGCGTACATGGTGCCGGCGGCCATCGTGGTCGTCGCTGCGCTGCCGCTCACGGTCAACGGCAAGCTCGACAAGCGTGCACTGCCCGCCCCGGAGTTCCAGAGCGCCGATCCGTACCGCGCGCCGGCCACCGAGACGGAGGTGACCGTGGCGAACATTTTTGCCCAGGTTCTCGGAGTCGAGCGGGTCGGGGTCGACGATTCCTTCTTCGAGCTGGGCGGTGACTCGATCTCGGCGATGCGGGTAGTCGCCGCGGTGAACACCGCACTGGAGTCCGACCTCGCGGTACGCATGTTGTTCGAAACACCCTCGGTGAGCGGTTTGTGCCAACAGTTGGACCGCGACGCCGAATCGCGAGCCGTGCCCGGAACCGGCGCTCTCAGTTTCGAATCCGTGCACGGCGCCGGAAGCGACGAACTGCGGGCCAGTGACCTGATGTTGGAGAAGTTCATCGCCGGGCCCACATTGCGGGCAGCCCCGACCCTGCCGCGCCCCGACGGTAAGCCCCACACCGTCCTGCTGACCGGGGCCACCGGATTCCTCGGCCGCTATCTGCTACTGGATTGGCTCAATCGCCTCCGCCGGGTCGACGACACCATCATCTGTCTGGTGCGCGCAGACTCCGACACCGACGCGCGACGGAGGCTGGAGGCGACGTTCGACACAGACCCGGTCCTGTACAGCCATTTCCGCGAACTGACCGACGGACGGCTCAAGGTGATCGCCGGCGACAAGGGCGAACACAATCTCGGGTTGGACGAACGCACCTGGCAGCAGTTGGCCGAGACGGTCGACGTGATCGTCGATTCCGCCGCGTTCGTCAACGGAATCCTTCCCTACAAGGAGTTTTTCAGACCCAATGTGGTGGGAACCGCCGAGCTGATCCGGTTCGCGATCACCACGAAGCTCAAGCCCTACACGTTCGTCTCGACTGCCGATGTACGCCATCAGATCGAGCCCGCCGCGTTCACCGAACACGGCGACATCCGGATCGTCAGCCCGGTGCGTGCACTCGACGGTAGCTTCGCCAACGGGTACGGCAACAGCAAGTGGGCTGGGGAGGTGCTGCTGCGCGAGGCGCACGACCTGTGCGGTCTGCCAGTCGCGGTGTTCCGGTGCGACATGATTTTGGCCGACACCAGTTACGCGGGCCAGCTCAACGTGCCCGACAATTTCACCCGGATGGTGCTGAGCGTCGTGGCCACCGGGCTCGCGCCGGCGTCGTTCTATCGACTCGACCCCGCAGGCAACCGTCAACGAGCCCACTACGACGCGTTGCCCGTCGGATTCGTCGCAGAGGCGATCACCACGTTGGGCTGGCAGCTGGCCCTTGCCGGCTCGGCCGAGTTCGAGACGTATCACGTGATGAATCCGCACGACGACGGCATCGGGATCGACGAGTACGTCGACTGGCTGATCGAGGCCGGCTACCCGATCGAGCGCATCGCCGACTTCGGAGAATGGCTGCAGCGCTTCGAGAATGCCCTCCGCGCGCTGCCCGAGCGGCAGCGTCGGCATTCGGTGCTACAGATCTTGGCGTCGCAGGTCACCAGGGATCTGAAAGCCCCGGAGCCGACCCACGGAGCCTATGGACCGACCGATCGATTCCGTACCGCGGTGCGCGAATCAGGGATTGGCGCGGATATTCCACACATTTCACCTCCCATCATCACCAAATACGTCACCGAGCTGGAGCGGTTCGGCCTGCTGACGCCGCTCGAGTCATCGGCGTAGCGGGCTGTGCGCCTGAGGTCGCGACACGACGGTTCGGGAATTGCGGGTCGGTGCGCACGGTTCGTGCACATATGACAACCAATGGTGATGTTGCGTCGTTCGGTCCGAACGCGCCCGGATATGTGTGGAAGGCGACCACGGACGTCGAACCCATCCAGGTCTTTCCCGGAATCACCGTCCAGCCGCTCTGGAAGGGCGACAACGGTGCCAAGGCGGCGATCACGACCATCGCGCCGGGAGCAGTCTGGGTCGGTGAAGACCTTCATGCCCCAGGACCAGAAGAGGTCTACGTGGTCTCCGGCGTCTTCAACGACTACGCCGCAGGCACTTTCCTACATGCGCCTGCCGGGTCGTGGCACGTACCGCAATCCACGGACGGGTGCGTGCTGTTCCTCTTCTACCCAGAAGGTTGATGATCACGCGGGCAACGCCTTGAGGATCTCCGATGCCGCCCGTTTCCACGCGGCGATGTCGGGTGGCCCGGGGATGTTGCCGGCGACCAGCACCACGTTGGCCAGATACCTGTCGGTGGCTACTCGCATCACCGGGAAATTGCTTGGGCCCGTTATGGGTTCAATGACGACGCGTCGGCCGATGCCGGGAACTTCAGTGGCCCCCGGTTTGCCGATGCCGGCCAGCAGCTGCTCGGTGATCGCTCCGCTGGACGGAGACAGGACCTTTATCGATGCCGTGAACGACAGCACGCCGCCCGCGGAGGCGTAGTACTTGCAGCTACGTCCGATGGTCCCGTCGGTGTTCTTGATGTCGGTGTCCAGGCCGTCGTCGATTTCGACGCCCGAAAGGGCCGACATCTGCTCACCGGTGAGCAGACAGTCCGAAGGGAGGACACGCTCACGCCATTCCCCGGCGGACGCGCTTCGGGCGTCGCTTCCGGCGACTGGTTGCCCGGTCACCACGTGCGAACAGGCGGTGGCACATGCGAGCGCCCCGAGAGCCACAGCGAATCCGCATCTCCTGCCGAATGGACCTAGCGAAGGCACGCTGCCACGCTATCTGACGAGCGGGTGTGGTGTAGCCGCCAAAAATCGATGGCGGTCACCAGGTTGAGCCATCAGGCTTGAAGCATGCAGGCCCATCTACATCCGGCTCCGGCCGACTTCGAGCCGTCATCGCGGTCCGTGTACCACCCGGACCCGGTGCTGTTCACCTTGGAGCTGACGACGCTACGCACGACGCCCTGGCCCGCCGAGCGAATCCTGTTGTCGGTCGCCAACGGCGATGGGGTCGCAGGCGCGGCGGTGCAGACCCTGGATTCAGTGCTGTTGGTGAACGGCCTGCCACCCGAGACCGCGATGACCGCGGCCCGGGCGCTGGTTGCCGCTGGGACGAGCCTTGCGGGCGTGCGCGGAACACCGGCGACAGCCACGCCTTTCACGCAAGCGTGGCAGACGGTCACCGGTGTGCGGGCGAGTGAGTCGTCGCGTGACGTGCTCTATCGACTGGGGGAGCTGAGTCCACCGAGCGGGGTCGCCGGGGAATGGCGAACTGCCCAAACCAGGGACACCGACACTGTCGTGCACTGGCTGAACGAGTTCTTCATCGAAGCATTCGGCGAGCCGTCGAATGTCGACGCGAGTCGGGCGATGCTCACCTCGATCGTCGATGCCGGTGACCACATCCTGCTGTGGACGGTGGATAGCGAACCGGTCAGCATGGCGCGGGTGCGCGCAGCCGTCGTCGGCGCCTCCCGCATCGGGCCCGTCTATACCCCGCCCGAACACCGCGGCCACGGGTATGCGGCCGCGGTCACCGCCGCGGCTGCGCGGTCCGCGCGGCGCGACGGGGCACGGGAGGTGGTGCTGTTCGCCGATGTCGCCAATCCGGTGTCCAACCGGGTTTACCGGCGCATCGGGTTCGCGCCCGTCGCCGAGGACGTGCGGTACACGCTGGGCTGAAACATGTGAAGCCGCTGCGAGAACGACGTCACCGCCGCGGTCGCGCACCGCGGCCGTACGTGATGTCGGCGCGCTCGGGGTCCCACTGATTGCGGAAGACGACATCGGACAGCGGACGACGCCGTACCGGCCCATGCTTGCCTCGTGGCCAGCCCACCACGATGTGTCCGGCGAGAAACCATTCGTCGGGGATACCGATCGATTCGCGCAAGACCTTGTCGCCGTCGTAGGAGGCCCAGCTGGTGATGCATGCGCCCAATCCCTGGGCGCGGGCCGCCAGGTAGAAGTTCTGCATCGCGGGGTAGATCGAGCCGCCCTGTAGGAACTCCGACGAGAACTCATTCTTGAAGGCCGCGAACAACACCGAGGTGTATTCACCGGCACGATCGTGCAACTCGTAGGTGGCGCGGTTGTTTCGTGCCGCCCGGCTCAGATCGTCCTCGGTGGGCCGTGACATGCCGTAGATCGATTCGATTGATCGCAAAGCGATCCGGGCTGCTTCGGCCACCGCGGCGCGCTGTTCGGGCGCATCGAGGATGATAAAGCGCCACAGCTGCGCGTTGGCTCCGTTGGGGGCCCAGGTGGCGGCCCGCAGACAGCGGTTGAGCGTCTCATCATCGACAGGTTCGTCGGTGAACCGTCGAATCGATCGGGCGGTGGACAGCGCTTCCCAGACATTGTCGGTCGGATCAGGCACCCAATTGGTGTACCTGGTCCGACCGACGAATGTCGAGACCTTCTCCGCCTACGGAAATGCGGCTAGGTGTGCTGCGGGCTCTGCGCCTTCTTGTAGAGCGACTTGAGCAGCAGGTCACGAAAGGTGTGGTTGTCCAACGCCTTCAGGCCTGCACCCGCGACTGCAGGCATCCCGGCCAGCTTGTTGAAGAAGCGGCCGCGTCGGTACTCGCGACCCCACGCCGCGCGCATCCGCTGCTCGTAGTTCGTGAAGTCGTCGGGCCCGCCGTTGGTGAGCGCGGCGATCGCGCACTCGCCTGCGGTCAGACCGGACTCGAGCGCCTTGGAGATACCGGCACCGGACACCGGCTTGCCGGCACCCAGCGAGTCCCCGACGAACAGCACGCCCGGACGCCACGGCGGCCACGCCGTGAAGCCCATCGGCAATCGCCAGGCCCGCACACTCTTGTTCTTCTTGAGTTCCTCGATCGGCGGCAGTTCCCACTCGGCGGGCAGGGTCCGCAGGAAGTCGCCGAGGAACTGGGTGGCGTTGATCGACTGCCAATTCTTGTAGCTGTTCACATAACCCAGGCCGATGTTGAACCGGCCTCCGCCCATCGGGAAGACCCAGCCGTAGCCGGGCAACTGATCGCCCTGGAACAACAGCTTGAGGTAGATCTCGAACGCGTCGGAGTCAGGACGGTTGGCGTGCATCTCCGACCGGATCGCGATGGCCGAGTAGCCGTTGTACTCCGAGTCGATCTTGAGGGCCCGCTTGATGGGGGAGTAGGCGCCGTCGGCCGCGATCACCGCGTCGCCGTAGACCTTCTCACCGCTCTTGAGCACCACGCCGACCACGCGGCCCTTGGCGTCGAATTCCGGCCCGGAAACCTCGGCGCCCTGGCGGACCTCGGCACCCGCTGACTCGGCATGCTTGAGCAGCAGCGTGTCCAGTTCGGTGCGGCTCACGGTGTGGCCGTGGTCGGGCATGCCGGGGCGGCGCGGGAAGGACAGTTCCCACTCGCTGGGGCTGTAGACGGTCACCTTGTTGACCCGATGGAATTTGGCCACCTCATCGGCCAGGCCCATCTTCTGCAGGTAGCTCACCGCACGAGCGGTGAGTCCGTCGCCACACGGCTTGTCGCGGGGGAACTCCGCTTTGTCGAGGACCAGCACCTTCGCGCCGGTCTGAGCGGCCTGCCACGCCGCGGCCGACCCTGATGGGCCGCCACCTGCTATGACCAGGTCGTATCGCTGCGTCATGAGCCTCGTCTCATCGGTTGACTGTGGCTGCGATAGTACCCAAGCCGGCTGTCGGCGGCGTGACGGGCGAACGCCCGGGTCAAACGGTAAAACCGCGTGTTGTAGGGCGGTCTGGGCAGGTCAGCGCTATCAGGACAGGTACAGTGATCGCGTGCGGCGAACGTCGAGATCACATTCCAGCGAGAGCCCGGGCGTCAAGGTTGACGCCCGTAGCGAGCGCTGGCGTGAGCACCGTAAGAAGGTGCGGTCGGAGATCGTCGACGCCTCGTTCCGGGCGATCGACCGGTTGGGACCCGAGGTCAGCCTGCGGGAGATCGCCGAAGAGGCCGGTACTGCCAAGCCCAAGATCTACCGTCATTTCGCCGACAAGTCCGACCTGTTCCAGGCCATCGGCGAGCGACTGCGCGACATGCTGTGGTCGGCAATCTTCCCGGCGATCAACCTCGGCGCCGACCCGGCCCGGGAGGTCATCCGGCGCAGCGTCGAGCAGTACGTGCTGCTGGTCGACGAGCACCCCAACGTGTTGCGGTTCCTGATCCAGGGCCGGTTCGCCGAACAGAGCGAATCGACCATGCGCGCACTCAACGAGGGCCGCGGAATCACCCTGGCGATGGCCGACATGTTCTCCAACGAACTGCGCGAGATGGAACTGGACGGGGCCGCGATCGAACTGGCGGCATTCGCCACGTTCGGTGCATGCGCGTCGGCCACGGACTGGTGGCTGGGCACCGATGAGGACAGCCCGCGCCGGATGCCGGCCGAGGAGTTCGTCAACCACCTGACCACCATCATGGTCGGTTCCATCAACGGCACCTGTGAACTGCTCGGCATCTGGATCGACCCGGACCTGCCACTGCATGAAGGTGTCCAGCGTCGCCAGCACGCCAGCTGATCGCCTCGTTGACAGCTGACTCCCACGTCCGGAGACTGGGAAATATCCGGTACCGCCGTTCCCAGAAAAGGACCTGAGCTATGACGGCTGCCCAACCCTCACAGGGTCAGCAACCCATCCACACCCGCGCCCTGATCATCGGCAGTGGGTTCTCGGGCATGGGGATGGCGATCGAACTGCAACGCCGAGGCGTCGACTTCCTCATCCTGGAGAAGGCCGACGAGTTCGGTGGGACGTGGCGCGACAACACCTACCCGGGGTGTGCCTGCGACATCCCGTCGCACATGTACTCGTTCTCCTTCGAGCCGAAGGCGGACTGGAGCCACATGTGGTCCTTCCAGCCCGAGATTCAGGAGTACCTCCTGGGTGTGGCCAACAAGTACGGGCTGCGCCGCTACACCCGGTTCAACACCCATGTGGACCGCGCGCACTGGGACGAAGAGGAACTGCGCTGGCACGTGTTCAGTGACACCGGCCAGGAGTTCGTCTCCCAGTTCCTGGTGTCCGGGGCCGGCGGCCTGCACATCCCGCTGATTCCCGACATCGAGGGGCGTGAGGATTTCGCCGGTGCGGCTTTCCACTCCGCGGAGTGGGACCACAGCGTCGACCTCACCGGCAAGCGGGTCGCAGTGATCGGTACCGGCGCCAGTGCCATCCAGATCGTGCCCGAGATCGTCAAAGATGTCGCCGAACTGCACCTCTACCAGCGCACCCCGGCCTGGGTGATGCCGCGGGTGAACAACAAGTTCCCGCAATGGATTCGGCGGGTGTTCAGCTACGTGCCCGGCACCCGCGCGGCCATGCGTGCCGCCATCTACTGGATTCACGAGGGCGTCGGGTTCGCCATGACGCAGCAACCGCGGCTGCTCAAGATCGGCGAGGCGATGGGCCGCTACAACATCAACCGCAGCATCAAAGACCCTGAACTGCGCCGCAAACTCACCCCGAGCTACCGCGCCGGCTGTAAGCGAATCCTCAACTCCGACAAGTACTACCGCGGGATAGCCAACCCCAAGACCCAGGTGATCACCGAGGCGATCACCCGGATGACACCGACCGGCATCGTTACCGCCGACGGCGTCGAGCATCCGGTCGACGTCGTGGTCTGGGCCACCGGCTTCCACGTCACCGACTCCTACACCTACGTCGACATCAAGGGCGCCGGCGGTGAGGATCTGGTGGATCGTTGGAACCGCGAAGGCATGTCAGCCCACCGCGGCATCGCGGTGTCCGGTATGCCGAACCTGTTCTTCCTTCTCGGGCCGAACACCGCACTGGGCCACAACTCGGTGGTGTTCATGATCGAATCCCAGATCCGCTACGTCGGTCAGGCGATCGCCGCCGTCGACCGCGCCGGGGCCGCCGCGCTGTCGCCCAGCCCACGCGCCCAGGCGGAGTTCAATGCCGAGCTGCAGCGCGACCTGGCCGGCACCGTGTTCAACACCGGAGGTTGCCGGAGCTGGTACATGGACGCGCACGGAGTCAATCGGACCCTGTGGAGCGGCATGACCTGGCAGTACTGGCTGGCAACGCGCAAGCTGGACCCGGCTGAGTTCGATTTCATCCATGCCGGGCACGACACGAAAGCACTAGATGCTGGGGTCCCCGCCGGGGCCTAGCCCCAGGGGTAGTGTCGTGGGTGCTGTTCGGCAAACAAAACAACCTGGCGAAATGGGGTTCTGGTGAGCGAAGGCATGAAGCTGATCGACCGTGTCTCAGCGATCAACTGGAACCGCCTCCAGGATGAGAAGGACGCCGAGGTCTGGGATCGGCTCACCGGCAATTTCTGGTTGCCGGAGAAGGTGCCGGTGTCCAACGACATCCCGTCGTGGGGCACCCTCACGGCGCACGAGAAGCAGCTCACCATGCGGGTGTTCACCGGTCTCACGCTGCTGGACACCATCCAGGGCACGGTCGGCGCGGTCAGCCTGATCCCAGATGCGCTGACCCCGCACGAGGAAGCCGTCTACACCAACATCGCTTTCATGGAGTCGGTGCACGCCCGCAGCTACAGCAACATCTTCTCCACGCTGTGCTCGACGGCCGAGATCGACGACGCGTTCCGCTGGTCGGAGGAAAACCCGAACCTGCAGCGCAAGGCCGAGATCGTCATGCAGTACTACAAGGGTGACGAACCGCTGAAGCGGAAGGTGGCTTCCACGCTGCTGGAGAGCTTCCTGTTCTACTCGGGCTTCTACCTGCCGATGTACTGGTCGAGCCGGGCCAAGCTGACCAACACTGCCGACATGATCCGGCTGATCATCCGCGACGAGGCCGTGCACGGCTACTACATCGGCTACAAGTATCAGCGCGGGCTGGCTCTGCTGGACGAGGAAAAGCGTACGGAGCTCAAGGATTACACCTACGAGCTGCTCTTCGAGCTCTACGACAACGAGGTCGAATACACCCAGGACCTCTACGACGAGGTCGGGCTCACCGAGGACGTCAAGAAGTTCCTGCGCTACAACGCCAACAAGGCGCTGATGAACCTCGGCTACGAGGCGCTGTTCCCCAAGGACGAGACCGACGTGAACCCGGCGATCCTGTCCGCGCTGTCACCGAATGCCGACGAGAACCACGACTTCTTCTCGGGCTCGGGTTCGTCGTACGTGATCGGCAAGGCCGTCAACACCGAAGACGAGGACTGGGACTTCTAGTCAGTTGGCGTACGGGTTGCGCCCTTCACCGGTGTTGAGCAGCAGTGGGTTGTTCACGTCGAGGACATAGCTACCGCCTGGACTGAGGACGAACCCAGCCCCGTCAAAGGAGTTGCTGCACACCGTCACCGTGCCGTCGGTCCCGCAGGTTACGTTGCGGAAACTGATGCGCGATCCGGGCAGCAATCGGTTGGGTAACCCGTCGAACACGAACAGCGGCCGGTTGTCGTTCATGAACGTGGGCGGTCCCTGTTGTGCGCCGGTCACCGCGTTGGCCCCATCCGGCGCCGCGGGCAGTGGACCGCTGCAGCCATATTTGCCTGATCCGCGACCGATGGCGCACGCGATGTCGCCGGGCACCGCGAACGCGTAGTACTCGCCGTTCTGCATCGCGAAGTCCGACGGCTTCACCGGCGTCAGGGCGTTCAGATTGAGTGGTGGCGGGGGTGGTGGGGTCA
>NZ_LQPP01000020.1 GCF_002102345.1 Mycolicibacterium peregrinum
TCTGAGCTGCAGCAGGACCCCGAGTCGCCATGGCCCACAATAACAAACGAGACCGAATTAACGACTCGGGACACTAGAAAGGGGCCAGCAGAAATTCGTCGACGAACCTGGCGAACGTGTCGTCGACGAAGGCCGGGTCAGGCGCGGTGAAGTATTCGATGATGAAACCCTGGAAGGCTGCCAACGCGATGCGCGAACGGGTCTCTGCGACGTGAGCGGGCATCCCGAGCGCAAGCAGGCGGGCCTTGGAGTTGCGCGTCAACAGCGACAAGGTGTCCCAGGTGTATTCGCGGTATGGGCTGTCGACGCCGCACGCGGCACCGAAAATCTGTAGCACCACCCGCAAGCTGTCGCGACGCTCACCGCGCGTGCACTCATACCAGTCTTCGAAACACCATTCGCGGTGCGCCGCAATCGACTCCGGCAGATCCAGATCTTCGGTCTCCGGTATCGCCGCACGCTGCTGCCGGTTCAGTACTTCGAGCATGAGTTGCTCTTTGGTGCCGAAGTAGTACACCAGCATCCGAGCGCTGGTCTCCATCTGGGAGGCGAGCTCACGCAGCGAAGTGTCGACGACCCCGGTGCGCGCCAAAATGGCGCCCGCAGTGGCCAATAGCGCTTCGCGTTTGTCGCGGTCGAACGGTCGCGGCACACTTGACTGTAACACTTGCTTCAGATACTGATGATGCGATGCGTGCGAACACGAGGGCAAGGGACGCTCGGTGAGCCTGGTCGAGGATGTCGCCTCGGCACCCGGAAACGGGCTCTCCGAAGCGCCGGCAGCACCAAGCCGTCGGCCGTTGCCGGTGACCCGATGGGTCGCGATCATCGCGGGGCTGGTGGGGTTCGTGGCCAGCGCGCTGATCCCGGTGTTGCCGGTGGTGCAGACGACCGCGTCGCTGCAGTGGCCGCAGGACGGACACCTGAATAATGTGACCGCGCCACTGATCGCATTGGCCCCGGAGTCGTTGGAAGCGTCGGTGCCCTGCAGCGTGTTTCGCGAGATGCCGGCCTCGGGCGGGGTGGTGCTGAGCACGACGCCGGCGGCCGGCAAGCAGGCAATGCTCAACGGACTCTTCGTCACAGTCGGCACCCAACGGGTCGACGTGATCGCCCGCAATGTGGTGGTCCTCAGCGTTCCGCGCAGCCGGATGAGCGACCCACAGTGTCAGCGGCTGACGCTGTCCTCCTCGATTGCGGGTACCTTCGCCGCAGTCGAAGGACTGAACGATCCGGCCACCGGCGGGCCGTTGCGCGGCGGTTTCGGTGATCCGAACCTGCGGCCCCAGATCGTCGGGGTGTTCACCGACCTCAGCGGCCCCGCCCCGGCCGGGCTGTCATTCGCCGCAACCATCGACACCCGATACACCAGCTCCCCGTCGCCGCTGAAAACTGCTGCGATGGTCGCCGGCATCCTCGGCACGATTGTCGCGCTGTTGGCGCTGTGGCGACTTGACCGTCTCGACGGCCGGCGCGCGCAGCGCCTCATTCCGACCCGTTGGCGCACCTTCACCGCAGTGGACGCCACCGTCATCGTGGTATCGGTGTTCTGGTTTGTCGCCGGCGCCGGATCCTCCGATGACGGTTACCAATTCGGCATGGCCAACACCTCCAGCCATGCCGGCTACATGGCCAACTACTTCCGTTGGTACGGGAGCCCCGAAGATCCCTTCGGCTGGTACTACGAGCTGATCGCGGCGATGACCCACGTCAGTCATGCCAGTCTCTGGTTGCGTCTGCCGGACTTGGTCTGCGCGCTGGTGTGTTGGCTGCTGCTCTCCCGGGAAGTTCTGCCCCGGCTCGGACGGGCGGTGGTGCGAAACCGCGCCGCGGTGTGGGCGGCGGCGCTGGTGTTCATCGCAGCGTGGATGCCGTTCAACAACGGGTTGCGGCCCGAAGGCCAGATCGCCACCGGCGCCCTCATCACCTATGTCCTTGTCGAGCGCGCCATTGCGACTCGCCGCGCCACACCGGTCGGGCTGGCGATCGTGTTGGCCGCGTTCACCCTTGGCATCCAGCCCACCGGGATCATCGCCGTCGCGGTCCTGCTGGCCGGTGGTCGCCCGATCGTGCGGATCATCGTCACTCGCGCGAAAGCGGTGGGGATCTGGCCGGTGCTGGCGCCCCTGGCCGCGGCCGGGTTCGTGGTCCTCACGGTGATCTTCGCCGACCAAACCCTGGCAGCGGTACGGGAAGCCACCGCGGTGCGCACCGCGATCGGGCCCGCGCAGCCCTGGTACACCGAGAACCTGCGCTACTTCTACCTGTTCCTGCCCACGACCGACGCCGCCTTGTCCCGCCGCTTCGGGATCCTGATCACCATCGCGTGCCTGTTCGCCTCCATGCTGCTGTTGTTGCGCCGCAAGCGAATACCCGGAATCGCGGTCGGACCGGTGTGGCGATTGATGGGGGTCATCTGCGCCACCGTCTTCCTGCTGACGTTCGCCCCGACCAAGTGGATCCACCATTTCGGGCTGTTCGCCGCCGCCGGCGCGGCGATGGCAGCAGTGGCCACCGTGCTCTTCGGCCCGACGGTGCTGCGTTCACGACGCAATCAGGCGGCGTTCGTGTCCATCGTGCTGTTGATCCTGGCCCTGTGTTTCGCCTCCACCAACGGGTTTTGGTACGTCTCCAGCTACGGGGTGCCGTTCAACGACAGCAGTCCGCACTGGGGTCCGGTCACCGCGAGCGCGGTGTTCCTCTGGCTGTCTCTCGCGGCCGCGGGCTATGCCGGCTGGTTACACCTCGTCCCACCGCGGCGACCTCCGGGGCGCCTGACCCGGGCGCTGACCGCAGCACCGGTGCCCGTGGCGGCCGGGCTGATGGTGCTGGTGTGCACCGGATCGATGCTGACCGGTGCGCTCAAGCAGTACCCGAGCTACTCCAACGGCTGGGCCAACCTGCGCGAGCTGACCGGCGGATGCGGGCTGGCCGACGATGTTCTCGTCGAACCCGACGTCAACGCCGGGTTCCTGGCACCGCTGCCCGGGCCCGAGGGCCCGCTGGGCGCATTGGGCGGCACCGAGCCGATCGGTTTCGACCCGAACGGTCTGCCTGAACACACACTGGCAGAGGCTGTTTGGCAGAGCCAGTCGAGATCCGGAACCGATTACGACTGGGATGCGCCCACCGCACTGGATCAGCCCGGGGTCAACGGTTCCAGCGTCGTGTTGCCCTACGGTCTTGATCCCGCCCGCGTACCGGTGGCCGGAAGCTTCACCGCCGGCGCTCAACAGGTCAGCACGCTGACCTCCGCGTGGTATCGGCTTCCGGCCGCCGACGACGCCCATCCGCTGGTGGTGATCACCGCGGCCGGCACCATCACCGGCGACAGCGTCCTCTCCGGGCGCACCGCCGCCCAAACCGTCGCTCTGGAATACGGCACACTCGGCCCCGGCGGCACACCCGTAACCGGCGGAAGGCTCGTGCCCTACGACATCGGTCCGCAACCGGCCTGGCGTAACCTGCGTTTCCCGCGCGCCGCCATCCCCGCGGACGCCTCCTACGTCCGGATCGTCGCCGATGACCGCTCACTGGACCCGGGTGATTGGGTCGCCGTCACCCCGCCGCGGGTGCCTGAGCTCCGGTCGATGCAGGAACACCTCGGCTCCACGCAGCCGGTGTTACTGGATTGGGCTGTGGGACTGGTGTTTCCGTGCCAGCAGCCCATGTTGCACGCGAACGGCGTCATGCAGATCCCCAACTATCGGATCTCACCGGACTACCCCGCCAAGATCGAAATGCCGGATACCTGGCAGTCCGGCGACAACGGCGGCCCGTTGGGTATCACCGATCTGATGCTGCGGGCTCATGTCATGCCCACGTACCTGTCCCGGGACTGGGGCCGTGATTGGGGCTCCCTTCGCCAGTACACCCCCGTCGTCGATGCGCCCGAAGCCCATCTGCAGCTCGGAACTGCCACTCGCGGTGGGCTGTGGAGCCCCGGCGCGATCCGCATCGGCCCGTGAGTGCTCCGCCATCCGCCCAGCGCTCAGGCTCCGACAGCCGTCAACCATTCGCCGTAGAAGAGCGCGACTCCGAGGCCGCTGGCGATTGCGGCAATCAGCCAGAACCGTATCGTCAGTGCGCTTTCCGGCCAGTCCATCAGCTCGAAGTGGTGGTGAAGCGGCGTTAATCGGAAGACCCGTCGTCCGGTCGTGCGGAACGCCACGACTTGGATGACGACGGAGGTCACCTCGGCCACGAACAGGGCCCCGAGGATGACGGCCAGGAGCTCGGTGCGACTGACCACCGATAAGCCGGCAATGATGCCGCCCAATGCGAGCGAACCTGTGTCACCCATGATGATCTTGGCGGGTGCGGCGTTCCACCAGAGGAATCCGATGCAGGCGCCGGCGGTGGCAGCGGCGACGAGTGCCAGATCGAGAGGGTCGCGGACGTGGTAGCACCCGTCTTCCGGGGTGAGGCCACATGCGTTTCGGAACTGCCAGAAGGTGATGAGCACGTAGGCGGCACTCACCATCGCCATGGTCCCCGCGGCGAGCCCGTCGAGTCCGTCGGTGAGGTTGACGGCATTGGACCACGCCGAGACCACGATGATGCAGAACAGGACAAACACCACGGCCGGCAGCGCGAACGAGGCGATCTCACGGACGTAGGACAGTTCGGTGCTTGCCGGTGTGAGACCGTCAGCGTTACGGAACTGCAGCGCGAGCACCGCAAAAAGGACTGCCGCGACCAATTGCCCAGCAGACTTGGCTCTCTTGTTCAGGCCGAGATTGCGTGCGCGCCGCAACTTGATGTAGTCGTCGGTGAAGCCGACCGCGCCCAGCGCGGTGGCCAGTCCGAGAACCAGCAGACCCGATGCCGACGGGCCGCCTCCCCCGAGCGCGAGCCCAATGAGGTTGGTGCTCAAGTAGCTTGCCCAGATCGCGGTGAGGATGGCCAGACCGCCCATTGTCGGGGTGCCACGCTTGCGTTGGTGGGTCAGTGGGGCCTCGTCGCGGATTTCCTGGCCGAAGCCCAGCCGGGTGAACATCCGGATCAGAGCGGGTGTCAGCAGAAGCGCGACCACCACGGCGATGGCCGCGGCCAACAGTATCTGGCTCATCGGCGACGCCGGCCGCTATCGCGTGATCCGGTCGACAACTGCACCCGATTGAAACCCCATCCCCCCATCGGGCCAGTATGGCCGATCCGCTGTTAGGCGAGCGCCGGGCCGATCTCTTCGTGGCTCCGGCTGACATGAACACCACCCGCGCGACAGCCCCGATGCCGCTGATCGGCGCTTCGCCAACTACGATGAGTCGTCCCTTAGGGTTGTAGAACACCTATCTCGATAGGTCCCGAGCCCCCGTAGCTCAGGGGATAGAGCACGGCTCTCCTAAAGCCGGTGTCGCAGGTTCGAATCCTGCCGGGGGCACTCTCTGACCTGCGTATATGCAAGCCTGTGCAAAATTCGTGCGACAGAATCCCGGTGTGACATCCAATCGACTGGAGTCCACCGATGACACCACCCGAACGACCGACACCGTCGGAACTGCTAACCGCCGCCGCCGACTACATCGAGCAACGCGGCTGGACCCAGGGCAGGGAACAGAACGACGACGGCGCAGTGTGCACGCTGATGGCGCTGCGGCTGGTGGCGTTGGTGTCGCCTGTGCAGCCAGTGACCCTCGTTCGCACCGAGGCCGAACACGCGCTGGAAGCTGTCGCGCTGGAACTGTGGGGCCGCCCGATCAGCGTGCCGATGTACAACGATCTGGGCTGCTACGACCAGGCCGACGCGGTCGCGTGGATTCAGAAAGCCAGCTGCCACCTTCAGGAGCAGGGACGATGACCGACCCGACCACACCGCCGACCATGCGCGTCTACTACACCGACGACGGCATCATGCTCGGCTGGCACCCCGACGCCGACGACCCCGACAAGATGCGCGCTCTTACTTTCAACACCGATGACGCCGTCGGTATCGCTGCGGCACTGCACGAAACAGCTCTAGACGGTGAGGACCGCGCGCGCAGCCGGTTCGCCGTGTCCACCACCACAGACGGCGAGCACCTCGCGCTGTTGTGGATGCAAGACGGCGTCGTGCAATCGCTGTTGATCCCCCGCGACACCATTGCGGCCCTGACAGGCGCGATATGGCAGGCCGTAGACGACCGCGATGCCCTGCTCCGGTTTGACGAGACGATGCGCAACACCTATCCCGACGACTTCACCTGACCAGTTCCAACCTTGCTTTCGCCTATGCCAAGGTCAGCCCTCACAGCGTTCCGGTAGTCCTCGGTTAGTTGAGCCGCGGACTTAGCCATCAGCTCGGATTGATCCGCAGGCGGCAGCGGATTGCCGGGGACACCGACGAGAGCATCTGCCAGTTCCTCATCGTTCATGTCGTATTGGTTGTTCAACCGGACACGTACAGCGTCGATCTGTCTGAGGATCGAGTGGCGGAAGTCGGCCCGATATTTGTCCCGCAATGCGCGTGCATATCTGGTTGCGTCGGCAGAGGCGGCAACCTCCGCCTCGGAAATGGCTTCGTCCAATGCGATGTAAGCGTCCTGCCAAGGACCGTGCGCGTCTTCGATGGTCGTGGCGGTTGACCGTATCGCAATCGTGTAGTTGATGTAGTTGGCGTTTTTTGGATCACTGAGGGCAGCCAGGGAGAATCCGCCCCGGCCCCGCAAGGCAGTTGCCAGTTTGAGTACTGCGGCGTAACGATCGAACTGCGGTTGACCTCGGCGGAACTGCTTCAGGCTCTCCGCTTTCTGAGCCTCAATCGTTGCCTGGTTGTTCTTTGTCGATATCTGGTTGGCGTAGATGCCACCCAGGAACGCTAAGAGAGCCACAATTAACGTGACGACGACGTCTACCAAGCTCTTACCCCCCGTCAGTTTGACCATTCGAGCAATCTAATGGTCCACGTGATCGAGACGGTGGATGTTCGTGTCTCACTTCGGCCCGAGGTCGAGGCAACACCGGCTCATGCGGCGCAGACCCCCGTATGTCTCGGTCAGCTGGCGCCGACCATGACAGCAGAGCCGACGATCTGCTCAGCAATCCCGGTGCTGTGGATCCAGCTGCCGAACTTGTGGCTGCCGTCCGCCGGGTCGATGAGACTGGCGCTCTGCAACGGCGACTGGAACACGCGGAAACCAGACGGCGCGAACACCGTCAGCACGTTGGCGGTCGCCGCCGTCGTCGGGTACACCTTCGCCCCGGCGAACCGCACCGCATGGCTGCCCAGATCGGCGGCGTTCGCCGGTGTGGTGCCGGTCAACTCGGCCAGAGCGGTCGGGTCGCCGAATACGACCAGCTGCGTCTCGTCGCTGTAGGTGTTGGCGGCGACGGTCAGGATCGCCCGTCGCACCGCTTCCTCCACGTCGACGCTGGCGCCCAGCGAGGCGGCGGCATCCTCCACCGCCTGCACCGCCAGGGCGTCGAGGTCGCGCGCGATCCCCCAGGCGTGCATCTGGTTCAGGCCCAGAAGATCGTCCACCACGTTGGCCAGCGCTGAGACTCCCGACCACCTGCCGTAGCGCAGCGCCGTGAGATTCACCGGGGCAACGCTGTCGTACTCGCCGTGATCGGTGGACTCATCTGCACCGGCGGCGGCGGTCGGCCCGGTGTAGGCGGGAACCTGCGCGGTGCGGCCGGTCAACTCGCTGACCGGGATTCCGGCAAAGGCGATGAGGTGGCGCGGCTCATCGGGTGCGCCGGGATGCCATGCGCCGGCCGAACCGAGGTCACCCGCTGCGGTGACCCGTGCGCGGGTTTCAACGGCGCCGTAGGGGCGGCCCTCCGACAGCGCGGCGGCATGTTCGCGTAGGTGCTGATCCGACACCAGCAGCGAGCGGGTTTCGGCAGGTGCCGTCGCAGCGCTGATGGCTTCGCCGATGACGCGGCCGCGAGCTTCGATCACCTCGTGGCAGGCGGCGGCCTGGCGCAGCGCGGTCAGTTCCTCGGTGTCGGCCTTGGTCAGGACGGCTTCCCGGTCGGTGAGGTCGCGGCTTTCGGCGAGTGCGCGTTGACTGCGGGTCTCGATCCGGTCGACGGTGGCCGCAGTCCGGTGCTCAATCTCAGAGGCGGGCAGGTCGATGAGGTATTCGAGTTCGGTTCGCTTGGACATGGTTGGGTGCCTTCCGTCGGCCAGGGTTGAGTAAGAACAACGCGCCCAGGGCGGGGGCTGACCTATGGCCTGGGCCACAACGGTGGCAAGCGCCCATGCGTCGGACAACGGCCCGAACCTGTGGTCGAGATCGCCTACAACGGTAGGGCTTTCGGAGGGATGTTACCGGCGGAATGCGTTGCGGGACAGTGCGACCCGCGTTCGTTCATCTTTGAGTAATCACGGCTGAATCTTGATGTGTTGCGGTGTTTTTAGGGTGCTTCACAGCATCGAGAATACGTCACGAAATGCGTTGTGCCACTTCATGTTTGATGCTAGTCATTTTTCCGTAGATAGAAATCGCGGCGACGAACGTCGGCGTTCCGAATGTCGGTCAAAAAAACCGAACTTTGGTACCACTGTTCTGGTACCTGCGTACCACAGTGCGAATCGAACGTCAGTTCAAGCCCGCCCACCCCCTGGGGTGTTCAACACCTGAATACACCCAGCCCCATCGGACTGTGTGAGCAAGCGCCAATCAGGGCTCTGCTGTCGTCATCTTGTGGTGCGGTCGGCGCGTGTGTCGTCACGCCGGAATAGGTAGATACCGATCACTTCGCCGGTCACAACCACGTGTTGACCAGACGCTAGGAATTTGTCCCGGCTGTTCTGCCCGGTTTGGACGTACACCCAGTCGGCATGCTCGAGACGCCACCCCGCCTCCTCGATCTGGCCGAGCAGATCGGTTCGGGTTAGCTGCCGATGAATCGTCCCTTTGGTGGTCGTGTTGAATGCCGCATTGGCGAAGCCGGTGACCGATGAATGAGGTATGTCCATCTGCAAGAACTCATCGCCTCGCTTGAATGCAAGTACTGCCCTGCCTTGTGGTGACGCCCAGTATTCGTCTTCGGCCCTCTTTGCAGCCCTACTTGCGGCGGCGGCAGCCTTGTTAGCTCCCATTTCCGACTCGTTCTCCAAGTTAAACCACGCCATTTCCCACATCCCTCAGTTAACTCAACGGCGTTTCCGAGTCCACGGTGGGAAGCCGCCCCGCCGAAATGTTAACTGGCAGTCAAATTCTTGGTGCGGAGTCCGCGCAAACGTCTGAACTTGTTGATACGGGTCGAGACGCGCAGCGTGGCATTCGTCGTGACGCATCCGTTGTGTCGCGCATGCGTGTTCAACACCTGAACACCCGTAAGGCCGGTGTCGTCGAGAATAGCCAGACCGCACCGTATCGCGGGCCGCCGAAGCGACTGGCAAAAAAATCGCCCGGCGCACCGAAAAACCGCCCGGCGCTGACGTCCCACCAAAAACCGCCTGGGCGCATCGTCGGCCGTCAAAAGATCGGGGTGAGGTTCCGACGCCACCAAAAAATCTGCCTCCTCCCCTGTGACGGTCAGAAAAAACGTCTGTTCGCCGCCGCCGACTCTCTGCTTGCCACCGCGCCACCCCTATAAAGGGGTGGCGAACTGGCGAGCACAGGTCAGAGCACGTTTCCACTTTGAGGTGGCGAGCACTGGCGAGCTGGCGAGCTGAGTCATTACGACACCCATATTTCGTCATCGAGAAGCCCCGGCGCTGGGCAACTCAGATGCCGGTTCCCGTCGCGAGTTACGGGCCTGCCGCACACCTCGCACGGCTGGGCGATGGAGTGAATCCTGGCGCCCTTGTCGGCGACACGTTGCGCGACGACGCCGCGCTCGACGGCCAGCTTCAGGCCCGAACGCACCGCGTTGCGACCGTGCTCGGACAGCTCGTCGGCCTTCTCGATCGCACTGCCCGACAATCCGGTGCCACCGCCCTTCGCATGGTCGGCCAGATACAGAATCACGGCGGTTGCAGCCTTCTCGACCTTGCTGCCGGCGCGAGACCCCGGCGAGTAGACCAACCGCCGGGCGGCCGGGTCGAAGCCCAACCCTCCCTCAGCGATGTCGACGTCACGCCCGTAGGCGGAGAAAAATCGCGGCGAGTCTGGCTCGTCGGTTTCACGCACCAGGCGCCAGTTCACGTCCGGCCAGTCGAGCAGTCGCGAGTCGCCGCGAGACCGTTCGCCGTTGTGGCCCATGTGGTGTACCAGAGTCCCGTCCCCGATACCGGCATCGCGCAGCAGCGCGTCGAAACCGACGAGGAACCGCCCGGCGTCGTGATTCTCGTCGAGGCCGAGCGCGTCGAGCACTGGCCGCAGGCAGTCGAGAATCAGGTAGTCGCAGCCGAGGTCGGCGAGCCGGGCGGCCCATTCGCGGCGGCGTCGGTCGTCGAGGAGATCCAGGGCACGAACTTGGCCGCGCAGTGACACCGGGATGACAGCGCCGGTGTTGGTGATGCCCTGAACTTCCAGCCAGTCGAGCAGCATCGGTTCGGACAGCTCGTCGTCGAGCAGCACGACCCGCTGGGCTGTGGTGTTCACCGTGAACCGGCCGAGGAACGGGTCGCCGTCGACGAGGCTGCGGATCAGATTGCCGACCAGAGTCGTCTTTCCGGCCTTGTACTGCGCCGACAGAATGACGCGGGCGTTGACCGGCGCCACCTTGTCGATGCGGTAGCGCGTCGGCGGACGCGGCCGGGTCAGCAGCTCACTCAAGGTGGGCATCTGCGGTAGTGGAATCGGCGGGCGGTCCTCGTCGTCGACGCGGCGCTTGGCCTCCCGCTGTATCCGCAGTCTCTCGACGTGATCGGCGACCTGTCGCTCGAACGGATCGGCCTCGTCAGTGCCGGAAAAATCGGCCACCGGCACCAGCTCGCCGAGGGACAACCCGGCGGCCAGGTGGTCAGCGACGTCCTTACCGACTGCGGCCCGCACGACGCTGACCGTGGCGGCTACACCGTCGAGCTCGTGGACCACCGTCGCCGCGTAACCCTCGCCCGCCTTGTCGGCGTCGGCGCAGACGACCACCGTCTTGCCCTTCAGTGGCGACCAATCGGCCTTGCCCGCATTGCCGGCGCCCATCGCCGAGCACACGGCGACACCGCCGTGTGCCTCGACCGCCTCGACATCCTTCTCGCCCTCGCAGACGAACACCAGGGCGGCGTCGCCGATGCGCTCCGCGTGGAACAGCGCGTTGCCGTCCCTGTTGCCGGTCTGCCAAAAATCCTTGCTGCCGTTGCTTTTCAGCCCGCGTTTCACCGTTCGGCCGTCGCTGTAGAGGTACGTGCGGGTCGGGTTCCACACGTCGCGCATCGCGGCGTCGTCGAACAGGTCTGCCATTGTCAGGCCGAGTTTCGCCAGCACGTCGGCGGTGTCGCATCCGGCGAAGCACTTCACGACCGTGCCCTTGCCGTCAGAGCGCTGACCGACCGACAGCGATGGGTTGCGGTCGTCGTGGGCCGGGCACTGGGCCATCGCCCTGTCGCCGCGCTCATTGACGGTGCTGCCGTTGCGTTTCAGCGCGTCGAGGATGAGATCGTGGGCGCTCATGACAGCCGCCCGTGTGGCGCGCTGTCGGTATCACTGACAGATTCCGGTACGCTCGTGGCATCAGCTTGGCGGCTGTAGGTGCCCGTCCCCTCGGGGGCGGGCGCTTCGCTTTTCACAAGGCACCACCGCCAATGGGGTTCACCAGGCGATCCAGTTGCGCGGCGTCGATTTTGAGCATTCGCGGGCCGACACGGACGGCGTCGATGCGGCCTTCGGCGATCCAGCGGCGAATAGTCCGGTAGTGCACGCCGAGGCGCTTGGCGGCCTCGGTGAGCGGGATCAGTTCGGGATTGGTGGGACGGGGTTTCTTCATGGTGGGGTCTCCGGTCGACAAAAGAAATGTCGACCGGTCCCCGGCGGTCCGCTCCCCACGAATCCAGCGCCGCCGCGTCAACCGGTCCGAACTGTGTTCGGAAACCTGGTCCACGCCCCGTTGCCAGGGCGCCCGCCCGGCAAGCTGTCCGCATTTTCGTCGTGAGTCAGCGAGGGAATGCGACCCGCCGGGGCATTGCCGAGAGTACACCCCCGGACAGATGGTTAGACGCGCAGACGCGCCGACATGCGTTCTGCCAGTTCAGCATCGCGGCCCTCAGCGACATGCTGATAGCGCAGCGCCATCTGTGGCGTGGTGTGCCCCAGCCGGTGCATGAGCTCAGCTGTGGTGGCGCCCGATTGTGCCGCCAGGACAGCGCCGACGTGCCGTAGATCGTGCACCCGCAAGGTCGGTTTCTTGATCGCCGCGCGTGCTTTCTCCCAGTGCGTGCGATACAGGTCGGCCCGCAGGTTCCCGCCATCCTCGCCGGGAAACAGCAGCGCGTCTGCGCCCTTGGCGACGTGCGTTTTCAAGTGCGCCTTGATGATTGGCCGGATATGCGGCGGCACCGCAACGTCGCGCACACCGGCGGCGGTCTTCGGTTCGCCGACCGTGAAGACACCGGACCGGTAGGTCACCGCCCGGTGCACCCGTAGCACCGAGCAGTCGGCGCCGACGTCCTTGCGGCGCAACTCTGCGGTTTCACCCCAGCGCAGCCCGCACCACGCGGCAAGGATCACACTGGCGCGCAATTCGGCGGGCATCTTCGCGGCGAGCTTGTCGACTTGCGCCGGGGTCAGCACGTCGACGTCGCGTTTGCGTTTGGTCTGCATCGCCGCGCGGATGCGGCACGGATTCGCGTCGAGCACTTCGTCTTGCACAGCGGTGGCGCAGATGGCGTGCAGCAGTGCGTAGGCGTGGGCGTTGCGGGTCGGGTGGTCGGTGCCGAGGTCGGCGTGCCACTGGCGCACCCGCGCCGGGGTCAGCGCGACGATCTTCATATCGCCGAGGTCGGGCAGGATCAGCCGGGCAAGCATCGATTCGTAGTGCTGTTTGGTGCGGGGCCGCAGCTGCCGCTGCTCGATCCACTGCGTGGCGTAGGCGCGCAGGGTGATGCCGTCCGAACGCTCCGCCGCGCCCCAGGTGCCCAGCTCGATTTTGCGGCGCTCGATGTTGAGCCAGCCGATGGCGTCGTCCTGAGTCGCGTACGTGCGAGGGGCCTTGTGGCGGTTACCGTCCGGTCCGGTGTAGGCGGCCTGCCACCGGCCCGAGGGCAGCTGCCGGAGTTGCCCGAATGCGCGCCGTGTTCCGCTCTTCGATGCCATCTATTGCTCCTGTTCCGTGCAAGAAACATGCAATAGCAATATGACACACTGCCCGGCAACGTCATATACTGCCGGAGTGGAGAAAGTGCAGAAAGCCCAGCTAGAAGCACAGAAACCGCATGTAGACAAGCCAGTCACACCGAGATACCTCGACAGGTTCGAATCCTGCCGGGGGCACTCTTTTACCTGTATTACCTCGGGTGATGCTTTCCATTTCGATGTCGGTTGATGCCTGACGGTGTTTCGGCTGATGCTTTACACCTGCGTCGGTTGATCCTTGACACTCCCTGGATGAGGGAGTTGAGCGTGGTCGAGCAGAGGTATCAGGCCGTGCTGGCGGTGATCAGTGACGGTTTGTCGATAACACAGGTGGCCAGCAAGGTCGGGGTGTCGCGCCAGACGCTGCATGCCTGGTTGGCCCGGTATGAGGCCGAGGGTTTGGACGGGTTGGTGGATCGGTCGCATCGGCCGGGGTCATGTCCGCATCAGATGCCGGCGGTGGTGGAAGCGACGGTGCTGGAGCTGCGGCGCTCGCGCCCGTACTGGGGGCCGCGGCGGTTGGTGTTTGAACTGGCCAAGCGCAACGTGGCGCCGTTGCCGTCGGCCTCGGCGGTGTATCGGGCGTTGTTGCGGGCCGG
Source organism: Mycolicibacterium peregrinum (assembly GCF_002102345.1). Classification (GTDB taxonomy): domain Bacteria; phylum Actinomycetota; class Actinomycetes; order Mycobacteriales; family Mycobacteriaceae; genus Mycobacterium; species Mycobacterium peregrinum. The sequence continues at coordinate 13,763 of NZ_LQPP01000020.1, forward strand.
GTTGATTGATCCGAGCCTGCGGGATCGGCGCGCGCGCAAGTGGAAACGCTGGGAGCGTGGCGCGCCGATGGAGCTGTGGCAGATGGATGTGGTGGGCGGGTTCCCGCTGGCCGATGGGTCCAGCGCCAAGGCGTTGACTGGGATCGACGATCACTCCCGGATGTGTGTCTGTGCCCGGTTGATGGCCCGGGAGCGCACCCGCGCGGTGTGCGACGGGCTGCGCGAGGCGTTGGCGACCTTCGGCGCTCCCGAGCAGATCTTGACCGATAACGGCAAGGTGTTCACCGGGCGGTTTAACCATCCGCCGGTGGAGGTGCTCTTCGATGCGATCTGCCGAGCGTGTCAAGTTTTCTGTGTAGGTCGGTTGTCTGAAACCTTCAGTGTTGGTGGTGCTTACAGATAGCGTTCGAT
>NZ_LQPP01000021.1 GCF_002102345.1 Mycolicibacterium peregrinum
GTGGACCAAGACCGCCGACCAAATCCTGGCCAGCATCGCCAACTACTGCCTACGAATTAACGACTCAGGACACTAGTGTCAGCTCATGCCGTCGTCGCGGGCTGCCCGAAGTCCTCAGCGTGTTCAGCCTAAAAAGGAGCCCCGGCAGTCATCATTCATCGGTCGGCGTGGCCTACCGGAGACGGTTGGTTAGCATTGCTGGACATTCTCAAATCCGTGTCACTTGAGACATCGGAGTGACATCGATTTTGAGAATGTGACATCACGTTTGAGAACGGACAACCGCCTGTCCGTTCTCATATAGCTTGTCACATCCCAGGCCGCTGAGCTGGGAAGACCGAGACGTTCTCGTTTGATGTCACGCTCGCTTTTCTCAATTTTGTCACTTTTCGCATCCGCTCCGCCGGCAGCGCTGTCACCGGAAGCGGTTCCGCTGCGCCGGCCTAAACGGCACGCTCGGCGTCGATGTAGACAACCGCCAGGTCCACACATCGCGTTGTCGAAGTTTCGTCACTTTCAAACTCGCGGCGGTTCACTGGATGGCAGATCTGTTCAAGTTCGATGCGTCGTGTGTAGAGGTCACGTCCGAGGACTTGTTCGGCGTTCTTACGTGGCGGTATAGGTGAGGGTCAGACACGTGCAGGTCGGGTGACCTCACGCTATGGCTGGGGCTAGTCCGCGCGGGAGCCTGTCATGGCACCCCGCCAACGACGGCCGAAGGAAGCAGAAAGATGACCTCACCCGCGACGACGCGAACGGCGCCCCCTGACTCTCTCACCCTCGATGAGGCGCTGGAGCGCGCGCGTTCGATCGGCCAGCAGGTTCTAGCTGAGGCTCCCGATACTGAACGAAAATCTCGTCACTCCGAAGCACTGCACGCGCAGTTCCTCGACGCTGGTTTCTACCATCTCCTGCGCCCGAAAACTTGGGGCGGCTATGAGTTCACTCTCCCTGACTTTCTGAGGGTCATGCGCGAGATTGCGTATGCCGACATGGCGACCGCCTGGTGTCTGACACTTGCTTCCGGACACAATCTGCAAGTCGCCTCTTACTGGAGTGAGAAGGCACAGCGGCAGCTTTTCGCAGGCGATTATTTTGCTGCGCCGATGACGAGCGCACCCTCAGGCACCCTCACCCGGGTCGACGGCGGCTTTCTGGTCGACGGCGTGCACCGATACGCCTCCGGTGTGCCTTACGCGACGCATTTCAGTGGGCACGCCTTCCACGATGACCGACCCGGCGTCGTCTCGAACTTCATCGCTCCGCGCGGCACGTACGAAGTGCTCGATGATTGGGGAGGCACCCTCGGGCTAAGGGGTAGCGGTTCAAACTCGGTGAAGTTCGAGCGCGCCTTCATCCCCGAAGAGTTTGTGCTCGAAGGGGTCAGTCAACTCTCGATCGATCCGGCCACCCAGGCCCCCGGCCGGGCGCTGCACGCTAACCCGATGTATGGGGCGCCGGGTATCGGGTTCTTCTCTCTCGAACTGAATTCGCTCGCCCTCGGCGCGGCCCTCGCTCTGTTTGACGAATACGACGCTCAGATGACGGTGCGCAAGACCGTGAACGCTCCCTTCGTCCTGCGTGTGGACGACACCTTCTTCCAGTGGCGCTACGGACGAGCTCGGGCGAAACTCGATGCCTCGCTCGCGAGTATGGACTTCGCGGGAGCGTTGTTTGACCGCACCATCGCTGACTCGGTGTCAACTCCTTACTCACGAGCGTCGGACGTCCACGTTGCCCTCGTCGCACATGAATCCGCACGACTGCTCTGGGACGCCGTCAGCGATTTTCTCTTCAAGTCGATCGGTTCGAGTGCCGTCGTTCAGGGCACTCGCACTGAACGCATCTGGCGAGACCTCAGTCAATGGTGGAGTCACCTCAACACCCAACTTGCCGATCCCACCGCCGCCATGTACGCCGCGGAACATTTCGCCGGCGCGCGAGCGGAGTCATGATGACGCCCGCTGAGTCCGTGTCCGCACCGAGTGAACTGACGAAACCGGTTGCGCCACATGAGTTCGTGACGGCGATGAATTGTTTCACCTCGGGGGTGGCCGTCGTGACTTCCCGTGATGACGGGCAGCCGGTCGGGGCCACCGTCGCGGCCATTGCCCCGATCGCTTCTGACCCTGCCACGGTCATGGTGTCGCTGTCGTCGACGTCCCGCACCGCGCTGGCCATCTTGCGTACCCGCACGTTCGCGATCAACATTCTCGATGAGGACGCTGCAGCGGTCGCTGGTCGATTCGCCACCCGCGATGCAGACAGGTTCGCGGGACTCAAGTTCGCTGACGATGTCCTTGGAAACCCGGTCCTGGCGGGCCGCGTCGCGGCACTCAGCTGCCGCATCGTGGACGCGATCCCCGCCGGATCACATTGGGAGTTTCGCGCCAGCGTGGTTGGTGTAGACACCGTCGACGGTAACCCCTTGGCCTACTACCGCGGCAACTTCGCACACCTTCGGACCGAAGCCGACCGTTCGGTTCTCGACACGGTTCGCGCACGGGTCCTCGCGCTCCGCACCGACTCGGCGCACGTACTTGACCCGGACGAACTCGCACGCGATCTCGGCGCATCACGTGGCACGATCCTGCGTGCCCTGTCAGCACTGAAATCGGAAGGACTCACCGAACGGGTCGACGGGGTGCACAGCGTGGCCGCCGTTCCAGACGAGGTGGTCGACGACGCTTATCAAGCGAAACTTGTGATCGAACTCGGCGTGGCCGCCCAGATCATCGGCCGCATCACCGACAACGACGTCGCAACATTGCGTGCCCTTCTGCAGCCGATCCGTCGTGCAGGTCCTGGCGGCTCGGCGGAGAGCATCCCGGACCTAGTCAGCGCTTTGCATGACTGCGCAGAGGTATTCGTCGGGCTTGCGGGGTCCGAGTCACTGCTGCGAGCGTACCGTTCACTTGGGTTGCCGGGCATCGACCGCCGAACGATCACCGCGGCGATCTTCGCCAACATCTCCCCAACGGGTGGCTTTGAAGAGGTGGTCGAGGGACTCGAACGCCGCGACCTCACCGCCGTCATCACCGCCCTGCGTTCGCAGCGGCGCTCCCCCGCCTTCGTGCGTGACGCAACAGCTGAAAGAGCGTTGAGATGACGAAGCTTGCCTTCAGCTACCGTGCGCTGCCCGTCCAGGTCTACTTCGGACGTGAGTCCGCCGCTGACAACGTTCGCCGTGCCGTCGACGACCACCATGCTCGCCGCATCCTGGTCGTCGCCTCGTCGTCACAGACCGCCAATGTCGAGCGTCTGACCGCGCAATTCGGTGACCGCGTAGCTGGTCGATTCGCCGGAGTCGTCGAGCACGTTCCGGCGGCTACAGCCACTGAAGCGGTCGAGGCCGCGACGTATGCACACGCCGACCTCGTCCTCTCCATCGGAGGCGGATCGAGCACGGGTACGGCCAAGGTCATTGCCCTGGAAACGGGTCTTCCTATCGTGGCTGTGCCGACGACGCTCGCTGGATCGGAGATGACTGACACCTGGGGTATCACGACAGATGGACGCAAACAGACCGGACGGCATCCGGCAGTGCTTCCGCGCGCGGTGGTCTACGACCCGGTGCTTCTAACCTCACTTCCGCCGGCCTTGGCAGTCACATCGGCGTTCAACGCCATGGCCCACTGCATCGAGGCCTATTGGGGCACCGCGGCAAACCCGGTCAGTTCGGTACTGGCGAGTGAGGGCGTACGGCACCTCGCCGATGGCCTCCGCGCTCTTCAAAGAGGCGAGCAGGATGCGCTCGACGAACTCCAGTACGGCAGCTTCCTTGCTGGGCTGGTGTTCGCACAGGCGGGCTCGGGTCTCCACCACAAGATCTGCCACGCGCTCGGTGGTGAGTTCGACCTTCCCCACGCGGCGACCCACACAGTCATCCTGCCGGAGGTTCTGCGATTCACCGCACCGAGCGTTCCGCAAGCTGCTGCAGCGATCGCTGAGGCGCTCGGAGCCGTCGATGCGGTGGACGGTCTTGATGCGCTGATCGTTCAGACCAAGGCACCGCGCAGCCTGTGCGACGTCGGCCTGAATCCAGACCAGATCACCACCGCCGTCGAGGCCATAGCCGGGCGCCTCCCGATCGACCACCCGCGGCCAGTCACACGCGCCGGCCTGATGCAGATTCTCGCGGCCGCCTCCGAGCGAAGGGACCCCATGGATGAGTGACAACGCTGAGGTGTCCCCGGTGAATGTGTCGAGGGAGACCGAACTGACCGAGAGGGTGGTCGCCAGCTTCGCAAACAGCCCGAACACTCGTCTCAGAGTGGTCATGTCCTCGCTCGTGCGACACCTACACGGCTTCATCCGCGAAATTCGCCTAAGCCAGACCGAATGGGACACCGCGATCGCTTTCCTGACGCGCACCGGTCACATCACCGATGAGCACCGGCAGGAATTTATCCTCCTGTCCGACGTGCTGGGTGCCTCAATGATGACGGTCGCCGTCAACTCGCCCCCTCACTCGGAGGCAACCGAGTCGACCGTGTTCGGACCGTTCTTCGTTGACGACGCTCCGACGATCATGAACGGTGACGACATCGGGCAGGGGATGGTCGGACGACCCTGCCACGTGCGCGGCACGGTGCGTTCGACCAATGGCGATCTCGTTGCAGGCGCTCGCGTCGAAGTGTGGGCCGCCGACGACGACGGCTTCTACGACGTGCAGTACGAGGGTGCCCGGCTCGCCGGCCGCGCCCGGCTACACACCGACCTGGCCGGACATTTCGACTACTGGACAGTGCAACCCGCTGCCTACCCGATCCCGCACGACGGCCCGGTCGGACAGCTTCTCGCGGCGGCTGGACGCTCACCCATGCGCCCGGCTCACATCCACTTCATGGTGAGCGCACCCGGCTACCACACGCTGATCACCCACATATTCGTAGAGGGTGACGAATGGCTCGGTCACGACACCGTATTCGGCGTCAAAGAGTCCCTGATCGTCCCCTTCACCGTTCACGAGCCGGGTACGGGTCCCCGCGGGAAGCTACTGCGCGAGACCTGGAGCTCGACATCCTTCGACATCTCGCTCGCACCTGTATCCGACGACCCGGTCAACTGACCGCCGCCCGAGAAAGCACATCCCATGGCACCGACAACACGCCTGCGCGACCACGCCTGCCTCATCGTGCACGGACCTGACCAAGCCGGGCTCGTCGCTGCAGTCACGGCGCTCATCACCCGCAACAAGGGCAACATCGTCTCACTCGATCAGTACTCATCAGACCCGGAAGGCGGCGACTTCTTCCAGCGGGTGGTATTCCATCGCAGCGATCTGCAAGCAGCGATCGCGGACATCGAATCCGACCTGGCGACCAGCCTCGAACCCTACGGGATGAAGTGGCTGCTGACCGACCAGTCAAGGCCAAAGCGCATGGCAGTTCTCGCATCGAGGTCCGATCACTGCCTGCTCGACCTGCTGTGGCGTCACCGGCGCGGCGAGCTGCCGGTGACGGTTCCGATGGTGATCTCCAATCACACGGATGTGGCCAGCGATGTTCGCTCCTTCGGCATCCCCTTTTTCCATGTGCCCTCACAAGGGCCGGACAAGTCAGAAGCCGAGGCAAGGATCATGGAGCTGGTCGCGGGCAACGTCGACTTCATCGTGCTTGCGCGATACATGCAGATCATCAGCGAGGATTTTCTCGATACGGTCGGCGTGCCGGTGATCAACATCCATCACTCGTTCCTGCCGGCCTTCATCGGCGCTGCGCCGTATCGGAAGGCGCACGAACGCGGCGTTAAGCTCATCGGTGCAACCAGCCACTACGTCACCAAGGATCTCGACGAAGGCCCGATCATCGAACAGGACGTGACGCGTGTGGACCACGCGATGACCGTCGCGGACCTGCAGGCGCGAGGGGCCTACGTTGAGCGAGCCGTCCTGTCCCGGGCCGTGCAGTGGCACGCCGAGGATCGAGTCATCCGGCACGGTAATCACACGATCGTGTTCGCGTGAGCGGACAACGCCGCGAACCTCACCCTTTCCGTCCGGCGACGCTATCGACATTCTTAGTCACCCACACCGCGATCTGACTGCGCGACCGGAACCCGAGCTTGGCCAATATGCGCTGCACGTGTCCTTCGACCGTGCGCCGTGAGAGCACGAGCCGTGCCGCGATGGCAGGATTGCCCAGGCCTTCAGCGATGAGCACGGCGATCTCGGTCTCCCGCGCGCTGAGAGCATCGCAGGCATCGGTGCGATCCGGCATGGATGACATTGGGGCGTCCCTCGCAGTGAGTCGGGTTAACACCTCGCCGAGTTGGCGGCCGTCAGGCAGCGCAGCGGGGTGCGATAGCCATCCGCTGTTACCACTGAACCCTGTCAGGGCATCCGGCCGTAACGGCGTTGCTTGCGGGACGAACTCATTGAGGCTGGTGAGGTCAGCGCCCTGGCTGGCCTCAGTGCGGATGGAGGCGAGCAGCTGCACACAGAGGCCAAGCCCGACGCGATCACCGAATCGCGCCATCACATCGAGCGCTGCTCGCACCCGCTCGCCGGCCGCGGTGCTGTCACAGTCGCGGTCCTCGATGATCGCCAGGAGGCACCACAGGTAGGCACGCCCCCACACGTCGCCAATTCGGTCGCAGTAGGCCACCCCGTCGGTCACCGTCTGCAGCGCTGCGTCCTGCTTGTTCAAGACGATTTGACAGGCGGCAAGATGCCAGTATTTTTCGCCGACATGGTCGCGCACCTCCGCCTCTAGGACGGCATCCAGGGCTGCTGACAGTTTCGGTTCTGCCTCCTCGACGCGGCCATCGGCGACGTCGACCAGCGCCGCGACGAATACGCCGAAGAGCTCGTCCGCGTACTCGGCGATCCCGGGTTCGAACTCGGCGTCGATTGCCTTGAGTCGTGCGCGGGCACCGTCAAGGTCGCCTTCGTGGTACGCGATGTAGGCGTCGGTCTGTATCGCGCGCAGGGTGACCACGTCCTTCAGATCGACGAGGGACAACGCGCTGTGCAACCAGTCCCGAGCGCGCGGCCATGGGTCCACCGGATGCAGCTGCCAGTAGTAGCGCAACGCGCTGATGATCTCGAGGGCTTCGTGGGCGGAGCCCTGCTCCGCGGCCATGGCGCCGAGCATTCGGGTGATGTCCGCGGCATGACGATTGAGAAATTGGACCGCTGACAGCTGTTCGCCGGAGAACCAGACCGCCGCGCAGTGTCGAAGCCGCGCGATCAACACCTGGCGAATGTGCTGCTCCTCATGGCTTCGTTCCTCGCTCGGCCAGACCTCGATCAACCTCGCGCGGTAGTGCAGCGGGACGCGCAGGCGACGTTCCCCGTCGACATTCTCAGACCGAACGAGTGAGGCGCCCACGAGTTCGGCGACCGGAAGGGCCAGCGTCGCCAAGCTCCCGGCCGAGAACAGTTCTGCGGCGAAACGCACGTCGCAGCCCGACTCGAGCAGGGACAGTCGCTGCATGAGCGCCCGAGCGTCGGGCGACACCCGAGCAATCGCTGCATCCAACACCACGGCGGAGGCCTGTGCACTGGACCCGTAGGGCAGAAACGAGTCCAGAACAGTCGGCCGCTCGGTGACCGCCACGGCTGCTTCGTGCAGTCCCAGGACGGTCACTGCGCGTGCGGCTGCCTCGATGAAACGGGGCAGCCCATCGGTCGACCGGCACACAGCCAGGAAATCCTCGATCGCCGCGTCAGTCACGGTGAAATCCGGATCGGCATCCAGAACCCTCTGGACAAGAAGGTCTTCAGTTTCGGTGCTGCCCGGGGCCCCGGCGGTCTGTGCCAGCGGGCTCGCCGCCGGAACGGCGAGTGGAGGAAGGGGGTAGGGCATCTCGCCGCGGATGCCCGTCCGTTCACACGACGTGACAACGATGTGCGTCTCGGTGGTGCGCTCCAGGAGCTGCTCGATGACGGTCGCGGTGGCCTGGGGGTTCTCGATACCGTCGAGGATGAGTAGGAACGGCTTATCACCCAGCGACCGTGCGATGTCCCCGGCCGTCGCACCTCTGGCCCCTACGGTCTCGGCGATCAATTCGATGAGATCGCGCGGTGTGGCGCACTTGGCAGCCACGCGTGCCGTCGACTCGCCGTAAGACCGCCGGAGAATTTCGGCGAGGCGCGCGGCCGTTCGTGACTTTCCCACTCCGGCCTGGCCGGTGATGGTCACCAGCCTACGCGTTGCCACGAGGGTCCGCAGTTCGCCCAATTCTGCTGCACGACCGACAAATTCGGTCAGTTGGCTGACGGGCAGCCCCCGATGAGTGCTCATGTAAATCCTTGCCCGGCGCTCGCCGTTGATGCGCCTATTCGTCCAGGTCACATTAGGCCAGAGCGTCGAACTCGTCCCTAGGGTGCAATCACCTGATGTCGTACGCGATGCTCGGCGAATCCATCGTCTTTTGCATTCTGCGACCCGACCATGGGTCCACAGGCGGACGCATGGCAAGGAGGCCAGCGTCAGGAGACGAAGGTGTCGGATGAGAGCAGCTGTTGCACGTGGAAGCGGAGCGCCGATCGAGATCGAGGAAGTTGAACTCGATCCGCCGCATTGGGGCGAAGTAGTAGTTCGGGTCGAGGTCACCGCTGTATGCCGGACCGACCAATTGTTCATGGACGACCCTGTGAGCCCGGACCGGCGGCTTATACCCGGACACAGCGCGTGCGGGATCGTGGAGCAAGTGGGACCAGGGGTCACAAAGACTCAGGTCGGTGACCGAGTCGTTGTGGCGGGCACCATGGAATGTGGCAAGTGCTATCCATGCCAGCACGGTTCGCCGTCGCAATGCGAACGGCTCTGGATCGAAGTCCCGACGCCGCCGGTCGTCGGACGCACATCCTCAGGTGTGGCCGTGGCAGGCTTCGGTGGCGCAGGAACGTTCGCCGAGTACATGAAGTACCGCGAGCATTGTTTTGCCGTGGTCGACAGCACGTTGGACGCCAGGCAACTTGCCCTGCTGGGCTGTGGAGGTTTATCGGGCGTCGGCGCGGTATGGGAAGTCGGGCGCCTCAAGGCGGGCGACAGCGTGGCGGTGGTGGGCTGCGGACACCTCGGACTTTGGATGATCCAGGCGGCCAAAGCTGCAGGGGCATCCCGGATAATCGCGGTGGACCCGCTTCAAGAACGTCGCGCGTTCGCCACGATGGTCGGGGCCACAGACGTGGTCGCACCAGAGGACGCCGACGAAGTGGTCAAAGGCGTCACAGCTGGACGGGGTGCTGATCTCGCTCTCGAGGCGACCGGGGAGGCAGGCGGCGACGAACAGGCGTTCGCGCTGTGCCGCAACGGCGGAACCGTCGTGGCCACCAGTATGGTCGCGCCGTTGGACTCGGCCATGTCGCACTTCCCGACAAATGCTGTGTCGATGTTCGGCCGGGTCATCGTGGGTTCTCAGAGCGGCGGTGGATTCCTCAACCGCGACGTACAGCGCGTCGCGAGTGCGATCGAAGCCGGCTTGCTCGATGTCGACATCATGCTCTCCCGCGCATACACATTGGACGAAGCGGGCGAAGCAATGAGGGCGGCAGTGAACCGTGAGCTGATCACCGGTGTCATCGACATGCGCGGCGCCGACGGGGTGACCCCATGAACACTCGCGCGGGCCAAGTACGTGCGTTATCGGGTGTGTTCACGCTGTCCTGCGCCGCAGTGCCGCAGCACCCTCGACGGGCACGCATCGGAGCGCGCCGGCCGCACATCGTCACGGTGACAGCAACCCGGACGTGCTCACCGAACACGACCCAGGGATCGGGACAACATGGCCATTGACAGCCTCGAAGGGCGCACCGCGATCGTCACGGGAGGTGCCCGCGGTATCGGCGCAGCACATTGCCGTGCGCTTGCGCGGTGCGGCGCTAACGTCGTGATCGCAGACATACTCGAAGATGAAGGTGAGGCCCTGGCGGCCGCCATCGGTGAGCAAGCGCGGTTCGCCTGGTTGGACGTGACTGACCGGTCGCAGTGGTCAGAGTGCGTTGAGGGCGCGGTCGCATTCGGCGGCACCCTCGACATCCTGGTCAACAACGCGGGTATCAACCTGCCGGTTGCGATCGAGGAGATGGCGCCGGCGACCTGGGACCGCGTCCTCAGTGTGAATCTGACCGGTCACTTCAACGGAATCCAGGCTGTGGTGCCCGCAATGCGGCACGCAGGTGGCGGATCGATCGTGAATACGGCGTCAATCACCGCTGTGGTCCCACCCAGCCTTCTCGCCCCCTATGTCGCGTCGAAGATGGCGATCCTCGGTCTGACCCGAGTCGCCGCTCTCGAACTTGGGCGGCACGGCATCCGGGTGAACGCGTTGCAGCCGGGTTACACCGACACAGCCATGATGACCGGCGGTGATGAGGCTGGCATTACGGCATCCATGCCGATACGTCGTTACGGGCGCCCCGAAGAGGTTGCAGACATGATGATCTACCTCGTCTCGCGTGCTACCTACACCACCGGCAGCGTCCTGCCCGTCGACGGCGGCGCGGTCGCCGGCGTCGGCTACGCGGTCGCCGACGCGGCCGACTGAACCACACCAATACCCGCACAGGCTTGTGGGCCTGCGCACGACCAGAAACGGACAATGACGTGACCGCTCAAGAAACTATCGCTGAGGGTGCATTCACTCTGGCTCCAGGGCTAGGCGGAATCCCGCTCGAGTTCCTCGGCTACGAGCAGGAGGCCCTAGCCTCCAAGCAGACCGCATGCCTAGGCACCGGACTCAACGGAATGTCGCCGGTATACGACATAGCCGGGCCTGATGCGCTGGAATTCCTGCGATCGGTATGCATCAACTCCTTCAAGAACTTCCACGTCGGCCAGATCCGCCACGCCGTGCTCTGTAATCACAAGGGTCAGGTCCTGACCGAAGGCGTCGCCGCGCGGATCGACGACGACGTGTATCGCACGTACTGGCTCGCCCCTGTTCTGGCATACCGACTGATCAACTCGGGGATGGACGTGACCGGCGTCGACCAATCCTTCAACGAATTCTTCCTCCAGCTGGCGGGTCCGCGATCGCTTGAAGTGCTCGAGGCGGCGGCCGGAGAGGATCTACACGACATCGGCTTCGGCAGGCACCGCATGTCCCGCATCGCCGATGTCCCCGTGCGCATCCTGCGCCTTGGCATGGCAGGAGGTCTGGGATACGAGGTGCACGGCGCGACTGCCGATACCGAGACGGTTTACCGGGCAATTTGGGACGCAGGGCAGCGGTTCGGTCTTGTCAAGCAGGGACAGACCGCGTATCTCATGCAGCACACCGAAGCTGGCTTTCCGAATATCAACTTGCACTACCCGCTGCCCTGGTACGAGGAGCCCGATATGGCCGCGTACTTCGACACCCAACCGACGCAGAACTTCTACAACAAGTTTCGCCACCTGTTCGGCAGCGTCGGTCCCGATATCGAGGCACGGTTCGTGACTCCGTACCAGATTGGGCTCGGCAAGATGGTCGACTTCGGCCACGACTTCATCGGCAAAGAGGCGCTGCAGCGCGAAGCCGAAGAAGATCGCTGGGCGACGGTCACATTGGTATGGAACGAGCAGGACATCGCCGATGTCGTGGCCTCGAAATTCCGCGGCCGTGGCGTCGAACCCTACGACCGGATCGACGACCGGCCCTACGACATCTACTTCAATCTGGGCGGCCCGGGCTTTGGATACCACGCCGATTGGGTGCTCGCGGACGGCGAACAGATCGGGACGTCAACGGGGCGCATCAACAGCGTCTATTACCGGCGCATGATCTCGCTTGGGTTCATCGACAAGCGGCACGCAGCCGAGGGCTCCGAGCTGACTGTGTTGTGGGGTCGTCCCGGCACGCCGCAGAAGCGGATCCGGGTAACGGTGGGCCGTTACCCCTACTTCGATCTCGTCAACAACCGCGCCGTCGACGTCGAGCAGATCCCACGTCCTGCCCTAGGCGCGGCCATTGGCGGGTGACATCGCCGGCCTGCGACGGCTTCGTATCGCGGACCGAGTCCAACAGGAACTATTCGAAGGGATGTATACCGCATCGTGGCGGAACATTTGGACGGCATCGCGACAGCCGCGACCATCAAGTGCGAGTTGCGGCAACGCGTCGAACGATTGCAGGCAGACGGTCGCGCCCCCGGGCTCGGCACCCTGCTAGTCGGACAGGACCCGGGGTCTGTCTCCTACGTGACCGGTAAACACCGAGACTGTGCGGAGGTCGGCATCGCCTCCATCCGCAAGGAATTGCCGGCTGAGGCGTCAGGCGCCGATATAGCACGGGCGGTCGCAGAGTTGAACTCCGATGACGACGTGACTGGATACATCACGCAGCTTCCGCTCCCCGCCGGTATCGACGAGAACGCAGTGCTGGAGTCGATCGACCCCGGCAAAGATGCCGACGGTCTACACCCCGCCAATCTCGGCCGGTTGGTGCTCACGACAGGGGGACGCCTGTTGTCCCCGCTGCCGTGCACACCGGCCGGAATCGTTGAACTGCTGCTGCGCCACAACGTGCCGATCAGCGGACGACGGGTCACCGTGATCGGACGCGGTGTCACCGTCGGGCGGCCGCTCGGACTGTTGCTCACGCGCAGAGGCCTCGATGCCACGGTGACGCTCACCCACTCGCGCACCGTCGATCTGCCGGGCGAGATTCGGCGCGCGGACATCGTGGTCGCCGCGCTCGGTGCGCCTCACTTCGTCAAACCGGAATGGGTGAAGCCGGGAGCAGCAGTACTCGATGTCGGTGTCACACGCGTAGGCACCACTACCTCAGGAAAGGCCAAGCTCGCTGGCGACGTCCATCCGGACGTCGAAAGCGTCGCCGGCTGGCTGTCGCCGAACCCCGGCGGTGTGGGTCCGATGACACGGGCCATGCTCCTGTCCAACATCGTGACGTTGGCAGAACAGTCGGTCACACGGGGTGACGCGTGATCAACAAGACAGTTCCGACCGCCCACGATGCGGTCGCCGACGTCGCCGACGGTGCGACGGTAATGATCGGCGGATTCGGTCGCGCCGGACAGCCCATCGAATTGATCGACGCACTCATCGCGCACGGCGCCCGGGACCTGACCGTCGTGTCGAACAACGCGGGCAACGGCAATACCGGGCTCGCGGCGCTACTCGCCGAAGGCCGAGTGCGCAAAATGATCTGCTCATTCCCACGTCAGCACGACTCGTGGGTGTTCGACGGACTCTACCGTGCGGGTCGGATACAACTGGAACTCGTCCCACAGGGAAACCTCGCCGAACGGATTCGTGCCGCCGGGGCAGGAATCGGCGCGTTCTTCTCTCCAACAGGTGTGGGCACGCAACTGGCCGAGGGCCGCGAAACGCGTACGATCGCCGGCCGTGACTATGTGCTCGAGTACCCGATAACCGCGGATGTCGCCCTGATCTCCGCTCGCCTGGCAGACCGGTGGGGCAATCTCGTCTTCCGCGCGACCGCACGCAACTTCGGACCGATCATGGCGACCGCCGCGACAACGACAGTCGCGCAGGTTGACCAGATCGTGCCACTCGGAGCGATCGATCCCGAAGTCGTTGTCACACCAGGAGTTTTCGTAGATAGGGTCGTCGCGATCGGCGAACGTCCATGGCTCGTCGACGGAATGTTCGTTGGCGGCGTGGATGTCGACGGGCGACCGCTCGCAGACCGCGCGGAGGGCGGGGCCTACACATGAGCACCCGCATATCCCGCCATGACCTCGCCCAGCGAATCGCAGCCGACATACCGGAGGGGGCGGTCGTCAATCTCGGGATCGGCGCGCCGACTGCGGTGGCGAACTATCTGCCGGAGGACCTGGAAATCATCCTGCATACGGAGAACGGAATGCTGGGTATGGGTGCAGCACCTGATCGAGCGCAGGTCGACCCCGACCTGATCAACGCAGGCAAGCAGCCAGTCACCGCCGTCGCCGGTGCCGCCTACTTCCACCACGGAGACTCGTTTGCGATGATGCGTGGCGGACACCTCGACGTGTGCGTGCTCGGAGCATTCCAAGTGTCGCAATTTGGCGACCTCGCGAACTGGTCCACCGGGGAGCCCGGAGCCATCCCGGCGGTCGGCGGTGCGATGGACCTCGCGATCGGCGCAAAGTCCGTCTACGTCATGACCGACCTGCTGACCAAGAACGGGAAGTCCAAGCTCGTCGCAGAGTGCACATATCCGCTCACGGGTGTCAGGTGTGTCGACCGCGTCTACACCGACCACGCGATCTTCGACGTCACACGCACCGGTTTTGCGGTGCGCGAGACTTTCGGCGACAACACGGTGGCGACTCTGTCGGCTCTTACTGGACTCGACTTTCGGTGATGATGGTCGGCCGACCATAACCTTTAGCAAGGCTAGGCATTCTCGCGGCTTTTCTGTTTTACTGTTGCATTACGAAATGTCGAATTCGACATCATTCGACATTTCGTAGTGCAATTCGACACGGAGAATTGCAACGGACAACACACCGAACTTCGCCGACGTCGCGGAGGCCCTGGGTATGTTCGGCCGCCGCGTCGAGCGCCCCGGTGACCTGGACGCCGCACTGGCCGAGGCATTCGCCCACGAGGGCCCAGCCGTCATTGACGTGGTGACCGAGCGCCAGGAGTTGTCCGTTCCGCCGTCGATCACGCTAGAGCAGGCAAAAGGCTTCTCGTTGTACGCGATCCGTACCGTGCTGGCTGGCCGGGGCGAAGAGCTTCTCGACTTGTTCACCGCGAACGTGGCCAGGCGAATCCTCGACTAGCGGCGCGCACAGGCGATGTCGTCGGCAGCACGCGACGGTGCGCTGTGGGATGCGGCTGCAACATCGCAGAAGGCGACTCCGTGGACGTACTGGGCGAGGGAACCGGTGCCAGGCGGAGCTCGGGGGTATCGACGTTGAGGACGAACCAGCGCTGAATGCTGGCCAATCGTTCAGCGAGACTGACACCGAGTTCGGTGAGTTCGTACTCCACGCGCGGAGGGACCTCCGCATACACCGTCCGGTGAACCAGCGAGACCGCCTCCAAACGTCGCAGTGTGCGCGTGAGCATCTTGGCCCCGACTCCCGGCAATGACTGCTGCAGTTCACCAAAGCGGGCTACCCCACGGGCATAGAGCAGGTCCAACGTCAGCGCCGACCACTTGGAACCCAGCAGTTCGAACAACGTGCACCGAGCGATCGACTGAGCCGGTGGTGCGCACGGAGTCAGATGCTCCTCGAAGGCCGCGGTCATGATCGGCCGCGTCCCGCGGATGAGCCGCCGAGCGTATGAACGGAAGCCGCGTCCTCCGGATGCAGCGCAGCACTGAGAGCGCTCGACCAGTTCGTTACCGCCCTGTCGACCAGCGGAGTCCCCGAACCATAGAGATCGAACATGTGCGGTGCTCCCGGCACGAGATGCAACTCGACCGAGACCCCCGCCGAGGTGAGTCGCTGCACCCATCCCAGGACGGCATCTCGGCTCGGGTCCAGTGCACCGATCATCACGTAGATCGGCGGCAGGCCAGCAAGATCGGCGACACGCGCAGGGACTGCGTACAACGCCTCGGCAGGATCCTCGCCGCCTAGGTAGAGCGACCACATGTCCACACAGTCGTCTCGACCGAAGAACCGCGCGTCCTCGGGGCAACTCCGACATCCTGTGTCGAGGCGATCATCTACAACGGGGTAGCCCATGAAGACGTAACAGATTTCCGGCGAGCTCAGATCCCTGGACTTCACGGCCAACCCGAAAGCCATTGCGGCCCCTGACGAGTGGCCGGCTACGGCGACCCGAGTCCGATCGATCGACAGTTCCGCAGCATGAGCGATGGCCCATTCCGTTGCCCACCAGCAGTCGTCGAATCCCGCCGGATAGGGGTGCTCCGGTGCGAGTCGGTAGTCGACGGAAACGACCACGGCATCGAGCTCACGTGCCGTACGCCGGCAATGGGCGTCCTCGGTTCCCAGGTCGCCGAGAACGAACCCGCCGCCGTGACACCACACGATTGCCGGCCGCAGCTGGTCCCCGGGGCCCTGGCGAGCGCGATAGATACGCACAGTGAGCGGTCCGCCGGTGGGTCCGGTGATGACCCGGTCCTCAACGAGTAGACCGCCACCCGGACATCGGGGTGGGTTTTCCGCCATCGACGCGCGCGTTGCCGCTATGTCGGCGAAGGGATGCAGTTCAGGCAGGTCCGCGGTGCCTGTCCGCAGATCCGGATGAAGCGATAGCGACGAATCCGACAAGGCAGCCTCCTTGATCTTTGATCAAGACCAGTATGCTCTAACGTTGATCATTGATCAACGGCACCGCGGTACGTCACACCGCTTGCGCGTGCGACTAGGCGGGAGAGACCACATGTCGACGAGGGCACCAAAGAATTTGACGGGGGCAGATGTGGTGCGTGCCGCCCTGGTGGTCTTGAATGACGTCGGCCTTGACGGGTTGACGATGCGTTTGGTGGCCAAACAGCTTGGCGTGCAGTTGAACACGGTGTATTGGCATGCGAAGAACAAGCCGGAACTGCTGGAGATGATCGCCGACGCCGTGTTGGACGATTGTGGCAGCGTCGCGCTGTCGGGGGACTGGCAAGAGCGGCTCGCAGCCTTGCTGAACGGTTATCGGCACGCCCTGCTGCGTCACCGCGACGGTGCGCGTCTGGTCGCGGGAACCTATTCGGTGATGCCCAACACCCTCGCGCTGTCTGAGCAGCTCACGAGCACGTTCCTCGCCGCCGGGTTCTCCGAAGAGGTCGCAACCTGGGCGACCTGGCACTCATCGGCACTCGTGCTGGGCCTGGTTCTCGAGCAGCAAGGCGAACCAGAGGACTGGCCACAGCGACTCGACCGCGGTGTCGACGTGGCGCAGTACCCGTCCGTGAAGGTCGCCCATGAGCATCATGTGTCTGGCGACCACGATGCCCGGTTCGACTTCAGTCGCGATCTCCTGCTGCGAGGGCTCGACTCCTTGCTGCACGAGACCGACAGAATTCGCCTCGACACTCGTTCGTGACCGCGGTGCTGACCGCGCAGCGTGTTCATGCAGGAGCGGTACCGAAGGATCGCAGGTCGTTGGCGGTTCACGCGCACGCGCAGGACCTCGGAACAGGTGCGACCCAGTGGTCGCTTTACCAGCTTTGGTATCGCCTAGGAAACTAACGGTCCTTGCAGGACAGCGAGGTACAGGGCCTACCATCGCGGCGACGTAATCCAGCACGTCGCGCCGGCTCGGCCGACGATCCGCTGGATAGTCCGCCGGCACAACGTGGTTCCGGACGGTGCGTGCGCGGCAACCGATACTCCGGAAAGCCAGGTGACGCGCGAGAGGTGGTCGCCGCAGAACTCGAAGCAAGCGGCGCGGATCAAAGGAGACGAAAGTGGGAGCAAACGAAACGAACACGACGGTCGCGAGTCGTCGCGGGTTGCACCGCGGTGCTACTGACGGTGGTTGCATTCGTCTCGGCCTGCGGCTCGAACGACAAGCCCGAAGCGCCGACCTCGACGTCCACTTCCACATCGCCGGCCGGCCCGCAGCCCAATGTCGAGCCCACGACGAAGAGCATCGATCCCAACGGGGGGAACCTGTTCACCCCCGAGATCAAGGCCCCGCCGGCACCGACCGAGCCGCCCGGCGTTCACCGCAACAACTGAGTGAGAACCGACAGTCGATGCGCACCGCACATCGAAGGATAGGACTTCCCGCATGAATGACGTTCGAGCACAGGCATTACGCCGGGTTGCGGCCTGGTCGATGACGACGGCTGTGGTTGCCGTGTCGGTCATGGGATGTGGGCACGCCGACGAGCCCAGTCCCACCACGTCGGAGAGCACCACGTCGAGTGCGACCGTAACGCCAACCGAGAAGGCCATCGATCCGACCGGCGCGAATAAGTTCACGCCGTCGGTTCAGGCCCCGCCCGCACCGAATGTTCCGGGGGGCCAGCATCCCGGGATCAACGGCGTTCCCTGACCGAGTTGGTGGGTCCAGCCGAAGAATCGACGTGCTTTGTGACGGAAGCGAGACCGATGTGAGTGACATTGATGCGGATCTGGTAGTCATCGGCTTCGGCAAGGGCGGCAAGACACTCGCTGCGACGCTGGGTCGCCAAGGCAAACGTGTCGTCATGATCGAACGCTCGAACCGGATGTACGGCGGCACGTGCATCAACATCGGCTGTGTGCCCACGAAATCGATGGTGTTCGCAGCCGAGGAAGCACTCGGCCATCCCCGTGACCCGGCGATGTACACCGCCGCGGTGCACCGGACGGCGGAGCTGACAGCCAGCCTTCGCGAACAGAACTACGCCATGCTCGACAGCATCCCCGGTGTCGACGTCCTGACGGGAACGGCGACGTTTCTGGACGCCCACACCGTGTCGGTCCAGACTGACGACGGCGTGGTGACGGTCGAGGGCCACCACATCGTAGTCGGCACCGGATCGGAACCCGTATGGCCCAGTATTCCTGGCTTACAGGGTAATCCGCGGGCCATGACCAGCACCGAGCTACTGGCCACGGATCAACTGCCCAGCAGGCTGGTCGTTCTCGGCGGCGGCTACGTGGGCCTCGAGTTCGCCGCGATGTGCGCCGCGTACGGCGCCCACGTCACCCTGCTGGAACGGCAGCCGGCGGTTCTGAGCCGCGAAGACGACGACGTCGCAGCGGTCGCCGCGAAACTGTTGGAAGAGGCCGGAGTGCACATCGTGTGCGCGGCCGACGTCACCTCGATCGACGAGTCGACAGTGCACTACCGCGTCGGGGCCCGCGAAACATCGGTGGAAGCCGACGGCATCCTGGTGGCGCTGGGCCGTCGTCCTGTGACATCCGGCCTCAACCTGGAGGCCGCGAGCATCGCCATCCGCGACGACGGCACCATTGCGGTCGACGAGCACCTCCGCACCAGTCAACCCCACATATTCGCCGTCGGTGACGTCAACGGCGGCCCTCAATTCACCTACGTATCGCTCGACGATTACCGAGTTGTACTGGATCAACTCAACGGCAACGGATCCCGCACCACCTCCGATCGTGTCGCTGTGCCCTACACGCTCTTCATGACACCCCCGTTGGCGCGAGTGGGACTTACCGAACGGCAAGCCCGCGAAGCGGGCGGCGCCATCAAGGTCGCGGCGCTGCCGGTGGCCAAGATGGCGACCGTCCCGCGGGCGCGCATCGTGCACCGGCCTGCCGGCCTGATGAAGGTGGTCGTCGACGCCGACACCGACGAGATCCTCGGCGCGGCGCTCCTGTCCTATGACTCCCACGAGGTGATCAACACCGTGGCACTGGCGATGCGCCACGGCATCACCGCGACGACACTGCGGGACTCCATCTACACCCATCCGTCGATGACCGAAGCGTTCAACCAACTCCTGGGGATGCTGTGACGCAGGACCGGTCCGTTCAGATCACCGACGCCGATTCGACTGACGGCGTCCTGGACAACGTCGCGCGTCGTGTTCTGTGGCTGTCCACGGCAATGATCCATCATGCGAATCGCCGTCGCGCCAACAACTCCGGCATGAAAATCGGCGGCCACCAGGCATCGTCGGCATCCATGGTCACGATCATGACGTCGCTGTGGTTCGAGCACCTGCGATCGGGTGATCGGGTGTCAGTCAAACCCCACGCATCGCCGGTTCTCCATGCCATCAACTACCTTCTGGGCGAGCTCGACGAGTCGTATTTGACTCGGCTCCGGGAGTTCGGCGGACTGCAGAGCTACCCCAGCCGTGCCAAGGATCCCGATCCGGTCGACTACTCGACCGGGTCGGTCGGCATCGGAGCGACGGCGCCCATCTGGGCGGCCATGGCGCGGCGTTACGTCGACAGCAGGTACGGGCACCCGGATGACCTTGTCGGAGCTGATCGTTCGAGCGGCGCGTCCTTGGGCCGCCAGTACTCACTGGTCGGCGATGCCGAACTCGACGAAGGCGCGGTATGGGAAGCAGTTCTGGATCCCGCCGTGGCCGACTTCGGTGAGATCGTCTGGATCGTCGACATGAACCGTCAGTCGCTGGATCGCGTGGTACCCCACATCGCCGCAGACCGGTTGTCACAGATGTTCGATGCCGCTGGCTGGCAGGTCATCAACGTCCGTTTCGGGGGCCTGTTGGAATCCCTGTTCGCCGACCCGCAGCACGGAGCCTCACTGCGGGCCCGCATCGTCGAAATGCCGAACCCGGAGTATCAGCGTCTGCTGCGATGCGACATCGTCGAGCTGCGCCGCCGACTACCGGGCGGCGGCGCCCACGCCGATTCGGTCGCGCAGCTGATTGCGGGTCTCGACGACCAGACCCTCGCCGCGGCGATCCGTAACCTCGGCGGGCACGACTTCGCCGCGCTGCGGGATGCGTTCTCGCAGATCGACGACTCCCGGCCGACAGTGATCGTCGCCTACACGATCAAAGGACGTGGATTACCGACCGAAGGACATCCGCAGAACCACTCCTCACTGCTCACCGAAGCCCAATACCAAGAACTGGCTGCCGATTTGGCTACCGATGTCGATCTCCCCTGGAAGGGGTTCGACGTACAGAGCGCCGAGGCGCGGCTCTGTGTGGAAACCGCTAGCCGCCTCACGCGACATGCCGTTCCCGACGCAAGTGCGGTCATCGACGGTGTCCCGAGCGACTTCGGGCGTACACCCGGCGGAACCTCGAGCACGCAGGCCGCTCTCGGAAGGGCGCTGCTCGATCTGACTCGCGGGGCGCCGTCCGTAGCCTGCCGAGTGGTGACGGTGAGCCCGGACGTCAGTTCGACGACGAACCTCGCGGGCTGGCTGAACAAGGTGGGTGTGTGGTCGCCCCAGGAGCAACGAGACTGGTTCGACGACGACGCCGAGACCCTCATGCACTGGCGACAGGGTCCGAGCGGCCAACACATGGAACTCGGAATCGCCGAGACCAACCTGGTGGGGTTGATCGGCGAACTGGGGGCGACATGGAGCCGCTGGGGTCAGCCGCTGTTCCCGATCGGTGTCCTGTACGACCCGTTCGTCGAACGCGCGTTGGAACCGTGGTCCTACGGCATTTACGCTGGCGGACAATCGATCCTGGTGGGGACGCCGTCCGGCGTGACCCTGGCCGCCGAAGGCGGGGCACATCAGTCGATCAAGACCCCGTCGATCGGCCTCGAGCAACCGGACTGCACGAGTTACGAACCCGCGTTCGCCCTCGACGTCGAATGGATTCTGCTGTCGTGCATCGGGAGGCTGGGTCGCCCCGGCGGATCGTCGTCCTATCTTCGGTTGTCGACCCGACCTGTCGACCAGACCCTGGCCGCGGTGCCCGCCGACGCCGCCGCTCGCGAGCGACGGCGTCAGCATGTGGTAACCGGCGCCTACATGTTGCGGCGCGCCGCGGTCGTCGACGTCACCCTCGTCACGATGGGGGCAATGGTGACCGAAACACTTCATGCGGCAGATCGTTTGGCGGACATAGGTATCGGCGTCGACGTCGTGTGCGTAACGAGTCCGGGACTTCTGTTCGAGGCCGTGCAGGCGCGCCGCGGGCTCGGCGATGCTCCTACCTGGATACTCGACCAGGTCTTCCCAACTGGCCGTTCCGCCCCGATGGTGACGGTCCTCGACGGTCACCCTCACACGTTGGCGTTCCTGAGCACGATCAACAACGTCATGCTGACGTCCCTGGGTGTCAGTCGCTTCGGACAAGTCGGCGATCTCGACGCCGTCTACCGATACCACGGGATCGACGCTGACAGTATCGTGCGCGCCGCCCTGGACGTCACGGCGTGAGCACGGAAGATTATCTGCCACAACACTGTTGGTCGTCATGAAACTTTCCGAGCGAAGGGAATAACGCGAAATGAGCACGATGAAGGCCGTGGCGTCGTATGCGGGGCTGTCGCTGGACGACCCGACGTCCATCCAGGACATCGCGGTTGAACAGCCCGTGTTACGGCCGCACGACGTGGTGGTGCGCGTAGCCGCCGTGTCGGTGAATCCCGTCGACCGAAAACGGCACCGCGGTCTCACCGCCGCCGACGGCCCGGTGGTACTGGGCTTCGATGCAGCGGGAACCATCGAAGCCGTAGGCCCGGAAGTGACGACCTTGTCGATCGGGGATGAGGTGTGGTACGCCGGGGACGTCAGCCGCCCCGGTACCAACGCCGAACTGCACGCGGTCGACGAGCGCATCGTGTCTCGCAAACCGACAACGCTCACGTTCGCCGAAGCCGCCGCCTTGCCGTTGACCACGATCACCGCCTGGGAGTCGCTGTTCGAGCGCTTCGCCCTGACCAAGGACACAACCGGGGATCTCGTCATCATCGGGGGTGCCGGCGGCGTCGGTTCGATCATGACGCAACTGGCCAAGAAGCTGACCGGGGTCCGGGTCATCGCCACCGCGAGCAGACCTGAATCGCGAGAATGGGCTTTGCGGATGGGGGCCGACGACGTCGTCGATCATCACCATCTAGAAGAGGAAGCGCTCCAGGCGGCTCCCGGTGGCGTGGATTACCTCTTCACGCCCTTCTCCCACGGAAACGTCGAGCCCTTCTCCTCCGTGATGCGCCCATTCGGACACATCACCGCCATCGACGATCCTGAAGGTCTGGATCTCGCCCCGCTGAAGCCCAAGAGCATCGCATGGCATTGGGAGTTGATGTTCACGCGGCCCCTCTTCGGTTACGACATGCTCGCGCAGCAGCGCCTCCTGAGCGAGGCTGCAGCGCTCGTCGACGCCGGAACCATCAAGACCACAGTCACCAAGACGATCCACGGCCTGAATGCCTCCGGTATACGGGAGGCCCACCGAGCCGTCGAGTCCGGCGAGATGATCGGCAAAGTCGTCGTGGTCGCGTGACACGAACATCGGACAGTCTTACTAAACCAGGCCGCGCCGCTAATCGCGTTGCCGCACCAGAGAATTTAGACGCCGTGCGTCGACCATTCTTGATCATCCCGCCACGACCATAACGGAGTAGGACAATGGCTTTCATCACCACCCCTGACGGCAGCGACATCTTCTACAAGGACTGGGGCACCGGCCAACCCATCGTGTTCAGCCACGGCTGGCCACTGTCCTCGGACGACTGGGACAACCAGATGCTGTACTTCCTGTCCGAGGGCTTCCGGGTGATCGCCCACGATCGGCGAGGCCACGGCCGCTCCACCCAAACCTCCGGCGGCCACGACATCGACCACTACGCCGATGACCTGGCAGCCCTGACAGAACACCTCGATCTGCGCGACGCGGTCCACGTAGGGCATTCCACTGGCGGCGGTGAGGTGGTCCGCTACCTGGCCCGCCACGGCGAGGGTCGCGCAGCGAAGGCGGTCCTGATCAGTGCGATCCCGCCGTTGATGGTGCAGACCGCGGAAAACCCAGAAGGGTTGCCCAAGAGCGTGTTCGACGACTTGCAGGCCCAACTGGCCGCAAACCGCTCGGTGTTCTACCGCAATCTAGCCGCTGGGCCCTTCTATAACTTCGACAGGCCCGGCGCGGAGCCGTCGGAGGCCATCATCGCGAATTGGTGGCGGCAGGGCATGATGGGTGACGCGCTGTCACAATACGACGGCATTGTCGCGTTCTCGCAAACCGACTTCACCGACGACCTCAGGACCATCACCATTCCTACCCTGGTGATGCACAGCGTCAATGACCAGATCGTTCCGTTTGTAGCGTCGGGCCCGAAGTCGGCACAGTTGCTGGTGAACGGGACGTTGAAGACCTACGCCGACGGCTTCCCCCACGGTATGCCCACCACCCACGCCGACGTGATCAACGCCGACCTGCTCAACTTCATCAAGGACTCAGGCGTGCCCGGCATGTAGACCCGTCGTTGCTATCGAGGCTGCGGTCGGACAGTTCAACGGGGGTGCCCACGGATGTCCCGAAACTGCTGCCGCCGCCTGAGTTGGTTGGACCCAGCCGCGCAGTTGCCAACGTCCTGCTCGTCGCGCCTCGACGCCTGCGGCTGTCACCGACCCTCGGGTTGGAGCGCCGCCGCGGACACTCCACCGCAATCAACCATCGGCTAGCGGCACGCGAGACTAGATCAGGTTCTCCGCGTCGCCGTAACGTATGTCACACGTAGCGTGCTCCACCTTCGACGTGCACGGTCTCTCCACTGACGAAACCCGCGGTGAATAGCCACATCGCAGCATCGACGATATCGGTAAGGGTGCCGACCCGGCCCGCCAAGGCGCCGTCGGACGACTGGGCGAAGAATGACTGCCGTTGCTTGGTCGGCATCGCATCCCAGGCTCCCGAGTCGATGATTCCCGGCGAAATCGCGTTCACCCGAATAGGTGCCAATTCCTTGGCAAGGGAGCTGGCGGTGAACTGCACGGCTCCGTTGGCGATCGCCATGACGCTGTAGGGCGCGGCCGGCTTCCACGCGGCGATGCCAGAGAACAGCAGGAACGAACCACCGGCAGGCATCCTCGGTGCGAAATGCTTGGCAACCAACAAGGGGCCGACGACCTTCGCCTGAAACGCTCCGAGGATTCCGTCTTTCTGCACGTCTGCGACCGCAACGTTGTGATGAGCCGCCGAGGTGATAACGACATGATCGATGACCGACATCGATTCGGCGGCTGCGACGATGGTCGACTCGTCATCGAGGTCCAACCTGATGCCGGTGGCGCCGGGCAGATCGGCGGCCGCCGCGGCCGCGGACGCAGCGTTGCGTCCGGCTATCACGACCGATGCGCCAGCCTGCGCTGCGCGGCGGCAGATGGCTAGCCCAATGTTCTTAGTGCCGCCGATGACCAAAACCGTCTGCCCCGCTAGGGAGCTTGTACTAGCCATGTCCAATTCCTTCTGGGGATAGTTGATCTCGCCTTCCAGCAACCACGCAATGACGCCGATGCTGCCGCACCGGGGTGATCGCTAGCGCGAGATCTGAAACACGTACGAAGCTCACGAGTTGGCCGCCCAACGCGGCGGGGACGTCGATACCGGCCTTCTACCTTCGCCCGAGGCTGGCCTGCACACGCTGCTCGACCTTTTTTCCCAGTTCGGGGTCCACGTTGCGCCAGTACTCGAAGACCCGAGACAGCACGGGTTCCTTCACGCCGTCGAGGACGTGCCCGACGATGTTGCCGACCAGACGTTCGCGCTCAGCGTCGTCGAACACGTCGCGCACCAACGCACCGGCCTGGCTCCAGTCGTCGTCCTCGGCCCGCAGCGCGTACGCGGTCCTGACCATGTCGCCGTCGGACATCGGGTCTGCTGCACGATCAGGTGACAGTTACGGTCACGCGGCCTGACTGGCCGGTGTGGTCATGATGGCTTCGAATTCGATCGG
>NZ_LQPP01000022.1 GCF_002102345.1 Mycolicibacterium peregrinum
CGGGGGTGTCAGATGTTCTGTGTAGGTCCTAACGGAAGGATCGCAGGACGTGACGGATGGCAAGGACGTGGACGGGACGCTGGCTGAGGCCGGCTCTACCGTGGAGATGGCCGAGGCGCTTCGGGCCTCGGGGGCAGTCGATGGGCTGCTGGCTCAGATCGATACCGGCGAGGTCGCGTTGACCGGTGAGGGTGGCTTGCTGCCTGGGTTGATCAAACTGGCCCTGGAACGCGGCCTGGCTGCCGAGCTGACCGATCATCTGGGCTATGAGAAGGGGGACCCGGCCGGCCGGTCGCTACCCAACGCACGCAACGGCAGCTCACCCAAGACGGTGGCCACCGAGGCCGGCCCGGTGCCCCTGGACGTCCCGCGCGATCGGGATGGCTCATTCACCCCGACGCTGGTGCCCAAGGGCCAGCGTCGTACCGGCGGGCTCGATGACATGATCATTTCGCTGTATGCCGGTGGAATGACGTTGCGCGACATCCAATTTCACCTGGAATCCACGATCGGCACCCAGGTTTCGCATGAGACGATCTCCAAGATCGTCGATGAGATCTCCGATGAGGTCCTGGCGTGGCAGCGCCGCCCGCTCGATCCGATCTACCCGGTGATTTTCCTCGACGCGATCATCGTCAAGGTCAAAGACGGCGGTCACACCCGCAACAAGGCCGCTCACATCGCCGTGGGCGTCGATATGGCCGGGATCAAGCATGTCCTGGGGATCTGGGTCCAGCAGAACGAAGGGGCGGCGTTTTGGGCGTCGGTGTGCGCTGATCTGGCCAATCGCGGCATCAAAGACGTGCTGATCGTGTGCTGCGACGGGCTGACCGGGTTCCCCGAGGCGATCGCGGCGACCTGGTCACAAGCCGCGGTGCAAACGTGTGTGGTGCATCTGATCCGCAACGCGTTGCGGTTCGTGTCCTACAGCGATCGCAAAGCTGTGGCCGCCGCGCTCAAACCGGTTTACACCGCACCCGACGCTGATGCCGCTCGGGCGGAATTGGATGCGTTCGCCGCCTCGGAGCTGGGGAAGAAAAACCCCACTGTGACCAAGGTTTTCGAACGGTCCTGGGAGCAGTTCATCCCGTTTCTGGCGTTCCCTCCCGAGCTGCGTCGGGTGATCTACACAACCAACTCGATCGAATCGCTGAACTACCAACTGCGCAAAGTCACCAAGAACCGCGGCCAGTTCCCCACCGACGCTGCGGTGGTCAAACTGCTCTGGCTGGCCATCTGCAACATCGAAGACAAACGCGCCGCCGAACGCGCCAAGGAACGCGGTCAGAAACGCTGCCGAACCGCCCCCGGACGCCTCGTGGAAGGACAAGTGGTCACCAACTGGAAGAAAGCACTCGAACAACTCACCCTGGTCTACCCAGACCGCATCGAACGCTATCTGTAAGCACCACCAACACTGAAGGTTTCAGACAACCGACCTACACAGAAAACTTGACACGCTCG
>NZ_LQPP01000023.1 GCF_002102345.1 Mycolicibacterium peregrinum
ACCGGCGGCTCGGAAATCAGCATCGCCCGAACGGGACCATTACTGGCCGAAGGCTCGCTGATCGATTCCCATTAGGGTGAACGGGGTGAGCAGCGCACCCGGCTACCAGGCCCCCACCGTCACTGTCAGCTCGTCGTTGCCCCGCAAGGGGGTCGCCGAGGCCATCCTCGTCATCGGCGTCGTCAGCGACGATGCCGGGCCCAAGGTCCTGGCCGTGGGGCCTTACCTCGATGACGACGCGGTCGCCGCCGTGGAATCCAGTCTGCAGGCGCTGGGAGCCACCGGCGGCGAGGGCCAGACGCACCGCCTGGTGGTCGCGTCGCTTCCGGTCGCCAGCGTGCTGACCGTCGGCCTGGGTAAGGCGCGCGACGAGTGGCCGGCCGACACGATCCGCCGGGCCGCCGGCACCGCAGCACGCGCGTTGGACAAGGTCGCCACGGTGGTGACGTCGCTGTCGGCGATCGACCTGGAGGCGGCCGTCGAGGGATTGATCCTGGGCGCCTACCGGTTCAGCGACTTCCGCAGCGCCAAGACCGCACCCACCGATGCCGGGTTGACCGCGATCACCGCGCTGGCCGCCGACACCAAGGCCGCCGCCAAGGCGGAAGCGCAGCGCGCGGTGGACATCGCTTCGGCAGTCGCGACGGCCCGGGATTTCGTCAACACCCCGCCGAGCCACCTCTTTCCGGACGAATTCGCCAAGCGCGCGAAAGCTTTGGGTGAGGACGCCGGGCTTGAGGTCGAGGTGCTCGACGACAAGGCTCTGGCGAAGGCCGGCTACGGCGGCATCGTGGGTGTCGGCAAGGGATCGTCGCGCCCGCCGCGCCTGGTGCGGCTGATCCACCGGGGCGCGAAGGGCAAGAAGGCAAAGCGCGTCGCGCTCGTCGGTAAGGGCATCACGTTCGACACCGGCGGCATCTCGATCAAGCCGGCCGCCAACATGCATCACATGACCTCGGACATGGGTGGCGCCGCCGCGGTCATCGCGACCGTGGTGCTGGCCGCCAGGCAGAACCTGCCGATCGAGGTGATCGCGACCGTGCCGATGGCCGAGAACATGCCGTCGTCGACCGCACAGCGCCCGGGCGATGTGCTGACCCAGTACGGCGGGATCACCGTCGAGGTGCTCAACACCGACGCCGAAGGTCGTCTGATCCTGGCCGACGCGATCGTGCGCGCGTGCGAGGACGATCCGGATTACCTGATCGAGACGTCCACCCTGACGGGCGCGCAGACCGTGGCCCTGGGTTCCCGCACGCCGGGCGTGATGGGCAGCGACGAGTTCCGCGACCGGGTGGCGACGCTGTCTCAGTCCGTCGGCGAGAACGGCTGGGCCATGCCGTTGCCCGAGGAGCTCAAGGACGACCTCAAGTCCACGGTGGCAGACCTGGCCAACGTCAGCGGGTCCCGCTACGCCGGGATGCTGGTGGCGGGCACGTATCTGCGCGAGTTCGTCGCCGATGGGGTCCAGTGGTCGCACATCGACATCGCCGCCCCCGCTTACAACACCGGAGGGCCTTGGGGTTACACGCCCAAGGGCGGCACCGGAGTGCCGACGCGGACGATGTTCGCGGTCCTGGAGGACATAGCCGTGAACGGCTGATCGAGCCGGAGCCGTGAACAGCTGATCGACCTGGACGCCGACGTGAACAAGATGCCGAGAATTGCCCGCGGTCTCGCCATCTTGTTCGCGTTGGGCGCGGTGCTGTCCGGTTGTTCCGGCACTTCGGAAACCTCGGGCCCGGACACCCAGACCACGACCACGCAGCCGTCTACCACCACGAAGACCACCCCCGCCGGTGCGCAGCCTCGCCTGGCGGCCGACCCGGGTCGGCTGGCGCAGGATCTGATCGCCGACGAGCGGGCTCTGCGGGATCCATCGACACCGGAGACGACGCTGACGCAGGCGGCCCGGCGCCAGCAGGTCGCCTACCGCGCGATCGGCCGCCACCCCGAATGGGACGCGATCATCCGGGCCCGCATCCCCGCGGAACTGGTCGCGTTCTACGACCACAACGTCGATGCGCGGCGGCAGCTCGCCGCGCTGGCCGAACCCAAGGACACCCTGCCTGCGTGGCGCATCAACCCGCCGGCTCCGCCCCAGGTGCTCCTGGACGCGTACCGCGAGGCCGAGGCGGCCTCCGGCGTCGGCTGGAATTTCCTCGCGGCGATCAACCTGATCGAGACGCACTTCGGCAGCGTCACCGGTGACAGCTCGGCCGGCGCGCAGGGGCCGATGCAGTTCATGCCGTCCACGTTCGCCGCATACGGCCTGGACGGCGATATCCACTCACCCAGGGACAGCATCATGGCAGCCGGAAATTACCTGGCCGCCAACGGTTTTGCCCACGACCCCGACCACGCCCTGTTCCGGTACAACAATGCCGACGAGTACGTGCGAGCGGTCACCGACTATGCCGCTGCGATGGCTGCCGATCCGGCGGCATTCGGCGCGTTCTACCGCTGGGATGTGTACTACGTGTCCACCGCAGGTGACGTGCTGCTGCCCATCGGGTACGCCGCCGAGTCGCGCATACCCGTCGGCGAGTATCTGACGGCCCACCCGCAGTAGCGGTCTACAGCGAGCCTGACCGCGCCACCCGGCGCAGCGCCGAGGGCACCAGTCTTGCCACGCCGTAGGCGGCATAGGCCTCCGGGGTGACGGGGCGGATCGCCTTGTCCTTGCGGACCGCGGCGACGATGGCCTTGGCCACCTTGTCCGGCCCGTAGCGCCGCGCGGCGAAGGCCTTCTTGGTTGCCGCGCGCAACTGCTCCACCTGATCCTGCTTTTCGGCAGGAACGTCGAAGCGGGTGGTGTCGATGATGTTGGTGTCGATCATGCCCGGGCAGATCGTCGTCAAACCGACTCCCGCCGCGTCCAATTCGGCGCGCAGGCAGTCGGAGAACATGAACACCGCGGCCTTGCTGGTCGAGTACGCGTTCATCGAAGCCGACGGCGAATAAGCGGCCATCGAGGCCACGTTGACGATGTGGCCACCGGTACCGCGGTCGACGAGGCGTCGGGCGAATGACCTGCAGCAGTTGACGACTCCCCCGAGGTTCACGTCGAGCACACGGTCGAACTGCTCGGCCGGGGTGTCGAGGAACTTGCCGCCGTGGCCGATTCCGGCGTTGTTGACCACCACGTCAGGCACCCCGTGGGTGCTGCAGACCTGCTCGACGAAGCTCTCCACCGCCTCGGCGTCGGACACGTCGAGCCCGTAGGCATGGGCCACGCCCCCGCGCGCCGCGATCTCATTGGCGGTGGCCTTGGCCGAAGCCTCGTCGATATCGCTGACCACCAGTTCGGCGCCCTGCGCGGCGAAGGCCAGCGCGGCGGCACGGCCGATGCCGCTGCCCGCACCGGTCACCGAAACCAGTGTGTCGCTGAAGGGATCACGCGAGCGGCCGACCTGAGCACGCCGCAGTGCGCGGGAGGCCGGGGCACCCTCGATGTGGTCGATCAGATCGGCTGTCGCGTTGGCGATGGCCCGCCAGTGTGAGAACGGCGCCCAGTGGCCGGCTTTCAGGTCACGGCGCCACAACAGCGGCACCCACTTGGACGACTCGTCATAGCCGTGTCCACGCACCACGGGATCGTGGTCGTTGCAGATCAACTGCACGGGCACCGTCACATAGTGGTCGCTCCGCAGCGTCGTGAACGAGCGAATCGCATTGGCGCGGTAGATCTTCAGCCCATTCGCCGCATCGGTGTCGAGCGTCTCGGACTGAAACTTGGGACCTGCGGTGTCGATGGCCTGCAGTCGACGAGCGGCTCCGCGCCGCATCAGGGCCGGC
Source organism: Mycolicibacterium peregrinum (assembly GCF_002102345.1). Classification (GTDB taxonomy): domain Bacteria; phylum Actinomycetota; class Actinomycetes; order Mycobacteriales; family Mycobacteriaceae; genus Mycobacterium; species Mycobacterium peregrinum. The sequence continues at coordinate 3,799 of NZ_LQPP01000023.1, forward strand.
GCGACGACGGGGACCGAGAACGGGATCCAGTAGCTGAACCGCGAGGCCAGGTTCACCGCCTTGGCGAAGCGGATGGGCCGGTACGGGCGGGCCAGCCGGCCGCGCACGAACGACCCGTAGTGGTCGGTGCTCGGACCCGACACCGACGTGAAGGATGCCACCTTCTCAGAGGCCTCGGGGCGGCTCAGGTACTCCCATACGCCGACCGAACCCCAGTCGTGGGCCAGCACGTGCACGGGCCGGCCTGGACTCACGGCGTCGATCACCGCGGACAGGTCGTCGGCGAATCGGTCCATGCGGTAAGCCCTGACCGCCTTGGGGACATCCGAGGCCCCGGCGCCGCGGTTGTCGTACCGCACGATGTGGAAGCGGTCCTCGAGTTCGCCTGTGACGCCGTTCCACAGCACGTGCGAGTCCGGCCAGCCATGGGCCATCACCAGCGTGGGGCGCTGCCGGTCCCCTTGTTCGTAAACCGCGATACGGGTTCCGTCCGAGCTGTCGACGAAGCGCTGCATAGTCCACCCTCCACGAGGTACCTGTGACGAACAGTATCCAATACCGGAGGTACCGGTTGCCTTGACTCTAACGGTCGTCGAGTTCGCGGTACACGGCGCGCTGCCGTTCGATGCGTCGACGCGCGTCGTAGTCCCGCATCCGTTGCGGATATCCCACCTTCTGCACGTCGTACACCGGGATCTGCAAACGCTCGCTGAGCCTCCGCGCACCCGCCTCGCCACCCGTGCGGCGCCGCGTCCATTCCCCGTCCGCAGCAACGAGCACGACCGTCACCTCCGTGACGGTGGTGCGGGGTTCGACGAATGCCTCGACTCCGACATGCTCGGCCACCCAGCGCTGCAGATACTGCAGGTCCCCGGCCTGGTCGCTGCCGGATCCGCGCGCCGACCAGTTTCGGCGAAACGTATCGAACAGGCCCAACGGACGGATCTCCTCAGCTCTGGGGAAGTTCGACGAACCGCCCTGCAAACCCTCACTCGATAGTGCCAGAGGATCGGCAACCCTGAGTGAGTGCGAATGTTGCTGCAGTGACAGGATGGTTCCGACAATCCACCTAGGTGCCGTACCCAGTGCACCTAGCTGTGGTAAGCCAGAGTTCGAGTCGTCACAAGTGACCGTCCGAGGAGTCAATACATGGCCATCTCCGTCCAGATGCCCGCGCTAGGTGAGAGCGTCACCGAGGGGACCGTCACCCGCTGGCTGAAACAAGAGGGCGACACCGTCGAACTCGACGAGCCACTGCTGGAGGTGTCCACGGACAAGGTCGACACCGAGATCCCGTCGCCCGCCGCGGGTGTGCTGACGAAGATCGTCGCCCAGGAGGACGACACCGTCGAGATCGGTGGCGAGCTCGCGGTCATCGGCGAGGCCGGCGAACAAGCCTCGGCAGCACCTGCCGCCGAGCCGGAAGCCAAGCCGGAACCCGAGCCGCAGCCCCAGGCCACCGAGCCGTCGGCCGCGCCGGCCGAGACCGCTGCCCCGGAGCCCGCGGCCCCGGCACAGCCGGCTCCGTCCGCCCCGGCTCCCGCCGCCTCCGGCTCGGCCACCACCGTCGTGATGCCCGAGTTGGGCGAGTCGGTCACCGAGGGCACCGTCACCCGCTGGCTCAAGAAGGTCGGCGACTCGGTCGGCGTCGACGAGCCGCTCGTCGAGGTGTCCACGGACAAGGTCGACACCGAGATCCCGTCCCCGGTGGCCGGCACCCTGCTGGAGATCACCGCCGAAGAGGACGACACCGTCGCCGTCGGCGGCGAGCTGGCGAAGATCGGTGATGCCTCCGCGGCGCCGGCCGCTGCCCCGGCTCCCGAGGCGCCCGCTCCCGAAGCGAAGCCTGAACCGAAACCGGAGCCCAAGCCCGAACCGAAACCAGAGCCGAAGCCAGAGCCCAAGGCCGAGCCCGCACCTGCCGCCCAGGCTCCCACCCCCGCTCCCTCGGCTCCGGCACCCGCGGCCCCGGCAGCAGCCGGAGACGGCTCGCCGTACGTCACCCCGCTGGTGCGAAAGTTGGCCGCGGAGAACGGTGTCGACCTGGCATCGGTGAAGGGCACCGGTGTCGGCGGCCGCGTCCGCAAGCAGGATGTGCTCGCCGCGGCCGAGGCTGCAAAGGCACAGCAGGCTCCTCCTGCCGCTGCCCCCGCCGCACCGGCGGCCCCTGCCGCGGCCGCACCCGCCGCCTCCTCGGCGGCCCCGTCGCCCGCGCTGGCGCACCTGCGCGGAACGACGCAGAAGGCCAACCGGATTCGCCAGATCACCGCGAAGAAGACGCGGGAATCGTTGCAGGCGACTGCGCAGTTGACCCAGACCCACGAGGTCGACATGACCAAGATCGTGGCGTTACGGGCCCGGGCGAAGGCAGATTTCGCCGAGCGCGAGGGTGTCAACCTCACCTACCTGCCGTTCATCGCCCGCGCTGTCATCGATGCGTTGAAGATCCACCCGAACATCAACGCGAGCTACAACGAGGACACCAAGGAGATCACCTACTACGACGCCGAGCACCTCGGCTTCGCGGTCGATACCGACCAGGGTCTGCTCTCTCCGGTGATCCACAACGCCGGTGATCTGTCGCTGGGCGGGTTGGCGCGTGCCATCTCCGATATCGCGGCTCGGGCCCGGTCGGGCAACCTCAAGCCCGACGAACTGTCCGGCGGCACGTTCACCATCACCAACATCGGCAGCCAGGGCGCGCTGTTCGACACCCCGATCCTGGTGCCGCCGCAGGCGGCGATGCTGGGCACCGGGGCGATCGTCAAGCGTCCGCGGGTGATCTCCGACGAGTACGGCAATGAGTCGATCGGTGTGCGCTCGGTGTGCTACCTGCCGCTGACCTACGACCACCGACTGATCGACGGCGCAGATGCCGGCCGGTTCGTGACCACCATCAAGCGCAGGCTCGAAGAAGGTGCTTTCGAGGCCGACCTCGGGCTGTAAACGCCGTTAGGAGGGGCTCCCCACTGTGGCGGACGCCGTCATCGCGATAGCGGGATCATCCGGTCTGATCGGTTCGGCGCTGGTGTCAGCGCTGCGCGCTGCCGATCGCCGGGTGCTCCGGATCGTACGCAGGGCACCATCGAACGGCGACGAGCTGTTCTGGAACCCCGACACCGGCGAGTTCGACGCCGGGGCGCTCCAGGGCGTGGACGCGGTGGTGAACCTCTGCGGCGTCGGCGTCGGCGACAAACGGTGGTCGGGCGCCTTCAAGCAGAGCCTGCGCGACAGCCGGATCGGCCCCACCGAGGTGCTGGCCGGGGCGGTCGCCGATGCCGGGGTGCCGGTGCTGATCAATGCCAGCGCGGTCGGCTACTACGGCGACACCCGCGACCGGGTGACCGACGAGTCCGCACCCGAAGGACGCGGTTTCCTCGCCGGGCTGTGCGCGGACTGGGAAGCGGCGACCGCACCGGCCGTCGCCGCCGGCTGTCGGGTGGTGCTGCTGCGTACCGGGCTGGTCATGTCGCCGTCGGGCGGCATGGTGAACCGGCTCAAGCCGCTGTTCTCCCTTGGCTTGGGCGCCAGGCTGGGCAACGGCAGGCAATACATCCCGTGGATCAGCCTGGAGGACGAGGTCCGCGCGGTGCTGTTCACGATGGCGAACGAAAGCCTGTCCGGCCCGGTCAATCTCACCGGGCCGGCCCCGGTGACCAACGCCGAGTTCACCGCGGCACTGGGCCGGGCCCTCAACCGGCCCACCCCGGTGATGGTCCCGGGTTTCGCGCTCCGCACGTTGCTCGGCGAGATCGCCGACGAAGGACTGCTCATCGGCCAGCGCGCGATCCCCGCCGCACTCGAGCGGGCCGGCTTCGGCTTTCACCACAACACCGTCGGCGAGGCGCTGGCGTACGCCACCGCCGCACCCGAGGACTAGAGAGCCGACGTAGCCCGGTAGTCCTCGATCACCGCCAGGGTCTCGTCGAACCCACGGTCCATCGGCGTGAGCGATATCGCGATATCACCGCCGGTCAGCCGCCGGTTGGCCCCGGCGAGACGGCCCAGAACCGTGGTCGACGGGAATCGGCGCGGATCGGCCAGATGCAGGATGATCGCCTGCTGACGCCGGTACTGCCACACCGTCACGCCGACGATCTGGTCCCACGGGATGACCGTCTCCGACCACTGCTTGTAGTAGATGCCGTCGGACGACACGCGGAGTTGCTCCCCGCGGTCGAACAACCCGATGACCACGAGAACCCCCAGGCTCGCAAAGAGCACGGTCCCGATCGCACCGATTGCCCGAGACAGCACCGAGAGCTCAGCCTCCTGAGCGATCCAGAGCGACGCCGCCGACAACAGCACCCCGAACCCCAGCATCATCAACAGTCGCCACGGCGAATAGCGGGCAGAGAATTCCGGCACCGTCTGACGATATCGGCCGCAAACCCCTGCGCCGGGCAGCAATTCTGCGCGCGAGTAGCGTGGACGATCATGGCAGCATCCATCCGCTCGGCGACTGCTCCGGTGGCGGTGCGGCAGCTGGGGACGATCGATTACGAAGCCGCCTGGGAACTACAGCGCGAGATCGCCGATGCCAGGGTGGCCGGTGGGCCCGACACTCTGCTGCTGCTGCAACACCCGGCGGTCTACACCGCAGGCAAGCGCACCGAGCCGCACGAACGCCCGGTGGACGGCACTCCTGTCGTGGACACGGACCGCGGAGGCAAGATCACCTGGCACGGCCCCGGTCAGTTGGTGGGCTACCCCATCATCGGGCTGACCGAGCCGCTCGACGTGGTGAATTTCGTTCGGCGCCTTGAGGAAGCACTCATCACTGTCTGCGCGGATCTCGGTCTGCAGACGGGCCGGGTCGAGGGACGGTCCGGGGTGTGGGTCCCGGGCGATGGGTTGCGGCCGGCCCGCAAGGTCGGTGCGATCGGCATCCGGGTGTCCCGGGCGACGACGCTGCACGGGTTCGCGCTGAACTGTGACTGCGACCTGTCGGCGTTCTCGTCGATCGTCCCGTGCGGGATCGCCGATGCCGGCGTGACATCGCTGACGGCAGAACTCGGTCGTCGCATCACCGTCGAGGACGTCACCGGCCGCGTCGCCGCTGCCGTGTCCGACGCGCTCGACGGACACCTGGAAGTAGCGCTGAACGTAGGATGAACCAGTGACTGTGGTGCCTGAAGGTCGGAAGCTGCTGCGTCTGGAAGTGCGGAACGCGCAGACGCCAATCGAACGCAAGCCACCGTGGATCAAGACCAGGGCCAAGATGGGTCCGGAGTACACCGAGCTCAAGGGCCTGGTTCGCCGCGAAGGTCTGCACACGGTCTGCGAGGAGGCCGGCTGCCCCAACATCTTCGAATGCTGGGAGGACCGGGAAGCCACGTTCCTGATCGGCGGCGAGCAGTGCACCCGCCGCTGTGACTTCTGCCAGATCGACACCGGCAAGCCGGCCGAGCTGGACCGCGACGAGCCGCGCCGGGTCGCCGAGAGCGTGCAGGCGATGGGGCTGAAGTACTCGACGGTGACCGGGGTGGCCCGCGATGACCTGCCCGACGGCGGGGCGTGGCTGTACGCGGAGACGGTCCGTCAGATCCACGCGCTGAACCCGAACACCGGCGTGGAGTTGTTGGCCCCGGACTTCAACGGTGAGCCCGCACAGCTTGAAGAGGTTTTCGAGTCGCGCCCAGAAGTGTTCGCGCACAACGTCGAAACGGTGCCGCGCATCTTCAAGCGCATCCGTCCGGCGTTCCGCTACGACCGCAGCCTTGCGGTCATCACCTCTGCCCGCGACTTCGGTCTGGTCACCAAATCGAACCTGATCCTCGGGATGGGCGAGACCATCGACGAGGTGCACACCGCACTGCGCGACCTGCACGACGCGGGCTGCGACATCGTCACCATCACCCAGTACCTGCGGCCGTCACCCCGCCACCACCCGGTCGAACGCTGGGTCCACCCCGACGAGTTCGTCGAGCTGTCGAGCTATGCCGAGGGCCTGGGATTCGCCGGTGTGCTGGCCGGACCGCTGGTGCGTTCGTCCTACCGCGCGGGCCGGCTCTATGCCCAGGCCGCGCGGGTTCGGTTCGCGGATCACCCCCCCGTATCCTGAAGTAATGGCGAAAACCCGCACTGCCGCAGAAACCAAGGCGGCAAAGGCCGAGGCGAAGGCTGCCCGTAAGGCGGCCTCGAAACAGCGGCGCAGTCAGCTGTGGCAGGCATTCCAGATCCAGCGCAAAGAGGACAAGCGCCTGCTGCCGTACATGATCGGCGCGTTCGTGCTGATCGTGGCCGCCGCTGTGGTCGCCGGCCTGCTCATCGGCGGGTTCACCATGTACACGATGGTCCCGCTCGGTGTGGTGCTCGGCGCGCTCGTCGCGTTCATCATCTTCGGCCGCCGGGCCCAGAAGTCGGTGTACAAGAAGGCCGAGGGCCAGACGGGTGCGGCGGCCTGGGCGCTGGACAACCTGCGCGGCAAGTGGCGGGTCACCCCCGGTGTCGCCGCGACGGGTCATTTCGACGCAGTGCACCGGGTGATCGGTCGTCCCGGTGTGATCTTCGTCGGCGAGGGTTCGGCCACCCGGGTCAAGCCGCTGCTGGCGCAGGAGAAGAAGCGCACCGCTCGCCTGGTCGGTGAGATCCCGATCTACGACATCGTCGTCGGCAACGGCGAGGGCGAGGTGCCGCTGTCCAAGCTGGAGCGCCACCTGAACAAGCTGCCGGCCAACATCACCGTCAAGCAGATGGACTCGATCGAGTCCCGGCTAGCCGCACTGGGCACCAAGTCCGGTCCGGCCGGGATGCCCAAGGGTCCGATGCCCGCCGGCGCGAAGATGCGTGGCGTGCAGCGCACAGTGCGTCGGCGCTAGGTTCAGCGTCGCACCACCGCGGTCTTCGATGCCAGGTCATGGAGACCTCGGTGGTCCTCGTCGGTGAACAGCGCCGGGATCACCAGCACGATCAACAGGTTGCGGATGAGCGCCCGGCCCAACCCGACGTGATCGCGGCCGTCGAGCGGGATCACCGCCAGACCCAGCAGGTACTGGCCCGGGGTGAAGCCGAACAAGCGCACCGCGGCGACCCCGATCACCAACCACACCAGCAGCGCGATGTTCCGGAAGTCCATCGAGTACAGCAGATCGTCGCGACTCATCAGCCCGAAGGACACCGCCAGCACCGCCGTCAGGCCCAGCGAGATCAGCCAGTCGGCCAGGATGGCACCGACGCGTCGGCCGAATCGGGCGATCGACCCGGGCCCCTGCTCGGGCAGCCCGAGCCGCTCTCCCGGATATCCACTGGCGGGTTCGGAGGAGGGTCCGGACAGCCAAGTTCCCATCGTGCGCGCCATAGGGCCAGAATAGGCGTGGCCGGTTTCGTGACGGCGAGTAGCTCATGTCACAGAGAACGGTCATCGCGTAACTTGCGCGCAACATATGGTTGACGACTGCGCAACATCGTGTCCTTAGCGTCAACCCGCGGGTTACCAGTAAAGGAGAACACTGAAGTGGCAGAAAAGACGTCCGACGACATCTTCAAGCTGATCAAGGACGAGAACGTCGAGTACGTCGACATTCGCTTCTGCGATCTGCCAGGCGTCGTCCAGCACTTCTCGATCCCGGCGTCGGCGTTCGACGCGAGCGTGTTCGAGGACGGTCTCGCATTCGACGGCTCGTCGGTCCGCGGGTTCCAGTCGATCCACGAATCCGACATGATGCTGCTGCCGGACCCCGACACCGCCCGCATCGACCCCTTCCGCGCCGCCAAGACGCTGAACCTGAACTTCTTCGTGCACGACCCGTTCACCCGCGAGGCCTACTCTCGTGACCCGCGCAACGTGGCCCGCAAGGCGGAGAACTACCTGGCCAGCACCGGTATCGCCGACACCTGTTTCTTCGGTGCCGAGGCCGAGTTCTACATCTTCGACTCCGTGAGCTTCGACTCCCGGATGAACGGCACCTTCTACGAGGTGGATTCCGAGTCCGCGTGGTGGAACACCGGCGAGCCCTCCGAGGCCGACGGACGCCCCAACCTCGGTTACAAGGTCCGCCCCAAGGGTGGCTACTTCCCCGTGGCGCCGTACGACCACTACGTCGACCTGCGCGACGAGATGTCGACCAACCTGATCAACGCCGGGTTCACCCTGGAGCGCGGCCACCACGAGGTGGGCACCGCCGGTCAGGCCGAGATCAACTACAAGTTCAACACGCTGCTGCACGCGGCCGACGACGTGCTGCTGTTCAAGTACATCATCAAGAACACCGCGTGGCAGAACGGCAAGACCGTCACCTTCATGCCCAAGCCGCTGTTCGGTGACAACGGTTCCGGCATGCACGCCCACCAGTCGCTGTGGAAGGACGGCAAGCCGCTGTTCCACGACGAGTCCGGCTACGCGGGCCTGTCCGACATCGCTCGCCACTACATCGGCGGCATCCTGCACCACGCCCCGTCGCTGCTGGCGTTCACCAACCCGACGGTGAACTCCTACAAGCGTCTGGTGCCGGGCTACGAGGCCCCGATCAACCTGGTCTACAGCCAGCGCAACCGCTCGGCCTGCGTCCGTATCCCGATCACCGGCAACAACCCGAAGGCCAAGCGCCTCGAGTTCCGCTGCCCGGACAGCTCGGGTAACCCGTACCTGGCGTTCGCTGCCATGCTGATGGCCGGCATCGACGGCATCAAGAAGAAGATCGAGCCGCTGGCCCCGGTCGACAAGGACCTCTACGAGCTGCCGCCGGACGAGGCCGCCAACATCCCGCAGGCCCCGACCTCGCTGGCCGCGGTCATCGACAAGCTCGAAGAGGATCACGAGTACCTCACCGAGGGCGGCGTGTTCACCGAGGACCTGATCGAGACCTGGATCTCCTACAAGCGGGAGAACGAGATCATGCCGATCCAGATCCGGCCTCACCCGTACGAGTTCAGCCTGTACTACGACGTGTAACCAGTAGCGCGTCGATCACCCGCAGTACCCAACGAGTCCGCCCGCTCGGCAATCACAGCTTCACCTGCCGAACGGGTGGACTCGTCTGCATCTGGCGCTGATCCGAAACACAGCTCGCCTGTCGTTCAATTCGATTTCGAGCACAATGGCGCCCATGCGCAGCTCCGTTATGCACACTTCACTGGCATATCCGTCAATGCACCGGACATCCGGAGCGCAACTGTGAACGGATGGTCAGAAATTTTCGGCGGTTGGCCTAATGCGCTGCAAGGGTCTGCGAGCGCAATCATCAGCGGTGTGGTGGCCGCCGCCACCGCCTTCCTGGTGGTACGTCTGACGGCACGCGCGGATCGCAAGCGAGCATTGGAGGACGAAGCACGGCAAGTCGCTCGCGAACTCGTACGAACCCTACAAACCACATTCATTGGAATTCCGGATCAGCGGTCTCCGCGAGACGATATCGAGACCGCAGCGGTGCTCAACCTCGAATTGCGTACCGCTGCTGCAATGTTGGCTCGACACAACCAGCCGTTGGCACAGAGAATCCAAGATCGGGCAGACGGTCTGGCAGAGAAGGCGAAGCGCTGGAGACCGGATACCGCCGCCGCGGCGGACACTGCAGCGGTCGGTCGCTACAACGAGATGTACGAAAGCGTGGAATCTCTGCACGAACTGGTGATCAACTGGCTCGGAGACGTCCAGGCGACCGATCGTCAGGGCAATCTGCCGAAGTAGTCAGCAGTCATCGGCCTCGGCTACCCGGCACCGCCGTCGAATCGGGTTACCCCTTCCCCGCACAATGGACCGATGCGGGTTCTGGTGCAGCGGGTGACATCGGCCAGTGTGGCAGTCGACGGCGAAATCGTCGGCGCGATCGAGCCGAACCCGCAGGGGCTGGTCGCCCTGGTCGGGGCCACGCATGATGATGACGTCGCCAAGGCCCGGCGGATGGCCGAAAAGCTCTGGCAGTTGCGGATACTCGACGGTGAGAAGTCCGCGGCGGACGTTGGCGCACCCATCCTGGTGATCAGCCAGTTCACGCTGTACGCCAACACCGACAAGGGCCGGCGCCCGTCGTGGAACGCGGCCGCACCCGGTGCCGTTGCTGAACCTCTGGTGGCGGAATTCGCGGACGCACTCAAGGGGTTGGGTGCGGTTGTGCAAACAGGAGTTTTCGGGGCGCACATGAAGGTGGAACTGGTCAATGACGGGCCGGTAACGGTGTTGCTGGAGCTGTGAGTTTTCTGCGGACGACGCGTATTCTCGCCACATGACGACCAACTTGGACACCCGACTGAGCTCAATTTCTCCTGCTGTCATCAGCTTGTTCCGCGTCGTGTTCGGTCTCCTGTTCGCCATCCACGGTGCGTCCAAACTCTTTGCCTGGCCCGTCGATTCGGGAAGCGGTGCTGTCCCGGTGGGCACCTGGCCGTACTGGTACGCCGGGGTACTCGAGCTGGTTCTCGGCCTGCTGATCGCGGTGGGGCTGTTCACCCGGATCGCCGCGTTCATCGCCGCGGGCCAGATGGCCTTCGCCTACTTCACCGAGCATCAGCCCAAGGGCCTGTTCCCCATCGAGAACGGCGGCGAACTCGCCGTGCTGTACTGCTTCGGATTCCTGCTGCTCGCCGCAATCGGTGGTGGCGCGTACGCGTTGGACGCGGCGCGCGGTCGACGCACCTAGGGCATGTCTCATAACCGTTTGAGCCAGGCCACGATGGCATTGAGGACGACGCCGCCCCGGTAGTTGAGGTTGT
>NZ_LQPP01000024.1 GCF_002102345.1 Mycolicibacterium peregrinum
GAGTGTCGGGGGCGGGCGGGGGCTTCGACTTCGGAGTCGGGTTCGATTCGATCGCTGGTGATGGCGTAGCGGTAGGGGTCAAACGCGCCGCTGGTGGCCAATCCCTCGACGACTTCTCGTCTGAGCCGCTCCACGCTGGCGGTAGCGATGTTGCGGGTCATTCCGCGTGCGGTTTTGATCTCCCGGCGTTGAGCCAGGATCACCCGCGTCAGCGATACCGCGTTGGGATACCACGCCGCGATCTCAGCCGGCGACAGCGGTGGGCTTTCGTCGGTGATGTCGAGGCGCTCCCAGCGCCCTCGAATGTCGGATGCAGTCATGACGACCGGCCAGCGGCTCCACCTCGACAGGCACGTCACCGCATCAAGGAAGCTGGCATGGGTGGGCCCACGTCCCCAGCGGCTGATTATTCGCTTGTGCTGCAGGTTTGCGGCAATAATTTCGGGGCATGCGGCAATCGAGAATTGGTGTGGTCGTGGGCATTTCAACGACCCATTCCCGAGCCAGCGGCTGTGGGTGGGGCAAATGAGCTGTTCGTGGCTGGCGAAGACGGTGACGCAGTCATCGGTACCCAGTCGCGCGGCGACACACTGTTGGCACGCGGGTCGCTTGCCGGCGCAGGAACTTACTTCGCCGGCCAATTGTGGGTACGCACGCAGACTGGCCGGCGTGCGTAGTTCGGGGAGGGAGAAGACCAGGTGGCGTTTCGAGTAACCGGTCAATGTTGACAGCGTGGTCGCAAACCCGCGGCCCTTCGACAGGTCGCGAAGCATCCCGGGGCGCAGCAAGTTTTGGTCGGTGACTCTGCCGAGGTAGCTGTGCAATGTTTCGGCGGTCATGGGCCGGACCTGGATCGGCAGGCGCCGGAATCGTGACCGGTGGGCGATCGGGCCGAGGTCTCGGGGCGGGGTGTCAGGTTTACTGCTCATGGGGGACCGTTCCGCGGTCTTCATCGTCGACGGCGATGGTGTCGAGCAGTTCGAGAGTGATCGCTTCGGTTCCCGAATCGATGGCGGCCGAGGCTGCATCAACGATGAGATCGCTGAGCAGTGCGAGCGAGCCGTCGGTGCGGTGCAGCAGGTAGGCGGCGTTGCGTTCCAACAGACCCCGTTCGTGCAGCGGCAGCGGCAGCAGACATTCGAATGCCGCGACCAACCGTTGCCACTCAAGTTGGTCACCGTTCCTGCTGGCTTCGTACTTGCTCATGTTGACCGGCCGCGTGCGCTTTCGCCACTGCTCACCGCTCCTGCCGCTGAACAGCGGCGCCGTGTCCAGCGAGATTCCCGCGAATATCATGGTGGCGTCGAGGGTCTCGGCGAAGACTTTGATCGCGTCGGCCACCTCAGCCACGGCCGGACGGTCGGTGTTGAGGCGCTGCGCCTCATCGAGGATGACAAACCGTGTGCCCAACTTCTTGAGCAGGTGCGCGAGGTCAAGTAGGCGTTCATCGGGATCGGTGCCGCGTATCTCACGTGCTCCGACGAAGTCGGCCAGTCTGATCCACAGCTTGTTTATCGACGTCGCCGTGGCGATCGGGGTGTAGATGACGGGCAGGTAGGACAGGTCGGTTTCGCGTCCGCTGATGCGACGCATTTCGCAATCCAGAGTTTTACCCGCGGCCATGACGGCAGTGGATTTTCCGATGCGCGTGTTTCCCGACACGCGTATGCCTCGGCGCGCGACGAACTTCTTGACACGTGCAGCGCGCATCAGTTTGTGTGCCAACGCGAGGACGCTGGTGAGGTCGCGGGTCGGAAACAACCGCTCTTCTTCGAGGTAGGCGACGCGCTGGTCGTTGTAGAGCGATCTCTGTTCTGCAGTGAGAGCCCTGATCTCATCGATGCTCAGGTGGGGGCGACCTGCGTCTGGGGTCGGCTCGTAGGTGCAGTATTCGCGCCATTCCTCTTTCGTAGTTGGTGACGCCACGCCCTCACCATCCTTCAGACAGGCGCATGACGCGCATGGGTTCGACCGGGGGCGGTGGTGGGTAGTCAGGTAGTGGCACCGCATCGGCATCCTGTAGCGACGGAGCGCGGTCGGGCTGGGCCGGTATGGGCGTGCAGAGCTGTTGTCTGGCGAGGTTCGCGCGGCCGGCGACGGTCTCCAAACGAGTCAGCGGTCGGCGGTGGGGTTCTGGCGGGCCACCGAGAAGTTGGCGGTGGATGTGCTCAGCGCGTTCGAGCACCTGCTTGTCGCTCACCTTTTTTCCCAGGTCGCGTCTGATGGCGTGAAGGAGGTCGATGCCGAACGGGATGACCGCGAATTTGGCCAGAACCCAGTCGCATTCGATCCAGCCGTTGTCCTTGAACACCTGGCGGCCGCGCTCGTCGTAGTCGAATGATTCATCGCGTACCCAAATATGCAGCAGGTTATTGGGATCGTAGCGAATCTCCCACTTGCCGTTGTGTTTCTGGTTGGGCGACTTTCTCCGACGCAGTCGGTGAAACGCTGATGAATCGCAGTCGTAGACCAGTTTTTCGAAGTTGATTCCGTAGCGGTTGATACGCCTGAACTTGTATGGGTGCAAGCCGATCCACTCGTCGCGGCTCAGCGTGCGGATCGGGGTAGGCGCCGACTGGGACAGTGCGCGGTAAATAGCATTGGGGGACAACTTCATTCGTGGCGCCATTCCTACCTCGACACCGGTGTGTGGGCGGTTCTGGTAGACGGTGACGGTCCATTCGTCGAGAAGGGCCTGAAGCAACGGCAGCGGCCACAGCGCTTCTTTGTCCGGTCGACGACCGCGATGATTGACCGATCGTCCTTTGTAGCCGGGTATCCATCGCACGAAGTCATCAGCGATGGTTTCCAGGAGCCGTTCAATGTGGGGCTTAGCCGTGGGGGTGAACGGGGGCGACAAGTAGTAGTTGACACCGCGGGTTTCGGCGGCGCGCTTAAAGGCCTCTGACACAAAGATCTTGCCCCGATCAACCACCACACCTCGCACATCGATGATGGGGTAGTTGGCGAGGGCGGCATCAAAGTCCTCGGTGGGCAGCATGACGTCGGGCAGATAGCTCCGCGCGATCGCCATGGTCTCTGACCAACCGGGGATCAACTGTTTGGGAACCGCGGCGTTGGCCCAGATCTCCAAGGCATCCACTGTCTTGCAGGCGTTTGGGCGCAGGATCGGTGAGAGCATGGTCTCGGTGGCGACGTCGATTCCTGCTGCCAGATCGACGGTGGCCGGCTGCCCGTCGGCCATCAGCACCATGGCATCCAGCCGTGTGGAGTCCAGCTGGACTTCCTCCCCGGGGAACAGGGCGACGATCTTGTTGAAGGCCCGGTCGGGGCTGTTGGCGTGGCTGCGGCGCGAGGTTGCGTCGCCGGTGATGTGCTCGCCCCGGTCCACTCTCTTGAGCAGCTCGTACCAGGAGGTTTTGCCGGGCATGGCGACGTTGTCGTCGGTGAGTCGGTGTTTGGCCATTTCGATGATCTGCTTCTTTGTGGGGGTGGATTTGTCGATGAAGTGGTTGCGGACAGCGGCCAGGGTTGCCTCCACGCGTTGATCAATTCCCGACAGCCGGACGTGGCCGGGCATTCCGCGCAGATCAGCACATCCGAGGACGCCTCGACGGTTGAAGCCGCGCCACTTGCGCCACATGGTGGACATGGAGACTTCGAGGCCGGCGCGCATCAGTTCGTGCCGTTTGGCGCCCAGACGTGAGGCGATGGTGGCCGCGGGTGGGGGTGCGTCGATGACGCCGCGGTCCCGTAACGCGATGCCGTACTTCACTTCGTACATGTGGGCGTACCAGAATTCGGCCTCCCTGCGTCGTTGCGGGACGGTGAGGTCGAGCAATCGCTGGTCTGCCACGCTCGGGCCGGGATCGCCGGGGCCGACGAAGGTCTCATCGGCCAGCAGCACCCCCGTCGGCAGCGTGAGACTGCTGCCGTCGTCGAGGCATTTCAGGTGCACTGTGGTGGCATCCGAATCGCGGATCTGCCATGTCTGGCCGCGAAATTCGACGATGTCACCGGTTTGGATGTGGATCATGGTCGCACCGTCGCGTTCCATGTCAACGGATGGTTCAGATCCACGTGAAGCTGCGCGTTCCACAGCATGTGATACACCGCGGCGATCACCTGATCGGCGGTCAGACCAGTGCAGAGGGCTGCGGCATCGATCAGTTCGGGCAGCCGAACACCGTTTTCCCCGGCGGCCCGCGCCTGCGCTGCGATGAGGGCACCGCTGTCGTCGGGGGGAGCAAACCGTGGGTGACGGTACCCCGACAGCAGGCGCAGATTGCGCTCAAGTACGACATTCAGCTCGGTGAATTCTTGGTAATCCCAACCTAGTTCACCGCAGACAGCGCGTGTCCAGTCATGTTGCACACGATCCTTGTCGGTCATTCGCTGCGCGGGTTTGACGTCGACGATCAGCACCGATTCGTCGCGGCGCCGCACGAAGAAATCCGGGGCGTGGCGCACCGGTGTCGTTCCGGTCGGCCACAGCAGCCAGAACGGATTGGAGCTGACCGCTGTTGCGTGGCCAACGAAGTCGAGCACCATCAGCGCGGTCATCTCGAAACGAGACTCAAACCGCACATGCGATTGAGACCGCGAAAACCAGTATCGCCCTTGGCGTGACCGCCTGCCGCGGTAGGCGGGAAACGTGCGGATGGGTACGCAGGATTCGAACCGGATACCGCCCAGCTCGGCGACGATCCGAGACCGTGTGCGTCGGCCCGTCTCCGGGTCGTCGTACAGAATCTTGGTGTACGGAGCATCGTTGACCGGAAGCGGCGCCCGCCCAGCCGGTTGCCCGGTGATGGCCACAGCTTTGACGGGCGGATCAGCGCACGATTCCCGCAGCACTGACGGCCGAACGATTGTCGCCGAGGGGTTGACATCTGTTCCAGGGCACGGTGAAATAGCCATGTGTCCTCCTCACATGGAGAGAGATGCGAGCCGCATCGAGGCACACCGAAGAAGCCGGGCTGGCCCCCGGCTTTTTCAATGTCTAGGTGAGAATTACGAGATCAGCGGTCGAGTGCGTATCGGTCACCTCCTTCATAGGAATGTGTGATCGTCTCCGACCCAAAGCTGACGCGTCAGCGGCGGCCGCGCGCCAGCGGAAGATAACCGCTAGTTCACCACATGCATGTAGCGCCGCACAAGATCTCCAGCAATCCAGCGTGACCCGCCCCGCACCTCGCCCTGCGACCAGCCTTGGACGTCCTTCGGGCGGGACACTTCCGGGCACCCAGTGGTGGTAGCGCGGTTCACCCTCCCGAACGATGTCAGAGTTTCAACGCGAAATATCTATGTGTCACACGGTATTCGCCATCAGCGCGACGGCGCAGCAATGCAACCAAGGCATGGGGCTCGAATCGAGCGGGCCAGGATCCCGGGACCGCAGCGCGCCTTAGCCTCAGCCGGGAACAGCACACGCAAGCGAAAGATCAGCAAACACCATCACCGGATGCTACTCGCAAGTCGGTAACACGATAATAGACGCGAAAAGGGGTGGGCAAAAGGTCTGCAGCCCTACGAGCGAAGCCGGTGTGCCGCCGGGCCGACATGGCAGGATTAGCCGTGTGTCCAGAGAGGATCGTCCAAAGGGCGGCTTTGACGGGTCCCGCCTGACCGCGGCACGGGAGCGGCTGGGCTTGACGCGCACGGAATTGGCCCGACGCCTCGAGACCGAGTGGGAAGTGGTCTTGCAGTGGGAGACCGGGGAATGTCGACCGCGGCCGCGCAGCATTCCCGCGATCGCCGCAGCCGTGGGGGTGGCGATCGCGGATCTGTATCACGCGCCCACAGGTGCGGCGACGCTGGCGCAGCTCCGAGTAGCTGCGGGGCTGAATCAAACCGACATCGCACGAGCCTTAGGCGTCAGTCGAGCAACCGTTTCACAGTGGGAACGGGGCACTCGCCCGGTGCCGGCCAAATATCACAGCACCTACCGTCGACTGCTCGGCTTGACCCACGGTGGCGATGCAAATCTGACCGTGAACACCGGCCGGTCACCGTGGCCGCCCCCGTCCACAGAACCGACCACGCCGAGTACACCGAGTCCGGGCCTGACCGAAGCGGACACCCCAGGCCCGGACTCGATTCACACACCCAAAGGCAACGCCGCGCGGGTGGCCCATCTGATAGTGATCAGTGACCTCGAATATGCCGACGGCACGTTCCTCAGCGCGGATCGCCCCAAGAATTGGCACGTCTATTCACCCCAGGGGGTAGACGTGAACAAAACGGGGGCGCCCGTCCTCGACGAGCTCATGGAGGAAGCCGCGATTCGGCTGGCCAAGATGGGCTACCGGCAGATGTGCCTTCATGCTGAGCAACGCATCATCATCGATGATGAGCCGCTGCGCGTTGTGCGGGTTCAGACCAGCCCACCGAGTGATGCCAGATTGCACACCAGCCGGCTGTTCCTCTCGCAGTTCACTCCTGAATTCTATCGTGAAGGTGTCGGCGAGGACCTGGAGCAGAAGGCACGCATTCGCAAGGACTTCGAGCGAGACTTCCCTCAATCGGCCACGGGCGAAATGCTTTTCGTCGTAGCCGAGTCGACCGATTCCTACGGATGGCTGCAAGACCAGACGCTGCCGTACATGCCCTACACCATTGTGGCGCATCTGCCCGAAGCCGACCGGCACTTCTTTGCCTCGGTGTATTACGACCACGTCGGGGTGAAAACCGGCGCCGGGCTCGTGTCCTTCGATGAGTTGGGTATACAGCGCGACACGACCGTCGGTGAGTTCGCACAACGCCTCGACGAGCACCACCGCCGCAGCACGAGCCTGCCAGCGGCCGGCCGCCAGTAACGCTGCAATCCGGCACACCAAATGGGAATCGATCATAGGCTTCGACTGTCGGCCCAATCGCCCTGGCGCACTGAGCGTGTCGCACCTTACGCACATAGACGGTGACTCCAACGGCCCGGACACGCTAGAAAGGCGGCCCCGTTCGTAGCGGCGCAAGGTTGAGTTGAGCACCCCGCGTTGGCCGAGAGGGCCTGAGGGCAGCACTCATGAGTCACCCGCACCACGGGCCGCTCATAGCGCAACGGTCGAATGTGGTTTCGACGCGCACCTGCACCCAGCTGGAGGTAATCGTTGTCCAGCGTCGCGAGGTGCGCTCAGGTGTGAAAACGGCATGAACTTGGTGACATGCGAATATGCGCACGTAACAATATGGGTGTGTCACCGCCAGCGGCGCGTGCCTGTCGACCTTCCCGCATGCCGGGGCCCTGCTCGCTACGTCACACATGACAACCGCGGCGTGTTCACGCGGAGGTCGTCGCGCGCCGTGGCGTGTGGCTCGGCTTGTCGTGGCGCTGTGGCGGTGGGTCACCGCCTGGGGTGCCGGTGAGTTGTCGGCAGTTGCGCCCATGGTCGAAGGCGCAGCGTGAAGGGGGCGTTCATGATAGCGAGATCGATTTTGCTGCAGCGGAATTGGAACCAGTGCGGATCTGGCAGGCTAGCACTTCCCAATGCACGCAACGATGCGGGACCTGTTGCGCGCCAGTTGAACTGTGGTCTTGTCGACCGCGGCTGGTATCGCTGCGCCAGTGTGGAGCATCGGAGAACGACGAACGCCGTTGATCGGGGCAGTTCGGCACGGAGGGCCCGATGATCGGCAAGCAACGGCGATGGTGGGTCCCCGGAACCGTCCGCCGGCAGGTGTTGTTCGGGGTATGCGCCGTTGTGACGGCTGTGCTTCTCGCTGTGGGCGCGATCTCGGTGCTGAGCGTTCGGAGCTACGTCAACAGCACGAGCGATGCCGAGTTGGCGCGGTCATTGACCGCTTTCACCCATATCTACTCCAAATTGAAGCAGAACGGAACGGGGTCGCAGCACTCACCGGATCCGGCAACTACCGAAGAGTTGACCGAATTCATCGGGCAGGGCCCCGGGAATCTGATCGCGGTGTTACGCAAAGGCACCGTGGTTGAATCCGCGTTGTTTTCTGACACCGGGGCGGATCCGGCCCCACAAGATGTTGTTGGGGTGATCGAGTCGCAGGCCTGGAGCGATGGCCCGCCCCGCACATTCGAATTCCCCAACCTGGGATTCTACCGGGTTCAAAGTCGCGAGGCCGAGGGCGGGGATCGGTTGGTGTCGGCGGTGTCGCTGAACCGGGCGGAGGAAGTGGTTGCCGCAAAAACCATTGCCACAGTGGGACTTATCGTCATCGCGCTGGTGGTCACAAGCATCGGGACGGTGTTAGTGGTGGACTACGCGCTGCGGCCGTTACGCCGTGTAGCGGCGACAGCAGCCAGGGTCGCGACGTTACCGCTGGCCGACGATGAGCACAGGATCACGGCGCGCGTCGACGAAGCTGACACTGATCCTGACAACGAGGTGGGCATTGTCGGTGATGCCCTCAATCGGCTGCTGGTCAACGTGGACGGCGCGCTGGCACAGCGAGCCGAATCGGACCGCAGGATTCGCCAGTTCCTCACAGACGCCAGTCACGAACTACGCACCCCGTTGGCCGCGATCCGCGGCTATGCAGAACTCACCCGCCAAGACAGTGTCGAGCTGCCCCCCACCAGCGAGTACGCCTTCGCGCGCATCGAAGCCGAAGCGCAGCGGATGAGCGGCTTAGTCGGTGACCTGCTGCTGATGTCGCGCCTCGACGAGGGGCAGGACCTGCTGGCCGACGAGGTGGACTTGTGCGATGTCGTCGCCGCTGCCGTCAACGACGCATCAGTATCGGGACCCGATCATCGTTGGTCCACGACCGTGCCGACTGCACCGGTGTGGATCAGCGGTGACCGTGATCGTCTACACCAACTCCTGAGCAATCTGCTGACCAATGCGCGGGTGCACACGCCGGCTGGGACGACGGTCAGGACCAGCGTCACTGTCGGTGACGACGGATTCGTCGAGGTCACTGTTGCCGACGACGGCACCGGTATCGACCCGGATTTGTTGCCACGTTTATTTGAGCGCTTTGTGCGCGCACACAATTCCCGGTCAGGCGAAATCGCCAGCACAGGGTTGGGATTGGCCATCGTCGCGTCGATTGCCGAAGCCCATCATGGGTCGGTGAGTGCCGAATCAGAGTACGGGCAGACAGTTTTTCGCGTGAAACTACCTCTGACCAGTAACGACTGAACACCGCGAACAAATTTATCGGGATTCGATGTGACTGGATTTATGTGGATTATGTGTGTTGAACATGGGTTTCATTCTGTCTGTAACATGTGAATTCTATATGCTGGAAGACTTCCCGATTCGTATGCATCCGATGTGAATGTCTTGCCGATGTGCGTGTGGGTTCCTAGCCTGGAATCAGGCGCCGAATAAGCGGAAAAAAATGCACACTGACGTGTTTTGTGAAGGATTTCAGTATGACGCGCATATCGGGAACCACTGTTAAGGCTTTAGCCGTCACGACGCTAATCAGTGCGTCCGGTCTCGGTCTGGCGGCACCGGTACTGGCCGCGCCGACAGCACAGGCATCAGCCCAAGCGACGATCGCCGAACTCGAAGCCGATGGCTATCGCGTCATCCTCAACAAGGTCGGCAACGCGTCGATGGACAAGTGCAGCGTCAGCGCGGTACGCCCGGGAACTTCGGTCAAGCACTCGTGGATACAGCGTGGACCCGCAGGAAACGTCAACCCGCTGGTTCGCTACAAAACCGTCTACGTGGACCTCATGTGCAAGCGCTGACCACGGCTGTCTCCGCTCGCGGCCGCCGTCGGCGCGGCCGCGGGTTCAGCAGCGGCGGTCAGTCCGTCGCCCACATCAACGATCGCCTCGCGACACCCGGCGACCAGGCTCAGCCGCCCGGCCAGGAATGCGGGCGTGCCGATCACGCCAAGTCGATTTGGCGGAGCTCGTTGCACCGACGCGATCGTCCTCAGGCCTGCCCGCGTCTGCGCAGCGCGAGACCGCAACGGCCGGCGGGCTGCTGGGCGCCACGGGTGTCGCCGCGATCGATCCGCGGAGGCCCAATCCTGATCCTGGCGGGCCCGTTGCGGCGGCGCAGATCCCCACAGCGACCTGAGGGGGTTGTGAAGGCGCACGTGACCACCCACACCGGGGCAGAGGCATTGCGAGGATGGTCCGCGAGCAGCCGCGTCGAGGATAAACGTGTCCTGAAACCGGTTGCGGTACGGCGGTACTGGGTTGCTCGGCCCGGGCATGTCGCCGGACGATCGCGGACGGGCAAACCCGAGCGGCCCGCATGTCAGCCACAGCGAAGGGCCTCGACACCGTCGTGAGTACCATCGCGCGCTTTGTCAAAGTCTTGCCGAGGCATCGATGGCGTCCAGTCCTGCTGCTGGCCTTGGCATTGTCGGTGCTCGCGACCGGCGGTGTGGCCGTCTCGTCGTGTCCGACGGCCATCGGGTTGTCCTCGGCCTCGGCTGTAGGTGGACCGGCTCTGGCCGCGGGGTCTGTCGACGGTGTGGTCGCCGACCATCTTCACGCTGCCGAAGGCCTCACCTCGTGTCCTGAGGAGTTCGCCATCGCGGTGCTACCACGGCCCGCCGGGGCGGTGGCGGCGTTGGGCGTCGTCATCGCGGTGGTGTGGGCCTGGAGGTTGTGGGGCTTTTCGGTCTGGTCCGCGATGCGTGCTCCGCCGACCATTCCCGCCGTAATCGCCTCGGGCCAGCAGGTATTGATCCGCTTGTGCGTAGCGCGGCGCTGAGCGGGGCGGACGCCTAGGCCACCCCCTGAGGGTGTGACACAGCCTGGGCACAGCTGCTCCCTATTTCTCATTGCCACACGGTCAGGTTGTGGCGCGCCCAGAAAGCCGACACCGGATATGAACGACCTACTGTCGACTCGTTCGACACCACCAGCCGACACCGACCAACCCCAACATCGCTGTCTACAGCGAAATAGTGGCCCCGGGACGTTGGTCGGCCACACCCCAATTCTGCGGGTATCCTCGCCGTTCAGCGACGGTGGAGCTGGCTTTTGGGCCAAGCTTGAGGGCTTCAATCCCGGCGGTATGAAAGACCGGACCGCGATGCATCTGGTGGAACGGGCCCGTGCCCGCGGTGACCTGAAATCCGGAGCACGAATCGTTGAATCGACCAGCGGCACACTGGGTTTGGGGCTAGCCCTCGCCGGCACGGTGTACGGACACCCGGTGACACTGGTCACTGACCCGGGGATGGAGCCGATGATGCACCGGATGCTGGCCGCCTACGGCGCCGATCTGCGGGTCGTCACCCAGCCGCATCCCGACCGGGGCTGGCAAGGCGCACGCTGTGACAAGGTCGCCGAGGTGCTCGCCGCTGACCCGCATGCGTGGAATCCCGACCAGTACAACAATCCCGACAACGTCGAGGCATACCAGGGTTTGGCGCTGGAACTGCACGCCCAACTCGGCACCATTGACGTCTTGGTGTGTTCGGTGGGCACAGGTGGCCACTCTGCCGGCGTCACCCGCGTCTTGCGCCAGTTCAACCCAGATCTGAAGCTCGTCGGTGTCGATACCGTCGGCTCGACCATCTTCGGCCAGCCCGCCGCGACGCGCTTGATGCGCGGCCTGGGCTCCAGCATCTATCCCCGCAACGTCGATTACGCCGCCTTCGATGAGGTGCACTGGGTCGGGCCGGCCGAGGCCGTGTGGGCATGCCGAACGCTGGCAGCAACCCGCTACGCCAGTGGGGGATGGAGTGTGGGAGCGGTCGCCCTGGTAGCCGGGTGGCTCGCTCGTACCCATCGGCCCGATACCACGATCGCCGCGATCTTCCCGGACGGACCGCAACGTTACTTCGACACCGTGTACAACGACGATTATTGCCGCCAGCACGATCTGCTCGGTGTGCGACCGCCCGCCGATCCCGCCGAGATGTGCAGGCCCACCGACCGCGTCGTGCACGCGTGGACGCGCTGCTCGACAGTGTGTGATCCGATGCGTTCTGATCACTGATGGCAGCGCTACGCCAGTTCACAAGCTTTGGTTGGCCCAGCCGCCTGCTGATGATCAACCAATTCGGCATCAACCTCGGTTTCTATATGTTGATGCCTTACCTCGCGGGGTATCTCGCCGGGCCTCTGGGGTTGGCAGCCTGGGCCGTCGGTCTGGTGCTGGGGGTCCGTAATTTCTCTCAACAGGGAATGTTCATCGTCGGTGGAACACTGGCCGATCGTTTGGGCTACAAGCCACTGATCGTGGCGGGCTGTCTTCTGCGCACCGCCGGGTTCGGTCTGCTGGTCGTGGCACAGTCGCTGCCCACACTGCTGATCGCCTCGGCAGCAACCGGTTTCGCAGGAGCGCTGTTCAATCCGGCCGTGCGCGCCTACCTGGCAGCCGATTCGGGCCCACGCCGGGTGCAGGCGTTCGCCATGTTCAACGTGTTCTATCAGGGAGGCATTCTCGCGGGCCCGCTGGCGGGCCTGGCGCTGATGGCCCTTGATTTCCGCATCGCCGCCGCAGTCGCGGCCACGGTATTTCTCGGGTTGACGGTGGCGCAGTTGTTCGCCTTGCCTCAACACACCGCCGACCCGCCGGGTGAGACGACCTCGATCCTTGACGACTGGCGCGTCGTGATGTCCAACCGGGCATTCCGGCGTTTCGCCGCGGCCATGATCGGCTGCTACGTGTTGAACTTCCAAATCTATCTGGCCCTGCCCTTGCACGCCGCCGCGCTCGCCCCTGAACATGAATCGCTGGTCGTGGCAGGTCTTTTCGTGATCTCGGGCATCATCGCTGTGGGTGGCCAGTTGCGCATCACCCGACGGTTCGCCACCAGATGGGGCTCGGCGCGTTCGCTGGTCATCGGAATGGGTGTCCTGGCGGTCTCCTTTGCCCCACTTGCGATCATTCCCGACAGCAATCGGTGGGGCTCCATGGCGGCTCTGATTGCCCTGTTCGCCTGCGCGTCTCTGCTGGCACTGGGCTCGGCCGCGGTATTTCCGTTCGAGATGGACACCGTGGTCTCGCTTGCGGGAAATCGTCTGGTGGCCACCCATTACGGTTTTTACAACACGGTGGTGGGAATCGGGATACTCATCGGCAACCTCGCCACTGGAGCGATCCTGCAAGTCACCCGGGACGCCGGGGTCAGCGAATTACTCTGGGGCGGACTGCTCTTGGTGGGCGCCTTGGCCGCAGTCGCGCTTCACCGCATGAGCCGTGCAGGTGACCTCGACCCCATTCCGGAGATGGCTGTACGCCCAGAATGAGTCGCATTCGAGTTCAATGTGGCGGCGATGTCGGGTAGGTGTGCGCGCCTTGTACACACGATTGGCAGTCGACGTGTCGCGCCCGGCTGGGAGCGGGGTACCGCGCGTGCAATGACCTTGGCATCGTGGGCCGCCGGGCGCGGGGCCTCGTGAGGCGAGCATGGCCGTTGTGGCCGTCGTCAACGCCACCGCCGCAACATGTTTGGTGGCTTCGCGCCCAGTCGGGTGCAGGCAGGAGGGCCTCCGATCGCAACGGCAGCTATCCAAGAGGTTGATATGAATTCAGCGACCACCGCCAGTGTGGTCGGCACAATGACGTCATGGCGATGGTGTCGGACGCTACCCGTGTTCGGCAATCATGGCAGGTACCCCTCGGGCAGATCCCGATGATTCAAGGTACTGACCCCCTGGGGCCTCGTCTGTACAGCGTCGAGGATGCCGCGACGCCGCTGCAGCACCCGCGGGCCCGCCAGGGCGAGAGGGCCCACCACCGCGCCGGTGCCAACATCGACGAGCTCGGCGAGGTCGCAGGTCTCGTGTGCGAGCAAGAGCTGCAGCAGGCTCTGTACTATCGCGCGCTGTTGGAAGACCAGCAGGAGGCCGTCGATGTGGAATTGGCCCATGACTGCTATCTCCTGCGTAGACACCTGGGCGCCGTCGGCGACCGACGTCGCATGCCCCGGATTCGCGAGGCTATCAAGCAAAAGCGCCGCCAGGAGTACCAGATACACTGCCTGCTGGAATCATTGAACTCCAGGTTTTTTCTCTCGCCGCCATCGCCGCCGCCAGGGTTGCTTTTCGCCGTCGAGGTCGAAGCGATCCGCAGCGGCCGTCGGCTGCGGATCGCCGAACTCGATCACGTCGTCACCGTCAGTCGACATGCCAATGTGGAGATGGCAGCCCGGGAGCACATCGCAGTGCACATCGACACTGCCATCAGCCAGATCGCCGTACGCGTCATCCTCAGCGGCCCTCGCACTCACACCGGCCGCTGACATTGCAGCGCGAGACAGCACCTTGCCTGCCCACCACAACCAAGCGTCACGACCGCGGCCATGCTGAATAGTCCTCGATCGAGCCGGGTCGCCGCCGCCGGCCACTACTAACCGAGTCTCCGGTACAGACCGGCGTCGGCCTGCGCGGTGTGGCCGCTGCCCACGCGCGCAGATGTGGCAGCGCAGCCACTGAACACGAGTGTGGCGCAACAACCGTCAATTCCCCGTGCGGTCACTACCGAGAATGCACGCCGTGGTTCGCCGGGTGAGATGGCCGATAAGGCATCGGTGCAACAACTGCCCGACGCGACTCTACGGTGTTTTACCACAGGCGAACCCACGATTCAGGTGTATAGACGATGTGTAATACCTTTGCATTTCACAACCCGATGACCGGTCTGGGATGTGAGTTTCCGGCCGAAAGGTGTTGGTTCCCATCACGCCTGTCGGGTCCACCACGGGCTGGGGGGTCGGAAGCGCCGATGCGGCCTGAGGTCCCCGACGCGACCTGAACCCGATGCGTCCCCTATGTGTAACCCCAACGGACGGTGAATCACCCGCCTGCGTTTCCCGGTCGTTAACCCAGCAGAAGCGTGACCTCCCAAGTGTTTAATGGCTGAACCCGTCATCGGTAGTGACACGACTTTGCGCCCACTGTTACGTTCCCAACGCATCGTTGCCACACACCGAGAGGCGCAGCCGCACCATGTTGAAAACTCTTGCCGCACTTACTGCTGCCTATTCTCTGGCGGCAGCAACGCCGTTGGCTGGTGCCAATCCGACAGAGGGACAACCAGTTCCCGTGATGCCGGCCGCCGACGGCGCAGCACCTGCCGTCGAGGCCAGCGGAGCCGTTCCCTCATCCGCGCCAGGCGTATTGACGACTCCCGAAGGCTGGGTTCTGTCGGTCGCCGCCTCCGACGAGACGCAGCAGTCGGTGGCGCCGCTGACGACCGCCCTGTCGTCGCGGGAGTACGTGGTCGGTGGCAGCTTTATGGGAACGGTGAAGGGCGCCGGGACAGCCGCCTTGGCCGGTGGTGTTCTCGAAGCGGGCTACCAGATCGGTTGTGGCGTCAATGCCGACGTAGTGGATGCACGATTTGGCGGCAGCCTCACCCCGTCCGGAAGCCTGGGCGGCTCGCCCAGTCTGGGGGGCAATCTGTTCGCCCAGATCCGCCCCACCCTCAAGCCGGGGACCACAACCATCGTCCCGGTCACCAAGATGGACTACAAGGGCGACTCCGCCCGCGTGACCATCACAGCCCTTCGCATCAAAATTGATAGCTGCGTCGGCCAATCGTTCATCCGGTCCTACGCGACCTTCACCAGCGCCACGGCCGACACCCAAGACGTCGTCTCGTACGTCGGTGTGACCAAAGCCGTGTGACATCGGTCATCCAAACCTGAACTCGCTCTTGTCGATTCCGCACCGAGAGGTCTCACACACCCCATGCTGAAAATTCTTGCCCCTCTAGTCTCAGCCAGTGCACTGGTGATCATGGCACCAACCGTCCTGGCCGCTCCCGAACCCGCCCCACCGCCCGGACCCGCTGACGCTGCCTCTGCACCCCAAGCCGAACAGGGCCCACCACCAGACAGTGGAATCGTGGCCTCCGGCGAACCCACTGTGGTCACGACACCGGACGATTGGACCCTGAAACTGGCCGCCACAGGCGAGACCCAGTTGCCGATCCCGCCGTTGACCACCGCGCTGTCCTCGCGTGAGTACCTGGCCGGCGGCACCTTTACCGGCAGCGTCGAGGGTGCGGGCCGCACTACCTTGAAAGGCGGCACCCTAGAAGCGGGGTATCAGATTGGCTGCGGTATCGAACTGAGCGCTGTGCGCCTGACCGGCAGCCTTGGCCTGACGTCATCGATCAGCCGGTCCGGCCTCGGCAGCATCAGCGTGCCCATCCAGGGCAACGTGGAAGTCAGACCCAAGCCTGGCGAGGTGCTCAACGTGTCGGTCACCCAGAAGAAGTTCGAGGGCACGAAGTCTCGCGTCACGCTCAAAGATGTACACATCAAGATTGACGGCTGCGTCGGGCAGTCGTTTCTGCGGTCGTATGCCAAGCTGACCAGCGCCACCACCGGCACCCAAGACATCGTCGCCTATTACGGCGTGACCAAAACCGTCTGACCTCAGGCTCTGGGCGATCGCCGGCAATCTCGGATGTGTGTCCGCGGGTCAATCAGCCCTCCGATCACCGGCATGCCGGGGCCGTCGTGCGGGCTTCACACCCTTGCTGAACGTCGGCTTGCCCCAATTGCCAAGCGCGACCCAGCATCCCGCCGGCGCGGCTATCGCATGGCTGCCGGGAGTCGAAAAGGTGGTGTCACGTTGCTACTATCTTACTCAGTAGTTGGTGGCCCGCCTGCTGTCGACGTTGCCGGTCCGGACAGGTTGGCGAGGCATTGCCATCTAGCCAATTTATCGTAATATTGCAATGTATGCATGAATTGCGAAGGGCCGCGGCCTGGGGGATGGGGCGATGACTGACAAGCTGCCATTGGACATCGACGGGTTGCTGCCCGACAGTGACGATCGTTGCGTTGACCGATTAGTGCGCGATCTGACGGCCGATTCCCGTATTGAGCATGCCCACCTGCTCGCCGACGCCGGCACGTCGAGGCTGTGCGTGCACTACGACTCGGCGATGACCGCCGCCGATGTCGAGCAGCACACCCGCCGCATCGCGTCCAATATCGATGCCCAGTACGGGCATTTGCGTTGGGCCGCTGCAGACCTCGCCGCGCGTCCGGGAGACATTCAATCGCTGGTCGGCCGACTCGATGCGCTGCCCGGAGTGGTGGAGACCAGCACCGAGACCGACGGTTTGCGAATCGAGTTCGAGCGTGACCGGATCACTGCCGACGAACTGGTGGCCGTCATCACCGGTGGCCATACCCCCTCGCCTGTCGCCGCCCCGGTCGAGGAAGACCACGGTGATCACGAGCACGGCTGGGGGATGATCTTCGGCGAACGCAGTGAACTGATTTTTGCCGGCCTGTCAGGCGCATCCTTGCTCACCGGCTTCCTGCTGGCATCGTTTGCCGATACGCCGCGCAGCGTGGAGATGGTCTTCTACGGGCTCGCTTTCGTACTCGGTGCCTTCTTCACCGCGCAGGAAGCGTGGCAGAGCGTGCGCGCCAAGCGCTTCGAGATCGATTTCTTGATGCTGGTGGCGGCCGCCGGCGCGGCCGCGTTGGGCGAGGTCGCCGAAGGGGCGCTGCTGCTGTTCCTGTTCAGCATCGGCCATGCCCTGGAGGGATACGCGATGGGGCGCGCGCGGCGCGCCATCGAGGCTCTGGCCGATCTTGCTCCCAAGACGGCCCTCGTGCGCCGCGACCGGACCGGCGAAACCGTCGAAGTTCCCGTCGAGCAGCTGCGGGTCGGTGACGTCGTGGTAATCCGGCCCAACGTGCGTATCGCCGCCGATGGCTTCGTCGTCGCCGGCACGAGCAGCGTGGACCAAGCACCCGTCACTGGTGAAAGTGTTCCAGTCGACAAACTGCCCGTTACCGATGTGCGCCAGGCCTCAGCCGCACCCGAGCAGGTGGACAGCTCCTCGCGGGTGTATGCCGGCACGATCAACGGTGCCGGCGCCATCGAGATCCAGGTCACCCGGCTCGCGGCCGACTCGACGCTGTCGCGCGTGGTCCGGCTGGTGTCTGAGGCTCAGGTTGAGGTGTCTCCCACCCAGCGTTTCACCGATAGGTTTCAGCGGGTCTTCGTGCCGGCCGTGCTCGTCGTGGTGGGCTTGTTGCTGTGTGCTGGGTGGGTCATCGACGAGCCGTTCAGCGCGACGGTTTACCGGGCGCTGGCAGTCTTGGTCGCGGCCAGTCCGTGCGCCCTGGCCATCGCCACACCGAGTGCCGTTCTGTCGGCGGTCGCCCGCGCTGCCCGCAGCGGTGTCCTCATCAAAGGTGGCGCCGCCCTGGAGACACTGGGCCGCGTCGATGCTGTCGCGTTTGACAAGACCGGAACCCTCACCCAAGGGATGCCACGTATCGCCGACGTCGTCGTCGCCGACGGTGCCGACCGCACTGAACTGTTGGCGATCGCCGTGTCTGTGGAACAACAGAGCGATCATCCACTGGCACGCGCGATCGTGCGGGACGGCTCGACTCTGTTGGGCGACAACGAGCTTCCACGCGCGACCGATGTACAAGCGGTGACCGGCCGTGGCGTGACCGCCGACGTGGAGGGCGTCAAAGTCCGGATCGGCAAGCGGGAACTGTTCGACGAGGCCGACGAGCTGCCCGCCACGATGGCTGAGGACATCGCGGCGCTGGAGCGATCCGGCCGCACCACCATGCTGGTTCGTGCTGGGGGAAGGTGGCTTGGTGCCATCGGGGTCATGGACACCGCGCGCGGCGAAGCTGTCGATGTCGTCGGGCGCCTCACACAGCTCGGCGTCAAGACCACGGTCATGTTGTCCGGTGACAATCAGCGAGTAGCCGACGCGGTCGCGGCCGAGATCGGCATCCTGCAGGCTCGGGGCGACCTGATGCCCGAAGACAAAGTCACCGAGATCAAGCGTCTACGCGACCAGTACGGCCTCGTGGCGATGGTCGGTGACGGTGTGAACGACGCCCCAGCGCTGGCCTCAGCAAACGTCGGAATCGCCATGGGGGCTGCGGGATCCGATGTCGCGCTGGAAACCGCCGATATTGCGCTCATGGCTGACGATCTGAAAGCACTCCCGTTCGCCGTCAAGATCAGCCGACGATCGAACAGGATCATCGCGCAGAACTTGTGGGCGAGCCTAGGCGTGGTGGCTCTGCTCATTCCCGCAACGATCTTCGGTCTGGGTATCGGTCCAGCGGTGCTTATCCATGAGGGGTCCACACTCATTGTGGTGGCGAACGCGCTGCGGCTTCTTGCGTTGCGTGAGCAAGGCTGATGGAACCAGACCTGCAGCTGGTGGGATTCGCGGGCCGGTCGGATCCGGCGGGGGAGCAATGACAGGCGCGCACATGTCGGCAACTGCGGTTAGCCGGTGGATTGTGCTGGGCAGTGTGCCGGTCGTCGCGGTGATGCTGGTGATGGTGGTCCCCAGGGTAGGTGTCGCGACGGTGGGCGACGCCGGCATCGTGGCGCTCGGGCCGGTGACGACGACGGGCCAGTTGGTCGGATACTGGGCAGCGACGCTGGCCGGCGCGTTTTGTCTGGGTGCGCTCGTGTGGATCGTGGTCACCGCCAAGCCCAGTGCCAGCGGCCGCATCGACGTCGCCGCGTTTGGTGTTCACAGGTGGATCGAACGCGTGGCCATCCTGTGGGCGGTGTGCTCAGTGGCGATGGTGCTGCTTGTCTCGGCGGCCGAGG
Source organism: Mycolicibacterium peregrinum (assembly GCF_002102345.1). GTDB lineage: Bacteria > Actinomycetota > Actinomycetes > Mycobacteriales > Mycobacteriaceae > Mycobacterium > Mycobacterium peregrinum. Next base: position 19,436 of record NZ_LQPP01000024.1, read on the forward strand.
CCGGGATACCGATCGGAAAACTGGTCCGCCGAGTCGATTTCGTCAATGCGATCGTGGCGTCAGAGGCCGCGCTGGGATGGTGCGTCACTGCGGGCTGCGCCGTCGTGCTGGCCGTATGGATACGATTCACGTTGCGTTGGATCGGTCATTGCCTGGCCTTAATGCCTGCCGCTGTCGCCGTGGTTGCGGTGCCGGTGACCGGTAATGCCGGGCAGGGCCCCGATCACGACATCGCGACAAGCGCTGTGATCGTGTTTGCGCTGGCGCTGGCGGTCTTGACCGGCACCACGATGGTGGCGGCCCTCAACCGAGACGTTCCGCACCGAATCCGGGTCCTGCACGTCGTGTGCGCAGCAGTCGCTGTGGGTTACGGTCTGCTGCTGGCGACCCTGGGATTGGGGGGCACGCCGATCTGGGATTCCAGATACGGGTGGGCAGTGCTGGCGGCGGGGGCCATGCTGATGCTGGTACTGCTCGTTGACGGTGCTTTGTTAGCGTTTGGCCGCGCTCGGGCGGGCCCGGTCGACATTGGGTCTGCGGTCGCGCTGGTCGTCGCCGGTGCGGCGGTGGCGGTGGCCTCGACCAGTATCCCGCCGCGGTTTGCCACGCAGGAGTTCTCGACGTGGGACATTTTCCTGGGCTACCAGCTCACCGATGCGCCCGACGTCGTGGGCTTGCTGACGGTATGGCGCTTCGACCCGTTTATCGGGACCGCGGCCATCGTGGCTGCACTGAGCTATGTCGTCGCCGTGGCTCTGCTGCGCCGCCGCGGGGATCACTGGCCGGTGGGACGCACCATCGCCTGGACCCTGGGTTGCGCAGCCTTGCTGATCACCACGAGCTCCGGAGTGCGGGCCTACGGCTCAGCGATGTTCAGCGTCCACATGGCCGAACACATGGCGCTGAACATGTTCGTCCCCGTGCTCCTGGTGCTCGGCGCACCCGTCACCCTCGCGCTGCGGGTGCTGCCCACCGCGCCGAAAGGTGAAACGCCTGGACCCCGCGAGTGGCTGGTGTGGTTCGTGCACGCGCCCGTGACCCGGTTCCTATCGCACCCGGTCACGGCGTTCCTCCTGTTCGTCGGATCGCTGTACCTCGTCTACTTCACCCCCCTGTTCGACACCCTGATCCGGTATCACTGGGGCCACGAGCTCATGAGCGTGCACTTCCTGCTCACCGGCTACCTGTATTACTGGGGCATCATCGGCATCGACCCCGGACCGCGGCGCCTGCCCTTCCTGGGGCGGCTCGGGCTCCTGTTCGCCGTGATGCCCTTCCATGCCTTCTTCGGTATCGCCACGATGACGATGACCTCATCGCTGGGTGAGAGCTTCTACCGGTCCGTCAATCTGCCCTGGCTGCAAAACATTTCAGACGACCAACACCTCGGCGGCGCCATCGCATGGGGTTCCAGCGAGCTGCCGGTGATCATCGTGGTGATCGCCCTGGTGACCCAGTGGGCACGCCAAGACCGCCGAGCGGGCGCGCGAGACGACCGCCACAGCGACCGCGGGTACGACGACGAACTCGACGCCTACAACGCGATGCTGCGTGAGCTCGCCCGAAACCGGCGCTGAATCGCAGCTCTGGCACCGCTACCAGAGGTGCGCAGCCGGCAAGCCTGCCTAGTTGCGGCGTGTGGTCGCCGCCTGGGCGCCGCAATCGCATCGTTTCGTTCAGATGCTGGCAGCCGGGCCATAAGCCGCCACCGATCCCGCCCGCACCGATGCCATCTGTGTTCACCGCCGAGCAAGTACCTTTGCCCGAGTGCCATCGTCTGACGCCCTAGCCGCCTCGGTGCGCGGTGCTGACTGCAGGCGCGCAAAAAAACCCCCGCCCATGACCGCCTCAGCCGATGGGTGAGGACTCCTGCACGCTGTGTGGAACTGTGCGCGTGCGAAGTACGTACTTGTATAGTAGAACGGGTTGCAGGTCGGTGCTCCTCTTCTGCGCGGGCAAGATGGTCTGACGCTACGGCGCACGACCCGCGATCGATCGTTATGGAGGTTGTGTTGGTGGCCGAAGCGCCCCAGTCGCAGGATTCGTTTATCGCGCGATCAACTGCGTTCCGGCAGCACCGGTGACATGCGGCAGCGCTCTGAGCAGGTTCGGGCCGAGCGGACGCTGCGTTTGGACCTCGCGGTGACGGTCGTGGGTCCGGCCACCGCACCCGGTGAAGCCACCCGGGTGATGTTCACCGATGCGACGCCGAACTGGCGTGGCGCGGTCGGGATCTGGACCCAGACCGCTGCAGGCACTGGGGAAGCACCGTGAAATCAATCGACGCTCACCTGTCCCGCCGCCAGTTTGTCGGGCTGACGACCGCAGCGGCCGGACTGCTGACGATCGGCGCCTGCGCCGAAAACTCCTCTCCACAAGAACTATCGGGTAGGGGAGGCCAGCCGGTCTATACATTGCCCGACCTCGACTGGGATTACGGTGCACTAGAGCCGCATATTTCCGGTGAGATCAACGAGTTGCATCACGCCAAGCATCACGCGACCTATGTCAACGGTGCCAACACGGCCCTCAAACAGCTCGACGACGCGCGGTACAACAACGACTACGCCGCGATCGTGTTGCATGAGAAGGATCTCGCCTTCAACCTCGGGGGACACATCAACCACAGCATCTGGTGGAAGAACCTGTCCCCGGACGGCGGCGGCACGCCGGCGGGGCCGCTGGCGGCCGCTATCGACGAGCACTTCGGCTCCTTCACCCTTTTCCGTGATCAGTTCGCTGCCGCCGCCAACGCCGTACAGGGATCGGGATGGGCGTGGCTGGGCTATGACACCCTCGGGCGAAAGCTGCTGACTTTTCAGATGTATGACCAACAGTCGAACGTGCCGCTGGGCATCATCCCGCTCCTGGGGTTGGATGTTTTCGAGCACGCCTACTATCTCCAATACAAGAATGTCCGCGCCGATTACGTGGCGGCGTTCTGGAATGTGGTCAACTGGCCTGACGTTCAACGTCGATTCGATCTCGCCGTGTCCCGATCATCCGGCCTGATCTTCCCCTGACGTGGTAAAAACCAGGACCCTACCGACGCGCGGTCCTTCCTGGCCGATCTGCGCTCGGGCGTCGTTGATGCCGCTGACGCACCTGTGCGCACCGCAGCGCTGCATGTGTGGTCGTGCCGGCGCGCCCCCCTGCCGTTACTACGGCATCAGCCGCAACGTGTTCCGCCGGTACGTCCTGGGCGGATCACCGCTACAGGTCAGCGAGCCCGTGGCCAGTCTGACCGTGATGGTCGCCGGCGTTCTCACAGAAACGCGGAATGCTCGCAGCTCCGTGGATGATCGCACGGTGTGAGTGGGGAAGTGATTATGTGCCCTGCGCCGCCGTGAGCGGCGCACTGCCGATGTCATTGTCTGGCCGCCGATCCCCGCAACTACGTAGTACGGCAGTACGTATGAAGTACAGTTGTTATCAGCGAGGTGGTGACGGAGACTGCGAGCGCTGATCGCGGTTGCAGACACGCTTGTCCCCGATACTGCACGGCCCGCGATCGATCATTACGGAGGATCTCTTGGTAGCCGAAGCGCCCCCAATCGGAGAACTCGAGGCACGTCGTCCTTTTCCGGAACGGATGGGCCCCAAGGGCAACCTGATCTACAAGCTCATCACGACGACCGATCACAAGCTGATCGGCATCATGTACTGCGTCGTCTGCTTCGCCTTCTTCTTCATCGGCGGTCTGATGGCGCTGTTCATGCGTACGGAACTGGCGATGCCCGGGTTGCAGTTCCTGAGCAATGAGCAGTTCAACCAGCTGTTCACCATGCACGGCACGGTGATGCTGCTGTTCTACGCCACCCCGATCGTGTTCGGGTTCGCCAACCTGGTGCTCCCGCTTCAGATCGGCGCGCCCGACGTGGCGTTCCCGCGGCTGAACGCCCTGTCGTTCTGGCTGTTCCTGTTCGGCGCGCTGATCGCCCTCGGCGGCTTCATTACGCCGGGCGGTGCCGCGGACTTCGGCTGGACGGCCTACTCGCCGCTGACCGACGCCATCCACTCGCCGGGTGCCGGCGGTGACCTGTGGATCCTGGGTCTGGCCGTCGGTGGTCTTGGCACCATCCTCGGTGGCGTCAACATGGTCACCACCATCGTCTGCATGCGGGCGCCCGGCATGACCATGTTCCGGATGCCGATCTTCACCTGGAACATCCTGGTGACCTCGATCCTGGTGCTGATCGCGTTCCCGATCCTGACCGCCGCGCTGTTCGGCCTGGCCGCCGACCGCCACCTGGGCGCGCACATCTACGACCCGGCCAACGGCGGTGTCCTGTTGTGGCAGCACCTGTTCTGGTTCTTCGGTCACCCCGAGGTGTACATCATCGCGCTGCCGTTCTTCGGCATCGTGTCCGAGATCTTCCCGGTGTTCAGCCGCAAACCGATCTTCGGTTACACCACCCTGATCTACGCCACCATCAGCATCGCGGCCCTGTCGGTCGCGGTGTGGGCGCACCACATGTACGCCACCGGCGCGGTCCTGCTGCCGTTCTTCTCCTTCATGACGTTCCTGATCGCGGTCCCGACCGGCATCAAGTTCTTCAACTGGATCGGAACGATGTGGAAGGGCCAGTTGACCTTCGAGACGCCGATGCTGTTCTCGGTCGGCTTCCTGATCACCTTCCTGCTGGGTGGCCTGTCCGGTGTGCTGCTGGCCAGCCCGCCGATCGACTTCCACGTAACCGACAGCTACTTCGTCATCGCGCACTTCCACTACGTGCTCTTCGGCACCATCGTGTTCGCCACCTATGCGGGCATCTACTTCTGGTTCCCGAAGATGACCGGACGTCTGCTCGACGAGCGCCTGGGCAAGCTGCACTTCTGGCTGACCTTCATCGGCTTCCACACCACCTTCCTGGTGCAGCACTGGCTCGGTAACGAGGGCATGCCTCGTCGCTACGCCGACTACCTGCCCACCGACGGCTTCACCACGCTCAACGTGATCTCCACGATCGGTGCCTTCATCCTGGGCATCTCGACGCTGCCGTTCGTGTGGAACGTGTTCAAGAGCTGGCGCTACGGCGAGCCCGTGACGGTCGACGACCCCTGGGGTTACGGCAACTCGCTGGAGTGGGCGACCTCCTGCCCGCCGCCGCGGCACAACTTCACCGAGCTGCCCCGGATCCGTTCGGAGCGCCCGGCGTTCGAGCTGCACTACCCGCACATGGTCGAGCGGATGCGCGCCGAGGCCCACGTGGGCCGCACGCATCACCCAGAGCTCACACCCAACGCGCACACCTCTGCATAGGCCGCACCACAGTCGGTGCGAGGCCAGAAGACAATCGAAACCAGTGCCCGCTCAACACCTCTCGGGATGAGTGTCAACACCTCAGACACATGGCAACGGTCGGGCCAACCCGCAAACAAAATCCGGGATTCAACGGCGATGCCCGAACCGCCGGCATCACAGCGGCGGATCGGGCAATCGCAGAATAGATTTCGCATCGTGTACGGCCGAGAAGGACTATAGAAATCGACTCGGCCACAGGTAACGCCGTTTGGACTTGGTGATGGTGACCGGTGTAGGAATCACGGCCCCGATAGCGCCCGCCCTGACTCGCGCTGCAAGAGTCGGGGACTCACGGCCCTACGGCTTGCAGGCAAGGTCGACGTAGACGGTTGGTGATGCCGGAGGTTGATTGCGAACGCCCGCCCGGATGGGCGGATTCGTTAGTTGAGACGCCTTACGTCCGGGGCGGACAGCTTTCACGGTGCATTGGTCGATGGGCCCGTCGCCAATCTTGCTGATCATGACGTGGAAGCCTTGCGCCTGCAACATGCCAATGGTGGCCTGCGCACTCTGCTGCGCGGTGGGCGCCGCTCCGGCCGGGCCCGCCAGGCCCACCGCGACGATGCTCGCCGCGGCGCCGACAAGAAGTGACGTTGTCTTACGGCGCTTTCGATAGGTCATCGAGATTTCTCCTTTCGTCGGGGTTCAACCGACGCATTGCCTGGGCCATTAACCTCGTGGCCAGAATATGTTCAGGTCGGCCAACCAATGCGATATTCATATCGAATGCCTTTCTAACGGCTCCGAACAATACAGACGCATATCATTTACCTAGCATTCGTAAATCATCGTCCTGTCGACAACGTGTCAACAACCAACAATTGGCTGCTCGGCGGTGTCAAAATATGTGAAAAATCCTGGCCTGCAACCGGATGCGCTCCTGGGCCAAGCTCCTGGCGACCGTCGAGGTAATCAGCCGGTCCGCACTTTTCCGCGACGCGACCGGTGATGTGGATGAACGTCATAGCACTGCGTCAATTGGTCCCAATGCTGCAACGACGCATTATCGGTCACTCATTGGCCATTTCGATGCGACACCTCAACCCGAAGTTCGCAGGGGATAGCTCCGGTGATGGCGGGCCTCCGGCTTGTTGTTGGCACCAAGCGGGGATGCAAATCTCGCGGTCGGCAAGGAGGTTGCCGCGAGTCCGACGACGGCGGTGCTCACAACGGAGGATCGGCGCCGGCAGTCGATCACAGTGATCGTCAAGACTGCCGGCACACGCTCGCCCATGCGGATGGCCAAGCGCAGCCCCAGGGGCCCCGCCCAACCAGCGGGGAATAGCGTGTGTGCGGGATGCAGGATGAGGCCGTCTACCGGGTGGTCTCAGATCGAGGATGGGGTCTCGTTGAAGCCCTCCGGTTCGCATTGCATCGTGATGTGAGTGATCGAGTATTCGCTTGCCAACACGTCGCGCACCGCTTGCAGAACGGCGGCGTACTCACCGTCGGGCGCAACCACGATGTGCGCCGTTGCGGTTTCCATACCCGCGGTCAGCGTCCAGACGTGCAGATCGTGTACGGCACGCACACCCGACACCTTCTCCAGCTTGCGTTGGACCTCGTCCACGTCGAGCCCCCGCGGGGCGAACTCCATGATGATCCAAAACGCCTCGCGCATCAGCGCAGCGGTGCGGGGCAAGATGAACAGGCCGATCGCGGCACCGACAATCGGATCGGCATACCGCCACCCCGTTACGGTCACGATGACCGCCGCGACGATCACGCCGATCGAGCCCAACATGTCCGACAGCACCTCTAGGTAGGCGCCCTTGACGTTGAGGCTCTCCTTGGCCCCAGCGGTGAGCAGCCAGAAGCTCGTGGCGTTGACCGCCAGCCCGACTACCGCAACGATGAGCATCGGCACACCCAGGACGTCCGGCGGCTCCCGGAACCGCTCGTATGCCTCATACAGGATGTAGCCCGCTACACCGAACAGCAGCAGACCATTGCCCAGTGCGGCAAGCACTTCCAGCCGGTAGGTGCCATAGGACCGCTGACCGGTTGCGGGGCGCCGAGCAAAGTAGATCGCCGCCAGCGCCATACTGATCCCCAGTACATCGGTGCCCATGTGCGCGGCATCAGATATCAGAGCCAGCGAGCCGGTGATGATTCCACCGATCAGCTCGACCAAGAGGTAGCCCCCGGTGAGCGCTAGCGCTGCCCATAACCGCTTGACGTGTTTGGCGCTCGCCGAGACGGCCGAACCGTGCTCTTGTCCTTGCCCCACGACCCGCCTCCCTAAAAAACGCGGACAGGGCCCGCGGTGAAATCTCTTGGCGGTCTTGACTGCCTCGTCCAGTGGGCCAATCCTAATGGTCGCCCGCTCGCTGTCATGGGATCACGGGGATCGAATTGGCACTGCGGTAACGCGCACCAACATCGAAAGCCGTTGTGCACCTCAAAAAGCGATCTCGACTGACCGGACCAGCCCAGCAACGTGGCGCCGACCAGCACCAGCAGTCGGTAGGGACATCACCGCACGGTTTCACACACACGGTCGGTCAACTCCGCGATGGCCATCGTCTCGTTGACTGCGATGTCGCAAGAATCCGCGGTCGGGATCCACGTGCAACCCGTCACGGGCCTGGCCGGGAGCGTCCGCCGCAGCGGGCGGCCGCCCCGCTCTACTGCGGTGATCGAACCCCCGGCCGACTGACTGGACAATACGTCCGCCGTGGTTACCTCTGGCTTTATTTGCAGAGCACCCCTACAGAATCCACCGCTGTGCTCAGTGGTGCCCGTATCGGCGACCGTGGTGGCTGTCGTAACCTCCGCCCCCGAACAAGGAGCCGAGGAAGCCGCCCTGCTGATAGGGCTGCGGTGGGTACTGCTGAGGTGGTGGATACTGCTGCGGCGGCGGTGCCGACGGAGCCGGCGGTTGGGCAGCAGCGGCATAGAACTTCGATTCGGCCTGCGCGAGAACTTCAAGCTCGCCCCGGTCGAGAAATATTCCGCCGCATCCGGTGCACTGGTCGATCTCCACCCCGAACCGTTGCACCGCCAACATCTGTGAGCTGCATTTCGGACAGAGCACTGCTGCTCCGCCGCCTCCGGAAGGCACTGAACTCGATGACTGTGTCATCTTCGGCCCCCTTCTGTATCGGTTGTCATCAACACCGTCAGTCTATGCGCGCGTACGCATTTGCGCCGCGACCCACCGAATCGACTTTCCCGAGCGGGCCGGCGGATAACCGAGCGCGGGGGCACTCCTGCGGTCACCTGCAGGTGACGATGTGACGATGAAGGCCGGTTCAACGCGTTCTGGGGGGTTGCGTTGGCGCCCATTGATTTCAGCGCTCTCGGTGGATCACGTTTGGTCGCCAATTTCGGCGGGGCCGGACACATTTCTGCCTTCAACCCCGGGCGACGGCAACTGTCATCGACCTGCCTACGGCTTGTCCGCCGGCAACCCGATCCAGCCGCTCTACGTCGGTCCGCGACGAACTGCGCCTGCACGTTCGTCGACGATCGTCACCGGCGACGCGGAGTTTTCTTACTGCGTGAGCCCTGTTCGTTGTGCAAGCCAAGGTAATTCACGCATCAAGGCGGTGGAGAACACTTGCCAGTCATGACCGCCGGGCACTTCGCGGTACGTGGTATCCATGCCAGCAGCCCGGGTGGCGTCGTAGACGGCGCGGACTTCTGCCTTGGTGTCACGGTCATCGGCGCCGACCACCACCGCTCCTGCGCTGTCGGGGTAGCGGCGCGCACGCAGCAAATCCAACGGGTTGATGCGTTGGAACGCTGCCTTATCGCCGCCGAATGCTTCGGCGATGGTCTGAGACTGATCGCCCAAGCTGGGCTCAGGGCCCCCGGATATGTCGAGGAAGGTGGGGTAGACGTCAGGGTAATTTGTGGCGAGCTGAAGCGCGCAGGTTCCTCCGTAGGAGGCGCCGCCGACGGCCCACGCTTGCGGTTCTTGATCGACAGCAAGATTGGCCTTGATCCAGGCCGGGACGTCGCGGGCGATGTAACTGGCGGCGTTGCCGAGCCGCGAATCCAAACACAGAGGGTTACCGAAAGGGCTCCCGGTGCCATCGACGACGACTACCACCGGCGCCAGACCGCGGTGGGCTCGCGCGAACTCATCCAAAATCTGGACGAGTTTGCCGCCGCGCAGCCAGTCCTGCGGTGATCCGGGCTGTCCTGGTACCAGAATCAGCACTGGCAGTTGGGGGCGGGGATCGGCGAAAAAGGCTGGTGGAAAGTAGAGTTCGGCATTGCGCGCAGGAAAGCCCGACAGCGACCCCGGGATCGGCGCTGAAGACAGTTTGCCCCCGCGCGGTAACCCGGGTGGAGGTGACCAGCGCATCGCGAGCGGGCCGACGTCGGCCAACAGTCGCGGTGGACGCTTCACGACTTCGGGCAGCGCGACATAGCTGAAGCGCCGGGCCCCCACCGCATCGGCCAGCGTGGGATAGGCAGCGAATATCACATTGACTTGATTGGCACAGGCCAAGACGACGACCGCCGCGGCGGCGGCAGACCACAGCATACGACGCATGCCCGGGGCGAGGAACCCACCAACTGCCACGACCGTCACAGCGAACACCGACACCCCAGCCCACACGTATATCAGCGGTTGCAGGCGGTCGGGAAACAGCTTCCACTCGTTGCGTGCCAGGTCGGCGACGATGATCGTGGTGACCACAGCCACCAGCGCGCACGCAGCCAACATCACCGCCTTGGTACGCCCGCGGCGGGGCGCCATGACCATGAGAGCCAATAGCAGTGCGGCGGCTCCGATTCCGGCCAAACGCAGCAGGACCGGGAGCGGACCGGACAGCAATGCCCAGCTCAGCACCTCGCTACACCGTTGAGTCGCAGGTCGTTTGTGCCGTTGGCGAGTTCTGGGTGATGTGCGCGGGCATCGACGGGCATCGGCTCAACCATGTGCAGGCAGTGCCGATGGAACGCCGGGCGCTCCGAACAGATCCGGGGTAGCTCGGTGAAGTAGCGCCGTGGCAGCGCCACGGCAAGCGCATCAATCCGCAGCGGGAGCACCAGGTTGAGTTCTCCGACTGGGGGCGCTTCGGCTACCAAGACAACCTCCGTAATGATCGATCGCAGGCCGCGCGGTATCGGGGACGAACGCCTCTTGCACCGGTCCGGCACTGGCAAATCTGTGCCGCCAACTGGCCAGATAACAACTGTACTTCATACGTACTGCCGTACTACGTAGTTGCGGGGATCGGCGGCCAGACAATGACATCGGCCTTGCGCCGCTCACGACGGCGCAAGGAACATCGCGACACCGGCCGGCCGTTGAGTGTCGAAGCCCTCGACTGCGGGCATGGAAGCTGCGCGTCGGCGGCGACCACCCGCGCGCGAGGCATTCGTCGATGGGGCGCAGGGCCGAAGCATGCGGCCCATTACCTTTCGGAATTGCGTTCCACTCCCGTGTGTTGACGATCCGCGTATGTGCGAGCATTCGGCCTCGGCGTGAGCCCCGTGTGCGGGCTTCATTTAGGCGGCGCCGGCAAGTGATTTGACCTGGGTGGGGGTCACCTGCAGGACGCCGGCGCTGGCGATGTCGTAGAACAGGCCGATGACGTTGACCCGCCGAGCCAAGGGATGGGACTGCAGGGTCTGCACCTGTACGGCGATGTTGACCATCGACAGCTGATCCACCGTTCCGAAGCCGGCTTCGGCCGCGGACTGCGCGACCGGGTGATTACCTTCGTCGAAAGCCGTGATCGACGGATCACCATGGGCCAGCCAGGATTCCAGATGCTTGGCACCGGCGTCGGTCTTGCCCAGCATCGCGGTCATCGCGCCGCAGCTGGAGTGTCCGCACACCACGATCGAGGAGACATCGAGCTTGTCCACGGCGAACTCGATGGCCGCCTCGATCGAGGGGTCGGTCTGGCCGGCCGGGATCATGTTGCCGATGTTGCGCACCGTGAACAGGTCGCCCGGGCCGCTGCTGGTGATGACGTTGGGCACCACCCGCGAGTCGGCGCAAGTCAGGAACAGCGTCTCGGGGCGCTGGGCATGGGCGAGTTCCTGCATGTGCGGGCGCAGCACCGGGGCGGTGCGCCGGTGGTAGGCGGCCAGGCCGTGCAGCACCGAAGCCGTCTCTTCGCGCTGCCACGAGCTCCACGGCACCACGCCGGAGCGTTTGTCGAACGGGGTGAAGCCGCGCATCGGCGGGCCGGCGACGGCGCTGCCCATCTCGACTACACCCACGTCGTGGATGTCGACGGCGCCGCCGGTGGCCACGTGCTGGCGCTTCCACGCTTCGATGGTCTCGTGGGCGGCGTGGTCGATGAAGTCCACCGACAGTTCCACGGTCACCGCGGTGCCGGTCGGCACCTGCGCCAGTGCGCTCGTCAGGCGGGGCAGGGACAGGAACGTGGCCGAGCCCTCGATGGCGACGCGCCAGGTGTCCTCGCCGGTGGACTCGGAGACGATGTTGGTGCGCACCACACGCCACACGGTCAGGGCGACCGCCAGCGCCAGGCCGATCAGCACGCCTTCGAGCAGGTTGAGGAACACCACACCCGCTACTGTCACCGCGTACACAGCGAGATCGCCGGTACGCCAAGCGGTTTCAATGTGCGCGCGTTTGACCAGCTGGCAGCCGATGACGATCAGCAGGCCGGCCAGGGCGGCGGTGGGGATCATCTGGGCCAGGCCGGCGAACGGCACGGCGAAGATCAGAATCCACACCCCGTGCAGGATGGCCGACGCCCGGGTGCGGGCGCCGGCGGCGACGTTGGTGGAGCTGCGCACGATCACACCGGTAACGGGCAGCCCGCCGATGGCACCCGAAACCATGTTGGCGGTGCCCTGGCCGATCATCTCGCGGTCGAAGTTGGTACGCGGGCCGGTGTGCAGGCGGTCCACCGACACCGCCGACAGCAGGCTCTCGACGCTGGCGATCAGTGCGACGGTGAGCACACCGGCGGCGAAGCCGCCCCAGTTGCCCTGGGGCAGGGAGGGCAGGGACAGTGCGTCGATCAGGGAGCCGTTGATCTGGATGCGGGTGACGTCACCGAAGGCCGGCAGCAGCGACAGCGCGGTGACGCCGACGATGGCCACCAGCGGACCGGGCACCTTCTTCACCGCTTTGGGCGCCCAGCGCCAGGCCACCAGGATGGCGATCACCAGGCCGCCCAGAACGACGCCGTGGCCGTGGGCGTTGATCAGCTTTCCGGGCAGTGCGGTGACGTTGGCCCAGGCCGAGCTGTTGGAGCTGCCGCCGAGCAGCACGTGGATCTGCTGCAGGGCGATGGTGATGCCGATGCCGGCCAGCATCGCGTGCACGACGACGGGGGAGATGGCCAGCGCGGCGCGTGCCACCTTGCTCAGTCCGAACAGCACCTGCAGGATGCCCGCGCAGACGGTGATGGCGCAGGTGACCTTCCAGCCGAACTGCGAGATCAGGCCGGCGACCACCACGGTCAGCCCGGCCGCGGGTCCGCTGACCTGCAGCGGCGATCCGCCCAGAATGCCGACGAGGATGCCGCCGACGATGGCGGCGATGATGCCGGCCAGCACCGGAGCGCCCGACGCCACGGCGATACCCAGCGACAACGGCAGGGCGACAAGGAACACCACCAGTGAGGCGGGCAGGTCGTATCGCAAGATGGCCCGGGCCCGTTCGGCGAGTTGGGTAGTTTGCTGCATTGCGCGCCTCCGTGCTGGAGTTGATGATTGTGCGTACCCGCCTCATTGCGGGTACGCACAAAAGTTGTTGACGCCGTTGTCGGTGGACAACTTCGAAAGGCGTTGGAGCGCAGCGCAACCCGGGCCTGTTTCTGGACCCGTTGGAACTCGGCAACACCCAATTGCTAAGGGCGAGGGTATTTATCGCCCAGGGCAGGTGCAAGGAAATGCGTGGCATGCATAGAGAACCCAAATATTTGGGGGATGCGCAGAACGCTGAATATGCCTGATAGGAGAGTGAAATGGCGGCATCCAAACCCATCACCAGCATTACGCGGTTCATTCCATTGGTCGAAACCGTCGGGTTTGCAACAATTTTCACATGAATCACCAAACTATTTCCCAGGCAGCAGGGTCGCGGTGGCTGATATATACAGCGTTTCCTTAGAGCTCGATATGAACTCCGTGACTCGGGTCTATGCGCCCCGCACAATGGAAGTATGACGGCGATGTCGGTTCCTCCCCGTGCCCAGCAACCCCGCCAGGCCATCCTCGGACAGCTGCCGAAAATCCACCGCACCGATGGATCCCCAATCCGGGTCTTGCTGGTCGATGATGAGCCGGCGCTGACCAACCTGGTCAAGATGGCCCTGCACTATGAGGGCTGGGAAGTCGATGTGGCGCACAACGGCCACGACGCGGTAGCCAAGTTCGACGAGATCGAACCCGACGTCTTGGTGCTCGACATCATGCTGCCCGACATCGACGGCCTGCAGATCCTGCGGCGGGTCCGGGAGGCCGACGGCTATACGCCCACGCTGTTTTTGACCGCCAGGGATTCGGTGCTGGACCGGGTATCGGGGCTGACCGCCGGTGCCGATGACTACATGACCAAACCGTTCAGCCTCGAGGAGTTGGTGGCCCGGCTGCGCGGGCTGCTGCGCCGCTCCAGCCACACCACGCCGGTCTCCGATGAAACCCTGGAGGTCGGCGATTTGGTGCTCGACGGGGCCAGCCGCGAGGTCACCCGGGCCGGTGAGCCGATCAACCTCACCGTCACCGAGTTCGAACTGTTGCGCTACCTGATGCGTAACCCGCGCCGGGCGCTGAGCCGCGCCGAGATCCTGGACCGGGTGTGGAATTACGGGTTCGGCGGGAAGTCCAGCATCGTCGACCTCTACATCTCCTACCTGCGCAAAAAGGTCGATACCGACCGCGAGCCGATGATCCACACCGTGCGCGGCGTCGGCTACATGCTCAGATGATCGCGTGGGATTGCGATTGCCAAACCTGTGCGGAAGTCTATCGCTAGCCCACCCCGATCCTGAGCGCTGGCTCACATCCGACACCGCCATCTACGCAGGTTGTACGTAAGTTGTTGTCCGGCGGGCGCGCAAAGCGCTGCGCGCTGAATTCGTCATGTCGGCGCCGGGTGCGCTTTCACCGGTCACGGCTGTGGGGCGAGATGTCGTGCCTTCGGGGGTTTCGAGCAAGGGCGCTCACCACCTACTAGCGAAGTGCGTAGTTGTACCTCACCAGTGCAGAACGTGGGTGAGGTGATGTTCGGGGTTCTGCGGCGACGGCGCAGCAGCGTGTGGGGTGGGGCCAGCGATGGTGCAAGGCACGGCGAGCCGCTAGCCTCACAGCAACGGCGTCTTGCCGGCACGGCACGAGGGGATGGGAGTGGTCGTTCTGGGCCAGCAGCGAGGATTTGGCGACTTGGAGGCTGTTGTCATGGACACGGTGTGGTCCTACGCCGAACCGGTAACAGTGCGTGACGTATTCGACGAGTTATCGCAGCAGCGCGATATCGCTTACACGACGGTGATGTCCACCATGGATAACTTGCACCGCAAACGTTGGTTGAAACGCGAGCGGGTGGGCAGGGCCTACAGCTACTGGCCGGCGATGACGCGTGAGGAACGTTCGGCCGACCTCATGCGGGAGGCGTTGCACACCGGTGGAGACGCCGACCTTGTTCTGAACTTCTTTCTCACCAAGATCAACGACGAAGAGTCTGCCCAGATTCGCGCTGCTTTGCGCAAAGCGGCGCGTCGACGTCCACCGTCATGAACGCCGCCTTCTGCCTCTTGCTGTACGGCGCGGTGTTGACCTGGCAGGGTCCTCCCGTACTCAACCGGCTGACCCGCAGTGGCCGCAGTCCACGGCTGTCGGTGACGGTGTGGTTAACGGTGATTGGCCTCGCCGTGGGGGTGTGGCTTGCGGCAGGGTTCACCGTGTTGCGCGAACTTGCCTCAGTCCATCCCGCCGGACGGGTGAGGTACTGCCTGGACATGCTTCTGGCGCTCAACCATGTGGGATGGGCAGGTCATGTGGCCTTGGTGGTGGTCGGCGCGGCGGCGCTGGCCACCTCAGCGATCGTGGCGCGGCGTGTGATCGGGACGCTACGACAGTTCTGCAGGCGCAGCCGCGAACATGCTGATGCGGCGCGCATTGCCGGTTTGGCCACAGACGACCCCAGGGTGGTGGTCCTACTGACCGACGAGCCCACTGCGTACTGCGTGGCAGGCCGACCGCACACCATTGTGGTCACCTCCGGCGCCGTCCAGACTCTTGACGACGACGAATTGGCCGCGCTGCTCGCCCATGAGCAGGCCCACGTAGCGGGTCGCCACACCGAGTTGCTCATGCTGCTGCGGGCGTTGGCGACTGCGATGCCACGCCTTCCCTTGTTTTCGGCGTCGGTACACGCGGTCGGCGCGTTAGTTGAGATGCGCGCCGACGACTCCGCCGCGCGGCGCCACGGGCGCGAGCCGCTGTTGAGCGGGCTGGCCCGGCTGGCCGGGCATTCCCCAGTAGTAGCGGGTGTCACGCTGGGGGCCGCCGCCACCGCCGTGACCGCTCGCGCCGTTCGCTTGAGCACACCCGTCGGATGGATGTCGCAATTCGTCCACCGCCTGGCGCTGTCGGGGACGTTGACGATGATCACTGGCGCACCTGTTGTGATCACGTTGCTCTGCCATCGTTGAACCACCCTATGACCGTGCGGGGTAGCCCCGCACGGTCAGTCGTCGTGGTGCTGTGCGGTTCTGCGCTCTCGGTGGCGGCAAAGGGCAGTGAGACCGTGCACGCCCGGTCACCGCGCCCTATTGCGGGATCACCTAACGAAGTAGATGGTGGCGAACAGGGCTATCCACACAATGTCGACGAAATGCCAGTAGTAGGACACCACAATGGCAGCGGTTGCCTGCGCCGGGGTGAACTTGCTCATCTTTGTGCGGGCGAGCAACAAGATGAAGGCGACCAGGCCGCCAATCACATGCAGGCCATGGAATCCGGTCGTGATGTAGAACACCGAACCGTAGGCGCTGCTGGCCATCGTGGTGCCCTCGTCGACCAGATTGAGATATTCGTAGCCCTGGCCGAGCACGAAAAACAATCCCATCACGAATGTCACGACATACCAGCGGCGCAGCCCGAAGACGTCACCTCGTTCAGCGGCGAATACGCCCATCTGGCAGGTGAACGACGAGGCGATGAGAACCAGGGTGACCGGGACGGCCAGCGCGAGGTTCAGCTCGGTAGGAGGTGGTGGCCAATTTTCACCTGCCTGGGCGCGGGCGGTGAAGTACATCGCGAACAGGCCCGCAAAGAACATCAACTCACTGGACAACCATACGATGGTGCCCACCGCCACCATGTTGGGGCGATTCAGTGAATGCACGCGCGCAGTGATCGCGGTTGGAGAGGTCATGGCATCCCTTTGATTCCGGGCGAGCGATCGCGGATCTACGCTTCAGGATAGTACTATCTAAAATAGTAGATTCGCGGTGCCTGCGACGGGTTACTGTGGGTCACAAGGCAATCTAGAACGGTATGTGGTGCTCGTGCCCGGCTGGAACGCATTGTCGCGCCGACATCCGAGTGCTGGCATGGGCCTGTGTGAGCGTGGTCGGATCGGGTCCGTTGATGCCAGCAATTCCCGGGAAGGCTTCGTGGTTTCTGGAAGTTGACCCGCGTTGGTTCTTCGAGTGTTGACCCACCTATGCGCCTGAGCATTATCGGTGCTGGCTGAGTCAGTGGCGATGTTCTGTGGCGGGGGAGTCCTGGTTGTGGCGGTGTTGCTCGGCGGGGTTGTCGTTGTCGGCGGGGTAAGCGTGGATCACCGGGAGCATCCTCGATGGCTTTGAGTCTCAAACCGCACGCCAGCATCGCCGATGATGACGATCGCGGGTTGGTCCGACATCCCTACCTGTATGAATCATTGACCGACATCGCGTTTCTCGGCCGCCGCGCCCAAATCTGGGGTGAGCTGGTGATCGCCAGCGGCGCGGGGCCCGGCGCTGATGTTCTCGATGTGGTTTGCGGCACCGGCTATTTCACCCACCGCCTCGCCGAGGGTGTTGTTCCCGGGGGCGCCTGGCCCACATTGCGCCGACCACGCAGTGGGCGGCGCGAGGATCGGATCCATGAGCTCACGACGAACCCTGGAAATGCCCTCTTTGTCGAGGACCTCAATCCGCAAATCGCTGGTGCGGAAACGAAACGTCTAATGTGCTGCGGTTGCGAAAGCGCGCGCCTTCTGCGGGATACGCACCCGGTAGTCAGCCTGATGGTCCCTGCTTGCCGCGGTGGGCACCAGCCCTGTGTAAGAGGCGTTTTCAATGCTGACGCCGTAACGTCAATCCTTCTCCAGGCTCTGGATTTCATCTCTGGCAGCCGACAGGTCTGCGACGAGACTCTCGATGTCGGTCACCTTCAGATCTATATGGTCAGCATGAAGGTGAGCCACTCGCTCAACGCGCCCGTCGGCGAACTGGAACCCAACAATCTCCACGGCCGCACGCTCACCACGGCGAGTGCCTCGGAAGAATCGGAAGCGGTCGTCCGCCGGCCCTTCCCAGGCATCGACGTGGACAGCTCCCTCGGGAGGGCCAATAGAGCCATTCTGGGCGGTCATGGGGCGAAGCCTACGCCTTCGCACTTCTGTGCGTCTGCCACTCAAAGCCCGTGCAAGCTAGGCAATCGACTCCGAAAAGCATCCTGGCGCTAGATAATTGAGTTCCTCGGGTCGGCACTGCGGCGGATAACTGCGCCATCTGAGCCCTGTCGCAAACAAAACCAAATGGACGACCGCTACAGCCCGCCGCCGCGGACACTTCCTTCCGCTGTGACCATACGCATGCAAGGATACGCATATGACGCTACGGGCGGTGCAACCGGCAGCCCGAATCGGCAGCGTGGCCGGTGCCGGGAGGTTTCGGCGATGAGCTCGGCTACTACGGTGGATGGGCAGGGGAGCAAACCGGTGTCAACGGTCCTGGCCGCTGCGGCGTTCACCGCGGCGATACTCGGGCTCGGATATCTGGCATTCGGTCTGCTCACTATGCTGGTCTTCACCGCCGGGTTCGTGGGCGGGCTGCTGCTGTGGCTCCTGGTGCCATCGCGCGGGTCCTGGGCCGATATCAAGGTGCCGTACTGGGTCGCCCTGCTGCTATTCGCGCTGCACCGCGTCGAGGAGAACCGGATGGGGTTCTTCCGGTTCCTGGCCGAAGTAACAGGGTTGCCGACACCGGAACTGTCGTCGCCTCCGCTCGTGCTGCTGCTGGCCCTTTCGGTCGGCGCATGGCTAGTGGTGCCATTCCTGATGGCACGCGGCTTGCGGTTCGGGCGTTACTTGGCGTGGACGTTCTTTGCTTCCATGGGTGTCACCGAGCTGGCGCACTTCCTTGTGTTCCCCTGGTTCAGCGATGTTGCCTGGCACTACGTTCCAGGGATGTGGACAGTGATAGCGCTGGCCCCTGTCGCCTGGTTTGGCATGTGGCGGCTGGCCCGCGGCGCCAACGTGAAACCTATTCTCAGCGGCCCCGAACAGACGACCGCGACGCCCTCGTCACCGACAGAATGAACTACGCCACGTTCTTGCCTGCCTGAGCAGCGCGGTTCGAGAACACACATGAGCGACGAGGGCCGGGACACCTACGGGTGGTCTGCTGGCATGCGTTGAGCCTGGTGCCAGGGCAGACCAACAATCGTTCACGCCAGAGGTACATCGGAGGGTTGTCATCCAACTCGGTTTTGGGTGCTGAGCGAGGAGATCGGCACGCGTCGGATCGGTGGCGTTGGGGATTCCGCGATCGCTGGATTCGGTGAGTGCGGCACTGCCGGTGATGAATTCGGTCATGTGCGGCTTGTTGGGTGATGGTGTCCAGGTCGGGCTTGCCGCCGCATTGCAGGTCAGCTTATGGGATTTTGCGGGCGACAACGCGTTCGACGAGCCCAAGGGTGAACCGCTCCACGCGGTCGGCGTCGAGGTCGCTGGCCGACCGAATGTGGTTGAGCGGGCGGCGCAGGAAATGTTCGCCGCCTAGGGGAACAGTGAACAGTTCCAGAAACCGCTGTACGGCCCGCACGGGGGCCGCACTGCTGCGGATGTGGTCGACCAGGATGAGCTGGCCACCTGGGCGCAGTACCCGGGCCATTTCGGCGAGCGCTTGGGTGTGGTCGGGGATGGCGCACAGCCCGAAGGTGCAGACCACGGTGTCAAAGCTGGCGTCGTCGAACGGCAGGTGGTGGGCGTCGGCCCGTTGCAGGGTGGCGGTGCGCCCGAGGTCGGCGGCGCGCTGGCGGGCGAGATCGAGCATCTGCTCGCTCCAGTCGATCCCTGTCAGCGTGACGTCATTGCGGTAGAAGGACAAGTTGAGTCCGGTGCCGATCGCTACTTCCAGAACGTCGCCGGCGGCCTGCTTACAGACCCAGTCGCGGGAATCGCCGAATAGGTGGCGGTCGAAGAATCCGATCTCGCGGTCGTAGGTGCGGGATTTCTTGTCCCAGTACCGGTTCCAGCGGGCGGTGTGATCATCTGATGTTGCCATGGGCTCACCTCGCGTCACCGGCCAGACGATCAGGCACGTCCGATGTGGGGAACAAACCGGCCGACAGTCTCACAGTAGTCGCGGTAGGCCTGGCCGTGAGTGGCGGTCAGGTAGGGCTCTTCGACCACGCGGACCTGCAGTTCGATCGTGACCGCCAGCGCCCCGAACGCGGCCAACGCAAGTGGATTGGGGGTCATGAGGGTGATGCCGGCGGCGAAGGTCAGCATTGCGGTAAAGATCGGGTTGCGCGCCAGGCTGAACACGCCGTGGCGTACCAACGGTGTGGTCTCACTGGGGTCGACGCCGATGCGCCACGACGCACCCATGTCGCGTTGGGCGTAGAGGGTCGCACCGATCCCCGCGACCGCCAGGACCGTGCCGGTTGTCTGGATCCACGGCACCTCCAGGGTACCGACCGGGTCGAGGATGCCGAGTAGTTGCAGCAGGGGCGCGGCGAGGCCCGCGAGGATGGCGGCGATGAACCCTGCCCCGGCCAACCATTCCAGTGAGCCGGGGCGGCCGTTGATCCCGCGGAATCCGGTCGAACCGGTGTGACGGTACTGGGTCCAGCTGCGCCAGCCGAACCCCAACAGGGCGAAGACCAAGTAAAGGGCGAGCGCGGTGATAGGCATCGGGGTGAGTCCTCCTGTCCGGGTGCAGAGCTGGCCGAGTGCTGACGGTGTGCTTTCGGTACGGGCGGTCCTATTCGGCGAGCGCCTTGTCGAGTGCTGCGGTCACGTCCTCGTAGCTTCGGGGCTGGAAACGAGTGCCGTTGAGGAAAAATGTCGGGGTGCCCTGCACGCCCAATGCTCGACCATCGGCCACATCGAGCCGGACGCGCTCCAGTGTCGCCGGATCGGCGTAGGCCGCGTCGAAGGCGGCCATGTCCAGGCCGAGTTCTGCGGCAAATCCACGGAAGACATTGTCGGCCGGGGTCTGCTTCTCACCCCATTGCGCCTGGGTGTCATACATTTTCTTGTACATCGCCTCGAATTGGCCCTGCTGGGCGGCAGCTTCCACCGCCCGCGCGGCCCGCTCGGCGTTGACGTGTGCCTGTAGTGGGAAGTAGCGGATCACGAAGTTCACCCGGTCTCCGTATTCGCCCCGCAGCTGTTCGATCACCGGGTAGAGCGCACGGCAGCCCTCGCATTCGAAGTCGAGAAACTCCACGAACGTCACGTCGCTGCCCGCCACCGTGTTCAGCCGGCGGCTGTTCTCGCGCACCACCTGCCCGACGGCCTCGCTGGTCTCTGGCCGCTGCGCGGTGGTCGGCCCGCGATCACGCGCCGACAGGTAGACCAGAACGCCGATCGCCAGGGCGGCGATGACAAACGCGGTGAGCAAAATACGCCTGGAACGGGCCATGCAGACGTCCTTCCTTAGACATATCAACATACATTAGGATGTGAGTATGGACGAGCAATCGGTAGATGCCTGCGACCTGCTGTGCCTGGACCTGCCGCACGCCGAGGCGATCCGCACCGCCCTCCCAGGCCTGGAGCGGGTCGAACCCGCCGCCGCCGCCGCTCGCGCCCTGGGCGACCCCACACGCCTCACGATCGCCGCGGCCCTGCATGACGGTGAGGAGATGTGTGTCTGCGACATGGCCTGGGTGGTCGGGGCCCCGCAAAACCTGGTGTCCCATCACCTGCGTCAACTCAAGGTCGCCGACATGGTGGTCTCGCGCCGCAACGGACGCCTGGTGATGTACCGGCTGACTGAGCGCGGCCGTGCCTTGACCGCCGCGGTGCTCGGAACTTCTGTGCGCACGGAGGCTGACCGTGTCTGACGCATGCTGCGGACCCCAGGACGACACCGAGCCGCAGGCTGGTCCCGAGAAACTGTGGCAGGTCCGCGAACTGCAACTGGCCGCGCTGTCGGCAGTGTTGCTGCTGGCCGGCTGGCTGGTCGCCCGAGCGGGATACGAATCCTGGTCGCTGGCTATCGAATTGGTCGCCGTCCTGGCGGCCGCGTCGACGTTCGTTCCCGACGCGCTGCGCAACCTGCGGCACGGCCGCATCGGTGTGGGCACGCTGATGACGATCGCCGCGGTCGGGGCGGTCGCGCTCGGCCAGATCGCCGAAGCCGCGTTGCTGGGCATCCTGTTCTCCATCGCCGAGGGGCTCGAACACTACGCGGTCACCCGCACCCGCCGCGGCCTGCGTGCCCTGTTGTCGCTGGTGCCACCCAAAGTCACCGTCATCCGGGGTGGCCGTGAAATCACCTTGTCACCACAGGATCTGGTGATCGGCGAAGTGATGGTGGTGCGGCCCGGGGAACGCGCCGCCACCGACGGCACCGTCACCTCGGGCCGCACCAGCCTCGACCTGTCGGCGATCACCGGTGAGTCGGTCCCGGTCGAGGCCGGTCCCGGCAGCGATGTGCACGCCGGAGCGATCAACGGCGGCGGTGCCATCGAAGTCGCGGTCAGTGCACTGGCCGCCGACAGTTCCCTGGCCCGCATCGTGCATATCGTCGAGGAAGCCCAGGAACGCAAAGGCGCCGGGCAACGCCTGGCCGATCGGATCGCGCGACCCCTCGTACCGGCGATCGTGGTGCTTGCCGCGGCGATCGCCGGTCTCGGTGCGCTACTTGGGGATCCGATGCTCTGGCTGCAACGCGCCCTGGTGGTGCTGGTCGCAGCCTCCCCGTGCGCGTTGGCGATCGCGGTGCCGCTGACGGTGGTCGCGGCCATCGGCGCCGCCAGCCGCCAAGGTGCCCTGGTCAAAGGCGGGGCCGCGGTCGAAGAACTCGGCCGCATCAAGGTCATCGCCCTGGACAAGACCGGCACCCTCACCCGCAACAAACCACAAGTCGTCGCAACAATCACGGTTGACGGCATCACCGAGACGGAGGCGCTGCGCACGGCTGCCGCCCTGGAGGCCCGAAGCGAACATCCACTCGCGCAAGCGATCTTGGCCGCCGCCGACGACGCGACCCCCGCCAGCGAGGTGACCGCGATCCCTGGTCACGGAATCCAGGGCCACCTCGACGGTGCCACCATCCGCCTCGGCAAGCCCAGCTGGATCCCACCCGGCCCACTTACCGACGAGGTCGCACGCCTGCAAGGTCAGGGCGCCACCGTCGTCGTTCTCGAACACGACGGCCATGTCGTCGCCGCCATCGCCGTCCGCGATGAACTTCGTCCCGAAGCCTCTGAGGCCGTGCAGCTTTTGGACCGGATCGGGATCCGGGTGGCGATGCTCACCGGCGACAACCAGCGCACCGCCGACGCCCTGGCAGCCCAAGCCGGCATCACCACCGTGCACGCCGAGCTACTGCCCGAAGACAAGGCCCGGCTACTGCCCGAGTTAGCGGCCGGCAAACCGATCGCCATGGTCGGCGACGGCGTCAACGACGCCCCCGCGCTGGCCACCGCCGACATTGGAATCGCCATGGGCGCCATGGGAACCGACGTCGCCATCGAAACCGCCGACGTCGCACTCATGGGGGAAGACCTGCGCCACCTCCCCCAAGTCCTTGCCCACTCCCGGCACGCCCGAAAAATCATGGTGCAGAACATCGGATTCTCGCTGGCCATCATCGGAGCCCTGATTCCGCTGGCTGCCTTCGGGGTACTCGGCCTGGCCACCGTCGTGTTCATCCACGAATTCGCCGAAGTCCTGGTCATCCTCAACGCCATCCGCGCCGCACGCACCCAACCCCTACCCGGCCTGACCGCCTCACCGGTGACAAACACGACCGCACACCACCTCGACATCGGCGCCCCGCCACCGGCTACCGATGCATGCTGCGGAAGCCCTATTGGTCCCAGGCCAGCAGCCCAGCTCCTGACCCTGGACACCGTGGGGGATCAACCCGGCGATGCGGGTAGCTGCGACTGCTGTGACGACACAGAAGCTGACCCTCCCGCTGGACCGCCCGCAGCGGTAAGCCTGTAAGCCTGTAAGCCTGTAAGCCTGTAAGCCTGTAAGCCTGTACCAGCTAGTCATCGGTTCCCCGGTCCCGCAATATCTGCCACCAACGTATAGAGGTAGTTTTGCGCTGCGGCGGTTCGTGTTTCATTTCCCGCTGCGGTGACGTAACGCTGAGACGTGGTCATTGATTCGTGGCCGAGTAGCTTCATCAACGTGTAGACGCTGATGTTCGCGCTAGCCAGTTCAGTAGCGTAGGTGTGCCGCAATCCATGCACCATGGCCCCAGGGACCGGCTGGGCATCGGGGCCTGCAAGCTTGAACGCACGCTTAATACGAGACTGCACCGTGCCACGCGTGATCCGCTCGCCGTCACGCCCAACAAACAGAGGTGAACGAGCCGGCCACCGAGACAGACCCAGCGTGGGGGATGCGCGACGTTTGACGGCATCGGGGAATCGGGTCGCTCTACTGTCGAGATAGGCTTCAATGACTCTCAGCAAGTCGGCCTCAACCGGTACCGCCCGATCCTTGCCGCCCTTGCCTCTCACCTGGATGATCCCCGCACCGTCCTTGGCAGTGCGCACATCGCCGATGTCAGCCTGGCGCATTTCCTCCGCGCGCAAGCCCGCCAACAGAGCCGTGAGAATGATCGCCAGATCCCTTTCAGCCCAATCAGTTTGACGTGGCGAGCCCACATCCTCTGCGACAGCGTGTAGTAATGCGCCGACCGCAGCGCGGGGGAGCGCCTTGGGCAGCGACCGTGCGAGTTTCGGTCTACCGACCAACGCCATTGGGTTCGCGGTCAGCAGTTCAGAAGTGAACAGGAATGTGCACAGCACATTCCACGTGGACCAGCATCGCCGGATCGAAGCGGCTTCATGGTCGCGCGCATAGGCGGCGAACGCGGCCCGCATCGAGTCCTTCGTTATGTCAGATATGGCGAGTCGAGCGGGATCGCCGCCGGTGGCCAGCGATGCTATGGCTACAAAGTCCTGGCGGTACGCCTTCATCGTGTGTGCGGACGGTTTGCGGGTCTGCCGATCATTGAGGAACTCGACAAACCAGACCGGCAGCGCATCGGCAGATGCCTCAGTCGTCGCTACAGGGACAGGCGAGGCAGGCGGGGGTCCGTGGCTGACGACCATGTGTCAACGCTGACGCAAGAAAGATGGATAATCAATCTTATCCATCAAATGTGCCAATAATGCAGTGCGGCAGTAACTTTCCCGAGATATCGGAAGTGGGGAAGTGTCACAGTGACGGAAGTGGCTGCAGGCTCCCAAAAGCGCGATCACAGATCCGAAGCCCGGTTGATCCGGTAGATTCTGTGCGCGTAGTCGTCGATATGGAGTTCCCGTACAGTCGTGGCCGCGTAGCCCTCCAGCGTGATCCGGAGATGTTCGTGACGCAAGGCCTGCTCGACCAATTCGGACCGGTTGAGCCCAGCCGCTTGAGCGTCTACATCTGCCGCAGCTAGCACGTCCCGATCCAACGTGATCCACACCTGGGCCTTTCCCACACCGGTCATCTTACTGAATCCTTAACCAACCAAAAGTGGATGTCTGTCTCCGACATAGACTGTCGGAGTGAGTCGCGAGAGCGCCGACGATGAACCCGACAGCTTGACCGTCCTGGCCGAGCTCCTGCACGGCAGCGATCTGTCAGCCGCCCAGAAGCGCGCGGTGCACGACGCCATCGTCAGCAGCGTGCTCGAAGGTGCAACACCTGATCGCAAGTCGATGCTCCGACTCATCGAGTTCGCCGCCGGACGTATCACGTTCGACCAATGCAAAACGCAAGTACTCCAGACGCGCATCTCGAACCTCAACCACGAGCTCACGCAGGCCGACGCCGACTATGCGGCCGGCAACACCATCGCCGGTGAGGATCTGCGCAAGCACTACGGACTCCGCTGATCCCCATCTAGCCCCATTAGGTCCGGAATCCAATGGCTGAGAAGGTTCCCTTCGACATCCAGCCAACAAGGCCAAAAAGTAGAGATTCCTCTCATGCCGACTGCGAAGCGCGCTCCAGCGTCGGGTTCTCGCGATAGAGCAAAGCAATAGCGCCGAGGTTGAGCAGCGTGCCGGCCAGTACGGCTGCGCCACGGCGTTTTCCTTTGATCCCAGCCTCCTTGGTTAGCATCAGCGTCTGGGTTGCGGTCGGTCCAATTAGGGTGACGGCTGAGATTACGCCTGGAGAGTATTCACGCCAGCGTAAGGTCGTTGCGGCGTGGAAGATAGCGTTGGCGAGCATTCCTGCCGCCGTTGAGGTCGCCAACCAGTTGCCCAGCTCGCTCCGCGGATTCCGCGCAGGCATTAGCCCGGCGGCCGTGATCGCCGGCAACAACGTAGTTGCATGCGAAACGATGAAGAACCGGGTACTGAAGGTGCCACCGAAGTGCCGTGACGCCCAATCGGGAAAGCGCGGCAACTCTTCAGCGACATGGATCCAGATCGCCACGGTAAGTCCCAGGTATCGCCAGTTCCGGATCGCCATTCCACCATCCTGACCCCATTCGCATTCGCACTCAACTGTGATTGGGCGTCACTTCTTGCGGTCAACGCACCGAGCGGTCGACGCCCCCGGCGATCACGCAGCCGGGCGACTCTCGCCCCCAGTCCGCAACGTTTGACAATTGCCGAGACCCCGCCAGCCCATTCCCATTCACCCCGAAATCCTCTGGTCGAAAAGGCAATTCACTTTCTTTCGACATCCCAGCCACACCAGGCATTAACGTCACGTGACAGATAAGTTGCAGCGGGGACCGGGAGCGGCGGGGGCGCCTGCGGACGGTGCGGTAGGCGAAAGGCCATCGAATCCGGCGCTCTCACATGGTTCTGGAACGGTAATCCGGCACTGTCAGGTAGTCGCGGAATCAGCGCCGCGCCGGCGACCCAACGTGGACGCCTCGCCGGAAAAGCACTCAGCCACCAGGGCCAGCTCAACTCTCAGATAGTTCCGGAAAACAGGGCGGAATCGGACAGCTCTCACGTTTTCCCGGAATGCTCTCAACTAGTTCCGGATCGGACAATCGGCTGTACGCCAACGCCAGTCGTTTATCGCCAGGTCGATGATGTACCGATAAGCGACATTATGTCAGGTTAAAGTCTCCGTTTTCATCAGATGAATCATTTCCGGCCCGATCGCCCCGATTGGCATGGGCGCCGTCATTCCGGGGATTCCAGGCGAAAGTCGTTGGCCCACTGAAGTTGTGGGTCAACACGACGGGCCTGCTACGCCGGTAGTTGCGCGGGGTCGCCTCGACGCGCTGATAAAAGCCTCCTGGAAGCGATGGCTCTACCTGCACCGATGTGGTAATGATTCATTAGATGATTCAATGATGCATCAGATGAGACAGCCTGGAGGCCGGTTTGCCTGTCGATAAGAGCGGTCGCGTGTACCTCGTCGGCTCGGTCCCCCTGCTGCATCCCGAGGTCCAAACCGTCGACGAGATGCTGGATGGGTGGCGCAACCAGCAACTATGTCGAAACCTCGATCACGACACGATCGCCGGTCGGATCGCACTCGTCCGCCGCTTCATCGCCGACACCAACGAGTTCCCTTGGTCGTGGACGCCGGCCATCGTCGAGGAGTTTTTCGGTGACCTCCGCAGCATCAAGGCTGTCAAGCAGTCCACCGTGCGGGGCTACCAGAACGGGCTGCGGTTGTTCTGCTCCTATATTGCCGATCCTGACTATGGCTGGGACCGGGTGTGCGAACAGCGCTTTGGTACGCACCCCGCGCAGGTGTTCTTTGCCTGGAACACCGCAACGCACGTCCAGGACAATGAGCAGTCCCCCGAGAAGCGGCCGTTCACCAAGCAGGAGCTGCAGATTTTCTTCGACCACGCCGATGATCAGGTCACGCTGATCGCCAACTCGAACAGGAAGGGGTGGCTGCCGGCCTACCGGGATTCGGTGATGTTCAAGGTCGCCTACTCCTATGGGCTGCGCTTCAACGAGCTGCGCCACCTGCAGACTGTCGACTTCTCCCGCAATCCCCATGCCGCGGAGTTCGGCCGTTACGGCGCGGTCCTGGTCCGCTACGGCAAGGCCAAGAAGGGTTCGCCGCCCAAGCGTCGCACCGTGCTGACAGTCTTCGATTGGACGCCGGAGATCATCGCCGACTGGCTGGCTCACGGCCAGCCCTACATCGACGACAGCATCGATCTGTTCCCTAGTGAGCGGGGCTCACTGGTCGCCGAGAACACCCTGCTGCGCCGGTTTCGGCGCTACTGCAAAGATCTCGGCCTGGCCGAGGGCCTGGATCTGCATTCGTTTCGCCGCTCCTACATCACCCACCTCATCGAGGACGGCTGGGACGCCAAGTTCGTCCAGGACCAGGCCGGCCACGAATTCGCCAGCACCACATCGCTGTACACCAGTGTTGGCAGCGACTTTCGGACCCGCACCCTGCGCCGCGTGCTCGACCAGACCATCAAGGATGCGCTCTCGCTGGGAGAGGAAACCTCATGAAACGCGAAGTCGACTACAGCTGGCGACTGGCCGAGCTCATGGCCGCTCATGGCATGCACAACAGCACCGACCTGATCCCCCGGCTCGCCGAGCGTGGGATACAGCTGTCCCGGCCCCAGGTGTACCGCGTCGTTCATCAACGGCCCGAACGTGTCTCACTGCAGCTGATGGCGGCGTTGTGCGACATCCTGGGCTGCGGCGTCGAAGACCTGGTCACAGTAACCGCCACCGACGTCCGCCGCCGCAAGACCGCCTCGGGCACGACCCCGCCCGCGCCGAACGTCGTCGAACTCAACAAATCGGTCCGACCACGGCGCGCCCGAGTCATCACCGATGACCATTGACCCAAAGCCCCGCTCGACACGACGTGGAAGGCCACCGGTCACTGATGGTGACCAAGAGTGCAGCAGGTGCCACCGCATGGCCAACAAACTGCGGGTGTATTGGCCCGGTGATCAGCTCTGCCACAGCTGCTTCTACGCCGCGATGCGCACGCATGGCATCTGCCCGCTCTGCGGCCACGATGGCGTCCTACCAGGACGCGCGAACCACACCGACCCACGGCCGGTCTGCCTGACCTGCTCCGGCATCCCCGGCAACTTCACCTGCCGGACCTGCAAACAGGAAGGCGAGATCTACCGCAACGGCGTTTGCGCCCGATGCGCACTGCGCGATGACCTCTGCCGGATCCTGTTGCACCACCCGGCAGACTCTGCCGCGATGGAGACCCTCATCGAAGTACTGTGCGGCGTGGACCGGCCCGAGAGCATCCTGACCTGGAAACGCAGCCAGAAGGTCCTGGAAATGCTCGGCGGGATCACCTCCGGCGCAATACCACTCACCCACGACGGCCTCACTGCAGCGGGCCGCGGCAAACACATCGGCCACCTACGATCGATCCTGGAGCACCATGGACTGCTCCCACCACGAGACGAACACCTGGCACGCTTCGAAGAATGGTTGAGCGCCAAACTGGGCGCCGTCGCTTCACCGGCAGTCCGCGCACCGATTGAGCAGTTCGCCACCTGGCACCACCTACGTCGGTTACGCAGTGAGTCCCAGCCCGGCCAATCATCCGACGGACCGAAGCGATCCGCGAAACAAGAGATCACCGAGACCATCAAATTCCTCACCTGGCTCGAGAACACCCATGGCCGCACCGCCGTGGACTGCACACAGCACGACGTCGACGAATATCTCGCATCGGGACCCACCACCCGCCACTTGATCAGAACATTCTTCGTCTGGGCCAAGAGCAGCAGGATCAATACCGGAGTGCAGATCGGATTCCGGCAGGCCAGAACAACCCCGACAATCACCCAAGAACAGCGACTGGCCTGGCTCAAGGAACTGCTCACCGGCAACGCCGAAAGCCTTCCCTATCGCGTGGCCGGCGTCCTCGTGCTGCTCTACGCACAACCACTCACCAAAATCGCTGCCCTGCAGAGCACCGTTATCTCCCAAGCCGACGGGCAAACGCTCATCGCGCTGGGCAAACAGCCCATCCCGGTGCCCGAACCGTTCGCCTCACAGCTCAACTACCACCTTCGCCATCGACCCAATCTGCGCACCACCGGCGGAGCCGTCGGCACCCCCTGGATGTTCCCCAGCAGCAGACCGGGCTGGCACCTGGACCCACAAACGATCATGCACCGGCTTCGATGGGTGGGCATCAACACGCTGGGCTCACGCAACACCGCGTTGAAGGAACTCGTCGCCCAGGTCCCCGCTCCCCTGGTCGCCGAGATGCTCGGATACAGCGACCAAGTCACCCAAAAACATGCTGCGGACGCCGGCAACACCTGGGCCGCCTACGCATCCACCGCACCCGAACGGAGCAGCGTGATTCCTCCGCGACAGCAGCCGCAGCCTGTTCCTCACTTTGCGCACGCTGACAACGGTGACCAACTGACCTTAGACCTCACCGATGACGACATCGACGATGGTGCTCCCCCAGCCAGTCCCGTTCAGGCTCTCCTCGATGCCCTTGATGGCGCAGCGGACACCGTCACGCAAGCACGGGCCGCTGTCACCGCAGCCGAAGAGGAACTCGCACAGGCTGTGCTACACGCCTATCGCTCCGGGTTCACTTGGACGAGAATTGCTGCGAGACTGGGTATCTCGCCGCAGGCTGCACACCAACGGTGGGCGGCACGGGCCCGCAACCCGGCCGAGCACGACAGGCCGGGCAACGCTCACGACACGCAGGATCCGTAACGAACTTGGCCCTCACGCAGGACCGCGGTGATCGCACTACATGTGGCCGCTCGGCGGGATCATCTACTGGCAGCAATTCGGGTCGAGCACCACACACAGTGCTTGCAGGGCTTCGGGTTTCACCCGGTGAAAGACGTTCATGCCACGCCGATCGGAGATCACCAGGCCAGCCTTGCGGAGCTGCCCGAGGTGATGGCTGACCGTGGATTCGGCCAGGTCGAGTACCGCGGCCAGCTCCCCGCTAGTCTCCTCCCCAGGGCGCGAACTGAACAGCAGCGACATGATCTTCACGCGCATCGGATCAGCCAGGGCCTTCAGGCGCATCGCCACCTCCAGGGCGTCGGCGTCGCTGAGCGGTCCGGCGGCCACCGGGGCGCAGCACACCGGGGCGGACATGTCGATCACGGGCAGCGCTTTGGGCATGACATCCATCCTGCCACAATTCTTGACATATATCGAAAAGGTGGCATGCTGAGCACTGACGCGTCAGTTCGATATATGTCTCATCAGTGGTTGGAGGCCCATCATGTCCCGTGTTCAGTTAGCGCTCAACGTCGATGATCTCGACGAGGCGATCACGTTCTACACCAAACTCTTTGGCGTTTCCCCCGCCAAGGTCAAGCCCGGTTACGCCAACTTCGCGGTCACCGAGCCGCCGCTGAAGCTGGTGCTGCTCGAAAACCCAGGCAAGGGCGGCACCATCAACCACCTCGGGGTCGAGGTCGAATCCAGCGAGACGGTGCACGCCGAGATCGCCCGCCTGACCGGCGAAGGGCTGTTCACCGATGAGGAGATCGGCACGACCTGTTGTTTTGCCACCCAGGACAAGGTCTGGGTGACCGGCCCGGCCGGAGAGAAATGGGAGGTCTACACGGTGCTGGCCGACTCCGAGACATTCGGCACCAATCCCCAGCTTCTCGCCGAGGGTGAGGCTGCCGAGGGTGGAGTCTGCTGCGGCGGAACTGCCGCCGCCGACGCGGAGCCCCAAGCGGCGAAGACGTCGGCCTGCTGCTGAGCGGGATCCGCGCCACGACACCAGGGGCCCACCATCACACGATGGTGGGCCCCTGGTCATTGGTGGCCTGGCTTGACGGCTAGTTCGATAAGTATCAATATTGATGTATGTCGAAATCATCTGATCCGGTCGACGACGCGTGCTGCCCACCCGGAGCACTACTGGGGGAACCCCTCTCGGCCGCAGAGGCCGCAGATATGGCAGTCAAACTCAAGGCCCTGGCCGATCCGGTTCGGCTGCAGTTGTTCTCGGCGATCGCCAGCCACGCCGGCGGCGAGGCCTGCGTCTGCGACATCTCGGCCGGGGTGGAGGTCTCCCAACCCACCGTGAGTCATCACCTCAAGGTGCTGCGCGACGCCGGCCTGCTCACCTCGCAGCGTCGGGCCTCGTGGGTGTATTACGCGGTGGTGCCCGACGCACTGGCCAGCCTGGCCGTGCTACTCGGCGCGACGTTGGCGGGGGTGCCGGCATGACCGACACCAGCACTGCGCCGCCGGTCGTCGGCAAGCTCTCCACCCTGGATCGGTTCCTGCCGGTCTGGATCGGCGCCGCCATGGTCGCCGGCCTGCTGCTGGGCCGCTGGATCCCCGGCTTGAACACCGCGCTGGAAAGCGTTCAGCTGGACGGTATTTCACTGCCCATCGCCCTGGGCCTGCTGATCATGATGTATCCCGTGCTGGCCAAAGTCCGCTACGACCGCCTCGACACCGTCACCGGAGACCGCAAACTTCTGCTCTCCTCGCTGGTGTTGAACTGGGTGCTCGGCCCGGCGTTGATGTTCGCGCTGGCCTGGATGCTGCTGCCCGACCTGCCCGAATACCGCACCGGACTGATCATCGTCGGGCTGGCCCGCTGCATCGCCATGGTCATCATCTGGAACGACCTGGCCTGCGGAGACCGCGAAGCCGCCGCAGTCCTGGTGGCACTCAACTCGATCTTCCAGGTCATCATGTTCGCGGTGTTGGGCTGGTTCTATCTGTCAGTGCTGCCTGGCTGGCTCGGCCTGGAACAGACCACCATTTCGACTTCACCGTGGCAGATCGCCAAATCCGTGCTCATCTTCCTCGGCATCCCACTGCTGGCCGGCTACCTCTCTCGCCGGATCGGAGAAAAGACGAAAGGCCGCGACTGGTACGAGGCCAAGTTCCTACCCCGGATCGGGCCCTGGGCGCTCTACGGGCTGCTGTTCACCATCGTGATTCTCTTTGCCCTGCAAGGCGATCAGATCACCAACCGACCCCTGGATGTGGTCCGCATCGCCCTGCCCCTGCTCGCCTACTTCGCGATCATGTGGGGCGGTGGCTACCTGCTCGGCACCATCTTGGATCTCGGCTACGAGCGCACCACCACCCTGGCGTTCACCGCCGCCGGCAACAACTTCGAACTTGCGATCGCCGTGGCGATCGCCACCTACGGCGCCACCTCCGGCCAAGCCCTGGCCGGCGTCGTGGGCCCGCTGATCGAAGTCCCGGTCCTGGTCGCCCTGGTCTATGTCTCGCTGGCGCTACGCAAACGATTCCACCACCACACCCCCCAACACCTGCCCACCGGCTCGACGACGAGAACGGAACCCACACCATGACTGACAGCCCCGTCACTCACCAACTGCGCGACGACCTCTCGATCGACCAACAGCTCGCCTTGAAGACCGCGGCGACCCGGCTGCACGGCGAGTTCGATGGCACATTCGGCACCGAGACCATCGAACGGTTCCTCTGCTCGTCCTACGACCAATTCGCCGGTCGCGCCACCATTCCCAACTTCCTGCCGCTGCTGGCCGAACGGTTCGCCCGCCAACGCCTGCACGCCCTGGCACGGGTCGAAGGCAAGATCAGCGACGGCAAGCCCACCGTGCTGTTCCTCTGCACACACAACGCCGGCCGCTCGCAGATGGCGCTCGGTTACTTCACCCATTACGCCGGCGACAACGCGATCGCCTGGTCGGGGGGTTCTGAACCCGGAAACGAGATCAACCCGGCCGCGATCGCTGCCATGGCCGAGGTCGGTATCGACATCACCAGTGAATACCCCAAACCCTGGACCGACGAAATCGTGGCTGCCGCCGACGTTGTCATCACCATGGGCTGCGGGGACGCCTGCCCGATCTTCCCCGGAAAACGCTACGAGAATTGGGAACTGCCCGACCCGGCCGGCCAAGGCCTCGACGCTGTGCGCCCAATCCGCGACCAAATCGACCAACGCATCCACCAACTGTTGGCCCAGCTGAACGTCGCAGTCACCCCGTGACCATCGCACCGCACGAGCATCCGTCGCGATGATCCGCAGTCAACATCAGGTGGCGCCAATGACCGCCGACCATGCCGATGCCGTCCTGGCGATCTACCAAGCCGGGATCAACACCGCAAACGCCACCTTCGACCTCAATGCTCCGGACTGGGCAACCTTCGACACCGAACACCTCCCGGATCACCGCTTCGTCGCCACCGACTCCGACGGACACGTCATGGGATGGGCTGCCGCTGCACCTGTCTCATCACGGTGCGTGCATGCCGGGGTGATAGAGCTCAGTGTGTATGTCGCCGAGCACGCTCGCGGCCAAGGTATCGGGACACTGCTGCTGCAGTCTCTGATCTCCTCCAGCGAGAACGCCGGAATCTGGACCCTGCAAAGCCAGGTGTTTCCCGAGAACACCGCCACTCTCGCCCTTCACCACCGGGCCGGATTCCGCGTCGTCGGCGTGCGCGAGCGCCACGGCCGACACCACGGCCACTGGCGTGACGTCATCCTCCTCGAGCGGCGCAGCCCGCACATCATCTGACCGCCCACAACGAAGGAGAACACCCGGTGACCAACTCACCCCCAACCGTCCTGTTCGTCTGCGTCAGCAACGCCGGAAAATCAGTGATGGCAGCAGGACTCATGCACCACATCGCAGGAACAGCCATTCACGTCGCCTCGGCGGGCACCCACGCCAAGACCGCCGTCAACGACCTCTCAGCGCAGGCATTGGCCGAAGTTGGCGTCGACATCAGCGGCCACCAGCCCGTCCAACTCACCGATCAGATGCTCGACGATGCGGACCTGGTGGTCATCGTCGGCACCCAAGCCGAACTCGGCAACCACCCTGGCACCACCATCCAGCGATGGGACACCGACGAACCCTCACTCCGCGGCATCGACGGAATCGAACGCATGCGAATTATCCGCGACGACATCAACACCCGCGTCCAGAACCTCGCCGCCAGTCTCAGCGACTAGCCATCCAGACAGAGCCGCAGTGACAACTCGCCTCCCGGTGTTTCGCGGGAAGGTGCTCGACTCAGGTGGTGGGGCTTGCGGGGTAGGCGTGGACCAGTGCGCTCGATAGTTTCGGAATGGCGTGGGTGAGGGCGTGTTCGGCGTCGTGGGCGATCTGATGGGCGTTGGTGAGGCTGGTGGACGGGTCGATGTCCAGTTCGGCGTCGGCGTGGATGCGGTGTCCGATCCAGCGCATTTTGACGCTGCGCACAGCGGTGACACCGGGTTCGGCGGCCAGCGTGGTCTCTGCGGCGGCGACGAGTGCGGGGTCGATGGCATCCAGTAGGCGTCGGAACACGTCGCGTGCGGCAGTGCGCAGTACCGCCAAGATCGCCACGGTGATGAGCACGCCGATGATGGGGTCGGCCAGCGGGAAGCCTAGGGCGACGCCGCCGGCGCCGAGCAGCACGGCCAGGGAGGTGAAGCCATCGGTACGGGCGTGCAGCCCGTCGGCGATCAGGGCGGCCGACCCGATTTGGCGTCCGACGCGGATGCGGTAGACCGCGACGAGTTCGTTGCCGATGAAGCCGACCAGCCCGGCCACGGCGACCCATCCGAGGTGTTGGATCGGAACCGGGTTGATCAGCCGGCGAACGGATTCGATGCCGGCGATGATGGCCGAGAGAGTGATCATCGCGACCACGAAGAGTCCGGCCAGGTCTTCGGCGCGGCCGTAGCCGTAGGTGTAGCGGCGGGTGGCGGCCTTGGTGCCCAGCGCGAAAGCGATCCACAGCGGGATGGCGGTCAGGGCGTCGGAGAAGTTGTGGATGGTGTCGGCCAGCAAGGCTACCGACCCGGAGATCACGACGATTACCAGCTGCGCGATGGAGGTCGCTGCGAGCGCGAGGAGGCTAATCTTGACTGCGCGGATGCCCGCGGCACTGGATTCCAGGGCCCCGTCGATGCTGTCGGAGGCGTCATGGCTGTGCGGGGCGAAGATCTCCTTGATCGCTGCGCGCAGGCCTTTGGGGTGATCGTGGCCGTGATCTAAGCCGTGGTCGTGACCGGCGTGTTCACCGTGGTCATGTCCGACAGCCGCGGCGGGTCGGGCCTTGTGCATCATGTGCGGCGTCCCTTCGATCGGATCGGCGTGGGGTCGACGGTGGCGGGATGCAGGGTGGCCAGGTCGGCGGCGTCGCGGTGATGGCCCGGCACATCTGGTCCGGCGTGTTCGGCGTTGAACACCGCGTCGGTGACAAGTTGACCGATGTGGTCGTTGTCGAGGCTGTAGAAGATCGTGGTGCCCTCGCGGCGGGTCCGCACCAGCCGCGCCATCCGCAGCTTCGCCAAATGCTGAGATACCGACGGCGCTGGTTTGCCGATATGGGTCGCCAGGTCGTTGACCGACATCTCGCGGCTCACCAGCGCCCACAGCACCTGAACTCGAGTGGCATCGGCCAACATCCGGAACACCTCGACCACCAGATCGACCTGGTCGTCGGGCAGCCGACGACTACAAGCCCCTTTATCTGCATTCATGCGCAGATAATAGTAGGAGTATGGAGCGAGTGTAAAACGTTGATCAGGTGGTGGCCCGGGCCACGCGGGCGTGGGCCAGGCGCGATCACTGCGCCCCGTCATTCAAGCGTCGCTGATTCAGGCTGATCACCCGGCGGTCACTCATCGCGACGGCTCCATCCAGATTGTCTGCAAAGCAGCGTGTTTCGGCGATGCGGCGGGCCTCCACGGCGACCCCTCGACCACCCACGCCATGAAATCATTTGCCCGCTTCAACCGATCGGCGTCGCGAGTGTTCCAGGGGTTTGAGGCCGAATCCGATTCATCGAGATAGCCGGTTTGCGCGCGATAACGCCGCAGTGGCGTTGGAGGACGAGCCGAGTTTGGCTAGTTCGACGGTTGGCCATGTCAGCGTTAATGGGCCCCGGCCGACACGACGGGGGCAGCTTGATGCCCCGCTTACCCCATCGACCCCTAGACCAACACTCAGCAAACTAGTTTCCGGGTAGGCGCCCAAAGGAGCGGCAGCCATCCAATACGACAAGCTGCTTAGGAAGCCTTATCGCCGACGGCCGCTTTCAGCACGACGAATACGGCGGAATCGAATATGGAGGGTTACCAGTCAAGTGCTCCGTTTACACCTGATGAATCAGCCCTGACCAGCCCCCTGTCCCGCTCGCTCTACCTGGCGGTCTTCTCAAAAATCTGCCGGACCAAGGGGCTGTGACTGTGACTCGACTCATCAGACGGGACAATCGGGCACCCCGCATGTCTGATCACGGTCAGTATCGCCGTGTTCGAACTCGAAGTGGAAACACACGTAGTGCATCCGCTCGAACACTGCGGCAAAGTACGCGCCGGCGGATAACGTTCCGCAAACGCGGCACACTTGAGCCGGAGCGAGCAGCGCTTCAAGTGCTTCATCCAGCACGCGATCGATGTCGGCGGCCGTGCACTCAACCTCATGGACATCGCCACCTACCGTCCGGCGGACAACATGGCGCGAGCCGTCCACGTGAACTACCACCGAAGCGTTGAACGGGAACTCGTCTCCGGGCACAGTGAACATCAGGTCGTGGAACGACGTACGACAGTGAACGTGCTGTCCCCAGCGCGCGCGTGCTGCGACTAGTGTGGTCGCGTTGCTCAGGGCAGCAGGAACACCGAGGCGGTTCCTCAAGAAGTCGAGGCTCTCGACCCACGAAGGATATGTGAACTGCTGCACGCCTCGATCGTGCCTCAGGGCGGGGCTCCTTGGCGAGCCCGCGGTCTTCTATTGGTTGATGCCAGCGGACCGCCTACTTCTGCGCGGATTTCCACTCCACATAGTGAAGTTCGTGAAATCAATCAGCTACAGGTCAGCCCAGTCGTCAAGGTCTTCACCCACGCCTGAAACGTCGGATCCCGCTGCGCCCGGACGAACTCAGGCATATCCCACCACCAATTGAACTCCACCAGCAGCCACCCGCCACATGGCTGCGTGAACCGGACAAGGATTCGTGTGAATGATGGTGAGTCCGTGTGTTATCTGTCGGCCCTTTACATAGGTCTGGAAAAGGCCGCGCCGAGGTTGTGTCCGAAACCGCTTGGCGCCCTTGCGGCGCCCTGTCGCGCATAAGCGTGGGTCGCGGCTCCCGTCCAGAGGAGATGGGGCGCACTCCGAACGTGGCGGGTGGCACGCTCCGGAGCCGGTCGTGATTGTGCCCGGATATGGTTGGGAGCTTGCTTGACAACTGCCCGGAAGCCGGGCGGTTATCGCCTTCGTACTCCGGAACCCACGGAGGAGACACCCGACATGAGCACACCGATCCCCTTCGGCGTCCCCGACGCGTTCGTCGCGTCGTACGGCAAGAACAGCGCGTCCGGCCGTGCCTGGGTCGCCGCGCTGCCAGGACTGGCTGCCGAATTCCTGGAGCGCTGGACGCTGCGGCCGGAAGGCCACCCCTGGCATGGCATGGCCTCACTCGTGCTGCCGGTGACCCGCGCAGACAGTACGCCCGCGGTGCTGAAGCTTCAGCAGGTCAGCGAAGACAGCATCGGCGCCGCGCTCGGTCTGCGGGCATGGAACGGCAACGGCGTGGTGCGCCTGCTCGACCACGACCCGGATACCGGCACCATGCTGCTGGAACGGCTGGACGCGACCCGACCCCTCTCGTCGGTGGCTGACGACGATGCCGCCATGCAGGTGCTCGCTGAGCTGATGGCGCGCCTGGTCGCGGTGCCCGCTCCACCCGGTCTGCGGCACCTGGCCCACATCGCCGCGGCCATGCTCGACGAGGTGCCGCGCGCCGTACCCGCGCTGCGCGACCCCGCCGAGCAACGGCTGGTGCACACGTGTGCGTCCGCCGTGGCCGAGTTGGTCGGTGAATCCGGTGACCGCCTGCTGCACTGGGACCTGCACTACGACAACATCCTCGCCGGGCAGCGGGAACCCTGGCTGGCTATCGACCCCGAACCGCTGGCCGGCGACCCCGGGTTCGACCTGTGGCCGGCGCTCGACAGCCAGTGGGAGGAGGCGGTGGTGGCGACCGGCAACGTGACCCGTGCGGTCCTGCGCCGCTTCGACCTCCTTACCGAGACGCTCGGGCTGGACCGGCAGCGGGCCACCGGCTGGACACTCGGCCGCGTCCTGCAGAACGCGTTGTGGGACATCGAGGATGGCAAGACCTCACTGGACCCCGCCCAGGTCGCCCTCGCCGCAGCCCTGCTACGCCGTTAGTCGCTCAATACCGCAGGCCGCATGATCATCGCCGGCAAGGCGATCAAGATCGGGCGCGTGGGTGGCCTGGCTGCCGGGTTACGTGCCGGGCGCCGTTTCATCCCCGAGAACAAGGCGCACAACTTGCGCCGGCCGCACGATCCCGTCGGTAGGCGGCTTGGCATGTCCACCGTCGGTGGTGACGTAAGCGACCCGCCCGTAGTCGCCTGGCGCCCTTCCCCAAACGATGCTCGACGGGCCCACCAGCGATTCGGTGAATGGATCGC
The DNA here is from genome assembly GCF_002102345.1 of Mycolicibacterium peregrinum. Classification (GTDB taxonomy): domain Bacteria; phylum Actinomycetota; class Actinomycetes; order Mycobacteriales; family Mycobacteriaceae; genus Mycobacterium; species Mycobacterium peregrinum. The sequence continues at coordinate 58,480 of NZ_LQPP01000024.1, forward strand.
CCGCTACGATCGCCTGCTCCGGTCCGCGGCCTGGCTGTAGCGGAACCCGATGGATCGTGTTGTCGATGTGGGTCGTGATGTAGGCGACGCCGGATCGTTCGTCGAGGCAGAAGTCATCGACCGCGTGGATCCCCTCGGCGATCAGTTCCGGTACTCCCCTGGGCTCGTAGGTGCGGGGATCCACGCTGACGCGCAGGAAGCTCTCCGCCGCGGACCCCGTGTAGTACAGGTGACCGGTAGAGGCGGCATAGCGCACGCCGTTGACGCCCGGCATGGGGATCTGCACGCTGCTTGACAGCACCACCGGCGCGAACGGGTCCGTGTACGACGGCGCCATGGACGCATGCTGCAACCACGGCTTCGCGGTCGCACTCAGGCCGTCGCCGCTGAGGTCGACCCGCCAGATGAGTCCTTCCACGCAGTCGGCCACGAGGATCACGTTCGGGGCCAGGAGGCATGAGCCGTTCGGTCCTGCGCTGTCGGGAACGAAGGTCAGCACACGGGAAGTCGGCACCGTGCCACCCGGCGTCCACCCGCGAAAATCAAAGCGGTACAACGCCGGATCGCCAAGTGTTCCGATGTAGAAGACGTCATGTTCGGTCTCGACGATGCCCATCGTGAGCCCGTCGAGTGTCGCGATGAGCAGCGGCTCGACCGGGATGGTGTTTGTCGGCGCGGGTACGTACCAGAGCTCACCGTGGTTGAGGGCGGTCACCAGGATGGATCCATCGCCGCGTACCGCGATGTTCTCGAGGAAGTAGTTCGGCGGGAACTTCGCCACCGCTGCGAGAGAGGTGTTTGTCGTGTTGCCGGTCGTCATGAGGCTCCTTCGAAATGTTCTGTTGTGTCGAGGTGTCGGCGTTGGGCGGCCTGCTTAGCCGGGCGCCGGCACCTCGAACAGGCTGAGCAACGCCGATACAGTGAGGTACTGCCCCATCAGCGCCACGATGTCGAACAGGCCCCGCCGGCCGAAGGCCGCTTCGGCGGCCCGATACAACGCCTCGTCGATGCGATGATTCTTCGAAAGTTGCTGCGCCAGTTCGGCCGCGATCAGTTCGTCACCGTGGAGGGATGTCGGGGCTTCACCATGGGCCAACGCCTGGATGACCGCCCTGTTGATTCCGGCGTTGGCTGCCAGCATCGAGTGCGCATAGAGCTCGTACTCGGCGCCCCACACTCCCCCGACCGCCAAGATGACGATCTCGCGGATGCGCTCGCTGACCGTGGAGTACGTCGATTCGGCGGCCGAGAAAGCCAGGAAGCGTGAGGCGATCTCGGGATGATGCAGGAACGCGTTGAATGGGCCGATCAATCGGCCGTCCGGTGAGGTGATTTCGAATCCGGCATCGAGTGCCCACGGCAATTGTGTGGTCCTCACCGAGGCAGCCAGGTCCTGCTGCTCGGGCGTCAATCCGGCGGGGTCAACCAGTGGTAAACGCCCGCCGAGCTTGTGATTCACGGCAGCCAAGGCCGTCCTCCTTCGATGTGGATGTCCTTGCGGCACCGTCGGTCTGTAGGGAGTCCGATGGGCCGCACGACTCCACGATGCCTATCCGCTTGCCATATGGGAAGTGCATGCTTTATCTAGTGCTGCATGCGTTTCATGCATAGTTTGCGTTGGCGAGGAGCTGGAGGAATTTGCGGCGGATCAGCGCTCGGCGGGCGGCGCCCCCGAAGCCGGTGAGGCGGTCACCGCCTGCAGGGTGCGTCGTAGCCACCGATGCCACGGGTCGGCGTCCATCCGCGGGTGCCAGACCGCATAAATACCGAACGGAGGGACTTCGGGTGGCGCTGGGACCACCCTGGTCGCACCGTCACCGGGCACCCACGACAGCAGTCGCGACGGAAAAGTCAGCACCAGGTCGGATCCGGGCAGCGCCGCCGGCGCGGTGACGTGGAAGGGGGTGGTCACCTGAATGCGACGCGACACTCCGAGGCTGCGCAACACGGGATCCACGCCGGGCTGCATCCCATCTTCGACGTCGATCGCCAGGTGAGGCCAGCGCAGATACTGCGCCAATCCCATGGACCGCCGCTTGGCCAGCGGATGATCGGCCGCCACTACACAGACGAACCGATCGCTGAAAAGCTTCTCGGCGCGATATCGCGGCGGCGGCGTTCGCCCGAGTGCCAGCAGGTCGATATTGCCGCCCTCGAGCTTGTCGAACGCCCGACCGTCGAGCACCTCGAATGAGATCGTCGACCCCGGCGATTCGGCGCGGATGGCTCGGGCGAGTGCTGTTCCGAACGCCGACACCGTGTAATCGGTGAGCATGATGCGGATATCACGGGCCGCCAAGGCCGGATCGAAGGTGTCCGTACCAAACAACTCGTCCAAACTCGGTAGGAACGTTGAGATTTGAGCGCGGATTCGCTCTGCGCGCGGCGTCAGGACATAGCCCTCGTCACCGCGCACAAGTAGTTCGTCGTCGAAGAGCCGTCGCAGCCGGTGCAACGTGCGGCTCATCGCAGGTTGACTGATGCCCACCCGCTCGGCGGCGCGAGAGACGTGTCTTTCGTCGAGCAGCGCGACGAGACCTGGGAGCAGGTTGAGGTCAACCCGATGCAGATTCAACGGGCGCATGGCATACAGCGTAGTCAATGCGCGATAGTTATATGACTGTCTGTCTCACCTGTCCAGGCCCCCTGTTCATCCAGGAGCATGGCCGGAACGAATATGGCGGTCTACCAGTGACGTACGTCTGACTGCGAGTGGCGGTCACGCTTCCGATTTAGGCTGCCGCCCAACCGTTTCCACCCGTGGAGATGCTCTCGCAGTGACTCTAGTGACCGTACGACCAGCGCGTTCACATCTCGTCGAGTATGAGTGCTTCCATTCCCGCCGTAGGCTCACGGCATGCACAATGCGACTCTGGCCAGCACCGCCGCACCGGCCGCGCTGATGGCGACGGTGGCGCTGGCGGCCTATTCAGCGTTGATCCTCGCCTGCATCGCGGTGGCGATCGACGGCGCCCGCCGACACCGACGACGCCGGGCCATCGCCGCCGCAGTGATGGTTGGGCTGCTGACACTGGGCGGGCTGGTTATGGCGATTGTCAGCAGCGTCGCATGAACCCTCACGACACCCGAGCTGTCGTAATGCCGAACTGTACCAACGCCCGCGAACCGGGTCTTGGTGTCATGACGCCGTGACAAGCTCACGATCCATGGAGGACTACCAGTCGTCCAGGGTATTCAACCCCAGTTATTACGTTGCTGCCCAACATATTTCCCCGGCGGTCACCGGTTTCTCGGGTTTCGCCCCAGCAGGTCGCGTTCGAGGAAGTCTCGGAAGATCTTCGCGAGATTCATCGCGATTGGGTCGGAGTAATCACCTAGTCGGTTTCCGAGTTGAAAGGCCTCATTGATAATGGCCCGACGTGGCAGCTCAGCGCGGACCTCATCGCCAAATTCCGTCTGTACCCGTTCCCTGATCGACTGGTCGATGCCGTTTCTACGGTCGAAACCGGATAAAACCACACCACACCACTTGAGTGGATGCGTTCGTTGGATACGCTCAACTCTGTCACGAGCCTCGCGGGCTTTGCGTACCGCATCAAGGGTCGGAGTGATCGGCGCGTACGCAACATCACCGAGATGCATTGCCAGGGCTTCCAGAGAGCCAGTGCGGCCGCCAGTATCGATTAGGACAACCTCATAGCGGCCGAAGATGCCGGCGGCGTCAAAGATGGCCCGCAACAATCCGGTGTCCGATACGCCGAAACCCGCTACACGGCCTAAGGAAGCACCTGCAGGCAGCAAATCGATGCCGGGCCATCTAGTTTCAATGATCTCCTCATCGATTCGCTTCGCGCCCTTGTCGGGATTCCCCCAGAAACTGATATCGGCAGCCTCAAGCACTGACCCCAAGCCGGTCGAATGTTGCGACACTCCAAAGTGGTTAGACAGATTTCGCTCTGGGTCTGCGTCGACTAACAATGTGGAGATCCCGGCCCGCGAGGCCTCCCCCGCCAGCATCATCTGCCATAGCGTTTTCGCTGTTCCGCCCTTACCCGAAAGCACCAGCACCGAAACAGCTACCATTGCGTGCCTCTATGCAACGCCTGACTCACCTCGCCGTACTCCCCCATCGTGTTCGCGCTGTTGCCAGACACCGCGCGTTTCTCAGCTCGTATGGCGAACAGCGGATATCCCTTCGTCACCCGATGCGAGCGGACATCACGGCGGGCTGATCGGAGCCTTGATCCTATGTGGTGCACACACCACGAGCACTTCCTCCCGGCTTCTTGCAAGAATCCCCTGGCCAGGTCCACGCCTGCTTCCATCGCCCGCGCAAAGCCATGTAAGTAACTTGCGGCGGCCTGACCACTCCAGCGGCCCCGATTGCTCGGGATACACCATCTGGGTGGACACTATGACGTGGCCCTTTCTGCGACAGTATTCAAAGTCGATCTTGGCGTCTCCGATGTCGATCACGGTTACTACGCCGATCACACGCTGACCGTGGCCCGTCATCCCAGTGAGACCGATGAGCGGATGGTGGTGCGGTTGTTGGCGTTTGGGCTGCGCGCACACCGACTCAGCGACGTCGACGGTGAGTTGGCGTTCGGGGCGGGCCTGTCCACCCCCGGCGTACCGGACTTGCGGCTCGCCGACTACACGGGCCGGGTCCTGGAGTGGATCAACGTCGGCCAGCCCGACGAACGCGTATTGGGCAAGGCCGCCAGCCAGGCGGACCAGGTGCTGCTGTTCCCGTTTGCCGCCGGAGTGGCGACCTGGTGGCGCACCGTCGGACCCAAGGTAGCGGGCCTGGCGAACCTGTCGGTGGTGCAGGTACCGCACGCACCCGTGCAGCAACTTGCCCAGACTGTCGATCGACGGGTCTCGGCGCAGGTGATGGTGATCGAAGGTCAGGTGACGATGACCGTAGGCGGAGTCGACGTCACCTTCACGCCCGAGCGGTTGCAGTGAACGTCTGAGCTACAGGTGCTAGTCGATGGCGTTAGCGCCATGGACGTTGACGTCGTGGAAGCGCATCGGGCTGATCTCGCCAACGTTGGGATAGTCGGTCACGAGGCCCACGAAGTGGGTGCCGCTGCTGTCTTTCCATTGTCCGGTGCAGGTTTGGCCGCGGCCGGCATAGTCGCATTCGATGACTTGACGGGGGCTAGAACTCCGCTGTGCTGCGCCCATGGTGCGTAGCTGCCGACCGGCATCAAAACGAATCCGAGGATCGTCGCGACGACAATCCGCGTCATTGATGTTCGATTTTCTGTGTGATCTGCCGGGCGATCTGGATGCCTTGATCATCGACGTGATGCATACACGCACTGACATCGACCACCACGTTGTTCTCGGCAGTCAACGCTCGCTGGCAGGACCAGCCGCGGGTGCTTTCCTCTTCCACCCGAATGATCGTGAGAATCCCGTCGTTGTCGGTGGCTTTGCTCAGCGACCAATAGTGAGCGTTGGGATCGCCAGCGTCGTGGAGGTCGACGCGCCGATCGTCGCATTTGGCCCAGTCGGTCACCTGGCTGTCGTAGAAGTCGTGGGCGGCTAGGCCGTCAGGGAACGTCACCACCGCTTGGTAGGCGATGTGGTCGGGATCGTCGTGACGGTCGAGGAGTCGCTGGCTGCGTACCGCGGTCCATCCGCTGCCTTGGTAGTTGTATCTCTGGGACCCGGCCCAGACCAGGCAGCCGTCAGCCAGCGGCTCGTTTGTGTACATCGAATCAGTGGATTCAACAACGCTCATGGGTGCATCCACGATGGAGCTGATTTCGCTGGCACCGAGCAGCAGACCAACCAGTGCGTGGGAGGGCAGTGGTTGGGGTGCCTGCCCCAGCGTTGGAGCCGCTTCCACTGTCCCATTGGTGGTCACGGTGCACGCCGTTGTCAGCGTGCACAGCGTCAGGACGACCAGTTGCGCGGCGATTCCCCCAATCCGCCCCGCACTCATCAACCCGGTCCCTCGCTTCGCAGTTCACGCAACGACGTGACGGCCCCCAGCGGTCGCGGCTGGCGTCCGCCCTCACAGCCTAAGTGGTTCTGAAGAAGCTGCCGCGCACCAGTTTCCAGCGGAAAATTGGCCATGAGATCGGACTGAGCTGGGGCTGATCCAACGGCCTGCCCCGCAAGCCCGCTCAGCGCCGCTCGCCCTGCAAACGCGCAGTTCGAGCGGGATCGCCGTGCGCTACACGCCGCCGCGGCGCAGCATCCGACCCTGTGCGGTCTTGAAGTCAATCTTCTTGCCGCGCAACCAGGTACTTGTCACGACACCGGCCAGTGCACGCCCGTCGTACGGGCTGATCGGGTTCTTGTGGTGCAGCTTGTGCACGTCGACGACCTGCGCGGACTCGGGCTCGAAGATCGCGAAGTCGGCGTCGTAGCCGAGGGCGATCTTGCCCTTGTTGTTCAGTCCGGCGAGCGCGGCGGGTTTGGCCGCCATCCACTCGAGCACCTGCGTGAGCTTGATCCCGCGACGTTTGGCCTCGGTCCAGATCAGCGACAAGCCGAGTTGTAGCGACGCGACACCGCCCCAGGCAACACCGAAGTCACCGTTCTCGACGTCCTTGAGGTCGACCGTCGACGGTGAGTGGTCAGAAACGATGCAGTCGATCGTGCCGTCGAGCAGGCCCTGCCACAGAAGTTCTCGATTCGACGCCTCACGGATCGGCGGGCAGCACTTGAATGCTGTTGCACCGTTGGGGATCTCCTCGGCGAGGAGCGTCAAGTAGTGCGGGCACGTCTCGACAGAGATCTTGACGCCGTCGCGCTTCGCGGTCGCGAGCATCGGCAATGCATCCGACGACGACAGGTGCAGAATATGCGCGCGGGCACCGGTCCATCGAGCCCGCTCGATGACCTCGGCGATCGCCACATTCTCGGCGCCCCGCGGCCGCGACGCCAGGAAGCGTTCGTACCGGTCCCCCTCGGCCGTGGGGGCATGGTCGATGGCGCGAGAGTCCTCGGCGTGCACGATCATCATGGAGTCGAAGTCGGCCAGCACGGCCATGTCCTTCTCCATCTCGTCCGCGTCGAGATGCGGGAACTCGTCGACGCCGGAGTGCAGCAGGAAGCACTTGAAGCCGAACACGCCTTCGTCATGCAGACCGCGCAGATCGTCGGTGTTGCCGGGAATCGCGCCGCCCCAGAAACCGACGTCGATGTGCGTCTTGCCCGATGCCGCCGCACGCTTGGCATTCAGTGCTTCGACGTTGACCGTCGGCGGAATCGAGTTGAGCGGCATGTCGATCAGCGTGGTCACACCGCCCGCCGCCGCTGCGCGGGTAGCGGAGTCGAACCCTTCCCACTCGGTGCGGCCCGGCTCGTTGACGTGCACGTGCGTATCGACCAAGCCGGGGATCATGACCTGGTCGTCGGTGAGTTCGACGAGCTCCGCGCCGGTAAGGCCACTCCCCAGCGGCTCGATGGCGACGACGCGACCGTCGCGGATACCGATCTCTCGGGCGACGATTCCCGCCGTCGTCAGCGTGCGTTGGCCGCGGACCACCAGGTCGAATTCAGGGTGGTTCAGCGTCTCGGGCGCATCGGCGGTCATCGGCAGCTCTCCATGACTAGCAGCATAATTCCTCATCGTGGAAAAGACACTCCACCGTTCGGACAACTCTAAGTGTGAGCGTTGACACAGTCAATCGCGCCAAAAGCTTGACAGTCAGTGCCTCGATGCGACTTACTTACTAAATTCGTGGAATAGTACTTCCACATAATGGAATGTATGTGGCGGCGTTCAGCGTCGTCGCACCGACCGTGACAGGCGTATCCATGACCACAGAGTCCACCGGGCTCATCGGCGACTCCAGTCGTACCGATGCGACCCCGTTCGCCGACGTGAGCCCGCTCTTGTACAACGCCGATCTCGCGCCCACCAAGCGCGAAGGTCGACGGTGGGGCGCGTACAACATCTTCACCTTGTGGGCGAACGACGTACACAGCCTGGGGAATTACTCGTTCGCCATCGGCCTGTTCGCGCTCGGCCTGGGCGGGTGGCAGATCCTGCTGGTGCTCGGACTCGGCGGTGCCTTCCTCTTCCTGCTGCTCAGCCTGTCCGGGTTCATGGGAGAGAAGACCGGCGTCCCGTTCCCGGTGATGAGCCGCATTTCGTTCGGCATCCGCGGCGCGCAGATCCCCGCCGTCGTTCGTGGGGCGGTCGCGATCGCATGGTTCGGCATCCAGACCTACCTCGCGTCCGTGGTGCTGCGCATCTTGATCGTTGCGCTCGCACCGTCGGCTGCGACCCTCGACACGAACAGGTTCCTGGGATTGTCGACGCTCGGCTGGATCTCGTTCCTCGGGTTGTGGGTGATCCAGGTGGTCATCGTCAGCTACGGCATGGAGATGATCCGCAAGTACGAGGCAGTCGCCGGTCCGGTCATTCTGATCACGATGGCCGCGCTCGCGGTATGGATGCTCAGCAGCGCCGACTGGTCCATCGCGTGGACCACGCCCGACTCGCTGACCAGCGTCGACATGTGGCTGAAGATCGTTGGCGGCGCCAGCCTGTGGGTCGCGATCTACGGCACGTTCGTCCTCAACTTCTGCGACTTCACCCGTAACGCGACGTCGAAGCGGGCCATCGTGAAAGGCAACTTCTGGGGCATCCCCCTGAACATGCTGGTGTTCGGCAGCATCGTCGTCACCCTGGCCGGCGCTCAGTTCCGCATCGACGGACGCATCATCGAATCGCCCGCCGACATCGTCAAGGAAGTGCCGAACACCCTGCTGTTGGTGCTCGCGGGGCTCGCGCTGCTGATCCTGACCATCGCGGTGAACCTGATGGCGAACTTCGTCGCCCCGATCTATGCGCTCAACAACCTGTTCCCGAAGCACCTCAACTTCCGTCGCGCAGCACTGATCTCGGCCGTCATCGGCCTGGTGATCCTGCCGTGGAACCTGTACAACTCCCCCGCCGTGATCAACTACTTCCTCGGTGGCCTCGGCGCCATCCTCGGGCCGCTGTTCGGCATCATCATGGCCGACTACTGGCTGGTGCGTCGTTCCAAGATCAACGTTCCCGCCCTGTTCTCGACCGATGCGCTCGGTGAATACCACTACGCGAAGGGCATCAACGTGCGTGCCGTGGTCGCCCTCGTCATCACGGCGGTCGTGGCACTCCTGCTCGCGTTTGTTCCGGCGTTCAGAGTTGTCTCGGAGTTCTCCTGGTTCATCGGCGCAGGACTCGGCGCGATCGTGTATCTGGCGGTCGCAGACCGCCGAGGACCGTTCCACGACATCTCCGGCGAACCCATCGCCGTGGCGAGCACGCACTAGTGTCCCGAGTCGTTAATTCGGTCTCGTTTGTTATTGTGGGCCATGGCGACTCGGGGTCCTGCTGCAGCTCATC
>NZ_LQPP01000025.1 GCF_002102345.1 Mycolicibacterium peregrinum
GGGCCGGGCCGGCGCTGCGGGCCGAGCCGCCGACGACGCCTCGCCGGCCGGGAGCGACATGTCCAGCCGGGTCTCGATACGTTCGATGCGCTGCAGCAGCGCGGATTCGGTGTCGTGCGCCGAGGGCAGCAGCAGGCGGGCGCACACGACTTCCAGCAGCAGCCGCGGTGCGGTGGCACCGCGCATCTCACCGAGGCCGGCGTGTACCACCTCGGCATACCGGGCCAACGTCGCCGCGCCCACCCGGTCGGCCTGCTCCCGCATGCGTTCCAGCACATCGGCCGGGGCATCGACGACACCGCGGGTGACGGCGTCGGGCACGGCCTGCAGCACGATCAGATCGCGGAAGCGCTCAAGCAGATCGGTGGCGAACCGCCGCGGATCATGACCGGCGTCGATCACGGCCTCGACGGCTCCGAACAGCGCCGCCGCATCACCGGCGGCCAACGCCTCGACCGCGTCGTCGATGAGTGCCATATCGGTGGCGCCCAGCAGGGCCAGCGCCCGTTGATAGGTGATGTGGTTACCGTTGGCGCCCTGCTCGGAGCCGGCCAGCAGCTGATCGAGCACCGAGAGCGTGTCACGAGGTGAACCGCCGCCGGCCCGGATGACCAGCGGGTATACCGCGTCGTCGACGTGGACGTTCTCCTCGGCGCAGATGCGCTCCAGCAGCGGTCGCATGGTGCGCGGGGCCAGCAGCCGGAACGGGTAGTGATGCGTACGCGACCGGATGGTCGGCAGCACCTTCTCCGGTTCGGTGGTGGCGAACACGAAGATCAGGTGCTCGGGCGGCTCCTCGACGATCTTGAGCAGCGCGTTGAAGCCGGCCGTCGTGACCATGTGGGCCTCGTCGACGATGAAGATGCGGTACCGCGACTGGGCCGGCGCATAGAACGCACGGTCCCGCAGCTCGCGGGTGTCGTCCACACCGCCGTGGCTGGCCGCGTCGAGCTCGACGACATCGACGTTGCCCGGGCCGTTCGGGGCCAGCGCGACGCACGAATCGCACACCCCGCACGGTGTCGGCGTCGGCCCCTGCTCACAGTTGAGCGAGCGGGCGAGGATGCGCGCCGAGGAAGTCTTGCCGCAGCCGCGCGGCCCGGAGAACAGATATGCGTGGTTGATCCGGTTCGCGGTCAGCGCGGTCGATAGCGGCTCGGTGACATGTTCCTGGCCAACGACTTCCGCGAAGCTTGCCGGCCGGTATTTGCGGTAGAGAGCCACGGGAGAAGGCTACCGACTGCATCCGACCAGTTGCCAAGCCCGGTGCCCGTTGACTTTGAGCCCACGCACACCGTTACCCGCACAAATGCTGCGTCAGCTCAAAGTCAACGCAGAGTTCTCCCACAGTGCGTGATTCATCCACAGGTGCCGAAGCCGAGACCCGCACACACCCGTCGTTGTCCCTGCCGCCGGCGACGCTCGCCAAATGAGTGAGCCCTTCATCGGCACCGAAGCCCTGGCGGCCGGAGTCGTCAACCGCTACCAGCTCAACCGCTACCACCGCGCGGTCCTGCCGAACATATACGTGGACAAGCGAACTGCAGTGTCGCTGCGGCTACGCAGTAAGGCGGCGTGGTTGTGGTCGGGTCGGAACGGGGTGATCGCCGGGTCCGCCGCATCGGCGCTCCATGGTGCGAAATGGGTGGCCGACGACGTTCCGATCGAGTTGATCAGCGCCAAGACCAAGCCACCCCAGAAGGTGATCACCCGCCAGGACCTGATCTGTGACGGGGAGGTCACGCGCATCGACGGTCTGTCGGTCACGAGCGTCGAGCGCACTGCTTTTGACCTCGGGCGACGCGGGTTGATCGGTGAGGCTGTCGCGCGGCTTGACGCACTTGCCCGAGCCACCGGATTGAAGCCGGACGACGTGCTGACGCTCGCCGCACACCACCCTCACGCCCGTGGCCTGCGACAACTCGAACGGGCACTCGATCTATGCGACCCCGGCGGTCAGTCCCCGAAAGAAACCTGGCTGCGGCTGATGCTCATCGACGCAGGTTTTCCGCGGCCGCAGACACAGATACCCGTGCTCGGGCCCGACGGCTACCCGAGGTACTTCCTGGACATGGGTTGGGAAGAGCTGATGCTGGCCGTCGAATACGAGGGCGTACAGCACGCCGATCAGCTGGGCTATGACATCGTGCGGGCCGACTACATCACACGAGTCGGCTGGACCCAGGTGAGAGTGGCCGCAGGACACCGACGACCCGCCATCATCGCCCGGTTGGAGCGCGAATGGGACCGACTTTGGCGGCCAGAGCTCGGGATCATGCCGCGCCGGCCACCGCTGGCCGGTCCCCCATTGGAACTCGGCTGTTGACTTTGAAATTGACTTTGAATCCACGCACACCGCTACTCGCACAAATGCGGCATCAGTTCAAAGTCAACGCAAAGGTCAACGCAAAAGGTGCTCGGTGGCCGCCAGCAGCGCGCAGGTGGCCAGGCCGTCGATCGCCTCACGCACATCGGACAGCGACGGGAACGTCGGGGCGATGCGGATGTTCTTGTCCTCGGGGTCCTTGCGGTATGGGAACGACGCACCCGCCTCGGTCACCGCGATGCCGGCGTCTTTGGCCAAGGCAACGGTGCGTTTGGCGGTGCCGGGCCACACGTCGAGGCTGACGAAGTAGCCACCCTTGGGGTCGGTCCACGATGCGATCTTCGACTCACCCAACCGGTCCTCGAGGATCTCGGCGACGAGGGCGAACTTGGGCGCGATCAGCTCGCGGTGACGCTGCATCTGCAACTTCACACCGTCGGCGTCGCCGAAGAAGATCCGGTGACGCAACTGGTTGATCTTGTCCGGCCCGATCGATTTCTTGCCGGCGTGCTGCAGGTACCAGGCGATGTTGCCCAGCGAGCCACCCAGGAAGCTCACCCCCGCCCCGGCGAAGGTGATCTTGGAGGTCGAGGCGAACACCAGCGGACGGTTCGGGTTGCCGGCCGCCTCGGCCAGACCCAACACGTCGACCTGGCGGATGAACTCGCCGGTGAGGGTGTGGACCGCGTAGGCGTTGTCCCACATCAACCGGAAATCGTTTGCCGCCGTACGCATCTGGACGAGGCGGCGGACGACCTCCCAGGAGTAGGTGACCCCGGTCGGGTTGCCGTACACCGGGACGCACCACATGCCCTTGATCGCCGGGTCGGCCGCGACGAGTTCCTCGATCAGGTCGACGTCGGGGCCGTCCTCACGCATCGGGACCGGGATCATCTCGATCCCGAAGGACTCGGTGATCGCGAAGTGGCGGTCATAGCCGGGCGAGGGGCACAGGAACTTCACGACAGGCTCTTGGATCCAGGGGCGCACCGAATCCACCCCGCCGTGCAGCAACGAGAACACGATGACGTCGTGCATCATCTCCAGGCTCGCGTTGTTGCCCGCGATCAGGTTCTGCACCGGGATTCCGAGCAGCTCACCGAAGATCTCGCGTAGTTCGGGCAGCCCGTGCAGTCCGCCGTAGTTGCGGGTGTCGGTGCCCGTGCGGTCGCGGAAGGAATCTTTCTCCGGGCCGGGCAGCGACAGCAGCGCGTTGGACAGGTCCAACTGCTCAGGCGCCGGCTTACCGCGCGTCAGGTCCAGACTCAGCTTCTTCGCCTGTAGCTCTGCGTAGTTTCGCTGTTGGACTTCATGCTGCGCGAGCAGATCGTCGCGGCCAAGGGACTGGAACGACACCGCGCGCCTTTCACAGAAGCGGAATGAGCTGGACATAAGGGGACCCCGCGCACCCGCCAGAGCCCGTTGACCCTTGCTGCCTTCCGGCCCTGGGGGAGTTCACAGGATGGACGCCGCGCGGGGTCCAAGGCGAGTGTAATACCCGTCCCTTTGCCCGGCGTTTCGGGACTGGTTCAAGCGTCCGCTACGATTGCCGACGGAGGATTCGCCTAGTGGCCTATGGCGCTCGCCTGGAACGCGGGTTGGGTTAACAGCCCTCAGGGGTTCAAATCCCCTATCCTCCGCGCTCGGGTCCGGGGTGCGACCTGCTGAATCAACCCTGATCAGCAGCTCGCACCCCGGCCCAATTTCAGTACCCGAGGAGGAGTATGGGCCGCACCGTCGCGGTGATCTGGCACGTGTCGTTTTCGATCGTGGCCGCCGGCCTCTACTTCTTTTTCGTTCTTCCCAGATGGCATGAGCTCGTCGGCGATACCTCGCCCACGCTCGGACTGATCCTCCGCATCGTCACCGGAGTGCTGATCGGTCTGGCCGCCCTGCCGGTGGTGTTCACGCTGCAGCGGACCAAGCGTCCCGAGCTGTCCACCCCCGAGTTGGCGCTGCGGTTGCGGGCCGCCTCGATCGCGCTGCACGTGCTGGCCGCGGTGCTGATCATCGGCACCGCAGTCTCCGAGATCTGGTTGTCCCTGGACAGCGCCGGCCCGTGGCTGTTCGGGATCTACGGCGCCGCCGCCGCGATCGCACTCCTCGGCATCTTCGCCTTCTACCTGGCCTTCGTCGCCGAACTGCCGCCACCGCCGCCGAAGCCCGTCAAGACCCGGGAGAAGTCCGAGCGCCGCGGCCGCAAGAAGGCCGCAGCCGAGACCGAGGACGCTGCTGAGTCGGACGAGGCCGAAGAGACTGAAGAGGCCGACGAGTCCGAAGAGACCACTGAAGTCCCGTCCGAGGACGACGCCGAAGAGGCGGAAGAGACCGAGGACCAAGTCGAAGAGTCCGGCGCCGAGGAGCCTCAGTCGACGGCCGAGGAAGCCGAGCCGATCGAAGGCAACTCCCTGCGTAATCGGCGGCCGTCCAGCAAGAGCGGTACCAAGCGGCGGGGCTGGCGCTCGCGCGGCGAAGTCGCCACCGAGGACTGACGCACACCAATCGCGTCGACATCGGCTACTTATCCAGCCAAGATGGGTATATGAGCAAAGTGAGCTCACATCCGTTCAGAACGATCGTCGCGGTGGCAGTGACCGCCGCGACGGCCGTTATCGCCCCGATTGCACCTGCCGCCGCCGCACCCGGTGACCCCGAGACGGTGGCCTCCCAGATCGAACCGTCGGTGGCCCGCATCGACACCGTCGTGGATTACCAACAGGCCTACGGCATCGGCACCGGCATCGTGTTGTCGCCGAACGGTGAGGTCCTGACGAACTACCACGTCGTCCAGGGAGCCAACTCGATCAGCGCCACGGTCGGCGGCCAGCGGTACCCGGCCGACCTGGTCGGCTACGACCGGCAGAACGACATCGCCGTGCTGCAACTGCACGGAGCGGCAGGCCTGCCGCCGGCGCCGATCGGCGATTCGGCCGCGCTGGCACCGGGGCGTCCCGTCGTCGCGCTCGGCAATGCCGGGGGCAGTGGCGCTCCCCTGACCCGTGAGGTCGGCACCATCAGCGCGTTCAATCGGACCGTCAACGCCGAGGACGAGCTGACCGGCACGAGCGACGAGATCAACGGACTGATCGAATTCGCCGCGCCGGTGCGTGCGGGTGACTCCGGCGGTCCCGTGGTCAACGATGCCGGGCAGGTCGTGGGGATGACGACCGCCGCGTCGGTGAACTTCCGCATGGGCCCCGGCGGCAAGGGGTTCGCCATCCCGATCAATGACGCGATGGCCATCGCCGGGCAGATCCGCTCCCGCACCCCGTCGGGCTCGGTGCACATCGGGCCGCCGACCCTGCTCGGCGTCGGTGTCCGCACCGCGCAGCGCCAGAGCGGCGGCGTGATCGTCCAGGACGTCATCGCGGGCGGCCCGGCCGACGCGGCCGGCCTGATTCCGGGCGACGTGCTCACCACCATCGACAACACCCCGCTGGATTCGGCCCGCGCCCTGACGCTGGTCCTCGACCGGCACTACCCGGGCGACGTGGTCGGTCTGACCTGGCTGGACCAGGGCGGCCAGCAGCACACCGGCAAGGCCACCCTGGCCGCCGGGCCGTAATCCGTGGTCACGCTGGACCGCCTGATCAACGTTCTGGGCGGCTACGGGGTGCGGCTGCGCGCCCCGGCACCTGGATCTTCTCCGGCGCCACGCTCGACCGAGTTGCGCAGCGTCGTGATGCACGAGCCCGGCCCGGTCATCGGCGATGTCCTGCTGGCCGTCGGAGCCGGTTCTGTGACCGAGGCGGTGCAGTGGGCGAAGGCCGCACGCGCCGTGGTGGTCCTGGTCCGCGGTCCACACGACCCGGCCGACGACGACGTAACGGCCGACGACCGCATCGCGGTGATGACGGTCGAGCCGGAGGTCTCCTGGAGTGAGCTCGCGGCCGTGGTCTACGGCGTCGTGCTGGAAGGCCGGGAGACCGAATCCGGGCGCGGCCCAACCGATTTGTTCGCCCTGGCCGACAGCCTCGCCGATGCCGTGGGTGGCGCGGTCACCATCGAGGACCGGCGCAGTGCGGTGCTGGCGTACTCGCGGCTGCAGCAGCATGCCGATCCGGCCCGCGCCGAGACGATCCTGAGCCGGGGGGCACCGGAACGGCTGCGCACGCTCTTCGAGGCCCGTGGGGTGTTCCGGCATCTGGCCGAGTCCGACGACCCGATGTTCGTCGACGGCGATGCCGAGCTGGGTCTGACCGGGCGGATGGTGGTGGCCGCCCGGGCCGGCCGCGAACTGCTCGGTTCAATCTGGGTGACGTGTGCCGCGCCCCTGCCCGACGCGCGCCGCGCCGCACTGGCCGACGGCGCCCGCATGGTCGCCCTGCATCTGTTGCGCTCCCGGGCGAGCGCCGATCTGGAACGCCAGGTGGAGTCGGAGCTGGTGATCCGTCTGCTCGAAGGTGCCGCCGATGCCACCACGGCGGCCAGCCGGCTCGGGCTGCCGCAGACGCCGCTGCGGGTGATCGCATTGCGTGCCCGCACCGGGAACGAGCGGCATGCCGCGCTGCTGCTGGCGTTCGAGCGGGCGACCGCCGGCTTCGGCTGGTCGCGTCCCGGGCGCAGCGCCCTGGCCGGCAATACGGTCTACACCGTGTTGCCCGGCGCCGAGGCCGAGGCGGCGAGCCGGTGGGTGACGGGGCTGCGCGCCGCATTGCCCGAGCCGGTGACCGTGCTGGCCGGCATCAGCGGTCCGGCCACCGCCGCCGAGCTTGCCCTGGCCCGCAGCGAGGCCGACGAGTGCCTGGCGCTGCACGAAGTCCGGCACGAGGTGCACGGAGACGACGTCGGCCTCGAAGACAGGGTGCCGGTCTACGACGAGGCCTGGGACGAGATTCTGCTGCAGCGGCTGCGGATCGCCGCGCGCGCCGGCCGCGCCCCGCAGCGCGGACCCGTCGCCGAGCTACGGGCCCACGACCAGGCCAACGGCACGCAGTACGCGGTCACATTGCGAGCTTGGCTGGAAGCCCAGGGCGACCTGGCCGGGGCCGGGCGGGCGCTCGGTGTGCACGAGAACACCGTGCGCTACCGGCTGCGCAAGATGGTCGAACTGACCCAGCTGGACCTGGACGATGCCCGCAAGCGACTGGCGATGATGATCGAGCTGGCGTCCACCGAAGAGTTGTCGTAACTCGACAATCACTCTGCTTCTGTTTGTCGAGATGGTGCAAACCCCGAGCGCTTGAGCGGCCTCACCATGGGAGCATGTATGGGGTCGAGCGCATTGACGGTGCACCGCGGTCAGCGGTTGTCGTGGGTGCAGGCATTGTCGGCCTGTCCACCGCATGGTTTCTCCAGGAGCACGGGGTCAAGGTCACCGTGGTCGACCGCACCGGGGTCGCCGCGGGTGCGTCATGGGGCAACGCCGGCTGGGTTTCGCCGACGCTGACCATCCCGCTCAATGATCCGGCAGTGCTGCGTTACGGCGTGCGGTCGCTTTTCGACCCGGCCGCTCCGCTGCACATTCCGCTGACCTCGGGCCCCCGCCTGCTGGCGTTCCTGGCCCGGTTCGCCATGAGCTGCCGCCTCTCCAACTGGACCAGGGTGGCCAAGGCCAACGTGCCGCTCAACGAGGAGTGCCTCGAGGCCTACGACGTGCTGACCGCCAACGGCGTGGCGGTGCCCACCACCGACGGCCCGATCACCGCACTGTTCGAGACCGCCCGTCAGGCCGAACACCTGATGACCGAACTGCGCCGGATGGCCGCCGTCGGGCAGACCGTCACCGTGACCGGCCTGTCCGGTGACACGCTGCGCGACCATGTCCCGCTGGCGTCGCCGGCGATCACCGCGGGCATCAGCGTGGAAGGCCAGCGCTTCGTGGACCCGGGCCGGTTCGTCCAGGCACTCGGCGATGCCGTCATCGCCAGGGGTGCGGAACTGGTCATCGGCGAGGTCACCGACGTGCGCGCCATGGGTGCCGGAGTGAACGTGGACCTGGCCGACCGGTCACTGAGCGCGGAGACCGCCGTGATCGCCACTGGGGCGTGGCTGTCGAAGCTGGCGAAACCCTGGGTCCGTACGCCCGTGCAGGCCGGTCGCGGTTACTCGTTCACCGTGCCGGTCGACCGCCCGATCCTCGGGCCCATCTACCTGCCCGACGCCCGCGTCGCCTGCACGCCGTACCAGGGCAAGCTGCGGGTGGCCGGAACCATGGAGTTCCGCTCCCCCGACGATCCGGTGCAACCGCCGCGGGTCGACGCCATCATCGCATCGGCGGCACCGCTGCTCGACGGTGTGGATTGGGAGGCCCGCACCGATGTGTGGGTGGGCCCGCGCCCGGTCAGCTCGGACGGTCGCCCACTGATAGGCGAAGTGGCACAAGGCATCTACGTGGCCGGCGGTCACGGCATGTGGGGACTGGCCCACGGTCCGGTGACCGGCCGACTGCTCGCCGAATACATGACCACCGGAAAGCAACCCGAGGCACTGCGGGAATTCGATCCCCTGCGCTGACGAACCACGACTTTGCCCTGACGGGCCCACAAGCCGTCAGGGGCGGCGAGCATCCCGCCCCTGGCGGCAACTCCGCATCATCGGAAGGAAATCACAATGACTGTCAGCCAACGTGTTTGGTTATCTCCACAGGCGTATGAGCGCCTCCAGGTCGAGCTGTCGACACTGCGCGATCTGATCGCCAACGAAGCGGCATCCGATTCCGACGAGAACGAAGTGGCGATCCAGCGGGCCCGTCAGACCCGCATCCAGCAGATCCACGACCTGCTGCTCAACGCGGTCGTCGGTGAGGATCCGCCGGACGACGGGGTGGCCGAGCCGGGCATGGTGTTGACCGTGCGCTACGACCAGACCGGCGAGATCGAGACCTTCCTGCTGGGCGTCCGCGGCGCCGAATACGGCGACCTGGAGGTCTATTCGGTGAACTCACCGTTGGGCGAGGCGATCGTCGGCGCACGTCCCGGCGAGCAGCGCCACTACCCGGTACCCAGCGGCGAGGACCTGCCGGTCACCCTGATCAGTGCAGTGCCGTTCGGGATGCACCTGCCGGCCGTGGGATAGGGCGCGTGCGTCCTAGTCTGTTCGGATGGCCGAACGCAAGGGCACGCCGGGCAGCCTGACCGCCGATGACTGGGTGCAGGCCGGGTACGCCCTGCTGGCATCCGACGGGATGCGGGCGCTGAAGATCGAGCGACTCTGCGAGCAGATCGGCGCGACCCGGGGCAGCTTCTACTGGCACTTCACCGACATGAAGGGCTACCGGGCCGCCCTGGTCGCGTCATGGAATGCGTTCCTGGAGCAGGACCGCCGCTCCTTGGCCGAACTCGAACACCTGCCGCCTCGCGAGCGACTGTCGGGGATGATGAAGCAGCTGCTCAGCCCGCAGCACTGGACGCTGGAACGCGCGATGCGGGAGTGGGCCCGCTCCGACGACGTCGCCGCGGCCAACGTACGGGCGGCCGACCACCGCGTGCTGGTCGCTGTCACCAAGGCCTACCTCGACTACGGGTTCAGCCCCGAGGACGCGGCGCTGCGCGGACAGGCCACCTTCGCCACGGGGATCGGCGTGCTGCACCTGATGGACTCAGCCGATGCTTTGACCACCGCCGAGCGCTACGAGAGATTCCTGGATCTCATGCTGACTCGATGATCGCGGAGAACACCCGCTCGAACAGGTCGGTCAGTTGGTCGGTGTCGGAGTCGGTCAGACCGGGACTACGCATCACCCGGCGCATCAGTAGGACACCGCTCATCACCGACAGCATGGCGTCGGCACGAAGCTGACGGTCGGGCCCGGACAGCTGGCCTGCCAACCGCCGGCCGACGTGGCGCGCGATCGCGTCGCGCACGATGTTCACGGCAACCGGGTTGGAGACCGAGCGGAGCATGATCAAGAACGGCTCCAGCGGGTCGGCATCCGGGTCGGAGCGTTCGGTCAGTGCGGCGGCAGCGTCGCGCGCGAGGGCGTGTGGTTCCTCGGCAACGATCGTCGGTGGCGCGAAAGAGGTTTCGACCGCCTCGGCGAACAACTGCTCCTTGGACCCGAAGTAACGGTTCACCAGCATTGCGGTTACCCCGGCGTCCCGCGCGATCTCCCGAACGCCGACGCCGTCATACCCGGACAGCGCAAAGTGGCGGATCGCCGATTGCAGGATCGCCTCGCGGGTGGCCGCAGCGTTGCGTGTTCGGGAGGAACCCATGCCGACCACGCTAGGGAATATCCGGGCACAAGTCTACGTATGTATACCTATCGGATGTATACGACTGTAGACATAGGAGTGGGTCATGGACCTGGGTCTGTCGGTCAAGCGCGCACTGGTCACCGGATCGAGCACGGGGCTCGGGCAGGCCATCGCCCAAACGCTTGCCGCCGAGGGTGCTTCCGTCGTGGTCCACGGACGCGACGCATCACGTACCCGGGCTGTCGCCAACGGTATTCGAGCCGGCGGTGGCGACGCGGAACCCGTCACGGGCGACCTGGCCACCGACGCCGGCGCCGACGCAGTTGCCGCGATTGCGGGTGACGTCGACATCCTCGTCAACAACGCCGGGTACTACGACGGGCTCGGGTGGCCCGAACTCACAGCAGAGCTGTGGACGCAGATCTACCAGGTCAACGTCGTGTCCGGGGTGCGCATGATCGAGCGGCTGGTGCCCGGGATGCGGCGGCGCGGCTGGGGCCGCATCATCCAGATCGGTGGCGGGCTCGCGATCCAGCCCGCCGCCGGGCAGCCGCATTACAACGCGACACTCGCAGCCCGGCACAACCTCACGGTGTCGCTGGCCCGCGAACTCGCCGGGACAGGTGTCACGTCCAACATCGTTGCGCCAGGGGCCATCCTGACCGAACCCGTGCGGGACATGGCCGTCCGTGCCGCGGCAGTACACGGCTGGGGCCCGGCGTGGGAGGACATCGAGAGCGCTGCCGCCACCGAATGGTTTCCCAATGATGTCGGCAGGTTCGGCCGCCCGGAGGAAATCGCTTCCGCGGTCGCGTTTTTGGCCAGTGTTCATGCCGGCTATATCAGCGGCGCCGATCTGCGCGTCGACGGCGGGACTGTCCGCAGCGTCGCCTGAACCATTGCTCCACCTCAGATATCTCAACCGAAAGTAGGTAACCGCAATGTCGTACGTATTTCTCGTTTCCGGCGCGTCCCGCGGTCTGGGCCGCGCGATCGTCGAGGCCGCCTTGGGGGCGGGGCACCGGGTCGTCGCCGGCGTCCGCTCCTCCACCGCGCTGTCCGAACTCGCCAGAACCCAGCCGGACCGGCTCGCCGTCGTCGAGCTCGACGTGACCGACGACGACCAGGTGCGGGCGGCTGTGGCCACCGCAGTCGAGCGGTTCGGCCGGCTCGACGTATTGGTCAACAACGCGGGCTACGCGAACATGGCCGCCATCGAAGACTTCGACTTCGATGACTTCCGTACCCAGATCGACGCCAACTTCTTCGGCGTCGTCCGACTCACCCAAGCCGCACTGCCCGTCATGCGGGCCCAGCGCACCGGCCACATCATCCAGATCTCCTCGGTGGGCGGGCGGCTCGTGCGCGCCGGCCTGGGCGCCTACCAGTCGGCCAAGTGGGCAGTCACCGGATTCTCCGGCGTGCTCGCCCAGGAAGTAGGTCCTCTCGGCATCAACGTCACCGTTCTGGAACCCGGTGGAATGCGCACTGATTGGGCGGGGTCGTCGATGCGGGTCGCCGCGGTCCGCGAGGAGTACGCCGCCACCGTCGGTGCGTCGATCACCCAAAGCACTCCGGAGAACCTCGGGGCCAGCGACCCCGCCAAGGTGGCCGAACTGGTCGTCAACATCGCCGAGATGAGTGATCCCCCGGCGAGGTTGCTCGTCGGGCCCGATGCCTACCGCTACGCGACTGCAGCCGGGCGCGACCTGCTGGCCGACGACGAGAAGTGGGAGGCCCTGAGCCTTTCCACCGCAGCCGATGACGTCACCGCCGATCAGGTCGATCCGCTGGGAGCCGCCAAATGAGAACAACCATCGGGCATTCCGATCTGACGGTGCGTTCGATCGGCCTGGGCTGCATGGTCCGCTACTTCGGATTGCCGTTCTCGTCCCAGTTCTCGGCCACCTTCTTGCTGGGCTGCACCCGCGGCGGCTCACCTGGCATCTTGGGATAGCTCGGCGGGTACGGCAGGTCACCGAGACCGCGCTCCTCGTCGGCGGCCACCAGGTCCAACAGTGGTTGTAACGACTGTTTCTTCTTGTCGATGTCCGCCCAGGGATCCTCGCGTCCGGCAAGGAAATCCGGCACCGTGGCGATCGTGTAGTCGTCGGGGTTGGCGGTGCGAAGTTCGTCCCAGGACAGCGGGGTGGAGACGGTCGCGATCGGAGTCTTTCGGGCCGAATAGGGCGAGGCGAACGTGCGGTCGCGGGCGTTCTGGTTGTAGTCGATGAACAGCCGCTCGCCGCGCTCTTCCTTCCACCACGACGTGGTCACCGCATCGGGGGCGCGTCGTTCCACCTCACGGGCCAGCGCGATTCCGGCGCGGCGCACCGCGATGAAATCCCAGTCGGTCTCGATCCGCAGGAAGATGTGCACGCCGCGACCGCCCGAGGTTTTGGGATAGCCGACCAGGCCCAGCTCGTCGAGCAGCGGCTTGAGCACATCGCAGGCCACCGCGGCGGCCTCGGCGAACCCCGTGCCCGGCTGCGGGTCGAGGTCGATGCGTAGCTCGTCGGGATGTTCGGTGTCGGGGCAGCGAACCTGCCAGGGGTGCAACGTGATCGTGCCCATCTGCGCGGCCCACGCGATCGACGCCGGGTGGGTCACCTTGAGCGCGTCGGCGGTGCGGCCGGACGGGAAGGTGACGACGCAGGTCTCCAGGTATTCGGGATGCTTCTGCGGCACCCGCTTCTGGTAGATCTCCTCCCCCTCGATGCCGTCGGGGAACCGCTGCAGATGCGTGGGCCGGTCTTTCAACAGCGTGACCATACGGTCGGCGACGGACAGGTAGTACTCCATCAGCTTGCCCTTGGTGCCGTCCTTGCCGAGCTTCGGGTAGTACACCTTGTCCGGGTTGGTGAACCGGACCTTGATCCCGTCGACGTCGAGTTCGGTTGCTGGGGTTGCCATGTCAGCTCTCCTTCGCGAGGACGTCGTAGAGGTCGTAGTTCAGCGGCACATCGAGCTGGTCGAACGTGCAGCTCGACGGTTCCCGGTCCGGGCGCCAGCGCATGAACTTCACCGCATGCCGGAAACGGCGACCGTTCTCGGTGTTGCCCTCCATCTGGTCATAGGCCACCTCGCACACGCGCTCCGGGCGCACCGGGATCCAGCGCTTGTCGGCGGCCGAGTTCCAGCGGCTGGGGTCGCCCTCGCGGACTTCGTCGCCCTCCCGCAGCGGCTCCAGGTCAGCCAGCAGTTTGATCCGGTCCTTGACGCTGAACGAGGCTGCGCCACCGACCATCTGCAGCTCACCGTCGGACCGATAGAGGCCGAGCAGGATCGAGCCGACACCCTCCCCGCTCTTGTGGATGCGGTAACCGATGGCCACACAGTCGGCGTCGCGGTGATGCTTGATCTTCACCATCTCCCGCTTGCCCGGCAGATACGGGCCGTCGAGCTTCTTGGCGATCACCCCGTCCAGCCCGGCGCCCTCGAAAGTCTGCAACCACTGCGCACCGAGTTCGGGATCCGTGGTGGTCCGCGTGACATGGCACCACTTCTTGGACGTGACGGCCTCGATCAATTCCTCCCGGCGCACCCGGAACGGCTCGGCGAGCAACGACCGGTCACCGGTGGCCAGCGCGTCGAATCCGATGAAATGTGCCGGTGTCTGTTCGGCGAGCATCCGCACCCGCGACTCGGCGGGGTGGATGCGCTGCGACAGGGACTCCCAGTCCAGACGGACCCGGCCGTCGATCTCGCGGGGCACCACCACCTCACCGTCGAGGACACAGCGGTCGGCGAGTTCGTCACGCAGAGCGTCGAGTAGTTCAGGGAAATAACGCCCGAGTTCCTTTCCGCTGCGAGACTGCAACACCACCTCGTCGCCGTCCCGGAAGGCCAGCGCACGGAAGCCGTCCCATTTCGGCTCGTAAGACCACACCCCGGCCTCATCGGGCACTTTCACCTGGGCTTTGGCGAGCATCGGTTCGATCGGCGGCACTACGGGTAGGTCCACGGGCTCCATCCTGGTTCATGGGGGCGTCACGGATCTAGACCGCCGCGCCGCGGCGAATTCATCGCGGACACCGGCGGCGGGTGGGACCAGCCGTGCTCTGCTTGACGCATACCCGATGAGGCCGCCTGAAACCCAGTACTCCCGCTCTTGTCTCGCGGCTCGGCCGGACTGTGTCGCGCATACTGAGTAGCCACAAACCACCCAATCCACACCAGGTCCGGACCCATGTTGCTACCCGTGATGCCGCCCGTCTCACCGATGCTGGCCAAGCCCGCAACGGCGATTCCACCGGATGCGTTCTACGAACCGAAGTGGGACGGCTTCCGGGCGTTGGTGTTCCGCGACAGCGACGAGGTCGAGTTGGGCAGCCGTAACGAGCGGCCGATGACCCGGTACTTCCCCGAACTGATCGAGGCCGCGAAAGCCGAGCTCCCACCGCGGTGTGTCATCGACGGCGAGATCGTCCTGCCGACCGAGCAAGGCCTGGACTTCGAGGCACTCCAACTGCGTCTGCACCCCGCGGCTTCCCGGGTGCGTCTGTTGGCCGAACAGACCCCGGCCAGCTTCATCGCCTTCGACCTGCTCGCCCTCGGAGACGACGACTTCACTGGCCGACCGTTCAGTGAACGCCGCGCCGCTCTGGTCGGCGCGCTGGGTTCCGGCCCCGCCTTTCACGTCACCCCGGCCACCACCGACATCGCGACCGCACGGCGCTGGTTCGACGAATTCGAGGGAGCCGGGCTCGACGGATTGATCGCCAAACCCCTGACGCTCACCTATCAGCCCGACAAACGGGTCATGGTGAAGATCAAGCACCAGCGGACCGCCGACTGCGTGGTCGCCGGCTATCGGCTCCACAAGTCGGGGCCGGATGCGATCGGCTCGCTGCTGCTGGGGCTCTACACCGATGACGGCGAGCTGGCATCTGTCGGCGTCATCGGTGCCTTCCCGATGGCGCGACGCCGGACGCTGTTCACCGAATTACAGCCCCTGGTAACCAGTTTCGAGAACCATCCGTGGAACTGGGCCGCCCAGGTGGCCGCCGACCCGGACCTCGCGCGGAGATACGGCGGCGGCTCACGGTGGAACGCAGGCAAGGACCTGTCCTTCGTGCCGTTGCGACCCGAGTGCGTCGTGGAGGTCCGCTACGACCACATGGAGGGGAGGCGCTTCCGGCACACTGCCCAGTTCAACCGCTGGCGGCCCGACCGGGAGCCACGCTCGTGCACCTATGACCAGCTGGAGCAGCCGGTTACCTTCGGGCTCAACGACATCGTCCCGGGCCTGCTCCCCCGCTAGGGGTGGTCCGCCGGCTGCAGCCAGGTGGCGAGATTACGCACGTAATCCTTGAACACGCCCAGACGGGACGGATCGGCCCCGATCTGCCAGCCGGGCCGATCGGTGACGAACGAAGGCGCCCCATGCGCCAGATCCCAGTTGTAGTCGGCGAAGTGGTGGAAGGTCGACTCGGCAACGGCCCGCCCCATCGGTCTGCCCTCCGGCGTGCGCTCACCGTCGAGTGCCACCGCGAGATTGAACTGTCTGCCGGTCGCGGTGCTGCGGCCCCGAGCCACCACCGTCGCGAACGGCCCCCGGGCCGAGACCGCACCCTCATGCGGGTGCGCCGGAAACCACTCGATGCGTCCGGTGGCAGTCCTGGAGGTGCGCAGCAGCTGGTGCACCGGCTCCTCGGCGAGCACCGGCTGGTAGTCGCCGTTGGCGCCCGAGTGATAGTTGGGCCACGAGATGTCCGGACTGTCCTGGTCGTCGCATCGCGGCTGCGGGTCCAAGCTGGCGTCGTGAAAATCGTTGACCTGACCCAACGAGCCGAGTCCTTTCAGGCAGCTGCCCAGGTCCTGATGATCACGAGCGGTGAGCACCCCGCCGCCGAGTCCGCGGAACCGGCCGACCGCCGCGCATTCGTCGGGCGTCAGACCATTGCCCACGTCGACAGCCATCAACCACAGCTGGTCGAACCCGAGCTGGTCGAGATGGCTGAGCACCGGATCCTGCCTGGCATGATCAGTCCGGTTACGGGCCAGCACCTCGTGGCCGTCCGCGCGCAGCTCAGCCGCCAGCATCGAGAATCGGCCGACATCCCAGTCGTCGGGATTCTCCGTGATCGTGGTCTGCAACAAAATCGTCGCCATTTGCCGAGTCTCGGCGCTGCAAGGGCCCTCGGGACCCTTGAAAACCCGTGGTCTTGGAGAGAGTGTGGTTCAGCTACTCCACGACACGGAGCGCAGCTGTCGACGTGACCGGACCCCGAGCTTGACGAAGACCTTGCGCAGGTGCCATTCGACGGTATGGGTGCTGATGAACAACTGTGCGCCGATCTCCTGATTGGTCAGCCCGTCACGGGCCAAACCGGCGATCTGCGCCTCCTGGGCGGTCAGTACGTCGCCCGAGGCCATCGGCTGTTTTCGCACCTTCTCACCGGTGGCGGTCAGCTCACGCCGGGCCCGCTCGGCGAATCCGGTGGCGCCCATCGTGGTGAACATCTCGTAGGCGGTGTTGAGATGCTCACGGGCACTGTTGCGTTGCTTCTGGCGACGTAGCCATTCCCCGTAGCGGAGATGGGTCCGCGCCAGCTGCACCCCGATCTGTGTGCGGCTGAGCCGCTCGACAGAT
Organism: Mycolicibacterium peregrinum; assembly: GCF_002102345.1. Lineage (GTDB taxonomy): Bacteria > Actinomycetota > Actinomycetes > Mycobacteriales > Mycobacteriaceae > Mycobacterium > Mycobacterium peregrinum. Next base: position 17,060 of record NZ_LQPP01000025.1, read on the forward strand.
TCTTTGAACAGCACTTCGGCCTCGGTATCGTCGGCGACGACAGCCCGGGCCGCGGCCAATACGCCCAGCCCCCAATCGGTTCCGCTGGACTCCGTACATCTTTCCAACCGCCGCACCGCGTCCTCGGCGACATCCCGCTCACCGACCCGCATGGCGGCCTCGACCAGTTCGATCAGGGTCCAGCAGTAGAACCCGATGTCGTGGAATTCGCACGTCTGCTTAGCAGCTGTCAGGGCCTCCTGGTAGCGGCCCAAGCCGTTGTAGAGCACTGCGGCGGCATAGCCCGCCGCCCCGAGCAGTCGGCCCTCGCCCTTGGCGGTGCCCTCGGCCATACCTGCCTCGATGAGGTCGCCGGCCTCGGTCAGATCGCCGCGCCAAGCGGCCAATTCCACTTTGTGGTACTTCATCGGACGGTGACCGATCGCCTCCGAGATGGAGTCGGCCTCCTCCATAAGCCTTGCAGCTGTGACGAATTCGCCTTTATGTGTCTGGACACCGGCCTGGTAGGCGATCGCCGGCGGAAGGATGGCCAACGCGCCGGTGGCGCGGGCATAGCCGATCATGTCGGTGGCCAGCCGGTCGACCAGGTCGTCGTCCCAGATCTCATGGGCAGCGGATTCGTGCACGATCGGGAAGGCCAATGCCAACCAGCGAAACGCCCGGCCGTCGTGGCGCCGGGTCTGCTCACCCCACAGCTCCAGCGCGGTGCGTAGGGGCTCAACTGCCGCGGGCAGTCCATCGGTGATCAGGTTCGCCATGCCGATGAGGAGTAAATCGATAGGCCCAGTCGGCGCCTCGGCCCTTTCGACTGCGGCGCGCGCCGCCTCCGCGGCCACCACGAGGGCTTCTGGCTGACTGCGCGAAGTGAACATCGCGGCGGCCAGCGCCTCCATGTAGGTCTCGCGAGCCATCTCGTCGTCGAGATTCTCCAACCGCTTGGCGGCGTCGAGCAGCATTCCAGCCGCATGCCGGACCGGTGGTGCACCTGGTAATCCGCCCCGGCTGCGGGTGAATTCCATCTGTGCCCGCAGCCGGCCCACCTGTGCCCGCTGCAACTCGGTCAACGGATTCAGTTCGGCCAGGGAGAGCAGCTCATAGGCGGCTTCCGGAGCCGCCGCTTCACGTTTGGCCTCGGCCGCCGCGATCGCCCGGGAGCTGCGCAGGGCCGGATCAGCGGACAGGATCGCCGCCCGCTCGAGGAAAGTCGCCGCGGCGGCGATCCCGCCTCGGCGCTGAGCCCGCCATGCCGAGGCTTCCAGTTCGGCTGCCACCGCGTCGTCGGGGCCGGCCGCGGCGTATGCCGCATGCCAGGCCCGGCGGTCGGGATCGAGTTCGGGGTCAATGGCAATTGCCAAGGCACGATGCGCTTCCCGGCGGTCGGCCAGCTCCGCCGCCCGATAGGCCGCCGACCGGGCCAGCGGATGATGAAACCGCATGCGGGGGCCGAACTCGATCACCCCGGCGGCCTCGGCGGGCGCCAGCGCGTCCATGCTGATCCCCAAATGCCCTGCGGCACGCGAGAACACCACCGGATCGCCGACCGGATCCGCCGCCGCGAGCAGCGCCAACTGACGAGTGTCCGCGGGCAGCGACTGGATTCGGCGGACGAAGCCCTCCTCCACCTGCCCGACCGATGGCCGCGTCCCCGCGATCCAAAAGCCACCGGCACGCTCCGCGGCCGAGACATTGCGCGGGATTTCCAGCAGCGCAAGCGGATTGCCGCGGCTCTCGGCGATCAGCCGGTCACGCACCCGCTCATCGAGCCGCCCCAGCACCACCGAGTCCAGCAGGTCCCTGGCATCACTGTCCGACAGGCCTTCGACCCGCAGTTCGGGCAGGCCGGGCAGCACCGACGCGGCGCCGTCGTCGCCGTCGCGGGTGGCGAACACCAAGACCACCGGCTCGGCCAAGAGCCGCCGCGCGACGAAACCCAGCGTCTGCACCGACACCTGATCGAGCCACTGCGCATCGTCGATCACGCACAGCAACGGCTTCTTGTCGGCCGCCGCAGCCAACAGGCTGAGCACCGCCAGACCGACCAGAAAACGGTCCGGCGCCGGTCCGGCACCACGACCGAAGGCCACGGACAGGGCGTCACGCTGCGGCTCGGGAAGCTTGTCCAGGTGATCCAGCAGCGGCGCACACAACTGATGCAATCCGGCGAAGGCGAGCTCCATGTCGGATTCGACCCCGGCGACCTGGGTCACCCGGAAACTCGGTGCCTGCTCGACGACATAGTCGAGCAACGCCGTCTTGCCGATGCCCGCCTCGCCGCGCACCACCAAGATGGCGCTGCCCCCTGACCTGCCCCCGGATACCACTGCTCGAAGGGCCGCGCATTCGCTGACGCGGCCGCGTAGAGACAGGCCTGCGCCCATAATCGCCATCACACCACCGCGTCCTGATTTTGCCGGAACCCTATCAAGACGGACCGGATCCGGCTGGCTCAGCGGGGTACCGGCTCAGCCGAACCGCAATGCCGGCCCAGGCAGCGATTCGACCCCGTGATGGGCGAATTGCGCCCAGCGCGTACGCATCTCGGTGGCGATGTGGTGGTCGATGGACCGTTGCGGTCCGAGCATCGGCGCGTCTGCCCAGACCTGCGGTGAGCCGAGCAGGAACGGCAGTTCCATGCAGTGGCAGCTGCCCAGCGGGGCATCGGCCGGTGTCCAATCGAAACGATAGGTTCCGACCCGGCCGCCGTAGGTTCGCCAGGCCTGGGCCAGACGCTCGGCGGGGCCGGAGAACGCCTGCTTCGTGATCGCCTTCGTACCCGCCCGGACCGCCAGCCGGCCCAGAACCGGCACCCGGTCCAGCCTGGCCACCCGGGGGTCCATCGCCACGAAGGGAGCGGCGTCGTCCTTGGTGTAGCCGATCAGCAGCTCGAAATGGCCCGCCGCGGCGGCGATGGCCGCAGGCACGTCCGCGGGTGCCGGCAGCGGTCCCCGGCCCAGCCGCGGCGCGAAAGCCAGGCCGCCGAGCAGGCCGAATCCCTGCGCGGCCGCGACCGCGGCACCCTCGGCGGCGAGTAACCTCTCGACACTCGCCTCCATCGGATCGGCACCGGCCAGCGAGGTGGCCATCGCCGAGCCCATGTCGTGCGCCATGTCGTCTCGCCCGTCGTCCAACTCCAACGGGGTGCTCTGCAGGATCGCGCGGTGGAACAGACCGACCGCGTCCTCGCACAACATCAACGACCAGACGGAATTTGCCCCGGCCGATTGCCCGAACGCGGTCACGTTGGCCGCGTCGCCGCCGAATGCGGCGATATTGGCCTGAACCCAGCGCAGCGCCAGGATCTGATCATGCAGGCCGAGGTTGTCCGCAGCGATCCCGGGCGGCGCCAGGTAACCGAAGATGCCGAGCCGGTGACTGACGTTGACCACCACCACGTCGCCGGTACGGGCCAGCGCGCCGGGGTCGTACTTGGCCGACTCGCCACTGCCCGCGACATAGGCACCGCCGTGGAACCACACCATCACCGGTAGCCGGTGTGCATTGACCGGGGCCGTGACCGTGAGCACCAGGCAGTTCTCGTCAGTAGACAGGCCATCGAGGACGTCGCCCGTCACCCAGCCCAAGCGCGAAGGGCGCTGCGGGCAGGCCGGACCCGGCGCGGTCGCGTCGCGAACCCCCGACCAGGCCGGGGGCGGTTCGGACACAGCGAACCGCTTCGCGGTGCCGTAGCGCACGCCCCGCGCGCGTACCAGTCCGTCCTCGCGTTCAACCTGGATGGTGCCGCCGGTGATTCTCCGCTCTGCCATTTCCTGAACGTTAGCGGGAACAGCTTCGAACAACGGATTGACGGCCTCGACAATTGGGTACCGGTAGCAGGTGGGTCGAACTTCGCCCCTTGCGCAAGAAGCCTTGGACGTCGATGCACGTCTGACGGAGATCGAGCGCGAGCTGAACTTCCTACTCAACGTCACTCCGATCAATGGAGCCGAGGCGTGGCGAGATTTCGCGAGCTCGGGGTTCGAGTCAATACCCGTCCTGGAGTCGAGACCGCTGGACTTCGACCCTGATCTGGTCAAGCGCGACCTCTACGACGTCGAGATCGAACTGGTCGAGAACCCGGCGCTCAACTCGCTCTTCCGAGGAAAGCGCGACGAGATCGCCCGGCAGATCACCTTGCTCGAGGACCGAGGCACGTCGCGGTTCAGGTACGGCGCGCTGCAGCTCTACGGCGAACCGGGTGACTCGCTGTGCACGACGGCTCGCTCACTGCTCGAGCTCATCGATCCGCCACCGATCACGTCGACCAGCGTCACCGCCACAGATTTCGCGACAGCGGCACGCGCGGAGCTGGAGTCGGCCTATCCACAGTTTCCCGTAGCCGTCGAAGTGCGGGACGACGTCGCCGATCTGATGGTGTCGTTCGGCCGGCTCTACATTCCGGGCACCGCCTCCTTCCGCGCGAACCGGGTACAGCCATTGATCCAGCACGAGATCGGGACCCATGTGCTCACCTATCGCAACGGCGAGGCGCAGCCCTTGGGTCTCCTGGCCGTCGGGCTACCGCTGTACGAGGAAACGCAGGAAGGCCTGGCGGTGCTGGCCGAGTACGTCGCAGGGGGACTCGACCCCCGCCGCATGCGCGTCCTCGCCGCACGAGTCGAGGCGGCATCGATGATGTTGGCTCACGCAGATTTCGTCGAGATCTTCAAACACCTCACCGACGCTCACGCCTTCGCACCTCGCACGGCGTGGTCGGTCACGAGCCGCGTGACATACGCCGGAGGCTCGACGAAGGACATCATCTACCTGCGCGGTATCGAACGAGTCCTCGAATACTTCGCCCAAGGACGCAGCATCGATCCCCTACTCGCCGGCAAGCTCTCACTCGACCATGCGCCGCTGGTGGAGGAATTGATCCAGCAAGGGATTCTCGAACCTCCGCGGGCGCGCCCACGCTGGCTGTCTGCCCCCAAGGCCGAAGTGCGGCTCGAACACATGCGTGGCGGAATGAGCGCCGCCGACCTACTCGAAATGGATGTGGCCGCATGAGAATTGCATTTCTGGTCAATCGCGCGGAGACCGAAGTCGACGAGTACACGACCACCCGCCTCGCGAAGGCGGCCGCCCTCATGGGCCACGAGGTCTGGTACGTCGGGCTGAGCGACGTCAGTATCGGCGAACCCGACGGTGAGATCGGGGCGCACGCACATCCCGGCATCGCCCGGGACCAGGACACACTGACCGCGTTCATCGATCGCATGAAGGGGAGTTCGCGCGAGCACATCCGCATGGACGAACTCGACGCCGTGTTTCTGCGGAACGACTCGGTCGAGGATCGGCAGGATCGGCCGTGGGCCAGCAGCTTGGGTTCCATGTTCGGTCAGTTACTCGTGGCGCACGGCGTCACTGTGGTCAACAACCCAGCGGTGCTCATGCGTGCGGCGTTGAAGGCATACCTCGACGAGTTTCCGGCGCAGATCCGGCCGCACTCCCTGGTGACGCAGAACGTGGACGACGTCCGGAACTTCATCGCGTCCGAAGGCCGCTCCATCATCAAACCGCTGTGCGGCGCGCAGGGACGGAACGTGTTCATGGTCGTCAGCGATGACGAGCCCAACTTGAACCAGATGATGGAGGCTGTGCTGGAAGACGGCTACATATACGCCCAGGGTTACGTCGAGGGCGCCGAGGACGGCGACATGCGGATCTTCCTGCTCGACGGAGAGCTCATCGAGGTCGACGGACATCCCTCCGCTTTCCGGCGGGTGCCAGAGGGGAACGACCCGCGAGCCAACATCTGTAAGGGCGGCAGAGTTCAACCCGAAGAGGTCACCGAGAAGCAGCACGCGGTGATCGAGGCGATGCACGACAAACTCGCGCAAGATGGGATGTTCTTCGTCGGCATCGACATGATCGGCGACAAGGTCATCGAGATCAACGCCGAGAGTCCGGGCGGCCTGCAGGCGATGGAGCATCTGTACGGAGTCGACATCTGCCCGGCCGTGATCGAAGCACTGGGGCGCCGGAGTAGTGCGTGAGTGGCGGGTTTACCGGGCGCCCGGTTCGGGCACGCCAACAGCATGTCTGTAACCGCATTTCAGGATCTGCCACTGGCCGACCGGGACCGGGAGTGGGACGGCGACGCCGCCGACAAACGGGTCCGCAAGTGGGCCGGTGCAGAGGACGAACCCAATGAGAAATACCGCGACGCGCACGTCTGGTACGACAAGGACGCGAAGGACAACTTCACCGGCTACAAGTTGCTGATCGCCGACGTCGTCGGCGGCAAGCTGGAGGTCGTACCTCGCGGCGTGATGGCTGCCGGCGGGATCATGGACGGCGCCCGCGGCGGTGTCGACCTCCCGAAGGACGACATCAACCGGGTGAAAAGCCACCTCGCGAAGTACTACGAGAAGATGGGCGAGACAGCGCCCTGGGACCGCGATTAGCTAGATTGCGGGCGTGAGCCCAACCCCCGCCGGGCGGTTCGCGCCGAGCCCGTCGGCCGACCTGCACATCGGTAACCTGCGCACCGCGGTGCTGGCCTGGTTGTTCGCCCGGTCCACCGGGCGGCGGTTCCTGCTGCGCGTCGAGGATCTCGACGACCGCACCTTTCCCGAGATCGGGCACCGCCAGGTGGCTGACCTGGCGGCGATCGGACTGACCTGGGACGAGCCGGCGCAATGGCAGACGGGCCACCAGGAGCGCTACGACGCGGTGATCGGCGCCCTGTTCGAGCGTGGGCTGCTGTACGAATGTTATTGCAGCCGAAAGGATATCGCCCAGGCACCGCGAGCCCCGCACGCCCCTGAAGGCGCCTATCCGGGCACCTGCCGAGACCTCACCGACGCCGAGCGCGCCGAACGTCGCGCCGAGACCGGACGCCCACCTGCGCTGCGCCTGCGCACGGACACCTTCGTCGGCACCGTCACCGACCTGCTGCACGGCAGCTACACCGGGATCATCGACGACTTCGTGGTGCGCCGCGGGGACGGGGTGCCCGCCTATAACCTCGCCGTCGTGGTCGACGATGCCGCAGGCGGCGTCGACCAGGTGGTGCGCGGCGACGACCTGCTCAGTTCGTCTCCGCGGCAGGCCTACCTGGCGCGGCTACTCGGGTACCCGGAGCCGGTCTACGCCCATGTCCCGTTGGTGCTCAACTCCGACGGCGCCCGGCTGGCGAAACGCGACGGAGCGGTCACCCTGGCCGAGATCGGCGTCGAGCGGGCGCTGGAGCAGATCAGCGCGTCGCTGGGGTGGCCTGCGCTGAACCTCGACGGAATGCTCGCCCGGTTCGACCCGGCCGCTCTGCCGCGGCATCCGTGGATATATCAGCCGGGCTGAGCAGAAGCCTGCCGAACAGGGCGTGCCCCTGTTAGCGTCCGGCCGTGCGCTCCCGACGAATTCCGCTGCTGGGCCTCCTGCTGATCGTCACGGTCATGCTGGCCGCCTGCGGAGGGACTACCGGCAATACCGATGAACCGCTGAAATCGGCCGGTGTGCTGCGGGTCGGGACCGAAGGCGTGTACTCCCCGTTCAGCTATCACGACACCGCCACGAACCAACTCGTCGGCTACGACGTCGACGTCGCCCGCGCGGTCGGCGACAAACTCGGCGTCAGAGTCGAATTCGTCGAAACACCATGGGATTCGATCTTCGCCGCGCTCGAGGCCAACCGGTTCGACGTGGTGGCCAACGAGGTCACGATCACGCCGGAACGCCAGGCCAAATACGACCTGTCCCAGCCGTACTCGATCGGCGAGGGAGTCATCGTCACCCGCGCCGACGACAACTCGATCAAGAGCCTTGCGGACCTTAAGGGCAAGGTCGCCGCCGAGAACGCCACCAGCAACTGGTCAGAGATCGCCCGCAAGGCCGGGGCCCGGGTGGAAGCGGTCGAAGGGTTCACCCAGGCCATCAAGCTGCTCAACCAGGGCCGCGTCGACGTCGTGGTCAACGACAGCATCGCGGTCTACGCGTATCTGGCCGAGACCAACGACAAGTCGGTGAAGATCGCGGGCACCGTAGGCGAGAAGAGCGAACAGGGCTTCGCCGCGCGCAAGGACAGCGGCCTGCTGCCCGAACTCAACACCGCCCTCGACGAGTTACGGGCCGACGGCACGCTGGCCGCCATCTCGCAGAAATACCTCAAGGCCAACGCTTCCGGGGCGCCGGCGGAAGGTGCCCCGGCTCCACGTTCCACCTGGCAGCTGATCGCCGACAACTTGTGGCCGCTGGCCAAAGCGGCTCTGACGATGACCATTCCGTTGACCATCATCAGCTTCGCCATCGGGCTCGTCATCGCGCTGGCGGTGGCGCTGGCCCGGCTGTCGCCGAATGTGGTGCTGAGCAACATCGCCCGGTTCTACATTTCGATCATCCGCGGCACCCCGCTGCTGGTGCAGTTGTTCATCGTGTTCTTCGCCCTGCCCGAGTTCGGGGTGAAGATCGACCCATTCCCCGCCGCGGTGATCGCGTTCAGCCTCAACGTCGGCGGGTATGCGGCCGAGATCATCCGCTCGGCGATCCAGAGCATCCCGAAGGGCCAGTGGGAAGCCGCCGAGACGATCGGGCTGAACTACACCGGCACCCTCCGACGCATCATCCTGCCCCAGGCGGCCCGGGTGGCGGTCCCGCCGTTGTCGAACACCCTGATCTCGCTGGTCAAAGACACCTCACTGGCGTCGACGATCCTGGTCACCGAACTCTTGCGGCAGGCCCAGATCATCGCGGCGCCCACGTTCGAGTTCTTCGCCCTCTACGGCACGGCCGCGATCTACTACTGGGTGATCTGCCTGGTGCTGTCGTTCGGCCAGAGTCGCCTGGAACGCCGACTGGAAAGGCACGTTGCGCGATGACCACAGAACGCGAAGACCGGATCGTCGCCACCGATGTGCACAAGGCGTTCGGCGACTTCCAGGTGCTCAAGGGTGTGTCCTTCGCGGTGCCGCGCGGCACCGCGACCGCCGTAATCGGCCCGTCGGGCTCCGGTAAGACCACGCTGTTGCGCACGCTGAACGCCCTCGATGTCGCGGACTCCGGAGTGATCCGGGTCGGCGACACCGAACTCGACTTCTCCAAGCCGGTACCCAAGGACCAGCTGCGCCGCTACCGGGCGCAGAGCGGCTTTGTGTTCCAGTCCCACAACCTGTTTCCGCACAAGACCGTCCTCCAGAACGTCACCGAGGGCCCCTTGATCGTGCAGAAGCGCCCGCGTGAGGAGGTGCTGGCCGAGGCCACCGAGCTGCTGGGCCAGGTGGGGCTGGCCGACCAGCGCGACAAGTACCCGTATCAGCTCTCGGGCGGTCAGCAGCAGCGCGTCGGCATCGCCCGGGCGCTGGCTTTGAAACCGAAGGTGGTGCTGTTCGACGAGCCGACCTCGGCACTGGACCCGGAGCTGGTCGGCGAGGTGCTCGCGGTGATCCGGGACCTGGCCGTCGAAGGTTGGACGCTGGTGATCGTCACCCACGAAATCCAGTTCGCCCGGCAGGTTTCCGATCAGGTGCTGTTCACCGACCGCGGGGTGATCCTCGAGCAGGGTCCGCCTGCCGCGGTGATCGGCGACCCCAAGGAGGAGCGCACCCGGCAGTTCCTGCAGCGGATCCTCAACCCGCTGTAGCCGTTCGCGCGGCACCCACCGCCCACTCCACGAGCGACCGCAGATGGGCCAGCACTTCCTCGTCGGGATGCGCCAGCGGGTCCTCCAGATGCACGCGGGCGAGTTCCTCGATGGCCGACAAGAGGATTCGCACGGTAGTGCCATCCGGATCGATGTCCGCGCCCGCGGCGACCGACAGTGGGCGGGCCGCGACCTTCCTGGCGTACCGGCGGCCCAGCTCGATGCGCTCGCGCACCTGCGGCGGTGCACCGTCCGGAGGCCGCAAGATGATGCGCCAGCTCGTCGGCGCCGCATGCAGGTAGGCGAGGATGCCTTTGCCGAGTTGCTCGGGATCGAGGTCGGGCCGGTCCACGGTGCTGATTCCCGCGAACGCGATCGCCGACTCGCGGTCGAGCAGAGCGGTGGTCAGACCTTCGAGGTCGATGAACTGCTGGTAGACAACGGTTCTGGTGACACCGGACCGGCCGGCAACCTGCTCGATGGTCAATGCGGGGTAACCGCCCTCGGCCACGATGTCACGCGCGACGTCGAGTAGTTGCACCCTGCGTTCGGCGCTGCTGAGCCGCCGCCGGGTCATTGCCGGAGTTCCAGTAGCAGGGCTACCGCATTCGCGGCGCTCTGCACGGCGCTTTCCATGGTCGCCGACCAGTCGGTCGCGGTCCAGTCGCCGGCGAGCACCAACGAGGGAACCGAGGTCCGTTGCGGCGGGCGCAGCGCGTCGGTTCCCACCACCTGTGAGAAGGTGGCCTTCGGCATCTTGACCACCTGCGCCTGAAGCACTTTCGCCTCGCGCGCCGCCGGGTAGTACCGGCGCAACAAAGACATCTGCTCCTCGACGATCTCGTCGTTGCTCTTGTGGATCTGTTCGTAGGCGCCGCTGGTGGTCAAGCAGTACAGCCAGGCCCGGCCGGTGTTGCGGCCGTGCATGATCTGGCGGTCGAAGACCTCGTCGATCACCCCGGTTCCGCCGATCAGTCCCTCGAAGGCGGATTCGGTACCCAGCGGCCGGTCGAGGTAGAGGTTGGTGCTGACGATCGGCGTGTAGCCGAGTTTGTCTGCCGCGGCATAGATTTCGGGGTGCTCGGGCAGATCGTCGAGCAGCCCGCCGATGTTCGAGTTGGGCACCGCACAGACCACGGCGTCGGCGGGTATCTCGGTACCGTCGGCGAGCAGCACCCCGGCGACCGCGCCGTTCTCGATGCGAATCGGGCGCGCTACGGCGCGGTACCGCACATCGACCCCACGCTCCTCGAATAATTTCAACGCTCCGTCGACATAGAGAGTGTCGAGGTCGACGGTGGGATAGCCGATGGTGACCGGGGTGCGGTGTTTGACACCGAGCCGGAATCCGGTGGCCATCACGTTGGCGAACACCTTCGCGGATTCGCGGTCAACCGGCTCGGCGGCAATACCCAGGGCCAACCAGTCCCACAGTGCTTCCCGCGCCGGCGCCGGCATGCCGACCCGCTCGAACCACTGCTCGGTGGTGAGGTCGGCCAGGTCGGCAGGTTGGTGCAGCGCCTGCCAGCCCAGCCGCAGTGTGGCGCGGGCGGCACGCAGACGGTCGGCCCAGCTCGCGTCGGGATGGACCCCGAGCAGGGTACGGATCGCGCCGGCGCCGGTGGTCTGCATGGTGACCTTGCGGCCGTCGGGCCAGCGCAGCGTCGAGCTTTTCGGGAACTCGATGAACTGCCGGGTACCCACACTGGTGAGGTAGCGCCACAGGTGCTCATATCCACTGGCGACCACGTGCTGGCCGTTGTCGGGGACATCGTCCACCTCCTCGGCCCGCATCGCGTGGGTGCGGCCACCGAGTCGGCCCCGACGCTCCAGCAAGGTGACGTTCTCTCCGGCCTCACTCAGCCACACCGCGGCAGCCAGCCCGGCCAGCCCACCGCCGATCACCACGTAGCGCCCACCCATGCCGCAACCCCTCCGCCGACTAACTTACAAACTGTAAGTTAATCCCTCGGGCGCGCGGCGCGCTACCGGGCGGGCGAGCGTCCCTGCGCCGCCCGCTGCGCAGCCGCCAGTATCGCGTCGCGGAACTGCGGGTGTGCGATAGCTGCCAACGCCTCGCCGCGCTCACGGACCGTCCGGCCCTCCAATTCGGCTGCCCCGAACTCGGTCACGATCACGTCGACCTGATGGCGTGGCGTCGTGATCACAGCGCCGGGACCGAACCACGGCACGGTCCGCGACTGGAGCACTCCGTCCTTCTCGAACGTCGAGGGCAGGCAGATCAACGAGCGGTCCGACAGCTCAAGCCCCGTACCGGCCACGAAATCCTCGGCGCCGCCCACCCCGCTGAACTGGTCGCCGGCAATGGTGTCGGCGACGACCTGGCCTTGGACGTCGACCCCGAGCGCGCCGTTGATCGTGACCATGTCGTTGTTGGCGCCGATCACCTCCGGCGCGTTGACAATCTCGACGGGGAGGAACGCGACGTCGGAGTTGGCGTCCAGCCACGCATAGAGCTCCGTTGAGCCGAACGCGAAGGTCGTCACGCTCACCCCGTCGTACAGTCCTTTGCCCACGTTGGTGACCTTGCCGGCCCGGTGCAACTGCATGCACCCATCGGTAAACATTTCGCTGTGCAGCCCGTAGTCGCCCCCATCGCCTTCGGCGAGCAGGGCGGCGATCTGGCTGGGAATCGAGCCGATGCCCGTCTGCAGGGTCGCGCCGGACGGGATGTAGGCGACCGCGTGCCTCGCGATCGCCCTGTCGACGTCGGAGGGCGACGCCGAGGGAAGCGCGAGCGGTGCGTCGGTCGAGCGCACGAGGACGTCGATCTCATCGACGTGCAGCGCATGTCGATACCCGTCGAGCCCGAATGTCCGCGGGTAGGCGTCAGACGCCTCGACGACGAGCAGCCGCTGCGGATCGGCGCCGGCGCGGCGTAATTCACCCACCGTGGCACCGGCATGCAGCGACAGGGAGCACCAGCCATCCTCGTCGGGCGCTGCCGCCACGGTCGTCATCACTCGCGGCGTCTGACGCTCGAGCAGCGGAGCGAACCGGCGGAAATCCGCGGGCGCGAATTCGACGTCGGCGCCCATGTCCCGCAACGTCCGCTCGAAGGGACCGAAGAAGCCGGACAGGTAACGGACACCGGAGCGGTTGAACAGTTCGGTCCCGACTCCGAGCAGTGCGCCGTAGACACGTAGGTCCGTCCAATCCGTGCGCTCTCCGAGTGCACGGAGGAACGCCGGCGGCTGGCCGGGCCCCAGCGGGATCCCGAGTGTGTCGGCGGTCGCCAGACGCGTGGCGGCCTGTTCGGCGGTGAGCTCTTCCGGCATGGCGCCACTCTCCCACACCGCATGGTCCGATTTCCGCCAGCACGCTGACCTGGGCGCCCATAGCGTCATCGGCATGACATCGCAGCCCCAAATGACCCGAATCACCGTGTGGTTCATGGCGATTGCCGCCGCTCTCGGTACCGCCGCCATCTATCCGCTCCAGCCGGCGGTGTCCGATGTCGCCGACAGTCTTGGCATCTCGATCGCCCAGGTCGGCATCGCGCTCGCATGCGGGCCCGTCGGGTACCTGGTAGGACTCGCGATGCTCGTTCCGCTCGTCGACCGATTTCCGCCGAGATACGTCCTCGCCGCCCAATTCGGCGCCTTGGCCGCAGCCTTGGCGGCCAACGCCGCCGCCGGCACGATGTGGTTGCTGGCACTCACGATCACGCTCATCGGTGCCTGTTCCACGGTCGGTGCGCAGTTGAGTTCGATCACCGCGCGCTTCGTCCCGGACGGGCGCCGGGCCACCGCGCTGGGCATTGTCACGGCGGGCATTTCTGCCGGGATCATCGGGGGCCGCTTCGCCGGCGGCTGGTTGACCGACGTATCGGGATGGCGCGGCGCCCTGCTCGTGTTTGCCCTCGCATCGGCCGTCACCGCAGTTGTCGCCGTACGAACCTTGCCTGCCACCGCCGGTTCCACCACGAGCAGCATCATGGAGACGCTTCGCGCCCTGCCCGGCCTGTACGTGCGGTTCCCGAAGCTGCGCATGGCCGCGGTGCGCGGTGCGCTCTGGTTCTTCGCGTTCTGCACGGTATGGGCCGGCCTCGCCGTTGCGCTGGCACAGCCGCCGTATTCGTACACAGCCGAACGGATCGGCCTGTACGCGCTCGCCGGCCTCCTTGGCATCGTCGCGACGCGTGTGGCCGGGACGTGGACCGATCGTGTGGGCCCGCGTCGAGTGATGTTGGTCGGCCTGGTCGTCGCGGCCCTCGCCGCAATCGCCCTCGCCGTGTGCCTGTCGAGCACGGCAGCCACGCTCATCGGCCTGGCCGTGTTCGACGCCGGGCTCTTCTCAGCCCAAGTTGCCAATCAGAGCACGGTTTTGGCGATCGACTCCGCCGCACCCGCTCGCTTCAACAGCGCCTACATGGTGGTGTACTTCGTGGGCGGCAGCCTCGGAAGCGCCTTCGGCGCGGCCGCCGTCGGGTGGATGGGATGGCCTGCGACCGCGGCTGTAACTGCCGCGGCAATCGTTGTCGCCATGTTCCTCAGCGCGACCGACCGTCACGCCAGAGTGGCTGCCGTCGCCGATTGCCACGCCAGCGTGACAAAGTGAGGCCGGTCAGTTGACGGGCACCCCGTAATACCGCCCCAACACATGCGACCGGAGCTCATCGAATTCGCCGGCCAGGATCGATGCCCGGATCTGATCGACCAGCCGGATCACGAACCGCTCATTGTGGATCGTGCACAGCGTCGCCGACAACATCTCCTTGGCCTTGAACAGGTGCCGGATGTAGGCGCGGGAGTAGTTGGCGCAGGTATAGCAATCGCATTCGGCGTCGATCGGGGTGAAATCCCGCTTGTAGCGCGCCCCGGTGATGTTGAAGCGGCCCGTCGCCGAGTAGACCGCCGCATTGCGCGCCACCCGCGACGGCGATACACAGTCGAAGGTGTCCGCGCCGGCTGCCACGGCGTCGAACAGGTCATCGGGCTCACTGATGCCGAGCAGGTGCCGGGGCTTGTCGGCCGGCAGTTCACTGCTGACCCAGCCGACGATGGTGGCCAGATTCTGCTTCTCCAGCGCGCCGCCGATGCCGTAGCCGTCGAAGCTCAGTCCCTCGGCGGGCCCGGCCTCCTGCCCGATCGAAGCCAGCCCGCTCGCGGCCTGCCGACGCAGATCCTCGTACTGCGCGCCCTGCACCACCCCGAACAACGCCTGCCGCGGCCGCTCCGGTGACAGCGCCTGCAGCCGGTGATGCTCGGCCAGGCACCGCACCGCCCACTCATGGGTGCGCTGCACCGAGCTTTCCTGGTAGGCGCGGGTGTTGACGAGCGTGGTGAGCTCGTCGAATGCGAAGATGATGTCGGCGCCGAGCTTGTTCTGGATGCCGATCGAGATTTCCGGGGTGAACCGGTGCTTCGAACCGTCCAGATGCGAGCGGAACGTGACCCCGTCGTCGTCGACGTGAGCCAACCGTTCTTTGCCCTTGGCGATGATGTCGTCGGCCTGCAGCCGCTCGGTGTCCATCGCCAGGACTTTCTTGAACCCGACACCCAGCGACATCACCTGGAAGCCGCCGCTGTCGGTGAAGGTTGGTCCGGGCCAGTTCATGAACGCCCCGAGCCCGCCGGCCTCGGCCACCACATCCGGGCCCGGTTGCAGGTAGAGGTGGTAGGCGTTGGCCAGAATCGCTTGGGCACCAAGCTGTTTCATGGTCTCTGGCAGCACCGATTTCACGGTGGCCGCGGTGCCGACCGCGATAAACGCCGGAGTCTGGATATCGCCGTGCGGCGTGTGGATGGTCCCGACCCGACCGAGTCGGCCGGGCAACTCGGCCTTCACGGTGAAATACGGCTGGTCCACACCTGGTATTCAACCGGATGCGCGTCCGATTTCCGTCACGGGGGCGGACGCGGCCATACTGCGGACGTGAATTTGGTCATGCGCCGCCCCATTGTCATTGCCACCGGATTTGCTGTGTGTCTGGCTGCAGTCGCCGGATGCTCGTCGCAGGAATCGGGTTCTTCCACGAAGTCCGGCCAGGGCCGGGTGACCTTCGGTCCCAACGACGCCGGCCCCGTGACCAGCGTCAGCTGCGAGACCAAGGACGGGCTGACCACGATCGGCGTCAAGGGCAAGATGCCGGCCTCGGTGGCGCTGACCGACGGAGAGGCACCTGTGGTGCAGTCGGTGAACATCGGCGACGTCAACGGCGAGGGGGCTTCGCTGACCTACCTGTCCGGCCTGTCGGGCGCACCGGTCGTGGCCGCACGCGACGGCAAGGCCTACACGATCACCGGCACCGGCATGGGCATCGACCCCAACCAGCCGGGCGAACCGGTGGACATGCCGTTCGACATCGCGGTCACCTGCCCCTGAGGAAGGTCACGATCGCCCCGGCAAGTTCCTCGCCGGCATCCTCCTGCAGGAAATGACCCGCGTTCGCGATCGTCGGATGATCGACGCCCTGTGCGCCCCGCATGTCCCGCCGGAAGATGGGCGCCATGGCTCCGGTGATCGGGTCGCTGTCGCTGAACGCCACCAGCATCGGGGTTTCGCTGGCCGTCAACGCTTTCCAAGCTGACCGGTTGGCGGCCGCGGCCGGGTCGTCGGGTGCGGTGGGAACAAGACCGGGCATTGCCCGCGGACCCGCGCAATAGGTGTCGTCGGGGAACGGGGCGTCGTACGCCGCCCGGACCTCGTCGCTGACCGGGCGGCGGCACCCGGCTTCCACGAATCTGCCGACATCGATGGTCGGCAGATTCTGGATGGCCTTGCGGAACTGCCACCAGATTTCCGGCATGGGAATGTCGCCGGTGGGCAGCCCCGTGTTGGCGACGACGATATTGGCGAACCGGTCGGGATTCTCGGCCGCCAGTCGCAGCCCGATCAGGCCACCCCAGTCCTGACCGACCAGGGTCACCCGCCGCAAGTCCAAGACATCGCAGACCAGCGTCCGCATCCACTCGACGTGCCGGGCATAGGTGTGATCCTCGATGCGCGTGGGTTTGTCCGATCTGCCGAAGCCGACCAGGTCAGGGCAGACGACGCGATGGCCCGCCGCGGCCAGGATCGGGATCATGCGCCGGTACAGAAACGACCAGGATGGTTCCCCGTGCAACAACAACACCGGGTCGGCCTCCGCCGGGCCGGCCTGCACCCACGCCACCCGCAATCGGCCGCCCTCGCTGTCGTCGATCTCGGAATAGCCTGGTAAATAAGCAAACTCGGGAAGATTAGCGAACCGGTCGTCTGGAGTACGCAACGTCTGCATGACGCTGAACTTACGACCGCGTCGCGCCCGCGGGGAACGATTCTTCCAATCCCATGCCCATGACCTGCATCAACCCCAATACTTCTGCCTGACAGTCCGCCACTGAAGACGGGCTGCACAACCGTGAGGAGAGCAGTGGTGAAGCGTGAGTTCCTGGTTGCCGTCGGCGGCGCCGCGATCGTCATCGCCGGCCTGTCCGGCTGTTCGTCGAGCGACAAGAAAGACACCTCAACCGATACGAAGGCCACCGCGACGGCGTCGGCAACGGCTTCGGTCGAGGCCGGCGACGCCAAGGCGACCACCGGTGCAGGCACCGCCCGGGTCAGCATCGACGGCAAGGACCACAAGGTAGAGGGCACGGTTGTGTGTGCCACGGTCGCAGGCAATGTCACCCTGACCGTCGGACAGGGCATGTCCGCGGTCAGCGCCACACTCGGCGAAGGCGACCAGCCGTCGGTGACCGCGGTGGCACTCGGCAACATCGACGGGGTCAGCCTCGGCTACACGCCCGGCGTACCCGGCGGCAGTGCGGAAGCCACCAAGGATGGCAACAAGTACACGATCAAGGGTGACGCCACAGGTGTGGACGGAATGAACCCAGTGACCAAGCCTTTCGAGCTGGAAGTCTCCTGCCCGTAGCAATCCACTCACTTTTAGCAAACATCTGGCATAGTGTGGGCCCGGACTGACCCCGGGCCCACGCTCTGTTCTCAGTCGTTTTCAGTTCGGACGACCTGAGGAGCACCGTGGCCGATCACCGTAAGCGCACGCGTTCATCGGCAGCCGTGGTGGCCGGTGCCACCGCAGGCCTGGCCGCGGTGCTCACCTTCGGACATGTCGCCGACGCACTGGCGGCCACCCTGCCGGGCGGCAATGCGGTGGTCGGTGTCGGCGGGGCGAAGAACCCGAACAGCGACCGGATCCCGAAGAAGTTCCAGGGCAACTACGTGCCGTACGGCGGCGAGTTCGTCGGCACCGGCCCAGGCCAGTTCTACGGCGTCAACTACCCGGCCACGCTGCCGATCGACGAGAGCGTTGCCGAGGGGCGCCAGCCGCTGATCGACACGGTCGACGAAGCGCGTGCCGCGGCCGGTCCCGACGGGACCGTCTACATCGTCAGTTACTCCGAGGGGACCATCGTCGCCGAGAAGTACAAGCGCGAACTCGATGCCCAAAACAGCCCGGGCACCGGCACGTTGAAGTTCGTGTACGTCGCGGCGCCGACGGTTCCCAACGGCGGAATCTATGCCCGCTTCCCGAATATGGGACCGCTCGGGCTCCTCGGATTCACCAGCACCGGCGCAGCCGAACAGTCGCCGTATGACGAAACCTTCATCACCATCGAGTACGACCCCGTCGGTGACTTCCCGGCCTACGCCAACCCACTGGCGCTGGCCAATGCGGCGGCCGGTTTCTACTATCTGCACGGCGACCCGACGCCGGATGCCACCGACCTCAACGATCCCGACGCCGTCATCGTGAAGACCGTCAGCACGCCTGGTGGCGGGACAGACACCTACATCCTGGTCAAGACCGAGCACCTGCCCTTGCTGCAGCCCATCCGGGACGTGTCGACGGCACTACACACCACGGAATTCACCGAACCGGTGCTCGGCGCGATCGAACCCACTCTCAAGCTCGCCGTCGACATGGGCTACACCGATCGCGACTACTCCGATCCCGCCACGCCGACCCGGTTCTCGTTGATCACACCCCCCAAGCGGATTGCCGAGACCCTGAACCAGCTCCCCGGTGCGCTGCAGCAGGGTGCGGACAACTTCAAGGGTGGATTGCCCTCGACGACATCACCTTCGACGGCTCCGGCACCCACTGTCCGTATCGCGGCAAAGCAGGAAGCCCCCAAGGCCGACGAGACGACTGCCGACGCCGAGACCCCGAAGAAGCCGGTCAAGCGCGCGCCCGCGCAGCGGCGCGACGAGGTGCGAAACACGATGTCGGATGTGGCGAAGAACGTCAGGGACTCTTTCAAGCCCAAGTCCGAGCCCAAGCACCGGGCCAAGCCGCAACGGGCGTCAGACACGGACAAAGCTGCCTAGAGCCCGAGATGTCATGCTGGGGGCATGACTCGACGGCACCGCCCCGCCTTCGTCTGGTTCCTCTTGCTCGGCCTGTTTCTTCCTGTCGTGGGATGCTCGTCGTCCCCGGACCCGGCTGACCGATTCGCCGCATTCGCCGATGCCCTGCAACGCAAGGACGCTCACGGCGCGGCCGAGCAGACCAACGACCCCGCAGCTGCCGAGCCGGCAATCACCTCGATGTTCAACGGCATGGGCGATGCCGCCTCGGTCAAGGTCAGCGCCGAACCCGATGACCAGACCGGCGCCACGCTGAAGTATCAGTGGTCCTGGGGTGAGGGCCACGATTTCGGCTACGACACCACCGGCACCGCCGCCAAGGCCGGTGACGACTGGCTGATCACCTGGACCCCGACGCTGTTGCACCGAGATCTGCGGGACGGCTTGCGCTTTCAGTACAGCACCGACAGTGACCTGCAGACCCCGGTGCTCGACCGGACCGGCCAGCCGTTGATGACGTGGCAGACCGTTGGCGTCGTCTCGCTGGACCGCACCCACGTCGATGCCGCCGCGCCGCTCGCCGCGCTGTTGAACCGCTTCGACCCCACTACGACCGCGGAATCCATCGGCGCGCAGTTCACGTCGAACACCGACGATCGCGTGACGGTGATGAAACTGCGCGAAGACGATCTCGCGCAGGTGCGCGACCAACTCGCCCAGATTCCGGGGGTCACCGTGGCCGAGCAGGGTGACCTGCTGACTGCCGACCGCCAACTGTCTTCGCCGGCCATCGGCGGGCTCACCGAGCTGTGGCATGACCGGATCACCAAAGCTGCCGGGTGGTCGGTCTATCTGGTTGACGCGGACAGCGCACCCGCGCAGCGCCTCACCGCGCAATCGCCCGCACCGACCGACCCGATGCGCACCACGATGGACCTCCGGCTGCAACTGCTCGCCCAACAGGCCGTCGACCAGGAGACGCGTCCCGCGGTGCTGGTCGCGTTGTCCGGCAAGACCGGCGGGATTCTGGCTGCCGCACAGAACACGGCCGCGGATCCCCAAGGCGCCATTGCCTTTTCCGGGCTCTACCCGCCGGGGTCGACGTTCAAGACCATCACCACCGCAGCCGCGCTGGAGGCGAACCTGGCCACCCCGGACAGCCCGGTGGCATGCCCCGGTCGGTTGACGATCGAGAACCGCACCATCCCCAACGACGATGACTTCGACCTGGGGACAGTGCCTTTGGCCTCGGCGTTCTCCCACTCGTGCAACACCAGCATGGCGGCGCTGTCGGACAAGCTGCCCGCCGATGCGCTCACCAAGACGGCGCGCGCGTTCGGCATCGGGGTGGACTTCACCATTCCGGGGCTCACCACGGTCACCGGCCGGGTTCCCAACGCCGACACGGCCGCCCAGCGCGTGGAGAACGGTATCGGCCAGGCCACCGTAACCGTCAGCCCGTTCGGTCTCGCCGTCGCCGAGGCCAGCCTGGCGCACGGCTCGACGGTCCTGCCCAGCCTGGTCGACGGTCAGAAGGTGACCGCCGATACCCCCTCCGAAACGCTACCGGCCGGGGTCACCGCAGCGCTGCGGGACATGATGCGCAAGACCGTCACCGAGGGCACCGCCAGCCAGTTGAGCGACATCCCCGATCTCGGCGGCAAGACCGGTACGGCGGAATTCGGCGACAACACACACTCGCACGGTTGGTTCGCCGGGATCGCCGGCGACATCGCGTTCGCGACCCTGGTGGTCGGCGGGGACTCCTCGACCCCTGCGGTCAAGATCTCGGGCGACTTCCTACGGTCCGCCGGCTGATCGACGCGGAGGAGGTGAGCGTCCTGTCAGGCGCCCGACGCGACCTCCAGCGCCTTGAGCGAGTCCTCCAGATGGCTGAGCATCCGCTGCAGGTGCGGCACACTGCGCCGGCAACCGACCAGGCCGAAATCCAGGTTGTCGGCGTTGTTGGCCAAGGTGATGTTCATCGCCTGACCGTCCAGCGCGATCGACAGTGGATAGTTGCCGTCGAGCCGAGCACCCTTCCAGTACAACGGATGTCGCGGCCCGGGCACGTTGGAGATGACCAGGTTGAACGGCGGTGCCGTGGCTCTGACGAACCCGGGAACCGCGGCCAGGCCGAGCGGGGCGATCATCATCGCCGACAGCGCCAGTGCCTGCACCCGCGGTAGTTCGGAGAACACCTTCTTGTTGCCCCGCATCGACTCCCCGATGACATTCAGCCGCTCGGCGGGGTCGTCCACATCGGTGCCCAGATTGCACAGGACCGTGCCGACCATATTGCCGCCCGCGTCGGCCTCGTGTTCGGCTCGCAGGCTCACCGGCACCATCGCGATCAACGGTTGGTCCGGCAGCGCGTCCTGTTCCAACAGGTAGGCACGTAGCGCTCCGGCGCACACCGCGAGCACCACATCGTTGACCGTGAACCCGGCCGCTCGCGAGATCCGCTGGAACCGCTCCAGCGGCCAGGACTGCGCCGCGACCCGGCGGGCTCCGCCGATCTTGACGTTGAACATGGTCTTGGGAGCCGCGAACGGCAGGGTGAGCTGCTGTTCGAGCAGCGCCGACCGGGCCAGCTTGACCGTCGACGGCGCCAGCCCGGCGACCGAGCCGACGGTATCGGTGACCGTCCGCAGCACCGACGAACTCTGGTGCTCCCGCTTGCGGCGCGGCAGCGACCACGGCACCCGCACCTCGGTGTCATCGGGATCCTCCGACAGAGTGCGCATCAACAGCTTCAGCGCCGACACCCCGTCGATCAACGAATGGTGCATCTTCGTGTAGACCGCGAACCTGCCGTCGGCGAGCCCCTCGATCAGGTGCGCCTCCCACAGCGGACGGTGCCGGTCGAGCAGGCCGCCGTGCAGACGGGAGGTCAACTCCAGCAGATCCCGAACGCGGCCCGGGGTCGGCAGCGCCGACCGGCGCAGGTGGTAGTCCATGTCGACGTCGTTGTCGTAGGTCCAGCCGACGTTCGCGATGCCGCCGAGGATGGTCGCCGGGTGTTTGCGGAACACCGGCTGAATGTCGGTCTGGGCCACCATCTCCTCGTGCAGTTCACGCACGAAGTCACTGCCCGCGCCGGCCGGAGGTTCGTAGAGCGCGAGGCCACCGACATGAAACGGGTGCTCCCGCGTCTCAGCGATCAGGAACATCGAATCGGTCGGCGACATCAGATCCATGGACACATTCAACGCCGTTGCGACGAGCTCTGACGAAGACCGGACGAATCAGGCGAAACAAGTAGCCGACTACTCATGCACCGGCTGCGGCGAACGCCCAAGATCTAGACATGCTGAGCCCGACAGCAGCGCGCACCGCGCTGGCGGTGATCCGGATCCTCAATGGCGCGACCGCCCTTGTGGCGCCCGAAAGACTGCTCACCCGCCTCGGCGTCGACACCGCACACGATCGTTCGGCCGGCTATCCGTTCCGGATGTTCGGCATCCGGACCGTGCTGATCGGGCTGGATCTGCTCGTCCTGCGGGGCAGCGAACTTCGTCGGGCCGAGAACCTCGCGATCCTGATCCACGCCACCGACACCCTGTCGGCCGCCGTCACCACAGCGCGCGGCGATCTGCCGCGCCGCCACGGCGTGACGGCCACTGTCATCTCCGCCATCAACACTGCTCTCGCCGTAATCGCGTGGAAAGGATCCCGTCATGCCATGGCTTCTCACGAGGTTGTTCCTCAAGACCACTGAGCTGATCGACCGGCGGATCGGCTGGGACAAACTGCCGCCGATACTGGGCATCTCGGTGCTGGTCGGGATCCGCGACGCGTTGCGGGAACACAACTTGTACGACACCTATCAGGGCCGGCCACCGGAGGCTCCGACCGTGGAACCGACCGACTACCTGACCGTCCGGACGGCCGACGGTTCCTACAACGATCTCTCGGTGCCCTCGATGGGCATGGCGAACACCCGGTTCGGGCGCAATGTGCCGCCGGCCGAGGGCCACGCCGAGACGCTGCCGGAGCTGATGGACCCCAACCCCCGGCTGATCAGCACCAAACTGTTGCAGCGCCGCGAATTCCAGCCGGCCACCTCACTCAACGTGCTCGCTGCGGCGTGGTTGCAGTTCGAGACCCGCGACTGGTTCAGCCACGGCACCGACCCCAATCGGATGCTCGAGATTCCCCGCCCCGACGGTGACACCGAGTGGCCCGAGGCCACCATCAAGGTTCCCGCCACGGCCGTCGACCCCACGGCCGCGCCGGGCGGTTCGACCTTTGTCAACACCGAAACCCACTGGTGGGATGCCTCCCAGATCTACGGCAGCAACCAGGATTTCCAGAAGGCCATCCGCAGCGGCAAGGGCGGCAAGGTGCGCATCGACGCCGACGGGTTCATCGACATCGACCCGGCCCTCATCGGTGCTTCCGGC
Source organism: Mycolicibacterium peregrinum (assembly GCF_002102345.1). Taxonomy (GTDB): domain Bacteria; phylum Actinomycetota; class Actinomycetes; order Mycobacteriales; family Mycobacteriaceae; genus Mycobacterium; species Mycobacterium peregrinum. The sequence continues at coordinate 40,322 of NZ_LQPP01000025.1, forward strand.
GGCGCGGACGGCTGGTGGCTGGGCATGGAGCTGATGGGCACGATATTCATGCGTGAGCACAACGCCATCTGCGACCGGCTCAAGGCGGCATATCCGAGCTGGGACGACGACCAACTGTTCAACAAGGCACGGCTGATCAACGCCGCGCTGATCGCCAAGATCCACACCATCGAATGGACCCCGGCGATCCTCGGGCATCCGACCCTCCAGATCGGGATGCGAGCCAACTGGTTCGGCCTGGCCGGTGAGCGCGTCAAGGAATTGTTCGGGCGGCTGAGCTCCAGCGACGTGCTCAGCGGCATCCCAGGCTCGACCACCGACCACCACACCGCCCCGTATTCGATCACCGAGGACTTCGTCACCGTCTACCGGATGCACCCACTGGTGCCCGACGATTACGAATTCCTCAGCCTCACAACCGGAGTCGAGCCACGCCAACTCACCTTCGGCGAGATCCACGGCGGCGCGAACTCGCGCGGTGTCCTCAAGAGCATGGGTGTGGCCGAGTGCCTGTACTCGCTGGGCGTCGCCCATCCCGGCGCGGTCACCCTGCACAACAGCCCGAACTTCATGCGGAACTTCCAGCGCACCGACGAGCACACACTCGACATGATCGCCACCGACATCCTGCGCTCCCGGGAACGAGGAGTCCCGCGCTACAACGACTTCCGCCGTGCGTTACGACTGAACCCGGTGACCAGTTTCGACCAGATCAGCGGCGGCGACGCTGCCACCGCCGCCGTGATGGCCGAGATCTACGGCGGCGACATCGAGAAGGTGGACACCACCGTCGGCATGTTCGGCGAGAAACTGCCCGAGGGTTTCGGCTTCAGCGACACCGCATTCCGGATCTTCGTGTTGATGGCCACCCGTCGCCTCAAGAGCGACCGGTTCTACACCGTGGACTTCACGCCGCGCGTCTACACCCCCGAAGGCATGGACTGGATCGACCACAACGACATGACCTCGGTGTTGCTGCGGCACTACCCCGAACTCGAGCCGTCACTGCGCGGGCAGCGCAACGCCTTCGCACCGTGGGCGCGGATATAGGCGCTGTGCCGTGACCGGTTTCCTCAACGGCATCCCCCGCGTCGATCTGAAAGCGCGGCCGTTGTGGAAACGCGAACTGTCCTGGGCGGTCGGGGGCAAGCTGTTCACCACCGAGCGAGCCGCGAGGTTCTGGCGGCGGCGGATCGCGCCGCTGGAAGGTCCGGTGATGAAGGCCACCGGCGGACGGGTCCGCATCAGCGTGGGCATACCGGTGCTCATCCTGACCTCGACCGGCGCACGCAGCGGCAAGCAGTACGAGACTCCGCTGGCCTACTTCACCGACGGCGACGACGTGGTGCTGATCGCGTCCAACTACGGGCGTGACCGTCACCCGAGCTGGTATCACAACCTGCTCGCGCATCCGGACTGCGAGCTGCACATCGGGCCGAACGGTGGGCGCTTCGTCGCACGGGAGGTCGCCGGCACCGACCGCGACCGGCTCTATGCCCTGGCCGCCGATCGGCTGAACAAGGGCTGGAACACCTACGAACGACGCACCGACGGGATCCGCACCATCCCGGTGCTACGGCTGTCTCCTGCCGGATAGCCACCCATAAAAAAACTCCCCACCAGGGATAACTGGTGGGGAGATCTATGGCGGTGGCGGAGGGATTTGAACCCTCGGACGGGGGTTACCCGTCACACGCTTTCGAGGCGTGCTCCTTAGGCCGCTCGGACACGCCACCGTGTGGCAGCTTACCGGGCGAGTGCCGCAAGGCCCTAATCGCTTACCGCTGGGCCGCGAAGAACTCCTCCAGCAGGGCCGCGCACTCGTCGGCCAGCACCCCGCCGACCACCTCGGGACGGTGGTTGAGCCGGCGATCGCGGACCACATCCCACAGCGAGCCGACCGCCCCGGTCTTGGGTTCCCACGCGCCGAACACCACCCGCGCCACCCGGGCAAGCACCAACGCGCCCGCGCACATCGTGCACGGCTCGACCGTCACGGCCAGCGTCGCACCCTCCAGCCGCCACCCGTCGCCGAGCACCCGGGCGGCCTCGCGCATCGCCACGATCTCGGCATGCCCGGCCGGGTCGCCGGTGGCCTCACGGACGTTCGCCGCGCGCGCCAACTCGGTGCCGTCGGCGGCAAACACCACCGCACCGATCGGCACGTCACGCGGACCGGCTGCCCGGGCAGCCCCCAGCGCCGCGCGGATCAGGGATTCGTCTGAGGCACTCACCGACCGAGCCGGTCGAGCACCGCCGACAGTTCGTCGGCGAAGCCCATCTCGCGGGCGATCCGCCCGATCTGCTCGTCGGCGTAGAGGTCGGTCTCCGACAGGATCACCCCGAGCACGTCCTCGTGCAGACCGATGTCGGACAGCACCGCGAGGTCGCCCTCTTCGAAGGGGTCCGAGTCTTCGAGATCCTCTTCTTCCAGGTCAGCGTCCAAATTCTCCAGCGCCTCGGCGGCGATGTCGTAGTCCAGTGCCGCGGTGGCGTCCGACAGCAGCAACCGGGTACCCGCCGGTGCCGGCCGCACGATCACGAAAAACTCGTCGTCCACATCGAGGAGCCCGAAGACCGCCCCGGCGCTGCGCAGCTCGCGAAGTTCGGTCTCGGCCGCGGTCAAACTCTTCAACGACGACGACCGCATCGGGGCGCACCGCCACTTGCCGTCCTCCCGGACAACGGCCACCCCGAAGCCATCGGGCAGGTCTGCCGGTGCACGCTGCGCCTCCATGCCCGCCTACGGTAGTCGCCGACCAGCAATTTTGACAGGGATCACCCTCGGCCCCGGCCGGGTCCGTATGCCAACCTTGATGCGTGACGAACACACCCGTGTGCGTGTTGGGCCTCGGTCTGATCGGTGGCTCGCTGATGCGCGCCACCGCCGGGGCCGGCCGTGAGGTCTTCGGCTACAACCGGTCGCTGGAGTCGGTCGCGGCCGCCAAGTTCGACGGGTTCGACGCCACGGCGGACCTCGACGAGGCCCTGCGCCGGGCCGCCGACTCCAACGCGCTGATCGTGGTGGCGGTGCCGATGCCGGCCCTGCCGCAGATGCTCGACCGCATCCGCAGCACCGCACCTCGATGCCCGTTGACCGACGTGACCAGTGTCAAGGGCGCGGTGCTCGCCGAGGTGGAGCGAGCCGGCCTTCTGCAGAACTTCGTCGGCGGGCATCCGATGGCCGGAACCGCGCACTCCGGCTGGTCGGCCGGGGATGCTGCCCTGTTCACCGGTGCCGCGTGGGTGGTCAGCGTGGACGACCACGTCGACGCCCGCATCTGGTCCCAGGTGGCCCAGCTGGCGCTGGACTGCCATGCCGTCGTGGTGCCGGCCCGCTCCGACGAGCACGACGCGGCTGCCGCCACGATCTCGCACCTGCCGCACCTGTTCGCCGAAACCCTGGCCGTGATCGCCGGCGAGGTGCCGCTGGCCTTCGCCCTGGCCGCCGGATCGTTCCGCGACGGCACCCGGGTCGCGGCCACCGCACCGGACCTGGTGCGGGCCATGTGTGAGGCCAACGCCGACCAGCTGCTGCCCGCGCTGGAACACGGCCTCGAACTGCTGACCCGAGCCAAGGAGACACTGGTGGCCACGGGGTCGGTGGCCGATCTGGTCGAGACCGGCCATGCCGCGCGGATGCGCTACGACAGCTTCAGCCGCCCCGAGATCATCACCACAGTCGTGGGGACCGGCGACTGGCGGGCCGAGCTGGCCGCCGCCGGACGCGCCGGCGGGGTGATCAGATCCGCTCTGCCAGTCCTGGGTAATCAAGGATGAAGCCGTCGGGATCCACCGTGATGGTGGTGTCGGCGACCGGCGAGCGCAGTTTCACCGCGGCTCCGGGCCCCGGGCTGCTGTAACTGATGTTCGCGGTCTCCACCGACAGGTCCGGCAACCGCACGTAGACCACCGGCAACGTCACCGACTCGGCGCGTTGGTGCAGACCCGTCCGCCGGATCGGCAGCGCGTTGAAGAACGGGCTGAACACCAGGTCCACATCGAGCGCACCGCCGAAGTCCGAGCGCTTGGTCTGGGTGTGATCCTGCACCAGCCACATGTTCTCCTCATCGCGGGCGATGGAGAGCTGGCGTTCCCGCTCGGCCAGCGTGACGGTCAGAGACAACCGCTTGGTCGCGCCGGTCTCGTCGGTGACCAGGTCATAGGAGGCCGAGAAGGCCGGATGGGACTCGGTGGAAGCCGCCACGATCCGGCCATAGGCCTTGATCCTGTTGCCCGACAGCTGAACCCGAGCGGATTCCATCCGGGGTTCGTCGTGCGCCCGCCAGGTCAACACTGCTGGCCAGGCACGATCCTTCTCGTCGCTCACCCGTCTACCGTATGCGACGACGCGCGGCCTTCGTAGCCGAGTCCGGAACTCCCCGCCGGACGCGATTCGAGGGCCACCTCGTCGTCGAGCAACGGCTGCGGAATCCGTCGCCGGCCTCCCAAGCGGCCACTACCGGGCACCGAGAGCCGCACCGCGAACGCCAGCGCGGCATCGAGAATCAGGGCCAACGCCGTCACCATCAGTGCACCCACCAGCGCGATGTGGAACTGCCGCACCTTGATGCCGTCGATCAGGTACCGGCCCAACCCGCCGAGACTCGCGTAGGCCGCCACCGTCGCGGTCGCCACGATCTGCAGCGTCGCGGTACGCAGACCGCCCACGATCAACGGCAGCGCGTTGGGCACCTCGACCCCGAACAGCACCCGTCGCTCCGTCATGCCCATCGACCTGGCCGCGTCCACGACGGCGGGATCGACGTTCGCGATCCCGGCATAGGTGCCGGCCAGCAACGGCGGGATGCCCAACAGCATCAGGGCAACCGTCGGTGGCACCAACCCGAGTCCCCACAACAACACCCCGAGCAGCAGCACGCCGAGCGTGGGCAGGGCGCGCAACGCGTTGACCCCGGTGACGACCAGGAACGTGCCGCGCCCCGTGTGCCCGATGATCAGTCCGACCGGGATCGCGATGAGCGCCGAGGCCGCCACCGCGACGATGGTGTACTGCAGGTGTTCGACGATCCGGGCGCCCAGGCCCGCCGGGCCGGCCCAGTTGGCGGCGGTGAAGATGAAGTCCAGTGCCTGCTGCAGAAAGTTCATGCGGCCGCCTTGACTCGGCGGGACGCGCCGGGCGTTCGGGGCGTGCGATTCCACGGCGTGATGGCCTTGCCGGCCAACATGATCAGGGTGTCGATGACGACGGCCAGCACGAAGATTGCGATGATCCCCGCGACGATCTGGTCACTCTTGTTGGACTGATAGCCCTCGGTGAACCAGGTGCCGAGGCCGCCGATGCCGATCACCGAACCCACCGACACCATCGAGATGTTGGTCACGGCCACCACCCGCAGCCCGGCGATCAGCACCGGGATGGCCAGCGGCAGTTCCACCTTGAGCATCCGCACCCACGGTCGGTAGCCGATCGCCGTCGCCGCGTCACGCACCTGCTCGTCCACCGCGTCGAGCGCCTCCGGCACCGCCCGCACCAACAGGGCCGTCGTGTAAAGCGTCAGCGCCACAATGACATTGGCCTCGTCCAGGATGCGGGTCGGGATGACCAGCGGCAGCACCACGAACAACGCCAGCGACGGGATGGTGAAGATGATGCTCGCGGTCAGGGTGGTCAGCCGCCGCAGCGCCGTGGTGCGTTGAACCGCCGCACCCAACGGCACCGCGATCAGCAAGCCGAGCACGATCGGCACCAGTGACAACCGCAGGTGCACGATGGTCAACGCCCACAGGTCGTCGAGGTGGTTCAGCAGATACCGCACGGGCTATCCCAACTCCGGGACGCGGCGCTGCTCCTTGAGCGCTTCCAGCACGTCGTCGGCACGCACACCCCCGAGGAGCCTGCCGTCGGCGTCAACCGCGACACCGAGACCGCTCGGCGACGACAGCGCGGAGTCCAGCGCCTGCCGCAGGGTGCCGTCGGGCGGAAAGAACGACCCGCCGCCGATGGTGCTGTCGTAGAGCTCGTTGCCCTTGCGATGCACCTCGACGCCCTCGGCATTGATCCACGCGAACGGCTTGCCTGATTTGATGACCAGCCGCCATTCGCCCGGGCTCAGGTCGAGCGCGTCGATATCGTCCTCGTCGACGTGTTCGATGTCGTGTAGCGGCAATCCACTGGTGTGGAAGAACTGCAGCCCGCGGTAACCGCGGTCGGCACCGACGAAGGCCGATACGAGTTCGTTGGCCGGGTTCGACAGGACAAAGGCGGGATCGGCGTATTGCAGTAGCGCCCCGCCGCGGCCGAACACCGCCACCTTGTCCCCGAGCTTGACCGCCTCGTCGATGTCGTGGGTGACGAACACGATCGTCTTCCGTAATTCGCTTTGCAATCGCAGGATTTCGGCCTGCAGATCTTCGCGGACCACTGGGTCGACCGCGCTGAACGGCTCGTCCATCAACAGAATCGGCGGGTCGGCGGCCAACGCGCGGGCCACCCCGACCCGCTGCTGCTGCCCGCCCGACAGCTGCGCCGGGTACCGGTCGGCAAGTTTCGGGTCGAGCCCCACCCGTTCCATCACACCGATCGCGGCCTTGCGGGCCTTGCGCCGGGATTCGCCCCGCAACACGGGCACGGTCGCGACGTTGTCGACCACCCGTAGATGCGGCATCAGCCCGGCGCTCTGGATGACGTAGCCGATGCCGAGGCGCAGCTTGACCGGATCGACCGTGCTGATGTCGTCCCCGTTGACGGTGATGGTGCCCGAGGTGGGGTCGATCATCCGGTTGATCATCCGCATCGAAGTGGTCTTACCGCAACCCGACGGACCGACGAACACCGTCAGGGTGCCTTGCGGCACTTCGAGATTGAGATTGTCGACGGCGACGGTGCCATCCGGGTACTGCTTGGTGACGTTCTCGAAGGTGATCATTTGATCATCCGCCGATCGAATCCATTGTCCCTGATCCATTTTCCGGCCGCCTCGTCCGGGTCGACACCGGTATTGCCCTCGACGGCGGTGTTCAGCTCGATCAGGGCGTCGGTGGTGAGCTTGGCCGACACCGCGTCGAGCACGGTCTTGAGTTCATTCGACATCTTCTGCGAGGCCACCAGCGGAACGACATTGGCGGCCAGGAAGACGTTCGCGGGATCTCCCAGCGGCACCAGGTGGTGCTGAGAGATCGCCGGTGAGGTGCTGAAGATGTTGGCGGCCGTGACGGCCCCACTGTTGAGCGCTTGAACGGTCGCCGGACCGCCACCGTCACTGATCGCGACGAAATTGACGGGCGCGATGTCCAGCCCATACCGGGACTTCAGGCCGACCAGTCCGGTCTGCCGGGTCTGAAACTCCGACGGTGCACCGACTTTCACCTGAGCCGAATGCGCAGCCAGATCGGCGACGGTCTTCAGATTCCAACGCTGGGCGGTCTCGGCGGTGACCGCGAGGGTGTCCTTGTCCTCGGCCGGTGAGGGATACAGGATCGACAGGTCGCCCGGCAGGGCCTTGAACAGCGCGATCAGCACCTCGTCAGGAGTGGTGGCAGTGGCCTCGGCATCGAAGTACTGCAGGAGATTCCCGGTGTACTCGGGGATCAGATCGATCGAGTGGTCCTGCACCGCAGGCACATACGTCTCGCGGCTACCGATACCGAACTGCCGGCGGATCTGAAAGCCATTGGCCTCCAGAGCCTGGGCATAGATCTCGGCGATGATCTTGGACTCCGGGAAGTCGGCCGACCCGACGGTGATCGACTTCAGGTCACCCGAGATCGGCCCGCCGCCCAACGGATTGGCACTGCCACAACCGGACAAAAAGAAGGCAAGCAGTATTGCCAGAGTCGCCAGGGTTTTGCGGTGCATCCGCGTCCTTTCGGCGGTTCAGCCTTTCTCCAGACCCTAACGGCACACCCGACATGCCGCCGCGCTTTACCTCAGGGTGTTTGCTTTGACGCCGCGACGGGCAAAGATGTCAGTATGACCAGCGATCCGTCTGCATCGCCCGATCTGCCTGAGCCGACGCCGAATGTGCCGGTGACACCGACTCCCGACCCAGGCAAAGTCCCCGATGCCGGCAAGCCCCCCGCCAAGTCAGGTAAGGCCGCCGAGCCCAAACTGACCCGCGCCGGGGCGCTGTGGTCAGCATTGATCCTGGGTTTCCTGGTGCTCATCGTGCTGCTGATCTTCATCGCGCAGAACACCGAGCCGGTCCCGATGACGTTTTTGGCCTGGCACTGGTCGTTGCCGACAGGCGTGGCGATCCTGGGCGCCGCGGTGGCCGGCGGATTGCTGACCGTCGCCGCCGGATCGGCGCGAATCTTCCAGTTGCGCCGCACGGCCAAGAAGAACTTCAAGGCCGCTCAGCGCAGCTGACGCGTCAGCCGATGGCGCGTAGCCCCGAGGCGATCGCCGGGGCCACCGCCTCGCCGACACTCGAACCGCCGGGCGCCTCAGAGCCCTGGCGGGCACGGAAGTCGATCCCCGCGGCGATGATCGCTGCCTTGAAGTACGCCAGCGCCATGTAGAAGTCCCAATGCGCCAGGTCCTGGCCGGACTGCACCGAGTAGCGGTTGGCCAACTCATCGGCCGACGGCATCTGCGGTGAACTCCACGCCGCTTCCATGCTCAGGATCAGGTTGAACATCGGGTCGCGGTACACGCACATCAGCGCGGCGTCGCTCAGCGGGTCGCCCAGCGTGGACAGCTCCCAGTCGAGCACCGCGAGGACCTTTGTCGGATCCTGTGCGTCCAGGATCGTGTTGTCGATGCGGTAGTCACCGTGCACGATCGAGTTGCGGCTCTGGGCCGGAACCGAATCCGCCAGGGCCTGGTGCAGGCGCTTGACGTCGTCGTCGCGGGGGTCGTCCGGCAGCCGGACCAGGTCCCACTGCGATCCCCAGCGGCGTACCTGGCGTTCCAGGTAGCCGGTGGGCTTGCCGAAATCGCCGAGGCCGACGGCCTCGGGGTCCACCGCGTGCAGGTCGGCCAACACACGGATCAGGGCGTCGACGCTGTCGCTGATCACGGTCTCGTCGCCCAGCTCGGCAAGCTCGGATGCGCTGCGGACCACCCGGCCGTCCACGTTCTCGACCATCTGGAACGGAGCACCCAACACGGAATCGTCGTTGCTCATCGTCACTGCCCGCGCGACCGGGACCGCGGTACCGGCCAGCCCCGCCACCACCTTGTACTCGCGGGCCATGTCATGTGCAGACGGGGTCAGACCGTGCAGCGGCGGACGGCGCAGCACCCAGGCGGACTCGTCGTCGCACACCCGGAACGTCAGGTTGGAACGGCCACCGGCGATCAGCTCGGCGCGGAGCTCACCGCTGCGGGCGATGCCCTCCGAGCGCAGATGCCGGTCCAGGGCGGTGAGGTCGAGCCCCTCCAGATTTGTCACCGTCACTGTTTACCACCGGACATTTCGAGGCAGCAGGTCCCATACGTGTTCGGTCCCGTTGACCGAGGCGACGGCCAGCTTGCCCGAGCGCGATGACAGCAGCCGGGTGACCGAGGCGTAGTCGACGTGGAAGGACAGCAGCCGCTGGGTCTGCAGGATCTGGTGCAACAGCACGTTGATCACCCCACCGTGGCTGAACACCGCGACGGTGCCGTCATGGTCACCGGCCTCCACCAGGTCCTCGACGGCGGCACCGATCCTGGCCATGAACGCGTTCTCGTCCACGCTGCTGGGCAGGTGACCGTTCACCAACCGCGCCAGCTCCTCGGGGTTCTCCTTGGCGATCTCCTCGATCGGCACGTAGTGCGACATGTCGCGGTCGTACTCGGCGAGCCGCTCGTCGACCTCGACCTCAAGGCCCAGCTCCTCGGCGACCGGTCCCGCGGTCTGGATCGCACGCCGCTGCGGGCTGCTGACGAGGCGGCTGACGGGAAAGCGGGCCAGGGCGGCGGGCAGCCGCTGCGCCTGGGCGATGCCTTCTTCGGACAGGTCGGGATCGGACCCTTGACCGGGCTCGCTACGCAGCGGTAAAGCATGTCGGACCAGAAGCAGTTGCACCGTGCCACCATAGGGCCGCGGTGTAAGCCGGCCGGAGAGGGTCATCACATGGGATATGCCGACGAGTTGTTCGACCTCACCGGCCGGGTGGTCCTGGTCACCGGCGGCAGCCGCGGGCTGGGCCGCGAGATCGCGATGGGAGCCGCGCACTGCGGCGCCGACGTGGTGGTTGCCAGCCGCAACCTGGACTCCTGTGTGACCACCGCCGAGGAGATCAGCGCGGCCACCGGTCGCGCCGCCCTCCCCTATCAGGTGCACGTCGGCCGGTGGGATCAGCTCGACGGTCTGGTGGACGCGGTGTACGAGCGGTTCGGCAAGGTCGACGTGCTGGTCAACAACGCCGGCATGTCACCGCTGTACGAGTCGCTGGGCTCGGTCAGCGAGAAACTCTTCGACTCGGTCTTCAACCTGAATCTCAAAGGGCCGTTCCGGCTTTCGGCCCTGCTCGGTGAGCGCATGGTCGCCGACGGCGGCGGCGCGATCATCAACGTCAGCTCATCCGGCTCGCTACGGCCCGACCAGTACATGCTCCCCTACGCCGCGGCCAAGGCCGGGCTCAACGCCATGACCGAAGGGCTGGCCAAGGCATTCGGTCCGACCGTGCGGGTCAACACCCTGATGGCGGGGCCGTTCCTCACCGATGTCAGCAAGGCCTGGGACATGGCCGGCGAGCCGTTCGCCCACCTCGCCCTGCAACGGGCCGGCAACCCTCCTGAGATCGTCGGGGCTGCACTGTTTCTGATGTCGGATGCGTCGAGCTTCACCACCGGCTCGATCCTGCGGGTGGACGGCGGCCTGCCCTGACAGGGCGCGGTAATGTAGCGCGGTAGCAAACTTGTCATGACACCCTGACCGGAAGGTGATGCGGATGGCGGGGCCCGTTTCGCGCCACGAGCACGTCGCCTCCGAACTGCGTCAGCGCATCAGACGCGGCGACTACGCCATCGGAGCGCCCCTACCCACCGAGAGCGCGCTGTGCGCCGAGTTCGACGTGTCGCGCGGTCCGGTGCGCCAGGCTCTGGCGACGTTGAAGAACGAGGGCCTGATCCGGGTCTCGCGGGGAAAGCCGGCGGTGGTCCGCAGTCATGACGCCACCCAGACCCTGGACACGTTCACGCCGTTCACCCAATGGGCCGAGCGTGCCGGTCGCGTCGCGGGCAACCGCACGATCGAGGTGGCTCGCCGTCGCGCCTCCGAAACCGCCATCGAGGCATTGGGTTTGACCGCCGACGACTTCGTGGTCGAGGTGTTGCGCGTCCGCCTGCTCGACGGCGAACCGGCGATGATCGAGCGCAGCACCTTCATCGAATCCGTGGGTTCCCTGCTGTTCGAGTTCGATACCGACTCCGGCTCGATGACCGACTACCTGGCCAGCCGCGACGTCTACTTCGACTCGATGGAACATGTCCTCGACGCGGTGGCGGCCGGACCCGACGACGCCGCGAATCTCGGTATCGCGCCCGGCAGTCCGTTGTTGCGGGAGCGACGGGTCTCGCGCGACCAGCACGGCGTCGTGTTCGAGTGTGCCGACGACCGCTACCGGCCGGACGTCGTCACGTTCAGCATCGTCAACGCGCGCACCAAATTTTCCTCCGCCGAACAGACATAAAACTGTCCCTTTTCGCGTGAAAAGCGACAGTTCTATGTCTGCTCGCGGGGTCAGTCCGCAGCAGGCATCCGGTTCCAGTGCGGGATGAGCAACAGCATGGACAGCAGTGCGGCACCGGCGAATCCGTAGAACAGTGTCGAGGTGCTCAGGTAGCCGGGCAGCAGCCCGCCGAGGATGGCGCCGACCGAACCGCAACAGTTGATGAACCCGGCCGCGGTACCGGCGTGCTTGGAAGTACCGAAGTCGACCGCGGCGACACAGGAGATCATCGCGTCGGCGCCGTAGACACTCAGGCCGATCAGGCCGAGCACCACCACCATGATCCAGGCACTGCCGGTCGCGGTCAGCGGACCGAACAACGCGAGCACCGCCACCAGGATCCCGAGACTGATCACGCAGGCGGGCACCCGTCGCGCACTGAACACGCGGTCGGAGATCCGGCCGAGCAGGATCGGGGCGATCACGCCCGCCACACCGAACGCCACCGGGATGGTCACGGCCTGGAATTTGTCACCGTCGGCCAGGCGTTCCGCGACGATCACCGGACCCCACAGCAGGATCGCGTAGCGGGCCGGCTTGAGCAGGAAGTACGACGCGCCAAGGGTTCTCACCATGCTGTCACTCAGCACCACCTTCAGCGACTCCCGCCACGACGGGGTCGGTTCGGCGACCGCCTCGGCCTCGGGCGACTCGTCGAGTTCGACGCCTTCCCGGGCATCCTGCGCTGCCCGGTACTCCTCGATCGGCGGCAACCCGACATCCTGCGGCCGGTTGCGCTGGAACAACAGCACGAGCACGAACACCCCGACCACGATGGCCGCGCCGGTGAAGAACGCGGCCCGCCACGTGCCGAACACGTCGTAGGCCGCCCAACCGAGAATCGGTGCAGCCACCAGGCCGCCGAATGCGTAGTTGGTGCTCCACAATCCGAGGACGCGACCCCGTTCTCCGATCGAGAAGAACTGGGCCATGTTGCTCAGCGTCGGGGACCAGCCGGTGGACTGGGCCAGGCCCTGAACGATCATCAGCGGCAGCAGGAACACCAGCGCGGGCAACAGCCCCATGAAGACGGTGGCGATCGCCGATATCGCGAGACCGCCGAGAATGACCACCCTGGGACCGAAGCGGTCGGACACCTGTCCCCAGACGAACTGCCCGGCCGCATACGCCGCGAGGTAGGCGGCATCGAGGTTGGCCAGGGTGCTCTTGGTCAGGTGCGTGGACAGGATGGGGTCTTCGAGGATGCCGAGCTTGGCGACAGAGAAGGCCTGCCGGGTGAAATAGAAACCGGCGTAGGCGATCCAGGTGACGGCGAAGATCTGGAACCGCCAGCGCTTGTAGCGGGGAACGATCGTGGTAGGGGTGGGGATCGCGGTTTGGGTCATGAGATTGCACCTCTGGTGGGCGTGCTGCAGGCAGGCGGTGTGCTGACGGGCCGGGGCAGATTGCCGAGCGAGTGTGGCCGAACGTCAAAGGCAGGTTTCTCTTGCGAGAACGGTGCAGAGGGGGTGCGGCGGTCGGGAGGCGCGGCCTGCGACCGACCGCCGCGGGGGTGAGGGTGGTTGGCGGACTACCGGAGGGCTGCCACCAGAGCGGGGAGATCGGCGACGCTGTCGAGGACGTGGGTGGCTCCGGCCTCGGACAGCTGGGCCCGGTTGTGGGCCCCGGTCAGCACCCCGATCGAGGCCCGCGCGCCGGCGCGCAGCCCGCTGATGACGTCCGACGAGGTGTCACCCAAGACGATCATCGAACGCACCGAATCGGTTCGGGTCTGCATCAGCGCAGTCAGCGGCATGTCCGGGAAGGGCCGGCCGCGCACACTCTCCGACGGGCACAGCACCACGTCGGCGAGGTTCTGCCAGCCCAGCGCATCGATGATGGCCGACTGGGTCTCCCGGGCGAATCCGGTGGTCAGCGCGGTCTTGAGACCGCTGGAACGCAAAGATGTAATGACATCTTCGGCGCCGGGGATCGGGCTGCACTTACCCTCGGACACCAACTGCGCGTAGCAGCGTTCGAACTCCTTGTTCGCGGCCTGCGCCTGCTCCTCGTTGCCCTTGGCCAGATGCCGGAACACCACGATCTTGGACTGGCCCATGGTGTCGGTGACGTAGCGCAGCATCTCCTCACGGTCGGCGTCCGTCTTCGACAGACCCGCATGGCTGTCGGCGGCCAGGAACGATTGCTGAACCAGCCCGCTGTCCTCGACGGTGGTTCCAGCCATGTCGAAGACGACGAGGCTGATCGGATCAGTTGCTTTGGTACCCATTGGTTTATCCCTTCGTTTTGGATCGGTCAGACGGTGGCGGCGAGTCGGTCCAGCGCGTTGCCGACGCTGGCGTGGGCGAGGCCCATGCTGGTGGTCATGCCGATACCGGTGGTGACGGTGACGACATGGGTGCCCTCGATGGGCTGCTCGATCAGGAACTCCTGCCCGGGCGCCGAGGTGTAGACGCCCTGCCAACGCTCGGACACCTCGATGTCGTTGACGCCGAACAGTTTCCGTGCCTCCTCGAGAAGAACGGCGAAGCCCTCCTCGGACTGGAACGGCGGTGCGGAGATGTCCCGGTAGTGGGTGTCGCCGATCAGCAGTGAGCCGTCGGGCTGCGGGGTGTACATCTGGTGCAGGTCGATCGCGACGTAATCCGGGTGTTCGGTGCGCAACCTCTCGGCCACCGCCCCGGTGCTCGGCAGCCCCTCGAATCCGGAGTACCGCAGTAGCGACCAGCCGGTGAACAGCGGTGCGGGCAACGCGAAGGCCAGCGGCAGCCGGGCCCGCAGCATGTGCAGCCGGCAGCGGAGCAGGCCGTCACGTTCGGCCAGCTCGGGGAACAACCGGTCGACGTCGTAGTTGACGGTGACGAACGTCGTGCCCCCATGCAGTGGCCCGCGTGAGGTGTGCACCACACCGGGCCCGAACCCGGAAGCCGCGGTGCGCCAATGGAAATCGACGCCCTCGGATTCGAGCCACCGAGCGATCGACGGGGCGGCGGTACGCGGATCGACCTGCAGGTCATTGGGCAGGTACATGCCGCCGGTGACACCGGTCGACACCACCGGGATCCGCTCGAGGATCTGCTCGCGGCTCATTAGGCGCACCTCGCCGTCCTCGCGGGTGGCGGCGAACTCGTCCATCACCGCGAGCTCGTCGTCGTGGCGCGCGATGCAGAACGTGCCCGACTCGGCCGACCAGAACCCCGCCTTGCGGGAGAGGTCGAGCCAGTGTTGACGGCCGTTGCGGGCGTAGTCCCGCGCGACGCCGGACTGCGCGGTGATGCAGGCGTGGCCGAAGTTCTGGACCGAAGCGCCGACGACACCGTCGGCGTGATCGACCACGGCGACGCTCAGTCCCCGCTGATGCGCGTGATAGGCGTGCGCCAGGCCGACGATGCCTGCACCCACGACCACGACGTCGTAGCTGTGATTTCCCATGCGGACACTGTGGTCCACATCACCGCAACTTGTCAATATAAGTTACGAGTTTTTACCTCGTGTCTATATATGTAAAGTTCCGTTCACCTCACGGCGTGACGATGTTGAAGTCCGGGTCGGGCCGGTCCAGAGCGGCCAACAGCGACGGCAGGGCATCGGTGTCACCGGTGACCTCGAGGCCCGGTGACGTGGCATCGCCGGTCGCGAAGGCCAGCAGTCGCAGCTTGTTCGCCAGCTTCACGGTGGTCAGCGCACTCGCCGCGTCGGCGTCGGCCTTGCGGTAGACCAGCACTCCGTTGCGGACCGTCACGCGGTAGTTCGTCGCGGTGTCGAGGAACGTCACATCGACGGTCAGGTCGAGGTCCCAGGCCCGCGGCCCGTTGAGGCTGATCGCGAGGACGTCGAACATCTGCTCGGGACTCAACTGGGCCAGCATCGTCGGCGCCGTGACCTGCCCTACCGTACCGAACTTGCCATCCCGCAGCTCAAGAGCGCCGGAGAGGAAGTAGTTGCGCCACGTGGCGTTCTCCGAACCGTAGGCGAGCTGCTCCAGCGTGTCCGCATAGAGCGCGCGGGCCGCGACGTGCTCGGCATCGGTGAACATCACATGATCCAGAAGTGTTGCCGCCCAGCGGTAATCACCTTCATCGAAGGCCTTGCCGGCCAGCTCGACGACCCGGTCGGGGCCGCCGATCGCATCGACGTAACGAGGTGACAGCGCCTCGGGTGGGTGCGGCCACAGGCGGGCCGGGTTGCCGTCGAACCAACCCATATAGCGCTGGTAGATCGCCTTGACGTTGTGATTGACCGAGCCGTAGTAACCGTGGGCATGCCAGGCCCTCTCCAGTGCGGGCGGCAACTGGAACTGCTCGGCGATCTCGATGCCGGTGTAGCCCTGGTTGAGCTGGCGCAACGTCTGATCGTGCAGGTATGCGTACAGATCCCGTTGCAGCGACAGGAATTCCA
The DNA here is from genome assembly GCF_002102345.1 of Mycolicibacterium peregrinum. Classification (GTDB taxonomy): domain Bacteria; phylum Actinomycetota; class Actinomycetes; order Mycobacteriales; family Mycobacteriaceae; genus Mycobacterium; species Mycobacterium peregrinum. The sequence continues at coordinate 56,303 of NZ_LQPP01000025.1, forward strand.
CGATCCGTTCCCGGCCCCATGTCGGCCAGTGGTGCGAGGCGAACACGACGTCGGTCCGGTCGGAGAAGGTGTCGATCGCCTCGGTGAGATACCCGGCCCAGCCGTGCGGGTCACGCACCAGAGCACCGCGCAGGGTCAGCAGATTGTGGAGATTGTGGGTGGCGTTCTCGGCCATGCACAACGCACGGAACTTCGGGAAGTAGAAGTGCATCTCGGCGGGCGCCTCGGTCCCGGGTGCCATCTGGAACTCGATCTCGACGCCATCGATGGTGTGGGTCTCACCGGTGCGGCAGATGTCGATGGTGGGCACGATCATCGCGACCTCGCCAGTGGACGTGCTCTGGCCGAGCCCGCACCCGACCTGGCCCTGCGGCCCGCGGTCCAGCCGCCCGCCGTATTGGTAGGTGGCGCGACGGGTCATCGCGGTGCCGGCATAGACGTTCTCCTGCACCGCGTGTTCGACGAATCCCTCGGGCGCCAGCACCGCGACCTTGCCCGCGTCGACGTCGGCCTGGTTGGTGACGCCGAGGACACCGCCGAAGTGGTCGCCGTGGCTGTGGGTGTAGATGACCGCGACCACGGGCCGGTCCCCCCGATGCTCGCGGTACAGCTTGAACGCGGCCGCGGCCACCTCGGTGGAGATCAACGGGTCGATGACGATGACGCCGGTATCGCCCTCGATGAAGCTGATGTTCGAGATGTCCAACCCGCGCACCTGATAGATGCCCTCGACCACCTCATAGAGGCCCTGCTTGGCGCACAGTTGCGACTGGCGCCAGAGGCTCGGGTGTACCGACGGCGGCGCCTCCCCTTCGAGGAAGGCATAGACGTCGTTGTCCCACACCACGGTTCCGTCCGCCGCTCGCACCACACACGGGTCGAGTGCGGCGATGAAACCGCGGTCGGTGTCGTCGAAATCGCGCGTGTCCTCGAAAGGCAGGCTCGTCAGGTGCTCGCGGTGGGCGGCCTCGATGACGGCGGCCGGTGGCTTCTGCTCCATACCGACGAGCCTGCCACTTCAGAGTGACGGCACGGTCACGCTTGCCGGAATGATCCGACTGATCTCGTCGGCCCCGTGCCCCGCGTCGACCGCCGCGTCCACGTAGCCCCGGAAGGCTTCCAGCGCGCCGGCGTCCAGACCCGCCGCCCGCGACGCAGCGATCAGATGCCGCACCGAGGCGGCCACCGAGGACACCGAGGCGCTGGCGTCGCCGTGACGGTCGGCCTCGACGCGTTCGGCGATCTCGCCGAAGATCGGCGGCAGGATCGCGGCGATGTTGCTCGCATGCGGCAGCAGCTCCGTCGGTGGAATGCCATGCGCACCCGCCATCGCGAGGGCATGCACGAACCCGCTGACCGAAGTCCAGAACACATCGAGCAGGGCCATGTCGAAGGCCGCGGCCCGACCCACCTCCGCGCCGACCCAACTGACCGTCGCCAACGCCTCGAGCACGTCCCGGTGGGCGTCGAACACGTCGCGCGGTCCGGCGAGAAGAATGCTCGCGCTGGGGGTTCCGATGGTGTCGGTCGGCGTCATGATGGCCCCGTCGAGATAACGTCCGCCGCGTGCGGTCACCAGGTCCTCGGTGTGGTGCGCCGAATCCGGGATATCTGAGGACAATCCGATGACCACCCGGCCCGCGAGTGCATCGCCCGCCGCGGTCAGCACCGCGTCTGCGGCCGCCTGATCGACGACGTTGACCAGGACGAGATCGCCGGCCGCAGCCGCCAGCGCGGGTGTATCGGCCCACAGCGCGCCGCGGGCACGGAGCGCGTCGGCCTTGGCCGCCGTCCGGTTCCACACGGTAGTGCGAAATTTCGCAGCCACCAGCGCGCCCGCGAGCGCCTGCCCCATCGGTCCCAGACCGAGCACGGTGACGGTGGTGGTCATGCGGCCGCCCCGTTCTTGATGCTCTCGATGATGCGGGCGAAGCCGTCATTGCCGTGGCCGGCGTCGATCTGCCGGTGGATCAGCCGTTGCACCATGTCGACGACTTCGGTACTGATCCCCTGGTCCCGGCTGGCGTCGACGATGTCGGTGAGATCGGAGAAATGCAGACTCTGCTGGCCGGGTACCGAGTAGTCGCCACCGTCGATGACGGTCGCGTACCCGGCGATCGCGGGCATCAGGGCCGGCAGCCACGCGGCCGTGCGGGCGGCGAACTCCTTCGCGGGCACTCCGGCTGCTCCCACCATGGCGGCTCCGTGCGCGAAACCCGCGAACATCACGTACATGGCCGACAGCAGCGCCAGGTCATACAGCGACGCCATGCCGGCATCGTCGCCGAAGTACTCAGTGCTGCCCCACAGTTCGAAGAGCTCGCGATGGTCTTCGAACAAGGCGGCCGAGCCGCTGTAGAGGATCGCCGACTGCGGCGTCGTGATCATCTCCGGCGTCGCCATGATGCCGCCGTCCAGATAGTCGGCACCGTGGGCGGCAGCCCAGCGTGCCAACTCGCGTGCTCCGTTCGGTGATGTCGTGGTCAGGTTCACCAACCGGCGGCCGGCCAGCAGGTCCGCGACGGGATCGAGAACCTCACGCACCGAAGCCTGGTCGAACAGGCAGACGACGATCACGTCCGCGTCGAGCGCCGCAGCCGGATCTGCCGCAGCGGTGGCCCCCGCCTCGACGAGTGCGGCGGTCCGTGCAGCGCTCCGGTTCCAGACGACGGTGGGGTGGCCTGCCTTCACGGCGGCGCCTGCCAGAGCCGAACCCATTTCACCGAGACCGAGAAAACTGACCGCATGGCGTGTGGTTGTCATGCCACCATCGTTGGAGAGACACTGACTAGCCGACAAGTACCCACTTAAAAGTGGGATACTTACTTTTTTGAAACTATTGGCCCCGAGCAGGGAGAATGTCCGATGACGCAGCTCGGCAAGTACACCTGCGGACTCGATGCGGCGTTCGCCGTGGTGGACGGCAAATGGAAACCGCTGATCCTCTGGGAACTGCAAGAAGGCCCGAAACGCTTCAACGCGCTGCACCGCAGCCTGCCCGGGGTGTCCCAGAAGATGCTGACCCAGCACCTCAAGGAACTCCAGCGGCACGGCGTCGTGCATCGGGAGAGCTATCACGAGGTTCCGCCGCGGGTGGAGTACTCCATGACGCCCGCGGGCCGAGAGCTACTCGAATCCCTTGAACCACTCGGGGATTGGGCCACCAAACACATCGAGCTGATCTGCGCCGACGAGGCCGGCTAGGCTAGCCGCCGGCAGTGTTCACGACCGGTCCACGGTGTGCAGGCTGACGTCTGACAACACCCCTGAGGCGATTCGTGCCGTCATGTACGTGCAGTACGGCTGGCGACGCCGGTCCGTCGGCGATCCCGGATTCAGCAGGCGCAGACCGGTTTTCGCGGTGGTATCCCAGGGGATGTGGCTGTGCCCGAACACCAGGACGTCGGTGCCGGGATAGTCGCGGGCCATCCGGGCCTCCCGACCCGTGGCCGCACCCGTCTCGTGCACGACGGTGAATCGCAGACCGTCCAGCGTGACGTCGGCACGCTCGGGCAACCGCCTACGCAATTCGGCCCCGTCGTTGTTGCCCCAGCAGCCGATCAGGTGCGCCGCGCGTGAACTGAGCGTGTCGAGCAGCCCGGGGTCGACCCAATCACCGGCGTGGACAACGACATCCGCCTGGTCCACCTCCTCCCACACCTGAGCCGGCAGATCCTTGGCGCGCTTGGGGACATGGGTATCGGCGATCAGCAGCAGCCGCATGCCAGCCGAGCCTACGTGACCGATGCCGGTGAGCCCGGGATCTCGTACCGCTTACACTCCGACCATGGATCTACTACGCAACGTAGTTGTTTATGCGCATCTCATCGGCTTCGCGGTCATGGTCGGCGCCTGGATCGCCGAGGCCGCAGCCCGACGCTTCCTGATCACCCCGGTGATGACCTACGGCATGGTGCTGTCGCTCGCCACCGGCATCGCCCTGGCCGCGCCCTGGCCCGCCGGCATCGTGCTGAACTACCCCAAGATCGGCACCAAGCTGGTCATCCTGGTGGCCCTCGGGGCGGTTTTGGGCATCGGCACGGCACGGCAGCGTCGAGCGGGCGGACAACCGGTCATGGGACTGTTCATCGCCGCCGGCGTATTGCCCCTGCTCGCGTCGGCGATCGCAGTGCTCTGGAACTGAGCCCCGGGCCCGAACCTGAGCTGAACCTGAGACGTTCCCGTAAAGTTAACTGGCAAACAACATTTGTCGGCAGGTACGGGAACGATGGGTCACAGACACGCCATGGCAACCGCCAAGGTCATGCGCACGGCGGCATTCACCGGATGCGCTTCACCACACGGTGACATCCGGGTGCGCGCGCGCACGCGTCCTGCGGAACCCGCGCGTCAGACCCACCACGGCGCGTTCGAGCAGCCGCGGAAGCGCCGCTACATCGGGCAGCTGAAGACCTCGACATCCACGGTGGCCGGCCGGTCACCGTGGATGAACGATCGCGTCACCGTGCTGCGCAGGTTCCTCGCCGAGTTGCACGGGCTGCATCTGCCGCCCGAACTCGCCCGGGTCCAGGTGGCCGGCCACATCGAACTACTGGTCTCTGTGCTCCGCCTGGACCGCCAGAGCGCCCGTCAGTTCGTCACCGACGACGTACTGCGCGAGATGGCCGTCGACATCGCCACCGCCGTCGCTTCCGACTGAGGCATCCGCGGCCGTCGGTAGCCCCACGCCCACGCGCCGAGATCGACGCCAGGGTCGTTGCTTCGCCGGAATTACAACCCTGATGTCGATCTCGACGCAATGCAAAAAAATCGAGGCGCAGTCCGCAGACCGCGCCTCGATTTTTCCAGAGTGCGCCCGAAGGGATTCGAACCCCTAACCTTCTGATCCGTAGTCAGATGCTCTATCCGTTGAGCTACGGGCGCCTAGCGTTATTCAGTTGTGCGGTTGACAAGTCAACCGTGGCGGAGGCGAGAGGATTTGAACCTCCGGTCCCCTGTAAGGGGGACAACTCATTAGCAGTGAGTCCCATTCGGCCGCTCTGGCACGCCTCCTTCGAACTTCTGTGAGGGTACCGGACTCCGTCCTGTCGCCCGAAACCGCCGAGGGCACACAGTACACAGCCTCCCCTATTCTGGCCAAGTGAGTATCCGTTTGCGCCCCGAAATGGCCGACCTCCCGGCGTACGCACCAGGCAAAACAGTTCCAGGCGCAATCAAGATCGCGAGCAACGAAACCGTGCATCCGCCGCTTCCCAGCGTGCGCGAGGCGATCGTGCGAGCCACCGAGAACATCAACCGCTACCCCGACAACGGGTACCTTGACCTGCGCGAACATCTGGCCAAGCACGTGGGCTTCGCGCCCGAGAACATCGCCGTCGGCTGCGGTTCGGTGAGCCTGTGCCAGCAGTTGATACAAATCACATCCGCTCCCGGCGACGAAGTCGTGTACGGATGGCGCAGTTTCGAGATCTATCCGCTGCAGATCCGCACCGCCGGCGCGACGGGCGTTCCGGTGCCGTTGCGTGACGAGACTCACGATCTCGACGCCATGCTCGCGGCGGTAACCGATCGCACCCGGCTGATCTTCGTCTGCAACCCGAACAACCCGACTTCCACCGTCGTAGAGCCCGAGGCGCTGGCCCGGTTTGTCGCGGCGGTACCCGACGACATCCTGATCGTGCTCGACGAGGCCTATGTGGAGTACATCCGTGACGGGTTGCTGCCCGACAGCCTCGGCCTGGTCCGCTCGCATCGCAATGTCGTTGTTCTGCGCACCTTCTCGAAGGCCTACGGGCTGGCCGGCCTGCGGGTCGGGTACGCCGTCGCCGATCCGGAGATCGTGACGGCCCTGGGCAAGGTCTACGTTCCGTTCAGCGCCACGAGCGTGTCCCAGGCCGCGGCCATCGCCAGCCTCGAGGCCGCCGACGAACTCCTGGCCCGCACCGACGCTGTCGTCGCCGAGCGCACCCGCGTCAGCGCGGCCTTGCGCGACGCCGGATTCACACTCCCGCCGTCACAGGCCAACTTCGTCTGGTTACCTCTGGCCGAACGCACTCTGGACTTCGTGGCCAGGGCCGCCGACAACCGGCTCATCGTGCGCCCGTACGGTGAGGACGGCGTGCGGGTCACCATCGGGGCCCCGCACGAGAACGACGCCTTCCTGGAATTCGCCACGCGCTGGATCGCGGGTGACGCCGGGACTCGGACAGGGGAGACCAAGTGAACGGTGTACGCGGCACGTTCGACGGATTCGTCAGCCGCGAGGGTCAGATCCCCGACGCCGAACTCGACGCGTTCTGGGCGCTGCTGCGGCCCGCGAGCATCGACTTCATGCTCGGCGAGTGGAAGGGCGGCGAGTTCCAGACCGGCCACAAGGCCAACGGATTCATGAACCGGCTCAACTGGTTCGGCAAGACGTTCCGGTCGGCCGCCGAGGCCCAGCCGCTCGTGTGCCTGGACGCCGACGGCAACAAGTTCTCCAACACAGAGGCCATGAACGGCGAGGCCAGCCTGTGGCTGGAGGAGTTCCGCGGCGAGGTGACCGCGACCATGGTCTACGACGGCCGTCCCGTGCACGACCACTTCAAGGTTGTCGACGACAACACCGTCGTCGGCATCATGAACGGCAAGGGCGCCGTCGATCTCAGTTCTGGGACCGGCCGCTACCTGTACTTCTACCTGCAGCGCGTCTAGCCCTGCGGCCGGCGGCCGGTGAATGCCAGCAGCTGGTCCAGCACGGGCGCACCATCGCCGATGTCGACCGGGTCGTCGAAGCCGGCGCGCACCCGGCCGTCGGGCGTGATGATTCCGCGCGCCCACTCCAGGACAAGCTGCGGTTGGTCATCCGGCACGGCGACCGTCTGTCCGGTGGCCGCGGCGTAATCCCAGGCGTGCACCAGGAATTCCAGCGACAGGATCCGGGCCATCATCCGCGCCGGCGCCTCCCCCGGACCGAACGGAACGGTGCCGTCCACCCCGCGTCGGCGCCACGCCGCCACGGCCGGCCGCGCCGCGCTGAGCACCTGCTCCTCGACCGAGGTGTCTGGGTTGCGTTCGGGAAGCTGCGCCTCGGCCGCCGAGCCGATCACGGTGATGGAGTTCAGCAGATGGTCCGTCAGCCCCGCCACGTCGAACTCACGACACGGTGTCGGACGGGACAGATCGTCCGAAGTGATGCCGCTCAGCACGCGTTGCAGCACGTCGAGGGTGGCCTCGGCGCTATCGAGTTCATCCATACTCGGTAGTGTCCACCCCATGTCTGACACGTACGAGTCCGTTTCCGTCGAGATCAAGGACTACGTCGCCCAGGTGACGCTGCTGGGTCCCGGCAAGGGCAACGCGATGGGTCCGGCCTTCTGGGCGGAGATGCCCGACGTGTTCGGCACTCTCGACGCCGACCCGGACGTGCGCGCGATCGTGCTGACCGGCTCGGGCAAGAACTTCAGCTACGGCCTGGACCTGCCTGCCATGGGCGCGACGATGCCGGGGCTGGAGGCCGGCGCGAAGGCCCGGGCCGATTTCCACACCACACTGCGCAAGATGCAGGGCGCCATCACGGCGGTCGCCGACTGCCGCACACCGACAATCGCGTCGATCCACGGCTGGTGCATCGGCGGCGGCGTCGACCTGATCAGCGCGGTGGACATCCGCTACGCCAGTACCGACGCCAAGTTCTCGGTGCGCGAGACCAAGTTGGCCATCGTCGCCGACGTGGGCAGCCTGGCCCGCCTGCCGCTGATCCTGTCCGACGGGCACCTGCGGGAGCTCGTTCTGACCGGTAAAGACGTGGACGCATCGCATGCCGCGCGCATCGGTCTGGTCAACGACGTGTACGACGACGCCGACGCCTCGTTGGCGGCCGCGCACGCGACTGCCACTGAGATCGCCGCCAACCCGCCGCTGACCGTCGCCGGGGTGAAGGACGTGCTGGATCAGCAGCGCACCGCCAGGGTCGCCGAGAGCCTGCGGTACGTGGCCGCGTGGAATTCGGCGTTCCTGCCGTCGAAGGATCTGGCCGAGGCGGTCACCGCGATGTTCCAGAAGCGCCCGCCCCAGTTCACCGGGGAATAGGCGTCCAGCCGAGCTCGGCCTTGGCTTTCGCGTTGGACAGCGGCAGCCACGCCTGACCGAACGCGGTCGCCGGGTAGGAGGCCAGCAGCCCGACCAGACGGTGCGAGATCGGCACCGGCCGCGGTCGGTGCAGCTTGCGGCTCAGCTCCTTGACGTAATCGCCGAAGGACTGTGGCCGGTCGTCGACGATGTTGTAGATCTGCCCGCCCCGGCCCTTGTCGAGCGCGTCGGCCGTGGCGCGGGCGACGTCGTCGATGTGTACCCAGGACAGGATTCCCGGACCGGTCAGTGCCGGCAGGGCCCACCACTTCGCGAGGCGGTGGAACAGTTCGTCGTGGATGACCCCCGGCCCGTAGAAGACGCCGTAGCGCAACACGATTCCCTCCGTGCCGCTGTGTTCACCCGAACTCAGCACGCTGCGTTCCATGCCCCGCAACGCCTCGAGGAACTCGGCCCCGTGCGGCGGTGGCGGTCCCGGATAGGGATCGCTCTCGTCGATCAGGGGCGGCCCGTCTGCGCCATAGCCGTAGGCGAAGACGACCGATTCCGCGACGACGCGGCGCACGCCCGCACGTTGGGCCGCGGCCACCAGGTTCGGCGCCCCGCGGCTCCAGAGTTCGGTGGCGGGGCCGAAGTCCTTGGGCCGCTTCGGACCCCACTTCGGCAGTGTGGTCAGCAAGCTCACCACCGCCTCCGGTGCGAATTCGGCCAGCACCGCATCGATCTGGCCGGCGTCGAGAACGTCGGCCACCACCGGTTTGGCACCCTCGGCGGAGATCTGGGCGGTCTTGCCCGACGAGCGGGTCACCCCGATCACCTCGTGACCGCGTGCGTTGAGCTCCCGCAGCAACGGGATTCCCGGGACACTGGTTGCACCCGCCACCAGGACACGCATCTATGGTTCTCCTGCCTTCTCGTCGGACATGCTGATACGTAAGGCAATTGCCAGTATCACCGTGGTCAGCACCAGACCCGCGGCTTCCAGCCAACCCACCCAGTTGCCTGCGGCGTGGTTGGTGTCGATCAGGTGACTCAGCGAATGCAGGGCCCAGTGTGCGGTGGCGAAGGCCAGCGCCGGCACCCGCCAACGCGGCCACTTCAGCGCCGCCAGCATCATCAGCCCGAGCGGCAACTCGAACGAGGCGTTGTCGAGGATGTAGTGGTCGTTACGCGACCCGAACGCGCCGAGGGTGTCGAAGAATGTGCCCGGCGCGAACAGCATGAACAGACCGAGGATCACCGAGTAGACGCCGAACACGGCGAGGACCACTTCGGGGTAGCGCCGGGTCTGGGTCTGCGGCACCGGCGGCTCGGCATTGGCCATGTCATCACGCTAACGCCGCAGTGGTCTCCGAGTAGGCTCCAATTTCATGGCAGATTCGGGTACCAGTTCCGGTCCGGAGCTGCTGGTTGAACTCGACCGGGGCAGCAAGGCGCCGTTGCATCGTCAACTCGCCGACGGGCTCCGCGATGCCATCCGTTCCGGTCGGCTGGCCCCGGCGTCGCGGATGCCGTCCACCCGTGTGCTGTCCGCTGACCTCGGAGTGTCTCGACGGCTGGTGGTCGAGGCCTACGGGCAACTGACGGCAGAGGGATTCCTGCACAGCAGCCAGGGCGGTAGCACCCGGGTCGCGGCCGTCGACGCCGCCCCCACCGGCAGCTTCGGTCCGGACCGCGCCCGCCCCCGCTTCGACATCGACTTCGCGCCGGGCTCACCGGATCTCGCCAGCTTTCCGCGTCAGGCCTGGCTACGGGCCATGCGCCAGGGCCTGGCCGAGATCGAATCCAGCGCATTCGGCTACGTCGCACCCCATGGACTGCCTGCGGCCCGGAGCGCGGTGGCCGACTACCTGCGCCGTACCCGCGGCGTGGTCGCCGACCCACGCCGCATCGTGTTGTGCTCGGGCGCAACGCAGGCCGTCGCGCTGCTCGCCCGGTGCCTGGACGGGCCGATCGCAGCCGAGAATCCCGGATTCTGGTTGCACCGGATGATCTTGCGCCACAACGGCGTCGAACCGGTCCCGATCCCGGTGGACGACAACGGTATCGACGTCGGTGCACTGGCCGCCGGCAATGCCGCCGCGGTGCTGACCACCCCGGCCCACCAATCGCCGACAGGGGTGGTGCTCTCGGCCGCGCGGCGCACCGCACTACTCGAATGGGCCCAGCCCGGACGGTTGATCATCGAAGACGACTACGACGCCGAGTACCGCTACGACCGGGCGCCGGTGGGCGCTCTGCAGGGAGTCGCGCCGGACCGGGTGGTGTACCTCGGGTCGACCAGTAAGACCTTGGCCCCCGGACTGCGCATCGGCTGGATGGTGTTGCCCGCCCACCTGATCCAGCGGGTCAGAACCGCCAAAAGCCTTGCCGACACCGGCAGCTCGGTGATGGATCAGATCGCGTTCGCCCAGTTCCTGACCTCCGGCGGCTACGACCGCCACCTACGTCAGATGCGCCGACGCTATCCGGCCCGACGCGCCGCGCTGCTGACGGCGTTGTCGCGGCACCTACCCCGGGCCGAGGTTCTCGGCGCGGCCGCAGGCGTGCACCTGACCGTGCGGTTCCCGGAAGGATTCCCGCTCGAGGAGCTGACCCGACGCGCCGCCGAGTCACGTATCCGACTGGAGTCACTGGGACCCTGTTACGCCGATCCGGCGACCGCGCCGCCCGGGTTGATCCTCGGGTATGCCAATCTCACCGAGGATCAGATCGCCACCGGCGTGAAAATGCTGGGTCAGGCCGCACGCCAATTGGGCGCGGCCTGACCGTAAAGCATTGTCAGCCTGCTTCTTTGGCTGACTTCCGCTCTGCCATCTTGTACTTGACAAGAGCGACCAGAGCCTTAGGATTGCGCGCGAACGCGCCTGCGGCCTGAAGGTACAGCTTGGCCTTCTGGGCCGCCGTCAACTGTGGCTCTTGATCCGTCACTGACTCTCCCCTATCCGAGAACGTGCCCGAACAGTAGCGTGTGTCAGCTTCGGAGCTCCTACCGCCCGGCAGCCTGATCGACACTGCGGTCGGCGGGCTTGACACCCAGCTTGCCGGCCACGTAGTCGGCAGCCTGGTCCGTCAAGCCGTTCGCCGCGTACAGGTTGTGCGCATTGCTGTCACCACCGGTCGGCGAGCACACCGGGTCCTCCGGGATACACAGATCATCGGTCTTCCCGGCGTACCGGGGGCCAACCGTGATCGGCGGTGCGCCGGTGTAGATCATCTGGAGGAAGCCGCTCGACGGCTTGCCGAACAACGCCACCGCGGCGACATGATCGGCCACCTCCGCGGGCAACGGGCCACTGATGCTCGGCGGCAACACGAACCCCTGCGGCACCGCATCCTCGGTGAGGTAAGCGGCCACCGCAGCACCCTGGGAGAAACCGCCCAGCACGATCTTGGTGTCGGGGCAGGCCGCCACCGTTGCCCTGACCTTGTTGCTCGCGTCGGCGACACCGTCGGCTGCAGTCGCAAAGTCAAGTGAGGCAGGGTAATTCACCGCGTAGACGTCGACGGACTTCCCGCCGGTCCTGGCCTGCAGCGCGTTGACGAACGCGTCCCCGACACCACCCACGCCCGGCGGCTCGAACGTGCCCCGCGCGAATACCACCTGCACGTCCGCACACGAATCCGCAGAAGCCTGCCCGGCCGCGGCGATGCACCCACCCGCCACGAACGCCGACGATGCCACTGCCGCCAACCAACGACCAATCCGGTTCATTTTTCGACCCCACTCGTTCCGACCCGCGACAACTTTTCGCACCAACTACTCCTCGATACCCAAGATCAAGGCGGAGTGAATCTCCCCGAAGGTGTGATGTGCGACACGTTTAGTGCGGCGCGGTGGCGGCCTTCAGGTTGCTAGGAAGCCGCGCCAACGCGCTGGCGCTCGCGTTTCTCCTCGTAGAACCGGGCGCGCTCGTCGACCGCATCGAGGAACTGGGCTAGCTCCTCGCGGGCCTTCTCACCTTCCGGCCCGAAATCGGTTCGGTCGAAAATCCGCCAGAAGCGCAACACCGGCTGCACCACGTCGTCGTGATGGACGCGCAGATCGTAGATGCCGGCCTTGGCGATGGTGATCGCATTCTGCGCGAAGTCGGCCATCCCCAGACCCGGCATCGCGAAGTTCACCACCTCGTCACGGATGGCGATCATCGAGGCGTCAGGCGCGATGTCCAGCGCCGCCGCCATGAGATTGCGGTAGAAGACCATGTGCAGGTTCTCGTCGGCGGCTATCCGGGCGAGCAACTGATCGGCAATGAGGCAACCGGATGCCCGCCCGGTGTTGCGGTGCGACACCCGCGTCGCCAGCTCCTGGAACGACACATAGGCCATCGCCGCAAGCGGCGTCTTGTCGCCAGAGTCGTACCCTGCCACCGTATGGGCCATGCGAAGACGTTCCAGGGCAACGGGATCCACTCCGCGCGTGACGACGAGGTAGTCGCGCAGCGCGATGCTGTGGCGCCCCTCTTCGGCAGTCCACTGCCCGACCCAGGTGCCCCACGCGCCGTCGCGGGAGAAGCGCGTGGCGATCTCACGGTGGTAGGACGGCAGGTTGTCCTCGGTCAGCAGATTCACCGTCATGGCCACTTTGGCGACGTGATCCAGCGGCGAATCCTCGGGTTGCCAGTCTTCGCCGTCCAGAAAGGCGAAGTCGCGCCCCCGACTCCACGGAACGTAGTCGTGCGGAAACCATTCCCGCGCCATCGAGAGATGGCGGTCGAGATTGCTCGCGACAACCGGTTCCAGTTCGTGGAGCACTCCGCTCTGGGCGTCCATTCCAGTCCTCCCAAGGTGTTGGCGACACAGCGGCGTCAACGCGCCATTCGTAACCTACGGTAGCGTAGGTTACGGGACCGTAGGTTATTCTTGGGTGAACGAACGGGCGCAGCGGAGCGGGAGTCGGCTCACTTCGCCCCGGCCGCGCCTTCCTCCAGATTGCGGAGCAGCCCCAGCGACAGGAAGGTCATGGCACCCTTGTCCTCGAACTTGTGGGCCACGTTGCCGGCGATGCCGCCCTGCACGGCGAGCTCACCGATCAGATCGAGTTTGAGCTGCGGACTGCCCTCGGAGAAGTCGAGATCCGCCAGATCCACCCACACGATGTTCGGGCGGGTAGTGGACTCGTAGACGTACCGCTTGTTGGTGAGATCGAGGACCACCTGCCAAATGGTCTGGGAGGCATCGGGCTTGCCCGGGTCTGGGATGCGGAACGGCTGCGCGGCGTTGCGTATCACCGAGAACATGCTCGCGATGGCCTCCACCTGACTGGACGGCTCGGGCAGCCGGCCGGCGTAGTAGCTGGCCCGGGCGAACCGATCGCTGGCCAGGGTGGAGCCCGGGATCGGCTGATCGCCACCCAGACCGGTGAACGACTTCACCAGCTCCAATTGCTGATCGAAGGTCGGCGAATTCGTCATGACCTTGTAGTCCTTCGAGTGGTACACCCGGGCCTTGCCGTCGACGTACTCGATGATCGCCGAGTCACCGGACGCATCGTCGAGTGCCAGGTGCAGTCCCGGGCGGACACCGCCGGTCGGATCGTCCATCTGCACCACCTGGACATCGGTCTGCGCGATCCACGCGGTCGCCTCGGCGACGGTGGCGAAGTTGTCCAGGAAATACTGCAGCCAGATGGCCTGACCGAGTTGGGTCCGCGAATCGTCCGGCTCACCGTAGGTCGACTCGGCCAACCACAGGATGTGCCCGGCCAGACCCGCCTCGTTCATGCCGTCGACGGACGTGATGTCGAAGGCCGAGGCGATCACACTGCCGTACTTCGAGGTCCAGGTGAGCTTGCCCGATACCGCATCATCCCGTTTGACGCCGCGGGGGTGCTTCCACAAATTGGTCATCAAGTCCTTGTGGAAGTCCATGTTCCTGCCGACCAGAACCGCATCGCCCGCATCGGGCCACATGACTCGCGTGCACATTTGAGCGAGCCTAGTGTCGGCGCGCATTGCTGTACGGCGAACCCACGGACCAGATCCCCTCGAGCAGTTAACCGCTATGGTCTTGGGGTATGACGTCAACGACGTTGTACAAGTTGTCTTCCCCGCTCTGGGCGATGCTTCACACGGCCCTTGCGGCAACGGTGCTCGCTGCCGCGACAGCACTGTCGTGCGCCGCGAGCGCCACGGCCGATCCGATGACGGTGTGCCCGCCGAACCAACCTTCCTACTGGAATGGGCAACCGTGCTATCCGCAACCATGCGTGCCGCCGTACGCGCCGGGCATCCCGCCCTGTTTCATGCCGCCGCCACAGATCGGGCCGAACGGATTGCCGGTATTCGGTTGAGCTTCAACGAGTTGATCGCGTAGTTCTACTGATCCAATTGTTTACTCCGTGACCCACGATGGCGTCATGAATCACGAACCGAGCCACCGCGGGTCGCTGTCGTTCATCGGTATCGCGGCGATGGTTGTCGCGTATCTACTGGTGTTCGCGGTGCTCTCCGACACGGACATGGCGTCCAAATTCGAGAATGGCATCGCACCACCGGGGACTGACGTGTTGGGTAACCGCATCGCCGCAGTGGGTGGCGCCGTGGCCGCAGGGTGTGCATGGGTGGCAGCTGTCGCGGGTCGCATGGTCGCCCCAATAGTGTTGGTACTCATGGCCTCTGCACCTCTGGCGCTTCTGTCGCTTGTCACGCTGCAACTCGCGTTCTGATCGACCCTGATGGCCGCGCCGAGACCCGCCCACCCACCTCGTGTTCGTTCGCTGCCCGCCCGCTCCGATCGGGGCCGGCATCTTCATCGGAGACACCCGCCGCAATGCGCCGTGACTGGCCGCAGCCGGCCGATAGGATTCACCTCCATGTTGCCGGCAAGACTGGTCACGGCTGCCGCAGTAGCCGCTGTCACCCTCACAGGTTGCGGACCGACCACCGCACCGTCGCCACCAGCCGTACCGACAACTGCGACAACCACTGCGGCACCGGACAGTACGACGCCGTCGAGCTCATCGCGCGAACCGTCGGCCGCCGCCACCTCGGCCCCACCGCTGGCCACCGATGCGCACGGCTACACCATCACGTCGATCACCGAGCCCGGCTCGCAACCGGACAAGTCGGTGACCATCCCTCAGCTGTCCGGCGGCGACCCGGCCGTCACCACGCGCTTCAACGCTGCCATGCAGGCCTCGCGCGCCGGGATGCCCCCACAGTCCGCCGACATGAGCGTGGACGACGGGGAGCTGGCCGGCGGCTTCGGTAGCGGCGTGACCAAGATCGGCTCCGGCGTCGTCGCCGGACGCATCGTCCTGCTCTGGTACGGCAAGGGCGCCGCACACCCCAACCAGAGTCTGGGCACCGTGGTGATCGCGACCCGCACCGCGACGCCGATCACCGTCGATGATCTGTACCAGGATCGCGCCGCCGCACAGGCCCGGCTGCGGACGCTGCTGCCGCAGCTGGACACCAGCGGGCGGCTCAATGAGAGCTCGGTCTCGGGCGAGGACATCGACGCCAACTGGCTGCCCACGTCGAGCGGGCTCGAGGTCTACGTGTCAGTGGCACACGTGATGGGTGACTACGTGGTGGTGACGGTGCCGTGGGACCAGATCGCAGATCAGCTGCGGCCGGGGATGCTCGATGTACTGAGGGCGGACTGAACGCGGCACCCAACGCCTCCGGCGTCGAACTTGACTACACCCCAAGCTCATTGAAGTAACTGGATGCCGCCCAGCCGTACCCTTGTTCTCATGCCGACATTTCCGGCGGAATTGACCTATGCCGGTGCGAGCCTCACCGAACCGGCCCGCGACGTCTGGACGGCCAAACCACCGACCTTCCGCCGCTTCGAGCGCACGATCGTCGTCGGCCACGGGAATGCTGTGTGGATCTTCGCGACGGCCGAGGTGATGAAGTGGGGTATCAAGCGGCGCAGCGGCTTCGATGTCACACCGGCCGCCGTTGCCGATGAAGGTGTCGACTTTTGCATCACGGCAAGGTGGGGGCCCGTCGTCGTACGCGAGCCGGTACGAGTCGTCGCTGTCGTCGACAACAACGATCGTTGCGGTTTCGCGTACGGCACGCGACTCGGACACCCAGTCTGTGGCGAAGAGGCATTCATCGTGCACCGAAACGCTGCCGGCACAGTATTTCTGACGCTGCGGTCCCTGACGCGGCCCGCACCCGAGGGCCCCTGGCGGCCGCTGTTTCCCGCACTGCTGATCGCGCAGCGCTTCTTCCGCCGCCGCTACCTGCAGGCGCTTACCGTCTGAGTCTCGGCACCGACTGCGCCGAACTGCTCTCCTGACTGCCGGCGGGCTCATACGCCCTATGGCGGTGGCGGAGGGATTTGAACCCCCGGACGGTGTTAGCCGTCTCTCGCTTTCAAGCTAGCGGCACCTGCATGTTCTGTCGTGCGCGGGGTCGGTCGGCGTGTTCTGACCAGCTGTTGAGCGCGGGGACGATCGCGCTCGATTCCTTGTCATGTGTCACCTATGTGTCATGTCGTGTCACCCCACCGCTCGAGCCGCACACCCGTTCCCCTCCCCACCCATGGAACAGCCCCAGCATCTCGAACCTGATGCTGGGGCTGTTCCCGTTGAGTGACGGGTGCTCGCGTGAGTGGGTCAGGCCGCGGACTCGATCGCGGACACGGCCTCCATCACCTGCACGCGCTCCATGATCTCCGTCCACTTGTTCCCGACGGCCATCGCGATCGACGCGCGGGTCGCTTCGTCCAGCCCCTCCCGCGCCGCGGCGGCCACGGGATCAGCGTCGAGCACGGAGCTGACGAAGCCACTCGCCGCGGGGTCGGAGCCCGCGGCGAGCCACCTCACATTCGCCACAGCGAGGGCGCCGGCGAACGCGAGCGTGGCGGTCGACGCCGACGCGTCGGTCTCCGCGAACAACTCGACGGTGGCGCGGCGGTACAGCGCCTCGGACTCGGTCAGCTCCGGAACCTCGGTCAGGGCGGCGATCTCGGTGACATCGCCCCACATCTCCACGAGCCAGTCCGACAGCGTGAGCATTGTGAAGGGACCGACCTCCACCGCGGCGGCGTGCGTCACCGGGTCCGTGCTCAGCTCGTGGATCAGCTGGCACGCCAGCGTCGTGCCCTCCAGCTTCGCGCGGTGTCGTGCGGCGGCCACTGCCCCGGCGTACGCGGTGACGGCGGCGGGTGCGCAGCTGTCTCGAGCGATGGCGTAGGCGGCGAAGCGGTAGGCGTTCTCGTTCACGGTTCTTCTCCTGGTTCAGTGGTCCGGCGGTCGGGGCGCGACACCCGCGCACGGTGGCGGATGCCGCACCCGGACAGTCGGGTCAGATGTCGGGGCCGTCGTCGTCGGCGGTCTTGCCGAAGTAGAGGCCGAAGGGATCGCCAGCCGGCACGTCACCGCGGGAGTTCGGATCCGGCGTCCAGATGCGCTGTAGCTGCTCGTCGTTCTCGTTGGGATCGGTCATGTTCTTCTCCTTGTTCTTTCTGGTCCGGCGGACCCCGCACTTCACGTCACCCGCGACGTGAAGCACGGCCGCCCGTCGGATCAGCGGGACGGATCGACTCGGCAGCCGGTGACGGCCGTGCTCGCCTCAGCCGGGGCGGGTTCGAGCGGGCCGGTGCCGTCGCGGTCGGGCAGCAGGTACAGCTGTCCGTCGACGCGGAGAACCCGGACACACTTGCCGTCGACCGAGACGCGATCGGTGACGGCGGCGGGGGTGCAGGCGTCGCCTGCACCGTCGACGCGGCGGAGCTCATCGCTACCCTGCTCGGCCTGCCAGAGCCTCCCGTCGAAGCCGACGACCGTTACTTGGCACGCGCCGTCGCCGTTCGCCCGGTACGAGACCGCGGCTGGCGGTGCGACGCCCTCGACCTGCGGCGGGAAGAACTGGATCGTCACGAGGACAGCGGCGACCACCGCGCCGACGACGAGCAGCGTCACGTGCGTGATCGGGTCGGTGACGATGCGATTGAAGGTGCTCATCTTCTTCTCCTTCTAGTTAGTGGGCAGCGGGACAACCTCGCCGCTCTCGGAGCGGAGGTGAGGCACGGCACCGCGGGTCGGGACCGGCTCGGGCACCAGGTAGACGGCGGCACCGACGCGTACCCACGTGCCGCGCTCGTCGACGAACTGATATGGGGTGGTTGCGGCCGGATCGTCTGCCGTCGGGACGTTGGCGGCGGGGCTGCAGGTCCAGAGATCGGATGCCCCCGCGTTGCCGTGGAACGCCTTCTCGGCCTCGGTGTCGCGCACGAGCTGGCCGCCGTCGGTGCCGTACATCCGCCAGAGCGCGGCGTCCGAGGTGCGCACCCAGCTGCACCCTTCGCCGTGGCTGAACAGGTAGGGGAAGCCACGCGCGGCGGCAGCCTCTGCCGCGATCCGGTCGACGCCGTTCGGCAGCCCGAGGACTCCGAGGATGGCGAGCTCGCGCTTACCGGCCTCAGCCTCGGCGCGCTTCACCTCACGGTCGGAGGCGACGCTCGGGGTGGCGTTGCTGCTCGGCGCCGCGATGGGGTCGGGGGTCGGGGTGCAGGCAGTCGTGAGCGTGACCATGACGGCCGCGGCGAGGACGCCGATGTTGATCTTCTTGTTCATGGTGTCTCCTTGTTCGTGGTCAGTTGGCCGGGCGCAGTGCCGCACCGCGCTCGGGGATCGGGTTGGGGAGCTCGAACGTCACGCCGTTGACTCGCACGAGTGTCCGGTCGCCGGCACGCCAGCGGTAAGGCGACGTCACTGACGGGTCGTCGGCGGTGGGGATGCTGCCCACCGGGTCGCAGGTTCGCGCCGACAGAGCGCCCGGGTAGGTGCGGAACCGCGTCTCGTCCTCGCGGCCGCGGGTGAGCGTGCCTCCGCTAACGCCGTGGAGGGGCCACAGCGCGGCGTCCCACGTGCGCAGCCACATGCAGCCCTCCTGCCAGGCGAAGGCAAACGGCAGCGCCTGGCGCGCCGCGTCCTCGGCTGCGACGCGGTCCACGCTCGAGGGGAGAGCGAGAACGCCGTGCAGATCCAGATCCCGCTCGGCGACCTTCATCTCGGCCTTCTTCACCTCGAGCTCGTCGAACGGCGAGGCCGACGACGGTGCGGAGGCCTGCTCGGTGCTCGGGGTGCACGCGGTGAGGCTCGTGGCCGCGACCGCGGCAAGGGCCGCGACGGGGACGGAATACTTCTTCTTCATGCTGTGTCCTTTTCGAAGGAGGGAGTGGGGGTTGCACCCGGGGTGTCGGCGGGGTGGGTAGCGGAGGGTCTGGGTTATGCAGTGACGAGTTCGCGCGACGCCGTGACGATGCGCTGCACGGCGGACTCTGAGAGACCCGTTACGTCGGCGAGCTCGCGGTTCGTTTCGCCGTTCGCCTTGCCGCGAAGCACTCGGTGCACCGCGGCGAGTGGGGCGGTGGTGCGGCCTGCTTCGACGAGCAGTTCGGCGCGACGCAGGTACTCCGAGTTGTCGTCCGCGTCGCGATCACTCGGGGTCTGCATCGCGGGCGAAGCAACGGTCTGCGTCGCGGCGGGTCGAGGAGTCGGCACCGAGGTGAGTCGCCGCGACGTGGGCGCTTCGTCGACGTGCTTCGCGGCTGCGTCGCGCGAATCATCCCTGGTCACGGGGATCTCTTCGGTGTCTGCGTCGCGAAGTGCGTCGCGCGTCGTGGACTGGTGCGTCGCGGTGTGCGTCGGTTCTGCATCGCGGTTCACGGGGGTCTGCGTCGCGGCCTGGACGGGTGCTGCGTCGCGCATCGCCGGGGCTTCGGCCGGGTACGTCGTGGGCGACTCGTCGCGACGCGGCGGTGCGGCGACTTGCTGCTTCGACGCCGCTGCGTCGCGGCGGAGCACCCGATCGACTGCGCGACGCAGGCGCTGCCGGATGGTCACGGCAACGGTCTCTTCGCGCACTGCGTCGGGCTCGACCACGAGTGCGTAGGCAGCCGCGGCAGCGAGGACATCTACCGCGACCGGGAACAAGTAGGCAGTCCAGCCGGCATGGCCATGCATCCGCATCAGGCCGGTCAGCGCCTCGAAGCTGAGCACGAACGCCGCCGCCGCCGCGACGATCACCGCAACGGTCACCACGAACCGGGCGCCCCGACGGACGCGGGTCGCCATCGGGATGTAGTGCACGCCGACGGGCAGGAGGATCGGGGCGACCGCGGCGAGGGCGATCGACACGGGCGTCACGGCGCCCCGCTCGACTGCGTAGGCGACGTTCCCGGCCAGGCTCACGGTGGTGCAGCCCAGCAACAGGCGCGTGAACGCCTTCCGGTCGGTCGTCATGTTCTTCTCCTCGTCATGCACTGTGACCTGCGGAAACGGTGGCACCGGCCACTCCGGCTGATCGACGGCCACAGTGGCGGTTTCTGCCGACCGGTCCGGCTGATCGACGGCCACGGGCGATGTAGCGGGCGTTGTGGCGGTGTTTGTAGCGCGGGTTGTAGCGGAACCCGGGTTGGGTTTCGGGTCGCCGGCACCCTCGTCAGGGGTGTAAACGTGCAGGTCGCGGGTCTGGAAACACATACCCACCCCCTCGGCGGGCGTGTCTGGACCGCTCACCGCGGTAGGCGCTTGTAGCGCGGGGGTAATCACGCCGCGGCCTCCCGCTCGACACGTGCATCGGCGACCATCTGGCCCACCGCGTGGCGTCCGAGCCCGATGCGGTCGGCCAGTGCACGTTCACTGACCCCGGTCTCGACGAGCAGCAGGAGCATGTGCCCGAGACGGCGACGACGAGTCTTCTCGCCTCGCACCCATCGCTCGAGGCCGCGCAGTGCGTCCTCTGCGGTCACCGGGTCGTCGGGATGGGTGTTCAGTGCCTGGGCCGCCACCGTGATGACGACGGAGAGTGCCTTGGTCGCGTCGCGGAGCTCCTCGGTCGCACGGGCTGCTGCGGTCGGGTCAGTGGTTACGAAGCGGGTCACAGTGGGCTTCCTTCCTGCGGGACGGTCTGAGAATCGGTGTGTGCGACGGTCTTAGAACTGAGGTGCGGATTCCGCGACGGTCGCGCTCTCTTCACGCACGCGCACACTGGGCGCCGTTTCCTGCATTCCGGTGATCGCCTCGTTGACGGCGGCCTGAACGAGGGCCGGATCGAGCTCGGGATCGGTGGGCTTGTACCGGCCGACTTCGGCGCGGGTAACGGACCACCTGCCCTCGCCCTCGTCCCTGAGGTCTGCGTGCCGTGCATGGGCGAGGGGTTCGGAGGCCAGTCGGCGCTGGAGGGTGGTGGCGTGCACGCCGAGCGCTTCGGCGAGCGACATCCGCCTGACTCCACCGAGCACCAGCGCGGCGAGGATCGGATCGAGCGCGGCGTCGAGTGCGGACCGCTGTCCATGGAGATGAAGGACTGCCTCCAGCGCGGCGTCGACCACGGCGGCCTCGGGAACGGTGCCCTGACTCACGGTCGAGACCGGGCGCAGTGCCGCTGCGTACGTGCGGCCGAGGGCTGCGGCGGCGCTGATCAGCGACTCGCGGGCGGCACGGACCGACAGCTTGTCCTTCGGCTTGAACATCCCCAGGTGCACCTCGGCGGTGGTCGGTGACTCGGGGGTGGGTGCGTCGAGGCGTGTGTCGAGCGAGCTGCGGCGGACGCTCATGAGACGGGCGAGCTTGGACTCGTGGACGCCGGCGGTGATGAGCTCGCGGAGCATGTCGGTGATCGCGTGGTCGAGGGTGGGCCGGGCCCTGTGCAGGTGCAGGGCGGCGGCGAGGGCGGCCTCGACGGTTGGCGGGGCGGCGACAGTGCAGCCGGCGACCTCCGCGAGCGGGCGGAGGGCGGCGAGGTGCGTCGTACGGACGGCGTCGGCCGCGCCGACGAGGGCGTCGGTCTGCGTGGTCATGGTGTTGGGCTCCTAGTCGGTCAGAGGGGCAGCGCGGCGAACGGGGTCGGGCGGCCGTCGGTGCCGATCAGCACGCCGCCGGCGCGGCCGATGTGGGTGATGCCGGCGTCCGCGATGAGCTCGCGTTCCCCGTCCGAGAAGACGTTGGTGGTGACCGGATGCACCAGGCGGCCGACGACGATGCGCGTCGAGAGGTTCATCAGCAGTGCTCGGCCCAGGCCCTCAGTCCCCTGGGTCGCGAGCACCAGGTGCACTCCGGCGGCGCGACCCTTGATCGAGATTTCCTCGATGGCCCGGACCAGCTCGTCGCCGCCACGGCGGGCGATGCAGAGCACCCCGTAGTCGTCGACGAAGAGGACGGTGGGTCCGGCGTCGATCCGGCTCGGTTCCCGCAGGCGGCGCCGCAGCTCATCGCGCGCTGCGAGGATCACGGCGTCGGCGCCCGCGCGGATGCCCTGCGCGTGGAACAGGTGGTCGGTG
Organism: Mycolicibacterium peregrinum; assembly: GCF_002102345.1. GTDB lineage: Bacteria > Actinomycetota > Actinomycetes > Mycobacteriales > Mycobacteriaceae > Mycobacterium > Mycobacterium peregrinum. Next base: position 78,581 of record NZ_LQPP01000025.1, read on the forward strand.
TCGAGCTGCCGTTCCAGGGAGTACCGCATCCGGCGCAGCATCGCGCTCTTGCCGCTGCCGGCGATGCCGGCGACCAGCACGGCGGAGTTGCGACGCAGGTCGACGGTGAGCTGCTCGCCAGCGGGCGTGACGCCGACGGGGACGGACAGGGTGGAGGTGTTCGCGGTCATGGTGTTCTCCGTTCGTGATTCAGTTGACGTTCGTGAATGCGGCGGACCGGGGCGGCGATCCGGGGTTGTACTGGTCGCTGGTCATGTCCCACGGAGCAGCGGCCGGGTCCACCGCGATCTCTCCGGTGACAGGGTCGCGGCAATCGAGCGCGACCATGCCGATGTCCTCGACGGTCCCGTCCATCGGGTACTTGGTGCTGCCTTCCCAGCCGCCCCAGTTCTGCCACTCGCCGTGCGCGCCGCGGACGTCGTCACCGATCGGGAACTTGTGCGCCCACCGGAGCAGCCGCGGTGTTCCGGCAGTGGCCTTCGCAAACGTCGCGGAGTCGGCGTCGTCGTTGAAGAACGCCTGGAACTGGACGACCTCGCCCTCGTCGGCGAGGACGATCCCGCGCCCCTTCAGGCCCGGGAGGATGCCCTCTCGCGCCGCCTTCGCGGACTCCCTATCCGTCTCCTCGTAGAGCCGCTGGATGTGGGTGCTGGAGGCCTTGCCGAACACCACGCGCACGGAGAGGTGTTCCTTGAGCTTGGCCGGGAGGGCCGCCGAAAAAACGTGCTGTCCCGCGACGATGAGGTGCACACCGTAGGCGCGCGCCTTGGCGCCGATCTCGCCCAGCCAGTTCACCGTGACCTTCGCCTGTTCCTGCGCGACCGGGTCCGCACCGTCGCTGAGCGCCGTGTTGAGGAACTCGCCGAGCTCGTCAAGGATCACGACTACGCGCGGGAAGCGGATGTCCCTCACTCCCCGCGAGGCCAGCTCCCGCGCCACCGCAGCGCGGAACCTGTACAACTCCCTGGCCTTGTGCACGGTCGCGTGCATCAGTGCGGGCGTCACGGCGCTCAGATGCGTGATTCCGGGGACGTTCTCGCGGTAGAGCAGGTCGAGCGGGATGTCGCCCTTGGAGTCGCCGAGCCAGACCTCACAGCCTTGCGCTGCGAGACCGCGGGCGACGGTGGACAGTGCGGCGCTCTTCCCGCTGTTCGTCATGCCGTAGACCGCTGCGTGACTGCGCTCCTTGAGCCGCGGCGCGATCACGGTGCCGTCCTCGGTCACGCCCAGGAACAGGCGGACTTCGTCACTGCATGCGTACCGCTCGGCCTCCGTCTTCGGCAGCCACAGCCGGTCTGCCGTGATGGGGTTCCGCTTCGGGAACTCGCGCACCAAGGGCTTCGAGTTCAGGTGGATCACCGGGTGCAGGCCGTCGCCCGCGGACACCGTCAGCTCCGGCATCGCCAGTGCCGCACGCAGCGCGGGCTCAGCTGCGACCACGTCTCGCGGCAGCACTCCGGGAGGCAACGTCAGGGTCACCGTCCCGCCGCGCGCGTCCGATCCGAACTGCCGCTGCGGGTATCGCACCTGCTTGGTCTTCGGGTCTCGACCAGCGAGGCCGACGAGGTCGAACAGCTCCTGGTGGTAGATGCCGCCGGTGGTCGCGCTCCGGTAGAACGCGCGCGTCTTCGGGTACGAGTTCCAACCGTGGCTGGTGTCGATCGCACCCTCACGGATCAGGAACAGCTTCTGCTTGTCGGCGCCGGGCTCAGCGGTGTACTCACCGAGGTTCTGCCGGCGATGCGCCTCTGCGAGCATGGCGTCCGCGACCGGTCCACGGCCCAGTCCTGCGAGCTCAGTCGGAACCGTCACCTCGACGTAGATCGTGTCCGCGCGCGGGTAGACCGCGGCGGTGAAACGCCCGTCAAGGCCGAACGCACCGGCCTCCCCGCTGAACAGCGCGCGCTTCCAGGCGTCGATCACCCAGTCCTCACCGGTGAGCGTCTCGGGCTGATCATCGTGGATTGGTGCCTGCGGCCGGGCGGCACGGATCTCTGGCAGAAGCGCGACGTATCGATCGGCCGCGGCGATCACCTCAGGGTCACGGTCAGCGCGAGTGGCGCGGGGCGCCGTCGGGTCCGCGGTGGCTTCGGACTCGGTCTTCACCACCCGCAGCGGGGGCGCATCCTTCTTCACCCGCGGCTTCGCGGACCGAGTCGGCGCCTCGTCGGCGAACAGTTCGTCGAACCCGGTCATCGTCACGCCCACCTCGGGTCGACACGGGGCTGCTCCGGCTCGGCCGGCTTCTGCTCCTGCTGCTGCGCCGCCTTGGCGTTCATGCTCAGGCGGATTGTGTAGCGCCCGGTCGCAACCTCGCGCTCCCACGGCCCCGCACCGGCGACACGGGCGGTGAGAAGGAGGTAGTGCGTGACCTTCGCGAGTTCCTTCTCGCCGATGGTGATGTCGCGCGTCCGCACCACGAACTCGACGTCTCCGCTGCCGTCGAGGTACGCGTTCACGCTGTGCAACGTGGCGTCAGGGATGAAGGTGCCGTCCTCGGCGACCGTGCCGACGTTCGCCGTGCGCACGGCCTCCGCGAAGGCCGCCTCGGCCTTGGAGCGGTCGCCGTTCGGTGCCGTCACCGCGGCGAGGGCGCTGCCCTCGATCCACGGGACGACGTCGTTGAACGACGCATAACGGGCGAGGTCGGCGGGCGAGGTCGGCGGCGCCGGCGGGAGCTTCGGTGCAGGCATCGGCGGCGGGGCGAGGCCAACGCCGTGGGGGTCGTAGGACTCGCGAGGCGGAACCTGTGCGGCGGCCTCAGCGTGCGCACGCTGAACCTGCTCGGCGTGGGCGGCCTGGGCGATGGCACGACCGCGGGCCAACTCGGCGGCGGCCCTCTTCTGCTGCTCCTCGGCGCTCTCGCGCAGGTTCGCGATCACGACCCACGCGATGAACGCGATGATGCCCGCGGCGAACAACAGGCCGCCCCAGTCATCGAAGAACGAACTGCCGGACCCGCCGGACGAGGGCGCAGGCGTCGGCGTCTGCTGGCCCTCCCGCTCGCAGATCTCGATCTGCGCCTCCGTCACACCAGGGCAATCCCACGCGTAGGCCGTGTTGGGCGTCACCAGCGCGAGCACGCCGAGAGTGAAACCACTGGTCAGAAGGCCGCGGACGCCGAGGGACGTGACACGGGAGCGGTTGGTGGCTGCGGGGCTGATCCAGTGGGGCATGGCACTATGCTGGCCCGTTCTAAGACGGTCCCGCAATGACATACGTGCTGGTCAGAGCCATTTCTGGCACCTCACGACGGTGTATGGCACCGCGTGGCGATCGATGCCGCGTCAGAAAAAGTTCTGGGACGCGACACGCTCCTGACCTGCGGGTTTCATCTGAGTCGTCGTCTGGTGGCGGCTTCAGCCATAGTGCTGCGGCACACGGCGCTGCGAGGCGCTTGGAACCACGGAAGGACACGCAGTGAAGCAGAACAACATGGTGAGGAAGCTGGGCTATCGGCCGCGCGAGGTGGTCGAGGCGACGGGCTTCAGCCTGCGCACCGTCCAGCGCAAGATCTCGAGCGGTGAACTCGTCGCGCACCGGTGCGGAAGCGCGGTGATCGTCTACCCGGAGGATCTCGACGCGTGGCTGAACAGCCTGCCGCGCGTGGTGACCGGAGACGCGGCGTGAGTACTGAAGGAGTCCGCGCCGCGGCCGAGAACCTATTCCGCGCCGACCATCCCGGCGACCGCCACGGCGCCACGATCGCTGGGTGCCGCGCCGCGGCACGTGTCGCGCACGCGGATCACGCTGTCGGCTTCACCGTCGGGGCTCTAGCGGTCGAGGAACAGGGTCGGGCCGCGGAGATCGATTCCTGGTTGGACCGCAACTGGGCGCGGATCGCGCCATAGATACGCGAAAGGGCCGGTGTCGGCCGGCCCGCTTCGCTTCGAATACCCCCGCACTACCAAGAACGGAAGGACATGCACAGCATGGCACAGCCCAATGACCGCGTCGAGTCCGACGCGTACGACACGCCGACCGTCGAGGTCGTCGCCCACTCCTTCTCGGAGCTCGAGGATCTGCTCACCGGTCCCCGCGCGGCGGGGGAGAGCATCCTCGTGCGGCTGGAAGGCCCGGCCGCGGAGCAGGTCTTCGGAGTGGGGGTGGCCGTCACGGTCACCACCGCTGTCACCGAGGCGGTGGCGCGATGAGCGAGAACGCGCCGATCCGCATGGTCCACCCCGACGACGCACCGGTGAAGGTGCTCCTGCAGTACGCCGGTCTGAGCCCCGCCGACATCCCCGGCGAAGGCCGGATCGTGACGCTCGCCGAAGTCGAGGCCGAGGTCGCCCGCCGGGGGATCACCGTCTCGATCCCGGACCCGCTCCCCGCGCCGACCCGTGAGGAGGCCGACGCGTTCGTGTTCCGCATGCAGCGCCTCGGCGCGCACCTCCTGCGCCTGCGGCCGGGCTCGAAGAAGCCGGTTGACGAGGCGTGGGGTGACCTGCCGGCGCTCACCGAAGCGGAGGCGATCGAGTGGTTGGTCACCGGCGGGAACCTCGGCGTGAACCTGGGCCGCAGCAACGCGATCGTGCTGGACCCCGAGAACGCTGCGGCTACTCAGTTCCTCATGGCGGCGGGCCTGAAGCCCACCGTGGTGACGGCCAAGGGCGAAGACGTCACCAGTCCCAAGGTCGGCGGCCGGCACGTGTGGATCGCGGTGCCCGAGGGAGTGGGTGCGGACCAGCTGCGGTCGGTGCTCCAGATCAAGCTGGGCGAGGACGGCCTGATCGACGTCCTCGCTGGCTCCCGGTTCGTCGTCGCCCCCGGCTCGCGCCTCGACGAGGCCCCGGGGTACCGCTACGGGTTCGCCACCGGCGGAGCCCTCGTCGACGACGGCGAGTGGCGCGTGGCGCCCCCGTGGTTGTTCGACGCCACGGCGACGGGCCCGACGGTCGAGCTCGAGCCGCTGCGGGGGATCCTCGCTCCGCGGGTGCGCAGGGAGCGCACGCCGAACCCGCAGTCCGACGCGATCACCGAGGCGATCGACCAGGTCTCCTGGGGACGGCTGGCTTGCGAGCGATCCGCGGGTGACCGTCATCGGCGTCGACAGCGCATGCGGCTGCGAAGTGTTCCACTGGCACACCTCGGGAGAGGCTCGCTCGGGCGTGCTTCACGACGGCTGCCAGTTCGGATCGGGTGTGCACGTGTTCAGCGGCACCCTGATCGCTACGTGGGGGCGCGAGCATGGGTCTCGGCTCCAGTTCGCCGCCTGGCTGCACGGCGTCAGTGAGGCCGAGATCGCGAAGAAGTTCGGCATCGACCTCGGCGGCCCCTCGCTCAGCTTCGCCGACCAGCTCGACGCTGCCGCCGAGGTGCTTGAGGATCGCGCTGCCGATCCCGCGCAGTGCATCGGCACCGTCAAGCGCCCAGACCCCGCCGCCGTTCCGGAACTCGTCTCCGTGGTCGAGGGCGTCCAGACCAGCCGGACCTCGGGCGAGGTCGCGGTTCCCGCGACCGAGGCGTTCTGGCGCGGCGAGTCGTCGGGTATGCGGAGCCTGGCGCTCCTGCTGAGGGGCGCTCACCACCACGCCGAGGGCGCCGTGCTGATCGGCGCGGACTCGGTGGTCGGGGCCCCGGTCCAGGACGCTCCGATGGCGGAGGGCGAGATCGTCGACGTCGAGACGGTCGAAGAGTCCCCCGCGTCGCCGTCGACCGAGACTGCTCCCGCTGTGGATGATGCGGTCGAAGGAGAATTCGTCGACGCATGGGAGGACGGTGACCAGGCGATGTGGGAGCGCATCCGCGAGATCGAGGCCAAGCTGCGCGGTGAGCGTGATCCGCACACCCTGCTCTGGACCGGCATGACGCCGGGCCTCGGGCGCATCGCGAACATCGCGGAACGAGACGGCGTGTACTACCACGGCGTCATCGAGCCGATCCTGGCCCGCATCAGTGCCCGCGTGCCGGCCAATGTTCTGATCGAGCCCCGCAACGGCAACCGCGAGAACAAGATCTCCGGGCTGTCCTTGACCTACAACGTGCTGACGTTCGGTGCTCCTGCCACCGCGAAGACCACCTCGATGGCGACCGCCGAGAGCGCTGTGCCGTTCCCTCCGGGGATCGCTGTCAAGCCGTCGGGAACCGCTGAGGGCCTGGTGAAGGCCGCTCGGCGGAAGGTCGGCGGCGGACACGGGCGACTGCCGGAACAGAAGATCGTCGCGACCAGCGTCTTCGCCTGCACCGACGAGATCGGCACCGTGAAGTCCGAGCTCAAGCGCGACGCGAGCAAGTACATCTACCACGTGAACTCGGCGTACTTCGGGAACTCGGTGCTCGGCCAGACCGCCAGCGAGGACAGCCGCGACGTGACGATCCCGCCGCACGGAGTGCGCATGTCGCAGTTGTTCGGGGCGCAGCCGCAGTTGTGCTCGGAGCTGTGGGAGCACGCCGGCTCCGGCTTCGACGCCCGCTGGGCCGCTGTGTTCGCCGGTTCACACGCCAAGGAGGACCTCGGCTCGCTGTTCGGCAAGCCCGTGCCCGCGCTGCTGCCGAATGGACTCCCGTGGGATCCTCCGGTCGGCATCCCGTATGGGTTCAGCCCTGCCGGGGTGATCGAGGACGAGGAGACCGGCGAGAAGACCCTGTCGTACGAAGCGGACGCTCCGGAGGACCTGCCGCCGGTGTGGATCGCGATGCCGAAGGCCGCCCAGGAGGGCGCGGAGGAGGCGCTCGCCCGGTCCGCGGATCGGTCCCGTCACACCCGCCGCGCCATGCTGCACGACATGGAGGCCAACCGCAGCGAGGGCCACGAGGGCGTCCGGACTCGTAAGGCGGCCGCACTGCTGGCGATCCTCGACGGGCTGCAGCCCCCCGAAGAGGTCCACTGGCGGGCGGCGGAGCTGCTCTGCGAGGCGTCGAACTTGGCGATCGAAGAGTCGATCGCGCAGAGCGAGATGTACCGCGATCACCAGGCGAAGAAGTCCGGCCGGACCAAGGGGCTCGAGATGGCCTCGGGCAGGGCGGCCGCGGAGCAGGCAACCGCCGATGCTGTCGCCGCCGCCGCGGAGGCGATCTACAACAAGCTCACGCGCCCCGTGGAAGGCACCCTGGTACGGGGCAAGCTCGCCAAGGGGTTCGGCGGCACCGCCACGGTCGCGCAGATCACCGCGGCGAAGGTTATCGGGTCTCGGCACAGCGGGTACATCCAGCAGGGCTTCGACCGGCTCGTGAACGAGAGGCGCATCTCCGTGGCGGCAGTCAGTGACGACCGGCGTCAGTGGCGCGTAACGGCCCAGGGTGCCTTGACGGCTGCGCCGCCCATCACCGCGATCTCCTCCTAGCCCCCGGATAGACGAGTAGCCCCTGAGAGCCGACTCTCGGGGGCTTTCTCGTGGGGGTGATCCAGATCCGGGTCACCGGTGACAGGAAATAGTGCCTCTGACCTGGGGTGACCCAGGTGACAGGGTGACCCAGTCTCCGTCACCCTGAATCTGAGTCACCCGGCACCGCGCAGCGGGGGAAGGCAGCTGTTCCTATACGAGAGACCCTTTTAGAGTTTGTTGTAGTAAAGATTTATAGCTCCCTTCCCCTTCGCCGAGCCGCCTGGAGAGGGTGACCGAGACGGGGTGACGCAAGTTGGGTCACCCTGTCACCTGGGTCACCGCAGGTAGATCGCCTGCAGTGGGTCACCGGTGACCCAAATCTGAGTCACCTCGCGCTGTCATCGGTTCAGGATCGTGAACTTCGACCTGGCGCCGCCGGGTGGTCCGACTGGTCTCGTACATGAACCCCGCTGAGTAGGCACCTGCCTCGTGGTCACCGGCGCGCCACCAACCACGAGGCCGCCCGTCCCTGCAGCATGTCTGCGTGGGTGACGACAAGCCGGAGCGATGGATCCCGAAGCGCGTCGGCCAAGGTGATGCCCAAGTAGGAGCCGTTCTTCGAGCTGCACGGGAACGCGCGGGGATGACACTCGATGAAACCGCCGACTCGAGCCCGATCTCGAAGCCGGTGATCAGCCGGATCGAACGCGGCGAGCGCGCCTGTCGGGTGCAGGAGCTGGGACTGTTGGCGGCTGCGTACGGGGTGAACGCCGGCCTACTGGTCGACGCCGTCATGGGCGACGCGGCGGCGCGCAAGGAGCTCGGCCTCGACAACCCGTAGCGCTACCCGCCGCTACTCGGCGCTGGCGGGTGGTAACGCTCGTCGATCAATCTGGTGATCTCGCGGCTTGGGATCAGCGTCCGGTAGCCGAGGCGCATTCCGACGATGATGCCCTCGCGTTTGAGCCGGAAGAAATGGGTCCGGCTGATGCGCAGCGCCTGGATCGCCTCGGGGATGGTCAACAGGCGGTCGTCCGTGGGCTCCATGTCGTGACGCTAGACCCGAACCGGCATGCACCGCGACGTCTCCTCCGGTGCCGGTGCATCCTGATCGGCATCGGTGGGTGCATCCGCGACCCGTCCCTCCGTCCCGTTACCCCAACCCGGCGAGGTGTCGGCGGTCGAAGAACGGAGACGGCGCCGAGTGTTGCTCCTCCTGGAACTCGACCACCAGCCGAAGGTCCGGCCAGTACCCGTCGACGGGGAGTGTCACCCCACAGGGCCGGTTGGGAGACGGGTCTCCGCGCAGCCAGTCGAACCGCGCCTGACGGATGCCGGGTACGCCGAGCACCTCGTCGCACAGGCCGAGGACGTAGTGCTCATCGGAGTCGGTGCGGCTCACCCGACCTCGAACCCCCACGCGATCGCACGGGCGAGGCTCGGCGAGTAGTAGGCACGTTCCGCGGTCTTCTTGAACCGGAGCGAGCCGGGGTGCTCCGGGAACAGCAGGTACGTCAAGTCCGGCCTGGACCTACGCGGCTCGACGAACGGCCACTGCAGACGGTGCCCGTCGGGGTAGCGCTCCGTCAGTACCTTCTCCGCATCTTCGCCCAACCCGATGATCAGCCGCGGCGCCACAACGTCCAACTCCGCGTCGAGGAAGTGTCTGCAGTTGTCGATCTCGTACCGCCGCGACTTCCGGTCGTCGGGCGGGTGACAGTGCACCACGTTCGTGATGAACAGTTCGGACTTCTTCCGGTCGATAATCTGCAGCGCGCGGTCGATGTAGGTTCCACTGCCGCCGGTGAACGGGATCCCCGAGTCCATGCATTTGCGGCACAGGCTCTGCCCGACGATCGCCACAGGCGAATACTCCGATCCGTACCCACGTGCTGACCCCGTGACGCCGGGCACGTTCAACTCGTCGCAGGCCCGACACGCCTTGATCTGCTTAGCGATGAGGTTCAGCTGTCGCCGTCTGGTGTCCGTCCCCATCGCGCGATCGTCTCACCTGTGCCCGACACAACCGCTCCGAATCGTGCAACGGTTCTCGTCCCGGCGTCGGTGCCTTGTGCGACGCTTGCGCGCATGTCCCACACCGCTGAGCAGCTGCACTCTCTTGTCGCCGCCTGCGGGCAGTTCCGCGGCGCCAAGGCCCCGGACGGCTACCGCGGCGGCCTCGCACTCTGCGTGATCGACAGCGTGCAGTCCACCGGCGTGAAGTACTCCAGCGTGGAGAACGTGGTCGCCCGATACCGGGCCCACCGCCGCGCGCAGGGCGGTGACCCGAACGCCGATGGCGTCCCGGAGCTCCTGGACACGTTCGACGAGTTGGACGGCCCGGACGGCTGGGCGCAGAAGATCGGCAACAACAACCGGACCTCCACCCGCGGCGGGGTGCTCAAGTCCCAGGCGATCCGGGACGCGGCGCGCGTCCTCGAGGCCCAGGGAATCGGCACCACCACCGCCCTTCGAAAGGTGGCCGAGGACGAGGCTCAGCTGGAGCAGGTCCGGAAGACGTGGTGCGCGGTGACCGGTCAGCGCAGCGGGATCACGTGGCACTACATGCAGATGTTGGCCGGCATCGAGGGTGTGAAGCCGGACCGGATGATCTGCCGGTTCGTGGCCGATGCACTGGGACTGCCCCGACGGGGCGTCATGCCTCCGTTCGCCCTGGAGGTTCTGACTGCCGCGGCCAAGGAGCTGGACATGTCACCAACCAACCTCGACCACGCGGTGTGGCAGTTCCAGCGGAACCGGAAGTAGGCCGCCGAGCTCAGCTCCATGGAGTTGCCCGCCAGTGGAACGGGGGTGACGCGGCGGCCGGTTGGGAGGTGTGACCCGGCTACTCCCCGTCCTTCAGAGGCCGATCCGCGAGTCGCTCCTCGAGTACCTTGCCCCAGTCGATCGCCTGGCCGGCGTCGGAGTCCGGCTCCTGGTCCGGCGCCGCCAGTCGGAAGACCACCCAGCCGTCAATGCCCGGCGGCGGTTTCCTGCCGCTGGGCTCGAACAGCTCGATGTGATGGGGCCGGCCGTTGGGCGGCCACTTCTGGGTCAAGTACGGGATGAAGCCCTCGACGTCGTGCAGGGCGAGCGATTCACCATCGGGTAGGTCGGCCAGGTTGAACGGGATCCGCGCCTCGTTGAACACCGACTGATTCTCTAAAACGGAGAACAGACACGGGTCGGCGACTCGCCGCGGTGACGGGGACAGTGACGACCGAGCTTCCTGTCCCTGTCCCGGACTATCTTCACTCCGTGGCGTGGGTCGAGGTCTCACCGGAGCGGTGCGAGGCGTGCGGCGCGGAGCACGAGCCGGGACAGACTCTTGTCGGCTGGGACCCGGGCAGCCCCGGATGCAGGGTGTACCACTGCGGGGGTTGTGGTCACGTCACGCGGGTGCCTACCAGTCAGATCAAGCTGCGGCAGGTGCCGGACCGTCCACGTCGGCGGAAGTAGTTGTGGCGCGCGGTACTACGGATCCGGTTGGTCTACCGCGTGGACCTTCTGCTTGATCGCCCGGAGCAGGCGCGCGATCGCTGCGTCGACCGGTCTCCGGCTGTCCCAGCCCGACTCGACGGCGGCGTCGTTCCAGCTGCGGCCCTCCAGAACCAGCCGCGCGGCCTGGGCGAGCCGATCCCCGTTCGGACGCTCGGGCGCGGTGGCGAGGGCGGCGAGTACTCGGTGCGCGCGTACACGGCGGGCGTACACATCCGCCCACTCGGCCATGGCGCCGGTGATCGCCGGTTCCTGTCCCTCCGCGGCGGCGTCCCAGGCCGGTCCATCCTTGACAACCAGCGGATGCGCTGCCCGGTTGCTGGGGCGCCGAGTCACCCACGCGGTGATCACGTGTTCGGACGCGAGCACGATCCAGAGGTACTCGTCGGATTCGAGCTTGCGCCGCAGCGACATGTAGGTGATGCGGCCGGTGCGCACTGCGGTCTCCACGACGACCACCTCCCAACACTCGGGCTGGAAGTCGGTCAGGTGCTGCAGTGGAACTTCCCTCTCGCCGAAGCGGGATCGTGCGTGCGGTATCTCCAAGTTCAGGCCGGCCAACCCCTTCAGCTGCTCGCGCGCCTTGTCGAACAGCGGCGTGGGGCCGTACTCGATGTGGAACCGGAGGGTGCGCACCTGGGTCATAGCCGGACCAGACTTCCAGCCGCCACCGACATCTTCGCCGGCCGCGGTGGCGTCGCAACGGAGTACGTGACGGGCGGCAGGTCGGTGCGAGTCTTCCGAAGGTAGCTGTGCACGGTGCCGACAGAACGGTGCGGCAGCGACCTCGAGGGTGCGGCCGGAGCAGATCCACGCGTCTGCCGACAAGCAGTGTGGTCGTCGCCAGCGCGTGATCGCCTCGCCAGCTTCACACGCTCAACTCGATGCCCAGCACGTCCCACCGGTCCTTCCACTGCGCGATGCGAGACACCGGTATGGCGTGGTGGGTGCTGGCGTCGTTCTTGACGCGGTGGCCGCCGGAGTCCGCGAGGTACTTGCTGTGCGCGGTGTGGATGTCGTTCTCCATCCACCATCGCGGCACCACGTAGAACTCCGGGAACACCTTGCCGAGGTCGACGAGGATCCAATAGTCCGACTCCTCGCCCGGATCTTCCCGCTGCTGGGCGCGCTTGGTGCTGGTCTGCCACGTGCCGGCGGTCTTCGTCTTCACCTGGATCTTGATCACCCGGTCGTGGGCAGCGTCGCTGGCGAGCAGGTCGATGTCGCGCATGTTCCCGGAGAAGGTCACGGCATAGCCGCCGCGCCGGTGGATCTCGGCGGCGACGAAGTGCTCCCCGGCTGCGCCGACCTGCTGGTTGGTGAGCTTCGGGCGCTTGAACAGGTTCGTCATGCGCCGACCACTTCGGGGGTCAGTGAACCTCCGGATGCTTCCCCGAGGCAGTCCCGTTGCACCACTGCGCACTGCGCCCGCACCTCTGCCACCGTTGGCGACAGCTGGTACGCGTGGTGGTGACAGAAGCCGGTTAGTTGGTGCCAGGCGCCCACGAGCGCCGCGCCGGCCGGGGTGGTGTCGAGCGACTTGAGCACGGCCAGTTTCGCTCGTGCAGTTCCCACGACCGTCTGAACGCCGGTCACTGCGGCGCATCGGGCATCGATCAGCTCTTCGACAGCCTGCCGCGCGAGGAACGCGGCGAGACGCGCGGAGTTACCCACCGCCGCACCATCCGGAGAGTCGAGGAGCGCGTTGGCACGCGCGAGCAGGAGTTCGGCGCCGCTGGTCACCGGTTCTCCACGATGTCGCGGACCGTCTCGCGAAGATCCTGGATGGTGCCGCGGTCGAGGACCGCGCCGTTGTGGACGCCGGTCGCGCAGATCGCCAACGTCGGGAACCTGTGCCGCCGATGGGATTTCCAACCTGACACGTCACCCGTCACGGCTCCGGTGACGGCAAGGGCCACGCACTGCTGGGTGGTCTTCGCAGCCTCCCACGCCGCGTCAGTCTCGTGGTACAACGCGCCAGCACGGGCTCGGTCGGTATAGAACCGCTGGTGCGCGGCGGCCTCGACCGCCATCCGGAACAGACCCGGCGTCGCCTTCCGCTTCACCACGTCGTCCATGCGCTCGTCCAGGATCAGAGCCATCGCGTCGCTGACGTATCGGTCCGCCGGTAGGTCGTTCTCGCCCACCACGACCACGGACCCCTCCTCCCGGGTGACGTCGAGCAACTGTGCCGGCACCGAGCGCGCGCGGATCGCCGCGGGGAGCCTGTCATCGTGCGAGAAGACGATCACCTGGCGTGTCTTCGACAGGCCAACGAGCACGTCGAGGAAGCCGGCGATCTTGGCGGGGTCCATGGCTTGGATCGGGTCGTCGAGCACCAGGAAGCGAAACGGGCTCGCCGGGTTGGTAGCGCGCGGAATGAACATCGCCAGTGCCAGTGCGTGCAGTTCCCCCTGGCTCATCACCGATAGCGCGCCGGTCGACACCCCGTCCACAGCACCGTCCACGACAACATGACGACGCTTCGCCGCTCCAGCAAGACTGATGTTGCCGATGTCGACGTTGCTCTCGTGCCGCATCCGACCCCAGAGCTCACCAGCCTGTTGGACCATCGGCGCCATACGCCGCTCCCGTAGCGTGTCCCCGCAGGTCCGCAAGCACGTCACCGCGGTCTGCACGCGTTGGAGCCGCGCATCGTCGTTCCGAGCCTCGGTCTCTCGTTCGACCCAGGCGGAGATCGCGCGAGCGGTGGGCGCCCACGCATCCTCCAGTTCGTCCGCACACTCCGACGCCTCCTGCCGCAGAAGGTCCGCGGCCGCCGCGAGTTCCGCTGTGGCGGTTTCCACGTGCACCGGCAGATCGGCAAGGTTCGCGGGAAGAGCCCGGGCCTTGTCGAGCGCCGCGGTGAAGTCCGACAGCGCGGCGAGCTGCACACCCTCGACCGGATACACTGCCTCCACATCGTCGACGAACCGCTCAGCGGCGGTACGCGCCTGCCTCAGTCGCGCCGTCACCCTCCGGTGCTCAGCGGCGTCCGCGTCGGCCTTCGCGAGCCGCGGTTCGGCGGCGGCGCGCCAAGCGGCGTCCAGAGTCCCGGTCTCGCAGACGGGGCAACTGCCGTCACCGGCGTGCGCGTGCATGTTCAGGGCGTCGCGCAGCAGGTTGGCGCGGGCCAGCAGGGCGTCGTCTGCCGCGCCGGATGCGTTGGCCTGCGCGTCGATCGCTGCCCGTAGCTCGTTCGCGATCTCAGCCGCCCTGGCGGTGCCTGGGATCTCGAGACCGGCGATCGTCCGCAGCCGCGCGATCGCTGCGGCTTGGTCGGTCTTGGCGCCGAGGGTCGTTGCCGTCACCGCGTCGAGGTCGTACGGCCTACGGCCGATCAGCTTCTTCACATCGGCGGCACGCTGGTCGCTGGACTCATCCAGGATTCGAATCAGTTGGGTACGACCGTCGTTCGCGGCCTTCCGTGCCACACCGAGACTCTTCTCGGCGTCTTTGAGCCGGACCTCGGCGGCGGTCACCTCGTCGAGGCCGAGCAACACGTTGAGCGCGTCGTAGAGCGCGGACTGCCCTTCTTCGAAGAGCCCGCCCAGTTCGTCGTAGGACATCAACGGTCGATGAGTGCGGAGGGGCTGTTCCCAGCCGAGCGCACTTATCGGTGCCTGCTTCTGCCCCTTGATCTGCGACCAACGCTGCGCCTCGTTCAGCTTGCAGCCCGGGGACCAGTCGACACCGATGGTGGCGGTCATGCCAGTGCGGTCGTCGTCGGGTTCCATCGCGAAGTCGATCTTGATGGATGCCGGTTCGCCGGCGTGCAAGTTCCGCCACGACGCCTGCCAGTGCTGGCCCTTCTTGGCCTCCCATCGGTAGCTGGTGCCCGTGAGCGCGTACTCCAGCGCCTCGGCGAAGCTGGACTTGCCGGAGCCGTTGCGGCCACTGATCACTGTGATCCCGCAGTAGGGGTTCACCTCCAAGGCGGCGCGCCCGCCGATGCCGCGGAATCCCGACACCGTGATGGAACGAAGGAATGCACGCAGCGGTGGCGGAGCGTCGGCCGTCTCGATCTTCGGCCGCTCCGGTGCCGCTGCGCCCCCGCCGAGTTGATCAGCGAACTCCTCATCACCCCGCATCGCCGCGGCGACGAGGTAGACGGTCTCGTCGGCCACCGACTCGTTGTCGGTCAGCAGTTCCCAGACCTCCGCCTCGACTGAACCGCCGAGCCCCGAACCGTCCATTGTCACGTCCCCTCCACAAGCCAATGTCGACGCAGCTTTGCACATCGCACCGACTGGTTCGGGCGGAATTGTCGCGCACGCAAATCGAGTCTTTGCGTCCTGGCCGTCACACGCGGAGATAGCCGCTACGGGTGGCGGAAACATGACCAATGCAGCGACTCGTAGTGCTTCGCTTCGTCGCTTGCTGGTCCGCCCCAGTGACCAATCTCGCGCACAGACGATCGCAAATCGTGAGGTAACCTCACGACCAGTAAGTTCGCCGGTTGGGGGATTGGCATGGCAAACGAATTACAGGTCGATGCGGCGGGGCTACGCAGCGCTGCGAACAGCAGCGACCGCATTGCAGCGGGGCTATCCGGCGTCAATGCCGGCAATCCGAGTGCGACACACGCCAGCGCGGACGGTGTGGCCGCGGTGAACGCGGCGCTCACCTCCGTGCAGGACCGTCAGTCGGCACGGATGACCGGCCAGGCCGGCGACCTGACGACCAGCAGTGCCCGGTACGACACGTCGGACTCCGACGGCCACGACGCCATCAGCGGCACGGTGAGCGTGTGAGTCCGGCCGTCGCGGCTGCTCCTCTCCCCACGAAGTCGGAGATCGAGAACTGGGACACCGCTTACTTGGACACCGCCGCGTCGTCGTGGCGTACCGCGGCAACCGCGAGCGAGGACGCCTTCGACCAACACCGGCAAAACATCGCCTCACCGGGCGGCACCACCTGGGAGGGTGCGGCGAAGGACGCTGCGCTCGACCGGGTGACTGCTGACGTCGCGGTGGTCGGTCGGCAGGGCGGTGTACTGCGCGAGGCTGCCACCCTCGCCGAGAATGGCGCCTTCGACATCAAGTCCGCGAAAGACAAGGCCGTGCAGGCGATCACCGCCGCCGAGAACGACGGCTTCACAGTCAGCGAAGACCTCTCGGTCACCGACTCCCGCAGGTACGACATCGCGACGGCCGCTGAGAGGAACAAGGCGGCTGCGGAACATGCCGAAGACATCCGCTGGACCGCCGAGCAGCTCGCCCAGGCCGACAAACTCGTGGGAGACCGCTTACAGGCGAAAGCCGCTGACCTGGAGGGCATTCGGTTCGACGGTGAGGGCGACGGGCGCAACGGCCACGTCCAGCTCGTCGACAACGAGACAGACGGCACAGACCCGAATCACCCGCCCACCGTGGGCATCCCACCTGACGGCTCCGGTCCCATGTCGGACGCTCAGATCAAGTCCGCCGTTGAAGAGATGCTCGACGGCCAGGATCTCTCACCGGCCGAAGCAGCGCAGCTCGCGGAGATCCTGCGCAACGACTTGCAGGGGGCCGCCGGCGGCGGACTGAACGCGGACGACGCGTACGCACGCGCCGAGAACGCGGCGACCAGCTTCATGTCGAAGCTGCACCGGCCGTACATTCGCAAGTCGACGAGGCTGGGTGTCTTCGCCGACGCCGAACGCACGCCCGACGGCAACATCCTGTCGGACGTCACCGACACCGTTATCCCGGCCGCGCGGGACGCCGCAGGTGAGTTGATCTGGGTTGACGAGACGACAGGAAAACGCGTCCCGGAGGGGACGCCGAACTCGATGACCGTCCCCGAGCGTGGAGGGTTCCATCTCGGCCATCAGTTCGGCTCCGAGAACTGGCGGATCCTGCAGCAGGCCGCTGAAGAGGGTTGGACGCAGCAGGAACTCAACGACTTCGTCAACCACTCCGAGCATTTCAGGGTGGAGACGCCCGCCGAGAATTCCGGACACGCCAACGAGGACCACAGCCCCTACACCAGAAACCCAGCCTGGACGCCGGATCGGCTGGTGGAAGGCGCTAGTGGTGGAGCAGGTGGCACGTCGGCGCCGGTCATCTCGCTCCCGCCGAACCTGCCTAATGTGCTGGACCATCCGCCGGTCGCGCTGCCGCCCTTCGACGGCAACCACTCACCAGGGCCGGGGCTACCTCCTGTCGCACCGACACCTCCGCTCCCGCCGTGGCTAACCGGCGCGGGCGGCGGCGGGGAGTACACGCACAACCCCTTGGGCGGTCCGATCGGCGTCAACGTCGACGCTCCACCTGCGCCCGCGCCTGCAGCTCCGTCTCCCGGCTGGTCCCCGCCGGACATTTCGGTGCACATGCCCGACGTGAACATCACACCCGAAGAGGCTGGAAAGGCAGGCGGATTCGTGGCCGGTGTCGGCGCGTTCCTCGCGATCCTCGGCAAGGTCGGCAGCACCCTAGCCCACCCGTTCGGCTGATGACCGAATCACAGAAGTCCCCCGACTCCCGCCGCCGACTGCCCTCGGTGGATTCGGTTGTCGACGCCGTCGCCCCCCACGTCACGGACCTCAACCTGGTGCCGCCACGCGAGACACCGGAGTGGTTGCAGCAGAGCGTCGTTCCGGATGGCTGGAAGGTCGTTCACCTCGATACGGGCTTTGTTCAACCTACGAGGACCGCAGTCGCCGGTGCACGTGACGACGGTGGTTGGGACGGATGCGAGACCATCAGCGTCTACCGGTTCACCGGTGCGCCGCCGTGCAGCGTCGTGTCCGAGAACAACGACTGCACCCTGCGCGGCTTGGGCGGTGAGTCGCTCACGACGCATATGTTGACGGCGCCGGCAGGGCAGAAGGTGTGCGCGGTGCGCAGTACCGGCTACTTCACCGCGGCCGGGCGCCGCATGTGGGCGCAGTACAGCACCTACGTCGTGGACGGCAGAACGCCCGGAGGATCCTGGTTGGCCCTGCACGGTCTATTCGTCAGCGCAGACTCACGCGCCCGTCTGCGCGACGATGTCACCGCGTTGTCGGACGCCGTGCACGAGGCATTCCTCACCGCGGTCGTTACCGTGAACGCTGAAGCACCAACCATGCCCATCCCAGTTACGGAGGCACACCCGCATGGCTCGTAGTGGTCGCCCGCCGAAGATCGACCCCATCAAGCCGATCCACCGAGCGGTGATGGACAACGACGCGGCAGCGTTCGGCGTCGAGCTCGCTGAAGGCACCGACATCAACACCCCCGGTCCAGAAGACATGACGCCGCTGCACATCGCGGCCGACCGGGGCAACGTCGAGTTCGCCAAGGCTCTCCTGGATGCCGGCGCGGACATCGATCCCATCAACGTGTGGGGCAACACGCCTTTGTGGGTGGCGGTGCGCAAGCGGCGTCGAACCTGCCCCGACGGGTCGATGGTCCGACTCCTGCTTGACCACGGCGCCGATCCCAACCGCAGCGAGAACGACAGCTCCCCGCTCAAGTCGGCGAAGCTGGTCGCCGGTTTCCCCGAGGATCTGATCGCGCTGCTCGAGCAGAAGGCACAGGGGCAGTAGTCACCACGAGTTTCTCCACGGAGCTCGTGGTTGAGCTCGACGGCGCGACGGACGCTTCTCCGCCGCCATCCCGGTACTGTGCCGTTCGTGGCGAACAAGAGGTTCCGGTTGTCAGCCGAGAACATTGTGCCGGGGATCGCTCCTGAGGACGGCTGCCTCGCAACCGACCGAGTCCTGGTGGACGGATGCCCGGTGGGCTACATGTACCGCGACGGTTCGGGATGGGTGTTCACCGCCGGGGACGAGACGCCGGAGTACCTTGCCGACCCTGGTCATCTGAACCTGGTGTCGCTCAACGTGATCGCCAACTACGACCGCTCTGTCGTACCGTACCTGCAGGCCCCGCCGGGGGCTGCATTCATCCGACACGGCGACGCGTTCGTCGAAGATCCCGAGGGCGCGCCGCGCGAGCCGGATGAGCCGGCACCGCCCGCGCTCAACCCGCAGTTCCCGGTCGTGAACGGCTACCACGAGCTCACCGCGGACTGGGTGCTCACGGTGCCCGAACCGATGAACTTCCGCATCGACCAGGACGCAGGGTCGTCGCGGGCGGTGTTCTGGCGGCCAGGTCTGACGGCGATGCTCAGCCCGTGGGGCAACCCCCGCAGCGACACCTCCGCCGAGCGACTGCAGCAGGTTCGGGGTCATGTCTCACCGCACGGGTTCGATCACGCGGAGTGGTCGGAAGACGGTGTGCACTACTTGACGTACCGACTCGCCGAAGGCGCGGGAGACGGGAGGCTGCCGGCGCTCTACGGCTTCGCGGTGAGCGCCGCCGGCCACGTGCAGTTGGCCGTGTACGTCGACAGCGGTGACGATCTGACGTCGGCGCAGGCGCTCGTGCGGTCGGTGAAAACAAGGCGATGAACCGCTCCGCTTGCGGTGATGGCCGCAGCACAACGGCATCGCCGTGGACACTGTTGGCATGACTGAGGCGCCGCGGCAGACCATGTACCGGGTCGCCAGCGACGACCCGCAGTACGCCGGCGCCACGTACACGCTGGACGAGCTCGACGGAGACTTGCTGGTCTACCTCGAGTACGCCGACGGCAGCGTGCTCGACGCCGGCCTCATCTACGCCGACGAGCTGGAGGGTCTGAGCGAGAGCGAGCTGCTGGATGAGGTCGACCAGCGGCTCCGGGATTCGCTGCTACCGCACCGCGGCGAGCGAACGTGATCGATCCCGTGCTCGGCGGGGCACGGTGCGATTGTGCACCCGGCGGGTTGTGCGGCCCCACTATGAACTAGCTCTCCCACCGCTGATTCTCAGGTCATAACGCCTACACTTGACGGTAGGTGCATCTAAGGTGCATCTCTATGGACAGGATGCTATGACCATCGACCCACACGCTCCGTACCCAGCCGAGGACATTCCTCTGGGGGATCTGCCGTCGGCTGATCCGACGCTGCTCGGTAACGCTCCGCTCGAGGTCGCGGTGATCGAGATCCGTTACACCTCGTCCACCTCTGAGATCTCTCCGGAGACCGCGGCGGCCTTCCGCGACGAACTCGTGGAGAACACCGGCGTCGAATACCCGAACATCCAGCCCACAGTCCAGCAGCAGATGCGCATCGACTTCGGGGCCAACGGCGTCTCTCAGGTCGCCGCTGAGTCGCACGGGTGGCAGATCGCGTCGGCGAACGGCACGCTCATCACCCTCATGCCCGACATCCTGATCATGCAGATCAATCGCTACGAGCGCTGGAGCACCAGCGTGAAGCCTCCGTTGGCCGTCCTCGTCGAGTCCCTCGCCCGGCTGGTCAAGCCGTCGCTCGTACATCGGATCGGTCTGCGTTACGTCGACCGCTTCCACGACAGCGGGTTCGACTCCGCCGCGGCGTGGCACGGCCGGATCCATGACACCCTGCTGGGTCCGGTACTGAATCCCGACTTCGGTGCCAAGGTCCAGGGTGCCCAGCAGCAGGTGGAGATCCGCATCGACGACCACCACGGCGCGTTGCTGCGTCACGGCCCGGTCCGTGACGACTCCGGCAAGTGCGTGCAGTACCTGCTCGACACCGACGTGTTCCGCCACTCTTCGTTCACATTCGACCCAGGACAGGTCGTCATGTCCGCCGAGCGACTGAACCGCACGGCGCTGTCGATCTTCCAGTCGTCGGTCACCGACACCTACCTGAAGGAGCTCCGGGCGGGAGGCGAGGAATGACGATCATGCAGCAACAGCCGACCGGATCCCGCGTGCTCCGGTCACCGTCCCAGGTGCGTGAGCGACGCGATCGGCATCCGGTGCCCTGCGAGTCCGCCCTCTGGTTCAGCACGTTTGTGGAGATCAGTTCGTCATCGGGACTGCGGGACGCGGTTGCGCACTTCTCCGGCGCGCTCGATCCCTGCGCCTGGGATCAGATCCGCGTCGAGGTGTTCAAGGGCCTTGACGGTCAGTTGAACCTCTCTGGCTCGGCGCTGTGGTTGACGGCCCCGTACACCTTCATCGACACGGTGGTGGACACCGAGACCGGCAGCAGGGTCGACGAGACCGCCGATGTCGTCGACGCGTTCGAGCGTCTCCGCGCCGAGCTGGGCCTCACTCAGAAGGAGATGTTCAAGGCGACCGGCATCAGCAAGCGCACCTTCCACTCCTGGTCGGACAAACCCGCTGGAACTCGGCCTCGCGTCGCCAGCCTGGGGCGGTTGTGGGAGCTGGCGGACGCCGTCGACGACCTGCGCGAGACGCTGGATCAACCGCTGAGCAGGTGGCTGCGCGGCGATAAGAAGCGCATCAGCGCCCTGCTCGACGGCAGGTTCGACGAGCTCGTGGACATGGCTGTGGACCGGGCGCCGTTCCCCCGACGCGAGATCGGCACCTCGGTCTACGAGGGCATCGCCGCGGACGTCGATACACCGATCATCCGTGGCTCGGAGCCGTTGGTGACCGAGGATGTCGAGGACGGGTTCGCCCGGTGACGATCGATCGGCTCCTGCCGGAGTCATGGCCTCCTGAGACGCTCGCCGCGATGGAGCGGTGGAGGCAGGGGCACCTCATCAAGATGGATCGCGGCGCGTGGATCGTCCCGGCGTGGGTGGACGACCCTGTAACAGGTGAACCGTCTGCCGGTGGGGCGGTGGGTGAGGCGCGTGCGCGTTCCGCTCCGCTAAGCGACACCGGGTACGCGGCGGTGGTCTCGCAGACGTGCGACATCGCGGGCGGTCCGGCGCGGCGGCATCCGCTGGTGCAGGTATGCCCTGTACGCGACATCTCCAGCTTCCCACCGGAGAAGATTCAGCAGGTCAAGGACCGACTAGTCTCCGAGTACGTCTGGCTCAGTAAGCCGCCGGTCGAGGGGGCGCAGTGGGCTGTGGACTTGCGTGCCATGGTCTCGGTGAGCAAGGGGCTGCTCGCGGCGGTGGAGCCCATCGAAGGGTTTGCCTCGATCGAGGATGAGCTGATCCTCGGGCAGCGCCTGGCCAGCAAACTAGCCCGCCCGGCGGTTCACGACGCGCTGGCCGGCCCCGTGTTCGACGCCCTGCGCAAGTTCATCGCAAAGGCCAAGAAGTCGCAGGTCTGGTGCGACGATGTCGAACAGTTGCGACTCGAAGTGGTCGAGGGGACTGCGCTGTATCCGAAGCGGGTGCGGCTGCTCGTCTTGACGGATCACAGGTTCGGGCCAGGCGAGAGGAAGCCGCTGCGGGAAGAGTGGAAGTCCCACAGGAAGGCGTTGAAGGACGCTGGCATCACCTGGGAATCAATCCACTTCGTTACCGTCGACAATTGCTCGGTGAGGCTGTACCGCGGCACGATTCCGATCGAGGTTCTCACGTTGGAACGGGGCCGGTTCGTCTGAATATCCGCTGCCTGGTCTGCCGGCACGGCTTCGCCCCGGATCCCGACGGACACGGGTGTCCGCCGATGTTGATCGTTGAGGATCCTCGCAGCATCCGCTGAACCTCTTCGTGCGCCATAACACGCTCACGGGCCAGCAACCGACTTGTCGTGGCCTCCGCTTAGGCTCATCTGACGCACGCGTCGAAGCCGGAGGGGGCACACAACATGGGATCGATCCACGAGGTCATGGAGGCTTTCCGCAAGGCGCCGTCGAACTCCGAGCGGGGCACCAAGTTCGAGAAGCTGATGATCCGCTACTTCGAGCTCGACCCGCTGCTGTCGCAGCAGTACGACGCGGTGTGGCGCTGGATCGACTGGCCGGGACGCGACGGGAAGCCCGACACCGGCATCGATCTCGTCGCCCGCGAACGCGACTCGGGCAACCTCACGGCGATCCAGTGCAAGTTCTACGAGCCGACGCACACGCTTCGCAAGGAGGACATCGACTCGTTCTTCACCGCGTCAGGCAAGAACCCGTTCACCAACCGCATCATCATCTCCACCACGGACAAGTGGGGGAAGAACGCCGAGGATGCACTCGAGGGACAGACGATCCCGGTGCAACGGATCGGCCTGGCCGAGATCGCGGACTCGCCGATCGACTGGGACGTCTCGATGGTGGACGGCGACCTGCAGATCGACGTGTCGGAGGCGACCCGCCACGAGCCGCGCCAGCACCAGGCCACCGCGATCGACAAGGTCTTCGACGGGTTCGCCAAGGGCAACGATCGCGGGAAGCTGATCATGGCCTGCGGCACTGGCAAGACCTTCACCGCGCTGAAGATCGCCGAACGCGCCGCCGCGGAGAACGGCGGCAGTGCCCGGATCCTGTTCGCGGTGCCGTCGATCTCGCTGCTGTCGCAGACGCTGCGCGAGTGGACCGCGCAGACGCAGCTGAATCTGCGGGCCTTCGCGGTCTGCTCGGACACGAGAGTCTCCCGCGCGGCGGAGGACATCAACGTCTATGACGTGGCGATCCCGGTCACCACGAACGCGGCGAAGCTGGCCGACGAGATGGAGCACCGCAAGCGTGCCAAGGGACTGACCGTGGTGTTCACCACCTACCAGTCCCTGCCGGTTGTCGCGGACGCGCAGAAGCTCGGCGTGGCCCCGTTCGACATGGCGATCTGCGACGAGGCGCACCGCACCACGGGCGTGACGCTGGAGGATGCGGACGAGTCGAACTTCGTCAAGGTCCACGACGAGGACTACCTTCACGCGACCCGGCGCCTGTACATGACCGCGACGCCTCGGATCTTCGACCAGGCCGTCAAGGCGAAGGCCGACGAGCACTCGGCCGAGATCACGTCGATGGACGACGAGTCCAAGTACGGCCCCGAATTTCACCGGCTGTCGTTCGGCGAGGCTGTCGAGCGTGGCCTGCTGACCGACTACAAGGTTCTTGTCCTCACCGTGGACGAGGAGATGGTCGCCGCTCCGCTGCAGGGTCAGCTGGCCGGTGGGGAGGGTGAACTGCGACTGGACGACGCGACGAAGATCGTGGGCTGCTGGAACGGTCTGGCCAAGCGCGCCGGCAAGACCCCCGACGGTCAGGGCTTCGCGCCCGGCGAGGCACCAATGCGGCGGGCGGTCGCTTTCGCGAAGGACATCGCCGCGTCGAAGCAGGTAGCCGAGCTGTTCCCGAAGGTTGTCGAGGCGTACCGGGAGATGCTCACCGACAGCTTGGACGATGGTGTGGCGATCAACGAGACGAACCTGGACCTCGCGGTGCAGGTCCACCACGTCGACGGCACCTATAACGCCCTCGAACGCAACCGCGAGCTGCAGTGGCTCAAGGCGCCTCTGCCAGAGAACGAGTGCCGAATCCTGTCCAACGCACGCTGTCTGTCCGAGGGCGTGGACGTGCCGGCGCTCGACGCAGTGATGTTCCTGCACCCGCGCAACAGTGTCGTCGACGTGGTGCAGTCCGTCGGTCGCGTGATGCGCAAGGCCCCGGGGAAGGACTACGGCTACATCATCCTGCCCGTCGCCGTCCCCGCTGGGATCTCACCGTCGCAAGCCCTCGGTGACAACCGCCGGTTCAAGGTGGTGTGGCAGGTGCTCAACGCCCTTCGCGCCCACGACGACCGGTTCAACGCGATGGTCAACTCCATCGCCCTCAACACCGCGAACCCCGGCGTGGACACCGGGAAGGGCTCGGATCACCTGCTCGGCGGTCACGTCGGGCCCACCACCGACGAGTCTGAGACGTTCGGCGAGGGATCGACCTCCACCTCCGGGAGCGGCACCGACACCACGGACCCCGCCGCGGGTGTCGCCGACGGCGACGGTGCCGGCGGCGGTCTCGCGCAGCAGATGGCGCTGTTCTCCCTCTCCGAGTGGCAGGAGGCGATCTACACCCGCATCGTCGACAAGGTCGGCACCCGCACCTACTGGGAGGACTGGGCGAAGGACGTCGCGGACATCGCCGCGGCCCTGACTACTCGGATCAAGATTCTGATCGACGGCGCGGACCCGGCGGTGGCCGCCGCGTTCGGCAAGTTCCACAAGGGCCTGCAAGACAACCTGAACGACTCGATCACCCGCGACGACGCCATCTCGATGCTCGCACAGCACCTCATCACGGCCCCGGTCTTCGACGCGTTGTTCGCGGGCCACGAGTTCGCTGCGCACAACCCTGTGTCGTTGACGATGCAGGCGATGGTGGACCAACTCGGCGGTGCCGGACTCGAAGCCGAGACCGAGCACCTAGAAGGCTTCTACGACTCGGTACGGGTCCGGGCATCGGAGGTCACTACCGCCGACGGCAAGCAGCAGGTCATCGCCGAGCTCTACGAGAAGTTCTTCAAGGTCGGCTTCGCGAAGCAGGCAGAGGCGCTGGGCATCGTGTACACGCCGGTCGAGATCGTCGACTTCATCCTCCGTGCCGCCGACCATGCCTCGCGCGAGGCATTCGGTCGCGGGCTCACGGACGAGGGAGTCCACGTTCTCGACCCGTTCACCGGTACCGGGACGTTCATGACTCGGCTGCTGCAGTCGGGCTTGGTGCGCTCGGGGGATCTGGCCCGCAAGTACGCCGGCGAGCTGCATGCCAACGAGATCATGCTGCTGGCCTACTATATCGCCGCGGTGAACATCGAGACCACCTACCACGCGCTGACGAAGACGGAGTACAGCCCGTTCGAGGGAATCGTCCTGACGGACACGTTCCAGATGACCGAGGACGACGACTCGATGGACACGGAGATGTTCCCGCAGAACAACACGCGGATCGTCAAGCAGCGCGCCGCCCCGATCCACATCATCGTTGGGAACCCGCCCTACTCGTCGGGGCAGGACTCAGCGAACGACCTCAACGCGAACCTCAAGTACCCGACGCTGGACAAGCGGATCGCCGACACCTACGCCAAGCGCTCCACGGCGACGAACAAGAACAGCCTCTACGACAGCTACCTACGGGCGTTCCGCTGGGCCACCGACCGCGTCGGTGACCACGGGGTCGTCGCGTTCGTATCGAACGGTGGCTGGATCGACGGGAACACCGCCGACGGAATCCGCCTCTCCCTCGCCGACGAGTACAGCCGGATCTACGTCTACAACTTGCGCGGGAACCAGCGCACATCCGGCGAGTTGTCCCGGAAGGAAGGCGGCAAGGTGTTCGGCTCCGGCAGCCGTAACACCGTCGCGATCCTCATCGGCGTGAAGAACCCCGCCAGCACCGGACCGTGCGAGGTCCAGTACCGGGACATCGGCGATTACCTGCCCCGCGAGCGGAAGCTGGAGATCGTCGCGGGAGGTGATCTCGAATCTGTCGAGTGGCTAACGATCACGCCGAACGAGCATGGCGACTGGGTCAGCCAGCGCAGCGAGGAGTTCGCCGAGTGGCCCGTGATCGGCGACAAGAGCGGTGGCGTGGCAGTCTTCAGGAACTACTCACGTGGTCTGGAGACGAGTCGTGACGCATGGGTCTACAACTTCTCGGGCGACAAGCTCCGCGCCAACGTCCAGCGCCTCATCGACAACTACAACGAGCAGATCCGCCCGTTCGGTGAATTCGTCCGCGCCAAGGATGTCGCTAGGCCAAGTGAAACAGACGTGACCTCGTACTTGGTGGCAACTCCTGGTGCAGCCGACGAGACCCGCATCAAGTGGTCGGCGAGTCTTAAGCAGCACCTCAGCCGTGCAACCCACGCAAAGCACGACTCGGAGGCATACCGGATCGGTTCCTATCGCCCCTTCACAACAGAGCACGTCTACTTCGGACCGTTGCTCTGTCACCGACGTGGTGAGTTGGACACCATGTTCCCCACACCGCATCACGAGAACGTGGGCATCTACCAGGTTGGTAACGGATCGGCCGTCCCCTTCTCAGCGGTCATGATCAACGGCCTTCCCGATCTTCACGTCACTGGGGCCGGCAGCGGTGGGCAGTTCTTCCCACGGTGGACGTACGCGTCCGCAGACGCCGATGGTGCGCTGGACCTCGTAACCGGCGCCGGGGAGCCCGACGAGTACGGATACCGGCGCATCGACAACATCACTGACGAGGTCCTGGTGTTGCACCAGGCGGCGATCGGGAATCAGATCACCAAGGACGACATCTTCTTCTACGTGTACGGGCTGCTCCACGACCCCAACTACCGCGAGACTTACGCCGCGGACTTGAAGAGGATGCTCCCGCACATCCCGACCCCGGAGTCCCAGGAACGGTTCGAGCAGCTCGCCGCGGCCGGCCGCGCCCTGTCCGAACTTCACGTCGACTACGAGAGCGTCGAGCCGTACCCGATCGATGTGCAGCTCAAGCCGGGCGCCGATCCCGACAACCCCGACACGTGGCGCGTCACGGACAAGAAGATGAAGTGGGCGAAGAAGAAGGATCCGGCCACCGGAAAGAACGTCGACGACGTCACGAAGTTGATCTACAGCCCGAAGGTCACCATCGCGGGTATCCCTGAGGCCGCGGACCGGTACATGATCGGATCGCGTTCGGCGCTCGCCTGGATCATCGACCGGTACCTGGTGAAGACCGACTCGGCTTCTGGGATCGTCAACGACCCGAACGACTGGTGCAGCGAACACGACAACCCCCGCTACGTCGTCGACCTCATCGCCAAGGTCACCACCGTCGCGGTGGAGACGATGAAGATCGTGGATAGCCTGTCCGAGCCCGTTGAGTAGAGCGGGAACGAAGCTGTCGATGCGAGGTTTCCAGCCCCGTCTGTGCCACCGCAGCGTTCAGGACGCGAAGAGGTAGGGAAAGCTAGACCTACAAGAGGTCTAGAACCGCAGGAGGACTCCATGGCAGAGCTCTTCTGGATGTTTGTGTCCAAGCAATACAGCGGACCCGCGGGTACGCCGCTGACCGTCCATGGTCTCGCTGCCACCTCTGGCGACGGAGTGGTCTACGAGATCTGGCCTTCCGAGGTACCGGAGCATGCGGCCGACTTTGTGACGCTAACCGTGATCTTGGACGAGGAAGTGGTCGAGGAAGTAGGCCGGTTCCCGTCATATGCAGCCGCGAAGGCCGCCGCCGCCGGGGCCACGCTCGAGTAGGTGCCTGGATGTGCGGGCGGTACCAGTCCACGAGGTTCTTCGCGTCGCCCGTCCTTCATGCTGGTAACTCGTCGGTGCGGTCTCATCCGCTCTCGGTCCACCGCCTCAGCTCCGCTCGCGCCTGCCCCTCGCTAATGGCGCCGGTCCCGCGCAGCATCCGCCACCACGACCGCTCCGACTCCAGGTACGCCTCCACGGCGGCTGGTGTCCGCGGCCCGCGCAGGTCTTCCGAGTACTCGTCCATGTCGGGTTAGACGCACCGGCCTCGCGGTCGGTTCCACCCGGTGCCCTGCAACCGGTAATGCACCCGAACATGCATCGCCGACACCTGCTCCCAGCCCGCGGCGAGCAGCGCTACCGTGGCGGTCATGTCCGCCGAAGACCCCGAGAGTTGGATGCTCGCGTTGTCGCCGGAGGATCGCGCCGCATGCGCGCGTGACATCGCGGCCGCGGCGGATCCACAGCAGGAGCTGACTGCCTGGCGGGAGACCGCCACCGCCATCGCCGCCGGCCTCGGCCGGGGCGAGGTGGAGTGGCTGGACGGCGACGACGTTGTGGAGCGGCCTTAGCGGTTCGCGTGTCGCTACGCGGCGTCCGACTCCGGTGGCCGGCGACGCGGGTGGTCCTTTTGCGCGATGGTGCCGCCGGGCACCGCTTCCGCGGCGGTGTGTCGACCGTGCAGTAGGTCGGACTCGGCGCTGCCGCTGGCCAGGGTCACCTGTTCCTTCTCCTTGCCCGCGCCACCACCGCCGGGGCCACCCATCGCGCCCATCGGAACCATGGGCATGCCGCCGCCCATGGAGCGAGTACCCGAGGCATGAGCAGGCGACGTGGCGCTGGTACCGGTACCCGTGGCACCGCTGGTCTTGGTCTCCGGGCCCACGGAGAAGGGGCCGCGCTGCTGCTCGCCGGGGCGACCGGAAACGTCCGTCGCCGTGTTCAGTCCCTGTGCCGACGTTCCGCTCGTCACGGGCTGAGTGACCGTACCGGCGCTGAGACCGGTCGCAGACGGTGCGGGCGTCGCAGGGGAGGACGGGGTGACGGTCGCCGCGGGGGTGGCGTGCGTCGGTGCGCTGCCGCCGCCGAGGGTGAGCGGTGTGCCGATGATGCCGGCGAGGTCGCCGGTGTCGAGGATGCCGTCGCTGCCGACGATCCTGTCCCAGGGGTTCACCTTGTCCTGCGCGGTGTCCTTGTTCTTCTCCGGCTGGGTCTGCTGCGGGGTGGCCGCGGCGGGCGTTGCCTGCGCGGTGGGTGTCGCGGCCTGCTGTGCGGACTGCGGCTGCTGCTGTTGCTGGGAGGCGAGTGCGGTGAGCAAGCCGCTGAGATCGTCGCCGCCACTGGTCTCAGTGGGTGTGGACGGCTTGGTCGCCGGCGTCGCGGACGGGGTGCTGGAGGGCTTGCCGGCACCGGGGGTGGCCTTGGCCGGGGTGCCCGCCGAGGAGGTACTGGGGCCGGTGGAGGGGGCGGTGCTCGGGCTGGTGGTGCCGGGAGTACCGGTGTCGGTGCCAGGAGCGGGAGTACCCCCGGCCACTTCCACTGCCCGCACCTTCGACAGCTCGGCGTCGGCCTTCTCCTCGGCCTTGTCGAAGGCGGCATCGGCCTCGCGGCGCTTGCGCACCAGTTCACCGAGTTTCTTCTGGGCGTTCTCCAGCTCGGTCGAGGCCGCGCTGGTATCTCCACTCGCTGCGGAGGCGTCCGCGAGCTTCTTCCTCGCATCGGTGACCGCCTTGCGCGCCGCTTCCAGTTCCGAGTCCTTCGGCGCATCACGGTTCCACGCCCCCGCGGCGTCCTCGCGCAGCTTCAGCGCCTTCGCTGTGACGGAGAGGGTCTCGGCGAGCTTCTCTGCGGCGACCGCCTGCGCGGTCAGCGTCTCGCACCGCGTGGCGACTGTCTTGCCGGCGCCGTTGGTGTGCAGCTCCGACACCTGCTTGCGCAAGGCGATGGCAGCGTTACTGGTCGCGACGGCAGCGGCGTGAACCGCTGCCGCCCCGAGGTTCTCCGGGCGGTGTTCTCCGGACGGTGCCATGGTCAGGCCTCCAGGACTCGGGTCTCACCGGAGGTGTCGGATCCCGTGACCTCCTTGTAGACGGCGCGCAGGTCGGTGACGGCACCGGCGATGGCCTTGTCGCTCGCGGCGAGGGTGGTCTGTGCGTCGGCGAGGATCTTGGCGACCGTCGCGGCTGTGTCGCTTCCGTCCGTTGCTCCGGGGATGGTGGTCAGGTTCTCGGCCAACGGGGCGAACTGCAGCTCGTCGATCGCGTCGAGGGCGGCGAGGAAACCCTTGCGGTCGTGGATGGCGACTTCGTTGTCATCGGTCATGCCTACCAGTTTGCCAGCTCTACCAGGCAAAACACGTCTGAGACGTACTACTGGACGGTGGTCACCGAGTGGGAGTAGCCGGGGTTGCTCTTGGTGTCGACCGCGGTTGCCTCGTCGACAAGCGCCACGGCGCCCAGCTTGTCGAACAAGGGGGCGAGGTGGGCGGCGTGCGTGTACGGCGTCGCGCTCTCTTCGACCAGTCCGATCAGAACGACCCCGCGCTCGCCGACCAGGAACATGGGGGATCCGGAGTCGCCGGCAACGGTGTCGACCTTGGCTTCGATCCCTTCCCCGTCAGCGTCAACGAGAAGGCCGCACCGCGCGCCGCTCACCGCACCGTCCACGCATACCGGGGTATGGAACGCGAGCCCCCGTGTGGCCTCGGGGGTCAGCACGCCGCGCACCTTGCGATGGCCGCCGACCACGGTGGCGGTGGCGTTGGACGCGCCCCAGGTCACGGTCGCGCCGTATGTGCCGGCGATGGTGCCCGTGTACGGAGCCGTGGACTCGCTGCCCACGGTCACCGTGCCCGGACCCTTGTCGCAGTGGGCAGCCGCGACGTAGCCGAGGTGACCTCGGGCAGCTTCGGCGGCGACGGCCGGACCCGCCGTGCAGGTAACGGTCGCACCGTCGGGCAGGGTCTGGGTGATCACGGAGCGCTTCGGGGCCGCAGCAGCTTCGACCTCGGGGATGGCGGACCAGACAGTGTCGGCTGCGCTCTCGCCACTGGGTACCGCGACCGTCGCACTCGTCGCAGCGGGGTCTCCAACGGGTGCGCCGCCGACCGACGCCGAGCACGCGGAGAGCGCCACCGCGGCGGCGATGCCGGCGGCGGCTGCTCCAAGGCGCGTCCTGCTCATGCGTTCGATCATCCCAGACTTGACCAAACGAACCGCCGAGACCCGTGTCACGTCCCCCGACTGAATGTCTTGAGCGGGAGCCTGATTCATCGACGCACCGCTTCTGCGAGGCGCTGCTCCACGGCGCGAAGATCGGCCACCGCAGCGGTGAGGTTGGCCTGTTCCATGAGCTCGATGACTCCCTGTAGCCGGGTGCGGGCGCTGTTCACGTCGCAGTGCACTCCGCGGTGCAGGTTGGTGATCGCGTCGCGGTAGTCGGTGCTCATGTCGGGCACGGTGGCACGGCACTGCGGTGAGGTGATGTACGCGGCGCGGGTGATGGTGGGTACCGAAGTCGTGCCGCGTTCATGGGGCCGGTGCCGAGGTGTAGTAGAAACCGTTGCGCTGCAGACGGTTCCGCGAAAGTTGGAACAACTTTCTGGATTCTGTCCCACCCTCGTCGCTGACCAGCGGACTCTCGATTATCGAGACGGATTTGGGGTCTGATCAGGCACGATGCGGCGCCGTCATTGCAGGGCGCTGTCCAATGTGCTTGCTACAACTGGAGCTACATCGAGTAACAACCACCACAAACGACAGGAGCTGATGATGAGGATGCTCAGCGTGCCAGAGCTCTCCGAGCGTCTCGGCGTGTGCCCCAACACGGTCCGCGCCATGCTCAAGCGCGAGGACCTT
Organism: Mycolicibacterium peregrinum; assembly: GCF_002102345.1. Classification (GTDB taxonomy): domain Bacteria; phylum Actinomycetota; class Actinomycetes; order Mycobacteriales; family Mycobacteriaceae; genus Mycobacterium; species Mycobacterium peregrinum. Next base: position 110,073 of record NZ_LQPP01000025.1, read on the forward strand.
CCGTCGATTCGGATCGGCGGCCGCTACTACAGGGTCCGCGAGGCCGACCTGGAGGCCTTCATGGCCGGCGGTACCGCCCCCGCGAACGCCGCCTGACCTACCCCGGAAACGACGAACGAGCCGAGGCTCCACCCTCGACTCGCTCTGTGTTCGCCCGCCCGACCAAGAACGAAGGAACGAATCGATCATGGCATACCCCGCCAATCTCGCAAACCTCACGCACGACACGTCGCAGATGTCTGCCGCCCGCATGGATTACCTCGGCGCGGTGGCCGCCGGATCGCACACGGCGGAGGAGCTCGCTGCGCTCAGTCGGCTCGCCGACGAGGCCGACGCGGAGATCGCTGCGTGCCCGCCCGCCGTGCCCTGGAACCCGTCCCCTCCGACCACGCTCGGCGCGTGGTTCCCATTCCTCCCCGAGGACATCGCCGCGGGCTTCGTCGCGCCCGCCGAGGGCGGGGCCTGCGTGTGCCCGAACAACGGAGCGCTGGCCCTCCATGTCGAGGGCTGCGCGCAGGGCGTCGCGGGCAAGGCGCAGCCGTTCGAGTCGAACTTCTGCGCGGAGTACGGCTTCACGCCGAACCTGCCCGTCGACGCCGTTGAGCTCGGCTGCGCTTTGCGTGGCATGCGCGCGATCCCTGAGAACTCGGACTGCCTCTACGACCTGATGAAGCTCGAGGCAGAGGACCGCGTGTACACCGAGTCCTTTACCCGCGGCCGCACGGCGGACGAGCTCGAGGTCCGGGCCGCGAACCGCGAAGCCTTCATGCAGGATCCCGCTGTCCGCGAAGAGTTCGACAGGGACCAGGCCGAGTCCGATGCTGCCGAGGAAGAAGCCGACGCCCTGTTCGAAACGCTCCGCCGGCGGATGACGGTCAAGGACTACGACGCGGTGCTCGACGACCTCGACGTGAGCGATCCCGACGCGGTGATGCGCCGGCTGCGTGCTGAGGTGGCGGCGCTGCCGGACGTCGCCGTCGCCGCGTCGGTTCCTCCCGCCCCGACTGAGGCGTTCACGGTCCCTCCTGCGCCGGGTGCGGCACAGGCGAAGGCCGGCGGATTGGCCGCACTGACTCCTCTCACGACCCCCGACCAGACGGCGACCGCCGAGGTGGGTATCGAGCATGCGCCCGCGGAGTCGGGAAAGAAGGTGCTCGTCGGCCAGGCGCTTCTCGACCACCTCGACGAACTGGAGCGCCAGATCACGGGTATGGGTGAGTACGCCTCGCCCGCGATGGATGCCATCTCCCGCGCAGGTCGGGCGCGTGGCGTCGGCTTCTGGGGACTGCTGGGCGCGGTAATGCCGCGCGTGGCGGCCACCATCCCGCCGCACGTGCGTCTGGTGCCGTTCTCCGGGCATCCGGGCGAGAAGCACGAGGGGGTGTCGCTCAACATCTACAGCAACCTGATCGGCCGCAAGGGGGATGGCAAGACGCTGGCCATGACCACCGCTGAGGCGCTGGTGGCGACCCCGGAGCACTGCAGCGAGGTGCCCTGCTCCACCGCCGAGGGACTGGTCAAGGCCTTCGGCGAGATGAAGCGGCGCAAGCCGGACAAGAACGCCGAGCCGGACGACGCCACCGATCTGCCCGCGATGGAGGGGATTCCCGAGATTCACACGCTGGGTGACGACAAGCCGAAGTCCGGCTACGAGATGGTGCACTACACCGACACCGTGATCATGGAGGTCGACGAGGGCGGCGACCAGCTGGCCGAGATGACCCGGAAGGGATCCAAGCTGGAGAGCACCACGCGCAGCGCGTGGATGGGCCGCCGGATCGGCACCGGTACCGGCGAGCTGGAACGCCGCACGAACCTCGATCCGCACAGCTACCGGCTGAGCATCATCGCAGGGTTCCAGCCGCACCTGGCACTGCAGCTGTTTCTGTCGGGTGACGCCGGCGGGCCCCAGCGGTACATCTGGTCGGCGGTGCACGTGCGGCCGCCTTCGGGCGACCCGATCACCAACCTGAGCTTCACGCCGGCGCAGTGGGGTAACTCTCCGGCGACGCAGGCGGGTGAGCTCGTCGAGGGTGGTCCGCGCCCGGTCTGGATCTCTCGTCCACCAGCAGCGCAGGCCGCGATGAACGCGGAGACGGCGCACGCGTATGAGACCCGTGCCCAGGCGCTCGACCCGGCCTGGGTGTCTGAGCGTGACGAGGACGCCGATCTGGAGGGCCACGAGATCCTCTCCCAGCTCAAGCTCATGGCTCTCATCGCCGTGATGAACGGTCGCTGCGAGCCGACCGACCACGACTGGTACGCGGCGGGCATCGTCCTCGCCGCGAGCACGGCGACCATGCTTGCGACCCGCCGCGTCGCCCTTGCGTACGCGAAGATCGACGACGCCCGGGACGGGGAGCGGACTGGACAGGTTCGTGCGGCGGCCAAGGCAGCCGAGCTCGCGGCGGCTTCGGAGATGGAGGAGACGGTCCAGAGGAAGGTCGTCGCCAAGCTGTGCTTGCTGCCCGGGCACACCGGTAGCTTCCGCGACATCACTCACAGCGGGTTCTCGAAGTCGCAGCGGGCGGTCGCGAAGACGCTCATGCCTCGGATGGCTGGTCCGGGCGGCCAGCTCGCCGTCGACCCGTCGACCGGTAAGTACACGCTGGCATGAGATCGGACCGCGGCCGCGGCTCGATCAGGAGCCGCGCGCGGCTCGCGCGGCTCGACATAATCCCAGTTCAGATGGGGTGCGGCCCGCGCGGCCCGCGCGGCCCTGGGCGCCCCTCTGTGTGTCTCACGGCGTGCAAGGCCAAGAGTCCCTATAAATAAGCACCCTTTTTCAGTCAGTTGTATAGATGTATCTACGCGGAGGCAGTCACTCTGAGAGTGCGACGCAAGGGCCGCGCGAGCCGCGCGAGCCGCACCTACTCTGAGCTGGGAGGACGCTGCGCGGCCCAAGCCGCGCGCGGCCCGACATGGGGCCGCGCCCCGCACCGTCGCCTACGCCGACCGCGCGTACACCTGCGGGCATGAACGAGACCGCGCAACGCATCCTCACCGCCGAGCGGCACATCACCCAGGTTCAACTGGAGCAGTTGGCGTGGGCGCAGACGAACCCCGAGGCCGAGGCCGCGCTGCACGCCGCCCGCACCCGCGCGGTACTGAAGGTCGCGGCGCGGATGAACGCGACGACGGAGGAACTGGACTACCTCCGACTCGTAGTTGCGGACGCCTGGTCGGTCGCAGGCGAACGTGCCGGGATGTTGCTCGAAGACTTCGACACGTCGCTTGAGGAGTTCAGCTGCGGCGAGAAGGAGACGTACTCGCGACTGACCTGCACCCTGTTCGTCGTGCTGGACCTGTGGCCGGATGTGGTCGCCGAGACGGCCGAGTGGGCGCGCCGGCACGCATCGACGCGGGAGTAGCCGGGGCGTACCGGTGAGACCAACTCAGCCCTTCGGCGGATACGGATCCTTCTTGCCGATGGTGTCCGTGTTCCATATCTGGTTGTTGTCCTTGCGGTGATCGCGGACCTCGCCACCGCCGCTGCGTTCGGCGAAGCCGCGTGCGGCGTCGTGGGCCTCTTGCTGCGTGGGGTAGCGGCCGGCCGCTCGCTCGGCACCCGCGCGCTTGGCGCTCCAGTCGCCGGAATCCTTGTCGTACTGCACGTCGTAATCAGCCACAGCGATGCTCCTCAACGGGGTCGGTCTGTACTTCTAGGTCTACTACTGCTGTACGACACGGCGACCCCCAATGGCTGAACCGAGACCCAGCGGTAGCTCACCCCTGCTGCGTGGGCACCGCCGAGAGGTTCCACGCCGAGCGCTACCCGTCGAGTACCTGTCGACGCGGAGACCGGCCGGCCGACTCCTCGTAGCACCGGCACCCCTTCACACCTGTCCGCCAGCTGTGTTCCCAGCTCGCCCCCCGCTGCGCCAGCACGGGCATCGTGATGCAACTGGCGAGCAACAGCAAACACTCACCCGCGCCATGTGAGCCGCGTGGTCCCCGCCTTCGGTCCCGCGTTCATTCTCAATTTTCGAGACATATTCGCAGGTAGAAGTAATATCGACCCTTGCACAGTATCGGTGCGGCCAGTAGTATCGGTGGCAACAATCTGAGCCGGACACCCCGCCCAGCAACGAAGGAGAACGCCGTGACCGTCACCGCCGAGAAGCTCACCCCCGCCGACGCAGCCGTCGGCAGCCTCGTACACGCACTCGTCGACACTCTCGATCCCGCGGCTCTCCACGCCGCCGTGCAGCAGGCGCTGCTCGCCGCCGAGATCGAACACGGCGACGCCTTCTACCTCGGCGAGCTCCTCCCCGACGTCGTGGAGGCGGAGGTGTGGCACGGGGAGGCGGTGATGCCCGCAGCCGAAGCCCTGCGCGTCGGCCTCGGGTACGTGGCCGCGGCGCTCGTCGCCGGCGCCCATCTCTGACCCCCATCAGCTCCGGTCGCCACATCTGGTGACCGACCACGAAAGGAACGACATGACCATGACCACCTACACCGACCAGAGCGTCTACGAGCTGATGCTGGACATCGCGATCCACGACGTCGCCGTGACGGGTTTCGAGTTCTATCCGCTCGTCGATCAGTACGCGACCCTCAAGTGCTGCACCCATGCCGTCGCGGTGGGCGCAGCCGAGGATGGCTGCACGCTGGAGTGGGAGCTGCTGACCCTGCCCAAGCGGGGCGGTTGGAAGACTCTCGCGTCCGGCTCGGGTGACGAGGCCACCGTCCGCCGCGTGGTCATTGACCACCTCCGTGCGGCGTCCGACTACGCGGCGGCCTGACCCCCACCCATGCTCCGGCCGCCGCACTTGTCCTCACGGTGCGGCGGCCGGCACCACCCGAAGGAGAACTCGCCCATGACCGCCGCCCTCTTCACCGACGAGCAGGTCGCCGAGGCCCTGCGCGATGCGACGCCTGTCGACCCAGCCGCAGTACAACGTGCGCAGGCTCGTGCCGGCGCGGCGCTCGACGTGGCGTTCGCTCCGACCCTGCGGGAGCAGCCGTGGGAGCGCTGAGCAGAGACGCGCAGGTACTCGGCCTCATCGATGGTGTACAAGACGCCGCGTTCGACACGGAGAAGGCCCGCGACTACCTGCGGTTCGTGCTGGAGTCCGAGGCCTGGCGCGAGTACCGAACCCCCAACGGTGTCCTCGTCGAGCACGGTGACTTCGCTGAGTTCATCACGCGGCGTCGGCCGTTCGGTCTGTCGAGCCTCACGGCGCGGATCACTCCCGACACGCTGCGCGAACTCGCCGCCGGGGACCAGGCGCTGACCGCGATGCTCGACCGTGAACTCGGGCCCGGGCCGATGGCTGCGCTCGATCCCGCCACCCCGGGGCGCACCGTCGTCGGCCTGGACCTCTCGCTCACCGGCGCCGGCATCGCCGCCCTCGACCTGGTGACCGGAGCGCTCTCCACGGCAGTGCACCGGTCCCCGGCGCCGAAGAGCGACAACATCGGCGCACACGTGGCCCGGCACCGCGCACTGGTGGACGGGATCGTGCAGCAGGCCATCGCCTGCGACCCCGCCCTCGTGGTGGTGGAGGGGCTGCGCTTCTCCGTGAGCGCTCAGGACTCGTCGCTTTCCCGTCGCGGCTTCTTGTGGTGGGCCGTCGTAGAGGGGCTGGTGAACGCTGGCGCACCCGTCCTGGAGGTCACCCCGTCGCAGATCAAGATGCTCGCCACCGGGAACGGAGCCGCGAGCAAGGACATGATGGTCGCCGAGTACGCGCTCGCGTGGCCGGACGCCACCCGCGACAAGAACACCCAGGACCGCGCGGACGCCGCCTTCGCCGCTGCGCTCGGAGCCGCTTACCTGCGCGCCGACGTGCTCCCGTTCAAGGTCACCGGCAAGCGGCGTCAGGCCCTCGCCAAGCTTCCCGCCCCGAGTGCCCCGCCCCGCATCTGCCCCCGCGGTGCGGTGGCCTGACCCAACCCCGAGAAGGAGAACCTGTGACCATCACCCTGCGGGACGTTCGCGACGATCCCTCAGCCGAAGACCTGCTCGTCGGCATCTACCAGCGCCTCCGCCCGGGCATGCACCCGCAGACGCCCGTCACGATCGTCGGCGACGAAGGCGTGGTGTTCGGCCCGGACATCCGGTCGCGTCTGCGTGAGCTCCGTCGGGAGGCCGCGGCGTGAGCGGAACCATCCGGCGTCCCGCACCCGGCGGCGACGGCACCTTCATCACTCGACCAGCAGCGGCGCAGCTCCGCGGAGTCTCACGGCGCCGGATCGACAACCTGATCCAGGAGGGGAAGCTCCCTGCGTACATGGTCGGCAAGCACGTGATGGTGCTCGAAGCCGATGTCCTCGCTCTCGAGCTGCCGCCGACCGCGCCGCCCGACGGGTGGATCTCCCGCCACGCCGCCGCGAAGGTCCTCGGGTGCACCCACCGAGCCGTCGGCCTGATGGTGGCGCGCGGTGATCTGCCCGCCGAGGAGATCGACGGCCGCGTCTACGTACGCGAGGCCGATGTGCGCGCGTACGCAGAGCCCCGTCGAGTGATACCGCCGCGTCGCCGGTGACCCCCAGGACAGAAGAGAGAAGGAATCATGACCCACCCCAACCTGAAGGACTTCGCGTCCCCGATCCCTGACTCGACCCCGAAGCCCGAGACCAACGGCGGCAAGTACGGCAGCCTGGCCAGCGGTATCCCCGCCGATCCCAAGTCGGAGACCAAGACCGAGCCGAGCTCCGAGCCGAAGCCCGACACGGAGCAGAAGCCGGACGGCGACAAGTCCGAGCCGAAGCCGAACCGCGACGGCAAGATCCCGGCCGAGTCGAAGCCAGCCCCCGACGCTGCGGAGAAGCCTGATCCCACGCCCGATGCCGACGGCAAGCCGAAGACCTCTGCGGGCGCCAAGTTCGGGCGTGCCGCCGGGATCCCCGAGGGCTATGTGAAGAGCCCGATCAAGAAGTTCCCGGCGCTGCTCAAGATGCAGGCCAAGACCGGTGCCGACCTGAGCGCGACGCTCGCCGGGAAGTTCGGCGCGAAGGGGGCGCTCAAGACTGCCGCCCGACTCGTCCCTGGTCTGGGCGCCGCGTACAGCGCTGTGCAGGCCTACCAGCACGCGAAGAGCGGCGACTACCTCGGAGCTGCGCTGAACATGGTCGGCATGATCCCCGGCCCGATCGGCTGGGTGGGCATCGCCGCAGCCGCCGCGTGGGAGGCGTTCGACCTCGGCGGCGGGAAGCTCGGGCAATGGGATCAGCCCGACGGCAGCTCGACCTTCATCCTCCCGGCCGCGGCGAGCGATGTCGGAGGCGTCACCGCGCTCGACCAACAGCTGCGAGAGGCGCAGCGGTGCGTGTTCAGCTTCCAGGACGGCCCCACGGGAACGGTGTGGGACGAGAGCCCGCCGGCCGCGCTGCGGCTTGACGACGAGAAGGTGCAGCAGGAGATCACCGCGGCGCTCGGTGGCATCAGCGACCTCTTCGCGGAGGTGGACAAGGTGATGGCGAGTGCGGGCGAGGCCTACTTCACCGAGTACAAGGCGCGCCTGCAGCCGCACCTCGACGCCATGGCCGCGTTGAAGGAGCAGGTGAAGCCGTTCGTGCAGCAGCTCACCGCCGCGTCCGACGGCGCCGGCAGCGCCTACACCGCCGTGCTCGACGCCAACCGTTCCGCGCGCGAGCAGCTCGTCGCAGACGGAAAGCTCTCGGATCAGGGACCTGCCGTCTCGTTCACCTCCGCGGTGAGCGCGGCCGGCTCCGCAGTCATCGCCGCCGACCAGAACATCGCGGCGCTGTTCGGTGATCCCGCCCCTGTGCTCACGGCTGCGGTCGCGACCGGCGACCGCCGCGTCGACCCCGAGAAGAAGACGGCGCCGGTCACGACTCCGGCTCCCGCTGCCCAGACGCCTGTCACCACGACCTCGCCGACGGTGACGCCGGCCAAGGCCGAGCCGACGCAGAAGAAGGCCGACGACCCCCTCAGCGACCTGATGCGCGCGCTCAACCAGAAGGCGAACGTTCCGAGCACCCCGACTACCCCGAGCATGCCGAACCTCGGCAGCGGTCTCGGTGGCGGCACCCCGCTCGGTACGGGCGGTGGATCGCCGCTCAGCACCTCGCCGAACAAGCCGCTCGACTCCGGTGAGGGCCGGAAGCTCGACTCGGGCCGCGACAAGAAGCTCGACGACAAGTCCGAGCGCAAGCTCGACGATCCGCGGAAGGACAAGGAGGAGAAGAAGGCCACGCCGCTCTCGGCCTCGCAGACCGACAACAGCAAGACCAAGCCGGAGTCGAAGCTGACCGCCACGAAGAAGCCGGGCGGCGCGACCACGGTCCCGGCGCAGCCCTCCGCCGCTACCGCCGCGAACCCGGCCGCACCCGCCGCGCAGGGGCAGTCCGCACCGCCCGAGCAGAGCAAGCAGGTCGACGTGAAGGGACAGAAGGTCGAGTTCCCCGATGCGAAGACGGCGAAGCTGGCCTCCTTGCTCGCGAACGCCGATCCCGCGCACCCGATCAGCCTCGCCGACGCCGCGAAGATGGCCGGCCTCACCCCGCCCGTCCCCGGCCAGGACCCCGGCAGCCAGGTGGCACCTGCCCAGGCCAAGCCCGGCGACCTCCTCGTGGCCGGCGACAAGAGCTATCTGCTCCTCGGCGACGGGCGCTTCTACGACCTGGCCGAGTACAAGGTCGTGACCTCGGACCAGCTGCCGCAGGACATGGGCAGCCGCGGCGGGTACTTCCACCTGACCGATCCGAGCCCGGCCGGCGCACCGGGTACGCAACCCGTCAGCGGGCAGACCCCGGGCGTGGATCAGGCGGTGCCCGGTGGCACCCCTGCACCCTCGGCGCCGGCCGATGCCAGCACCCCGAACCCGAACGGTCCCGCTCCTGCGCCTGGCGCTCCGGCACCGGGTGGAGTTCCGTCGGCCGGTACGCCGGGTGCTCCGAAGTCCGCAGCGTCGGGCGGACCCGCGAGCGCGGAGTCCACGGCAACGGGTACCGGGCAGCCGACTCCGTCACCGTCGACCACCGCCCTCGACCCCTCGGCCGTTCGCTGACACCAGAAGCAGAACACCCCGCAGCCCAATCGGCTGCGGGGTTCGCGTTCAGTCCCGGTCGCGGTCCTCGTCATGCCACTGCTGACCGTCGTCGCGGTGGTCCTCGTCGTCGTACACGGGGCCGGTCATGCTGCCGCTCCTTCCCGCCGCGCCGCGACGTAGGCGGGATCGCAGCCGGTCACCGCGGCGGCCATGGCGTCCCGAGCCTCCCGCAGCGCGGTGACGGCCTCGCTGTACCCGGCGGCGGACGGGTCGAGCTCCTGGAACTCGTTGAGGAGTGCGCGCACTTCGTGCAGCAGCTCCGGGGGCACGTCCTCGGCGGCGGGCTTGGTCTGGTTCAACGCGTTCATGCGGACACCATGTCGGCGGTGCCGACAAGATGGTGTGCGCGGCGCGGGTAGCTGCTCTCAGCTCGGCGTCGGCTCCGGCAACAGGATCACCGTGTTGCCGATCGGGTCGCTCACCCACCAGCCCTTGCCGGCCTTCGTCTTCTCAGGCAGCGCGTAGGCACGGTCCATCAGTCGCTGCACCGCGTCGTCCATGTCCGGGCCGCGGAACTCCAACCGCGTCGCCGTGTGCGGCGGTGACGTGGCCGGGTACAGCTCCATCACCAGACCGTCGGCACCGGTGACCGAGAAGTGGTCGGGTCCCTGGCCATGCTTCTCGGCCACGGGTTCAGCATCGAAGACCGCGCCGTAGAACGCCGCGGCGCGGTCGAGGGTCGGCTCCGGTACGTACAGGACGATCAGGCTCAGCTTCATCAGTCGATGCCCGGTAGCCGCATCTCCGACCGCGGAGCGATCCGCAGCTCGCCGCGGGCCTCCTGCTCCCGCAACTCCCGCTGCTTCTCCTCAGGCAACGTGTCGAAGTGCTCCTTGGCGATGACAAGTGAGCCGGGGACCGGGCCGAACCCGGGTGTCGGCGTCGGGTGAACGTCCGGACAATCCGCCATGCAGCAGCCGCACTGCGTGTACTTGGAGTAGTCGACCTCGGTGTCGCCGGCCTCTTCGCTACGGATCGACGGGAGGGTGCAGTGGCCGTCTGCGCTGTCCACGTGATCGCGGCGCGGGCAGTCGCACAGCTCGACGGGCGCGGACTCGGTCATGTGCGCGAGCTTGCCACGGAGCTACGACACGGAGCGACTGGTTTCTGGCATCTCCGCCCCCGAATCCCCAGCTCAACCCGTGCTGCGCAACCGACGAGAATTGAGGCCCCATCCGTCGCTGAACCCGTTCACGCCCCTGTTTCCCCAGCCCGAATCCTCCTCTCCACCAGCCCCCGCACAGTCACTCGCGATGGATGCGCGCGAGGTTACGGGAAATGTCATTCCCGCACATGGCGACGCGGTGAGCTGGGGAAACAGGCTGGGAAGCCTGTGCATTCTCGGTGGTCAAGGGGGCTGATCCGGGGTGTCCATACCCGCGCCGCGCACCGCCGCCGCGGGGGTGTCGGGCCTACCTTCCGCGGCATGATCCTTCCCGCAGTCACTGCCGGTGCGCAGCCGCCGGACCTCGCCTCTGATGTCGTGGAGCGGATCAGGCTGGCCACGATCGATTCACAGTCGGAGGGGACGAGAAGGGCGTACGCCTCGGCCTGGCGACGGTTCGAGGGCTGGTGCCGCATCCACGGTCACCAGGCGTTGCCGGCGCACCCCGCGACGGTGGCCGCGTACTTGGTCGACGCCGCGGAGACAATCAACCCCGACGGCGAGCGGGCGTACTCCACGACGAGCTTCGGGAAGTGGTGCGCGGCGATCTTCGACCGTCACCGCCGCGCGGGCGTGGACCCGAACCCGGCGGCGCATGAACTGGTGCGTCAGACGATGTCTGGGATCCGGAGGCAGTACGCGGCGCGTGGTGACCGGCCGCGCATGCCACGCACCCCTCTGCTCACTGATGACGTGGTGCTCCTCGTGACCGCTGCGCGAGAGCAGGCAACGGGCTGGGCGTCGCAGGTGTGCGAGCGACGTGACTCGGCGCTGCTGCTGATGGGGTTCGCCGGTGCGTTCCGCCGCAGCGAGCTCAGCGGACTCACGGGAGCTGATGTCGAGCTCCACCCCGCGGATGGCGTCCACGTACATCTGCGCAAGAGTAAAACTGATCAGATGGGCGAGGGTGGGGTGTACCCGCTGCCAAGAACGAAAGATCCGCTGCGCTGCCCGCCGTGCGCGTTCGTCCGTTGGGCCGCAGTGGTTTCCGAGTACGACGACGGCGGCAAGGATGCGGTGATCCGACTGATCGCCGACGCCCCCGAGTTCGGGAGCCGGCACGTGTGCCGTTCACGCGCACCGAAGATCGCCCGCCGCTCGCCCGTGTTCCGGTCATGTCGCAACGGGGTGCTGTCGGAGGGTCCGTTGTCGGGTGCCGGTATCCACGCGGTGATTCGACGGCGTGCGCTGCGGGCAGGCTTCGAGCCGGAAGCCGTCGAGCGATTCGGCGGGCACTCGCTACGGGCCGGGTTCGTGACGCAGGCCGCGCGGGCCGGGGCCGATCACCACAGCATCATGAGACAGACCGGTCACCGAACCCCGGCGATGGTCACCCGCTACGTGCGCGAGTCGGCGCCGCTGATCGGGAACGCGGTCACCGTACTGGGGCTGTGACTACGGCTGCACCAGGAACACCGTGTTGTCGCAGCCGTTCACGTCCACGGCCTGCGACCCGTCCTTGGACACCTCGAACCCGCTCTCCCGCAACCGATCCGCCGCGCCGGAGTCCACGGCGACGGTGAGGTCGGCGTACCGGGAGATGGTCTCGACCACCCGCGCCGTGGACACCACCACGCCGGGGCCGTTGGCCGAGGTGATGCGCCAGCGACCGTCGCCCAGGTCCTGCGCCGGCACGTTGAAGATCGCCGACCAGAAACGCGTGGTGCTCTCGGCGTCGTTCGACTGGAGCTGCATCTCGGTGATCACGCGGCCGTCTCCGACACGATCATCACCAGGTGCCGCTCCGCCGGCGCGGACACCTCGTCGCAGGCGGAGGTGATCGTCACCGGGGCGTCGAAGAGCAAGGACAGGAACTCGGCGAGCCGGGCGATGTCTCGGGTGGTCGCACGGATCACGGGTCGGGTAGTGGTGGCGTTGCTCATCCCGAGAAGACTGCCATGTTGAACCGACAGAGGAGAGGTGGAACACCAAGGAGCGCAGACTAGTTCGGCGATCCTGCATCGCGCCTAGGAGCCGCCGCAGGTCTCAGCGGTGTTGCCGGTTCTGTTGCACATGCACCACGGCGTGCATCGGGATATTCCGTCGCGCGGTGTCAGTGTCGGCGTCCATGATCGGGGCATGAGCAGCGACGAAGACTTGGAGATGACGGCCGAGGAGAAGGCACGTCTCGCGGCCTCCCGCTCCGCGATCGACGACCTGGCGCATGCGGTGGTCGAGGGCGCCGACAAGGAGACAGCCGAGGCCGCCCTCGCCGCGGCGAGGCAGGCGAGTACGCAGCTGAACCTCGAGGCCCTGCGCGACAAGTTGCACATCCCCGACGACGCCGGCGAGCACGAAGAAGGCCTGCGCCGGATCATGCGCCGCATCCCTGACGGATGGGGCCGGTGGATCAGCTGCAGTAGGGGCTGGTACCCGATCGTGATCCAGCTCGACGAGGCGCTCGCCGAGATCGACCCGGAGTACGAGGTGCATCAGTGCAAGGAGAAGTATGCGGGCTTGCGCTACTACTTCGGCACCTCCGAGTCGATCACTGAGGCGGACCGGAGGCGGATGGACGCTCTGGTCGACGCCGCCGAGGAGCAGTGCGAGGCGACATGCGAGCTGTGTGGCGGTCCGGGCTCACGGTTCGTCACGGAGAGTGGTTGGTACAGAACCCTGTGCGAGGCATGTGCCACCGCCGAAGGGAAGGGCTACAGCCCGGTCGGCGAGCTGGTCAACGACCTCGCGGCTGACGCCACCGGAGTGTGGCGCGTCGGCTGCTACGGCGACGCGCCAGAGAGCATTTGGGACATGGACCACGGCGAGGTGACTGTCGTGGGCGGCGAGTGCCACCGCGGCTTCGAGGTGCTAGCTCTGCCCTCGGTGATGCGCACGTGGCGGCTGCGGCTCGCCGATGGCACCGAGGTCGAGTCGGGCGTCATTGCCGCGATCGAGCGGGTGCGGTGATGGGAACCGAGCCGACCATCTGGACGCGCATCGCCGCGGCGTCGGGCTGGCAGCCGCTGTACCGCCAGCTGCGCCGTGACGTCGCCGCTTTGGACCCCGCGGCGCGGATCACTGTGCGGGTCGGCGCGGGGATGCTTCACCTCCACGTTGATCATGCGGAAGATGCAGTGTTGCAGTCGATTCGGGATCTTTGCTTCGATGCCGAAGGCGCATCGATGCGCACCTGTCAGGTCTGCGGGCAGCCGGCGCAGGCGCGGGTGCTGGGCGCGAAGGAGAGGATCGCGACGCTGTGCGATCGGCACGCCGCGACGGCAGTGGCGGTGCTGGATCGAGAGGGCAAGGAGAAGTCGTGACCGCGCTCCCGCCGCCCTCCACCGTCGCGGAGCTGCGCCGGATCCTCGACCAGCTCCCAGGAGACATGCCGGTGTTGGTCGACGCGTACGAGGCTGCCTACTCGCAGATCGGGGCCGTCGCGCTGACCGAGGTGCAGGCGTTGTCGAACCGGCCCAGTTATCTCGGCAGGTTCGACCACCCGATCGACGCGGCGCGAGCGGTCGCCGGTGAAGACGCCGCCGGGTGGACGATCAGCGATCCCGACCCGTTGCCGGAACTGGTCGGCGAACCAGTCGTGGCGCTGGTGCTCCGACGTGAGGTGCGGGAAGACGATGAGTGACGACGAGCGCTCTGCGACAGGCTCAGGAGCGGCAACGCGTCGCGCCTGGGAGACCCGTCTGATGCGTGTGGCCTCAGTCGGTGAATCCGGACCGGACCCCTCGGTGGCGGAGCGTGCCGCGGTCGAGTTCCTCCGATCCGGTGACGACGAACTCGACATCCACACCGCCACAGTCTTGGCCGAGCTGGTCGCCGCCGACGTGCCGGCCGAGGAGCGAGTGAGCTTCGTGCGCACGTGGATGCGCGAGCTGCGCGACGCGCTGCGGCGGGGGTAGCCCGAGCAGGGGTCAGGTGCAACTGGTGCCTATGCCGCCTCGCTGATGATCCGGTCCACCTCCGTCGAAGGGATCAGCCGCCGCCGGCCGAGCCGGATCGACCGCAACTCCCCCGAACGCAGCTGCGAGTAGATCAGCGACCGGCTCACCTTCAGTCGGTCCGCGGCCTCGTCCACGGTCAGTACGGTCGTCGGCTCCGCAGCGGGCGCGGGTTCAGTCTGCGTCGCGGCCAGGACGGCGGCGATCGTCGCGGCCAGCGCGGCCGGGTCTGTGGTGCTCATGCCCTCAATCCGATCACGGGTTTGCGATTCCAACGACTGAGCTGCACGACACGCCGAAACACGTCACCGCTCCCCCGACACCCTGGGCGACAGCAACACCGCCGCAGACGCCAGAGACTCCCTGCTGGTGTGCGCGTAGGTCCGCATCGCCAGGACACCGTCCGCGTGACCGAGCCACGCCGCGATCGTCGCCGTAGGTGCACCGCGCAGGTGCAGCAGCGTCGCCGCCGTGTGCCTCGATGCGTGCAGGCGACGGTGCGCGACGCCCGCGAACTTCAGCGACCTGTTCCACCACGAGTTCAGCGCCCGCGGACTGACAGGCCGGCCGAAGGGGTGCGCGATCACGTAGCCGTCGTCTGGTCCCTCCCACTTGGTGCCGACAGCCAAGCGCATCGCCCGCTGCTCCCGGCGGACTCGTTTCAGGATCGGGATCAGGTGCGGCGGCAGGTCGAGTTCCCGTGCGCTGGAGAGGGTCTTGGCGTCCGACTGCTCGACCACGCCTTGCGCCGTCGACACCCTCGTCGCCCGCACCGCGAGCGTCGGTGTTTCGGCGTCCAGTTCGATCGCGGACCACCTCAGCCCCGCCAACTCACCGCGGCGCAGACCGAGAAGTGCAAGGTGCACGAACAACTCACGGAGCCGTGCGTGTTCGGTCTCGCGCACCACCTTCGGAGGGGCGTCGGCCGCGGGGGCGGACACCGCGTGGGCGTCGACCAACTGCTCCACCTCGAGCTCGTCCAGCACGTCGTCGAGCTTCAGGTCCGGTGCGCCGGACGGCTTCCGCAACGGCTCCACAAGGTCGATCACGTTGCGCGGCAGGATGCCCTGTGCCTGAAGGTCTTTCCACACGCTGCGCCATCTCGCGAGCATCGGGTTGATCGAAGTGCGTGCCCACACGCCGCGCGGACCGGTGCCGTCACGCAGCTCCACGACGAGCTTCTCCACGTCCGCCTTGCCGATCTTCTGCACCGGCCTGTCGCCGTACTTCTCGATGATCGGCGCCAGCGCGGCGGAGTACGCCGAGTGCGTCGTGGGCTTGATCCGCTTTCCGGCGAGCCACGCTTGGCACGCCGCCTTCACCGTCAGCTCCGACGGCGCGGTGAACGTTCCGGCCGCGCGCTCCGCGGTGACGGTGGCGTGCGCATCGATCGCTTCCTTCAACGTGCGGAACCGGCGACGGCGCTGATGCCGCACGCCGTCCTCGCCCGTCACCTCCAGTCGCACCTCGTAACGCCTGCCCGACTCGAAGTCGCGCACCGTGACGTAACTGGGGATCTTCATGGGTCTACCTCACCGTAGAAATTCGGTGAGACCAGCCGCGCCGAACGACACGCCGAAACCGATACCCGAGCTCATGTGTCACCTTGTGTCACATCGGCCGGGAGACGATCCACGGGCGGACCCGTGATCCAAGCGTCGACGCTGGTAAGAGCGGTGGCGGAGGGATTTGAACCCCCGGACGGTGTTAGCCGTCTCTCGCTTTCAAGGCGAGTGCATTAGGCCGCTCTGCCACGCCACCGCCGACAAGAGTACGGGCTTCACACCCGGCCGATGTGCGCGGGCGGCGATCCGTTCTTCAACGCGACGCTGATGCGGCGACAGTTCTCCCCCATCGCCGCGATCTGTGGACGCGACAGCCGGCCGAGGAAGTGCGAGCGGACGCCCTGCCCGTAGGTCACCATCGCCTCGCGGACAGCGACCCTGCCTTCTTCGGTGATCGTGGCGACCACGCCGCGCCCGTCGTCCGGACTGGCACACCTGGTCACCAGGTTCTGAACTTCCAGCCGCCGGATCTGCCGGGTCACCCGGCTGGGCAGAGACATCAGCCGTTCGGCCAAGTCACCCATCCGCGCCGACCCGGTCGACGATTTGTCCAAGATATCGAGCAGGCGCACATCATTCAGCGTCAGATGATGCGCGTCCACCAACGACCTGTTCAAGGTCGCATACATTCGCAGCGCCGAGTCGAGGTAGTTCTGCCATGACCTCTGCTCGGCGATGTCCAGGCCCGGCATGTCACCCGCCGTGCGCCCCGCAATCATCCCCGCCATGGGCGCAATCGTAAGGGACGTCAGTATTGCTGCGCTCGGGAAACAGAAGGCTTGTAGCGTGGAAAAAATGCATGCAATTGTCGCTTCCGTCGATGGCCATCTGACCTGGGAAAACATCGCTGATATCACACCAGCAAACGACGAGGTTCTGATTCGGGTTCAGGCCGCGGGCGTCAATCGGGCCGACTTGCTGCAAGCGGCGGGCAAGTATCCGCCCCCGCCAGGCGCCAGCGAGGTCATCGGATTGGAGGTGTCGGGCACCGTCGCCGAGCTCGGCGCAGATGTTACCGACTGGTCAGTTGGGCAACCCGTATGCGCATTGCTCGCAGGCGGCGGTTATGCCGAATACGTCGCCGTCCCCGCCGCCCAGGTGCTGCCATTGCCCGATGGCGTTGCCCTGAGCGAGGCCGCAGGTCTGCCCGAAGTGGCCTGCACGGTGTGGTCCAACGTCGTGATGACCGCGGGCCTGGAGACCGGTCAGCTCGTCCTGTTCCACGGCGGCGGCAGCGGCATCGGCACCCACGGCACCCAGGTGGCCCACGCGCTCGGCGCGCGGGTCGCCGTAACTGCCGGGTCGGCGGACAAACTCGCCCTCTGCCGCGAGCTCGGCGCCGACATCACCATCAACTACCGGGACGAGGACTTCGTCGAGCAGCTGCGGGCCGAGACCGGCGGCTCCGGCGCCGACGTGATCCTCGACATCATGGGCGCCGCCTACCTCGACCGCAATGTCGACGCCCTGGCCACCGGGGGACGGCTGGTGATCATCGGCATGCAGGGCGGCATCAAGGCCGAGCTGAACATCGCCAAGCTGCTCGGTAAGCGCGCCGGCGTCATCGCCACCTCGCTGCGTCCCCGGCCCGTCGACGGACCCGGCGGCAAGGGCGAGATCGTGCGGTCGGTCCTCGACAACGTGTGGCCGATGATCGCCGACGGGCGGGTGCGGCCGATCATCGGTGCCGAACTGCCCATCCAGCAGGCTCAGAAGGCCCACGAACTGCTCGCCTCCGGCGAGGTGTCGGGAAAGATCGTCCTGACGGTCTAGCGGGATCAGCCCAGCGAGGCCAGGGCCCGCACGAGCTGATCGACCTCGGCGCCCGTCGAGTAGTGCGACAACCCCACGGTCACCGCGCCACCGATGTCGTTCACCCCGATCACGTCCAGTACGCGGGAGCTGGCGTTCGAGATGGCCAGGATGCCGTTGTCGGCCAGCCGTTGCACCACCCGCTCGGCCGGCACGTCCCGCACCACGAAGCTGAGCACCGGAATCTGCGCCTCCGGCCTGCCGATCACCATCACCAACGGCAAGGAGCGCAGCGAGGCCACCAGGTACTCGAACAGGCGGTCCAGATACGCCCCAGCCGACTGCATCGACACGGCCAGCCGTTCGCGCCGCGAGCCGCTGGCCGTGTCATCGAGGTTCGACAGGTACTCGATGCTGGCCACCACGCCACCAAGGAAGCCGTACTGGTGCATGCCCACCTCGAGGCGGGCCGGGCCGGTCGCCTGGGGGTTCAACGACACCGAGGCCAGCGAGTCGATCACCGACGGGTCGCGGAACACCAGGGCGCCGATCGGCGGACCGCCCCACGGCACAGCGTTGAGGGCGACGACGTCGGCGTCGATCTCGTTGATGTCGATCAGCCGGTACGGAGCCGCCGCCGAGTGGTCGACGACCACCATTCCGCCGACCTCATGCGTGAGCTTTGTCACCTCGCTCAGATCGGTGACGGTTCCCAGCGTCGACGACGCCGAAGCGATGGCCACCAGACGGGTCGGCTTGTCGATCAGCCCTTCCCACTGCCAGGACGGCAGCTCACCCGTCTCGATGTCGACCTCGGCCCACTTGACCTTGGCGCCATAGCGATTCGCCGCCCGCAACCAGGGCGCGATGTTCGCCTCGTCGTCCAGGCGGGTGACCACCACCTCGTAGCCGAGGCCGACCCGACTGGACGAGGCCTCGGCCAGCGAGGTAAGCAGCTGGGCCCGGTCTGCGCCCAGCACCACGCCCCGCGGATCGGCGTTGACCAGGTCGGCGACAGCCTGACGGGCAGCGGTGAGGACGGCCGCGCTGCGGCGTGCCGATGGGTGCGGTCCCACTGCCGTGGGCATCGAGCCTCGGAACGCAGTGGACACCGTCGTCGCGACGGAATCGGGCACCAGCATGCCGTTCTGGGCATCGAAGTGGACCCACCCATCGCCCAATGACGGGTGCAAGCCACGCACCCGGGCGACGTCGTATGCCATGCCAGCCACCTTAGAGCGTCCGCGAATATCACAAACCGACACGATTTGGTGAGCGCCCGAGGAGCACGTTTGCACTTCCGAGACCATGCTCGGACCGGGTCGCCCTGGGCAGCCATACTAGTCCAGTGGGCTTCGGGTTCGGAGTGCTAATCGCACTGTTGTTGCTGGTAATACCCGGGGCGTTGATAGCCAGGGCAGGTGGACTCACCGTGTCGACGGCGGTCGCAGTGGGTCCAGCCTTGACCTACGGCACTGTCGCGTTGACGATCGTTCCACTCGGGGCGATCGGCGTTCCGTGGAACGCATGGTCAGCTTTGTTTGCTGTGGCCATCGTTGCCGCCCTGGCGGCCGGGTTGCGGAGGCTGCTCGTCCGCTACCGGGACCGCGACGCCGAGGCGTCGGGCATCGCCATCAAGCCGGCATTGGTGGTTGCGGCGGGGGTGGTGCTGGGCGCCGTCCTGATCGCCGCCGCCGCTTTCGCCGGACTCCCGCACTGGCAATCCATCCCCAGCACCTGGGACTCGGTGTGGCACGCCAACACCATCCGGTGGATCCTCGACACCGGCCAGGCGTCTCCGACCCACATGGGCGAACTGCGCAACGTCGAGACCCACGAGGCGCTGTACTACCCGTCGGCCTTCCATGCGCTTGCGGCCGTCTACTGCCAGCTCACCGGTGCCGCCGCGACCACCGCGTACACCGTGAGTTCGGTCGTCGCGGCGGTATGGCTGTTCCCGGTGAGCGCGGCGGTCCTGGCGTGGAAGATGGTTCGCCCGCACACCTGCCAGATGCGCACCGCCGTGGTTGCGGGCACCGCGGCAGCACTCGCCGCGTCGTTCACCGCCGTGCCCTACGTCGAGTTCGATGTGGCGGCAATGCCCAACTTGGTGGCCTACGGCCTCGCGGTGCCGGTGTTCGCCCTGATCGCCTCGACCCCGGCCCATCGCGACCGCATCGGCCTGGCCGTACTCGCCACGGTCGGTGTCTTCTCGGTGCACCTCACGGGCGGCGTGGTGACGGCGCTGCTGGTGGGCGTCTGGTGGCTGGGGCATGCACTGTGGCAGCCGGTGCGCGGCCGACTCACCGACTTCCTGACGCTGGCCGCCGTCGCGGTGCCGGCCCTGCTGATCCTGCTCCCCCAGTTTCTCGGGGTCCTCCAGCAAGCCGACATCATCGTCGGCCACGCCTTCGTCAACCACCTGGGCAAGAAGTACTCGCTGTTCGCGGCCATCGTCCAGCACACCCGCCACCTCAACGACTTCCCGATCCAGAACGCCCTCATCGCTCTGGCCGCCATCGGCGGACTGGTCATGCTGGTCAAGAGAATCTGGTGGCCGCTGGCGGTCTGGCTGATCCTCATCGCGTCGATCGTGCACTCCGGCGCGCCGTTCGGCGGGCCGGTGGGCGCCATCACCGGGAAGTTCAGCGACCTGTTCTACAGCGATCCGCGCCGGTTGTCGGCGGTGGTCACCCTTCTGTACGCGCCGATGGCGGCGATCGGTCTCGGCGCACTCGTCGTGTTGGGCGCCGCTGCGCTGCGCCGGGCCGGCGCCCGACCCACCTGGGTCCACGCGACGGCCGCCGTCGCGCTGGTCGCCACCACAGTGGGTCTGGCCTGGCACTACTTTCCCCGGCACAAGTACCTGTTCGGGCAGAAGTACGACTCGGTGATGATCGGCGCCAAAGACCTCGAGGCCTTCGCCCACCTGGCTGAACTGCCGGATGCCCGCACCACGTTGATCGGCGACGCCAACACCGACGGCACCGCCTGGATGTACGCGGTTTCGGGGCTACACCCGCTGTGGACCCACTACGACTATCCGATGCAGCAGGGTCCGGGGTATCACCGGTTCATTTTCTGGGCATACGCAGATGATGCCGACACCGATCCCCGCGTTGCCGAGGCGGTCGAGGCACTCAACATCCGCTACGTGCTCACCAGCACACCGGTGGTCCGCGGGTTCGTGATGCCCGACGGACTAGTGTCGCTAGACAGCTCACGGTCGTGGGAGAAGATCTACGACAACGGTGAGGACCGCATCTACCGCTGGCACGGAGAGAACGCGGCGAAGAAGACGAACTGACACGACCGATCCAAGGGAAGGCCATGACCATCAACCCCGACGATGACAACATCGAGATCCTCGCCAGCACGGCCGATGAGACCGATGCCGAAGCTGACGGCAAGTCGCTGACAGACCTCGTCGAACAGCCGGCCAAGGTCATGCGTATCGGCACCATGATCAAGCAGCTCCTCGAAGAGGTGCGCGCCGCTCCGCTCGACGACGCCAGCCGCAACCGGCTGCGCGACATCCACCGCACCAGCATCCGCGAGCTCGAGGACGGTCTGGCCCCCGAACTGCGGGAAGAACTCGAGCGGCTGACGCTGCCCTTCACCGAGGACAGCATTCCGTCCGACGCCGAACTCCGCATCGCCCAGGCGCAGCTGGTCGGCTGGCTGGAAGGCCTGTTCCACGGCATCCAGACGGCGTTGTTCGCCCAGCAGATGGCGGCCCGCGCGCAGCTCGAGCAGATGCGCCAGGGCGCCCTTCCGCCAGGACTGCAGGTCCCGAGCGGGCAGCGCGGCGGTCCGTCGCACCCCGGCACCGGTCAGTACCTGTAGGTCGCCTTGTCTGATCCGTTTATCTCGACGCGCGAAGCATGGGTGGAGTTCCCCATCTTCGATGCCAAGACCCGCTCGCTGAAGAAGGCGTTCCTCGGCAAGGCCGGCGGCGCCATCGGACGCAACGAGTCCAACGTCGTCGTCATCGAAGCACTGCGCGACATCACGATGTCGCTGAAAATGGGCGACCGGGTCGGCCTGGTCGGCCACAACGGTGCAGGCAAATCCACACTCCTGCGGCTACTTTCGGGTATCTACGAGCCGACGCGAGGCTCGGCCACGGTGAGTGGACGGGTGGCTCCGGTGTTCGACCTCGGCGTCGGGATGGACCCTGAGATCTCGGGTTTCGAGAACATCATCATCCGTGGACTGTTCCTCGGGCAGACCCGCAAGCAGATGCTGGCCAAAGTCGACGAGATCGCCGAGTTCACCGAACTGGGCGAGTACCTGTCGATGCCGTTGCGGACCTACTCGACCGGTATGAGGGTGCGCCTCGCGATGGGCGTGGTCACCAGCATCGACCCCGAGATCCTGCTGCTGGACGAAGGCATCGGGGCGGTCGACGCGGAGTTCCTGAAGAAGGCGCAGTCACGGCTTCAGAGCCTGGTGGAACGGTCCGGGATCCTGGTGTTCGCAAGCCATTCCAACGAGTTTCTGGCCCGCCTGTGCAAGACCGCGATGTGGATCGACCACGGCACCATCCGGATGACCGGCGGCATCGAAGAGGTCGTCGGTGCCTACGAAGGTCCGGATGCGGCCCGGCATGTGCGTGAGGTGTTGGAGGAAACGGCGCGTGGAGCCTGAAACCATCATCGCGGTGATCGTCACGCATCGACGTCGCGAACTGCTCACCAAATCCCTTGCCGCGGTTGTCAACCAGGACCGCAAACTCGATCACCTGATCGTGGTCGACAATGACAACGACGAGGAAGTACGCGAGCTGGTCCTGAGCCAGCCGATACCGGCGACGTATCTCGGTTCCCGCCGAAACCTCGGCGGCGCAGGCGGTTTCGCGCTGGGCATGCTGCATGCTCTGACCCAGGGCGCCGATTGGATCTGGCTGGCCGACGACGACGGCCGCCCTGCCGACAACACGGTGCTTTCCACCCTGCTGGCCTGTGCCGAGCAGTACAGCCTGGCCGAGGTCTCGCCCATGGTGTGCAACCTCGACGATCCGGAGCGCCTGGCGTTCCCGCTGCGCCGCGGGCTGGTGTGGCGTCGGCTGGTCAGCGAGTTACGCACCGAGGGCGAGGGCGCCCTGCTGCCGGGTATCGCCTCACTGTTCAACGGTGCCCTGTTCCGGGCCGCCACAGTGGAGTCCGTCGGCGTTCCGGATCTGCGCCTGTTCGTCCGCGGCGACGAGGTCGAACTGCACCGGCGGCTGGTCCGCTCCGGCCTGCCGTTCGGAACCTGTTTGACCGCAAGCTATCTGCACCCGTGCGGGACTGACGAGTTCAAACCAATCCTGGGTGGCCGGATGCACACGCAATACCCGGACGACGAGACGAAGCGGTTCTTCACCTACCGCAACCGGGGCTACCTGCTGTCCCAGCCGGGTCTGCGCAAACTGCTGCCGCAGGAGTGGATGCGGTTCGGCTGGTACTTTCTGGTATCCCGCCGCGACCCGGCGGGTCTGCGCGAATGGATCCGCCTGCGGCGGTTGGGCAGCAGCGAAAGGTTTTTTCGGGGCGGGCGAAGCGACGGGAGCAGTAACAGATGACGTTCACCGACGCGGCGTCCGACTCCAAGACCATGGCCCGGGCCGTGCGCGACCTCTCCGACGGCTTCGGAAAGCGCGAGCTGTGGCTGCACCTCGGCTGGCAGGACATCAAGCAGCGCTACCGGCGCAGTGTGCTCGGTCCGTTCTGGATCACGATCGCCACCGGCACCACCGCGGTGGCGATGGGCCTGCTGTACTCGAAGCTGTTCAAGCTGCCTCTCGAAGAGCACCTGCCCTACGTCACGCTCGGTTTGATCATCTGGAATCTGATCAACGCGTCGATCCTCGAAGGCTCCGAGGTGTTCATCGCCAATGAGGGCCTGATCAAACAACTTCCGACCCCGTTGTCGGTGCACGTCTACCGGTTGGTGTGGCGGCAGCTGATCCTGTTCGGCCACAACATCGTCATCTTCGTGATCATCGCGATCGTCTATCCGAAACCCTGGAAGTGGACCGACCTGGCGGTCATCCCGGCGCTCGGCCTGATCGTGCTGAACTGCGTTTGGGTGTCGATCTGCTTCGGCATCCTCGCCACCCGCTACCGCGACATCGGTCCGCTGTTGGCCTCGGTGGTTCAGCTGCTGTTCTTCATGACTCCGATCATCTGGAACGAGTCGACGCTGCAGCAGCAGGGCGCCGGATCATGGGCGAAGATCGTCGAGATCAATCCGCTGCTCCACTACCTGGACATCGTGCGAGCCCCCCTGTTGGGTGCCGATCAGGAGGCGCGGCACTGGATTGTGGTCCTGGTCCTGACGGCGATCGGCTGGGGCTTCGCGGCGATCGCCATGCGCCAGTACCGGGCACGCGTGCCGTACTGGGTGTAAGACCGCTACATGTCCTCCGGTTCGGAGCCGAACACGAACCTGCGTCCGGAGATCTCCTTCGGGCGGATTCGGACGTAGCGACGTTTTGTAGTGGCAATCCAGGAGAGTAGCTGCCCGCTCTCGGCCTCGGCGATCTCCTCCGGCGTCTCGAGAAGCTGCGGTTCGCCCCGCACGATCACACTCCAGCCCCCGACGACGTTGTGCTCGTCGGCTTCGAACAGCACCCGGTCGTTCCACAGGGCGCTGATCAGCTTGGTGCCCTCGGCAGTCCGGAACAACACGGTGCGGCGCTGGACGACGAAGTTGACCGGGAAGATTTCGAGGCGGGTGCCGACCGTCGTGACCAGACGCCCAAGCGTCACGCTCGACAGCAACTGCCAGCACTCGTCTTCCCCGAGCACCGAAACCGGGCTCTGCGGCATCATGAGGCCACCGTAGCGCCGAAAAGACAATCGGCGCGCCCGGCTCTTCGAAGAAGAAGCGGACGCGCCGACTGGCGGGATGACTACTGGACGTTCATATCCTTAATTCATGTTCCAGGGCTCGCCGTAGGTGGTGACGCTGTCACCGGTCGAGGCGATCAGCCGGGCGAACGGACGCAGCAACACACCACCGGCCGCACCGGTCACCGTGCCGTGCGCGTTGGACACCGCCACACCGCCGGCCGGACCCTTGACGTCCACCGAGAAGGTCGCGACTTCCTGGATACCCGGGCCGTTGCCCAGATCCGCGCTGATCGACACACCCGGGAACAGGTTCGGCGTGATCACCGAGTTCAGACCGAAGGGCGGGCCGGTGATGTCACCATCGTCGATCAGGATGTTGGGGGTCGTGTAGGAGAAGTTGATCCCCACACCCAGCGACCAGGGGAAGCCGATCTGGTAGCCCAGCTCCAAGGTGCCCTCGAAGTCATCGGCAGCCGGTCCGGCGACGGTGTACTTGGCCCGGCCGGAATGGAACCATTCGCGGGTCAGCCGGTTGCGGTCCAGCGGGAACACACCATTGAGGAAGGTGTCCCACTGCTGAACCGTCAGGGTCCGATCCTGACCATCGACCAGGCTCAGTTCATTGTCCAGACCCGCATGAGAAGTGGCCGTGCCTATGAAGAGGCCGGCAAAGACCCCTGCCATTGCGGTCACCAATGCGACCAGCATTCGACTGAATGCCAACATGTTCTCCCTAGCTGTGTCGGTGATCCGGTTCGTTCTTCACCAACCAGGGTCCCCACCCCAGAGATACATGGGCGATTCGCTACCCGATTAGGGCAGGTCACATCCGGTTCTCATGCCGTGCTCATGATTGGCAGGAGAAACGTAACCGGGCATTACCCGGGCGGCAACGCCAACGGTTTCCGGCCGACGAGCAGACAAACCTTGGCACAAAGTTTGCTAGATCAGCAGCGGCACGCGTCACACCGTCGCTGTCCATTACCTGAGAGCGCGGGGCGCCGCGTTCGCCTGCGCCCGCCGCGAGAACACCGCGCCAAGTCCCCGCCATGGCACCGGAACTGCTATTTCACCATTTCCACAGAGGGCCGGGCAGTCAATCACGCTGAGCAGAAGGATTGCCGCCACCCTCGTCAATATCGCAACCCGGTCCGCCGACGGCCCCACGTTTGCGCTTGCTGTGTAAACGCCCCGTTACGCGCCGCCCAACGCCCGGATTAACTACGCCGGTCGAAGACCCTTCAGCGGCCTCGCAACCGTTATTCCTTTTTGTGGTTGACATCACACTTGCAGTGATGGAGAACGGGCCTTCCGGGGCCGCTCGGGGCTCATCGCCGAGGCGGAACCGCCTTCACCACCGCATTGATGCGGTTCCACGCATTTATCGTCACCGCCATGGAGATGACCTGACCCAGCTCGCGTTCGGTGAATGCCGCCGCCGCACGGGCGTAGACGGCGTCGGACACGGGCCCGTGGCTCAGATCGGTGACAGCCTCGGTCAACGCCAACGCCGCCTGCTCCTGCTCGGTGAACAGATCGCTCGCCTCTTCCCAGGCGGCGATCAGAGACAGCCGCTGCTCGGTCTCGCCGTTTTGGCGGGCGTCGTGGGTGTGCATGTCGAGGCAGAAGGCGCAGCGGTTCATCTGAGACGCGCGGATCTTGACCAGCTCGCCGATGGTGGGGTCGAGGTCTTTGGCGGCGGCGTTCGACAGCGTCATCATCGCGTCGTAGAGCCCGGGCGAGACCTTGTAGATCTTGAGGCGGTCGACGGTGGTGGCGGGCTCGAGTGTCTGTGTCATGCCACCAACGCTAGCCTGGAAAGTACCGCCCAGATGGTTCAATATTGCGGTGACTTCATGGGCCAATCTGGGCCGCGATCTACACCTTGAGCTGCGTACCAAGATCGAGCCGGGCAGCCGGACCGCCCGCGAGCAGCTGATCACCGCACTTCGAGACGGAATCCGAACCGGTAGCTTGGGCGCCGGCACCCGACTGCCACCGTCACGCACGCTGGCCGCCGATCTGGGCCTGGCCCGCAACACCGTCGCCGAGGCCTACGCCGAATTGGTCGCCGAAGGCTGGCTGGGCTCGCGCCAGGGGGCGGGCACCTGGGTAGCGCGGACCACCGTCCCGCCGCGGGCACCGCGCCCGCGCCGCATCCCCTCGACCCCTCGGCACAATCTGATGCCCGGCTCTCCCGATGTGTCGCAGTTCCCACGGTCGGCCTGGTTGGCATCGGCCCGCCGGGCCATCACCGACGCACCCGTATCCGCGCTGCGAATGGGCGATCCGCGCGGGCCGCTGGAGCTGCGCGAGGCACTCACCGAATACCTGGGCCGGGTGCGGGGCGTGCGGACGACACCGGAGTCGGTCGTGATCTGCTCCGGAGTGCGCGACGGCGTCGACCTGATCGGGCGGGTCCTGGGCAGCGGCCGGCCCATCGCGGTAGAAGCCCACGGGCTGTTCATCTTTCGCGACGTGCTCGCGGCGCTGGGCGTGCCGACGATGCCGATCGGGGTCGACGAACACGGCGCGGTGATCGGCGATCTGGAGCCCCTCGACGTCTCGGCGGTACTACTTACTCCTGCGCATCAGAGTCCGTTCGGCATGGCGCTGCACCCGGCCCGCCGCACCGCGGTCATCGACTGGGCACAACGCACCAACGGATACGTGTTGGACGACGACTACGACGGCGAGTTCCGCTACGACCGTCAGCCCGTCGGCGCCCTGCAGTCCTTGAACCCCGAACAGGTCGTCTACCTGGGCTCGGCCAGTAAGAGCATGGCGCAGGTGATGCGCGTCGGCTGGATGGTGCTGCCCGAGGCGTTGATCGATCCGGTGATCGCCGCCGCCGGCGGCGCGCAGTACCACGTCGACGCCCTCACCGCGCTGACGCTGGCCGACTTCATCCGCAGCGGCGGCTACGACCGGCACATCCGCCGGATGCGCAACCGCTATCGGCAACGACGCGACACCCTTGTGGCCGCACTCGCCGGGTTCGACCTCGGCATCGGCGGACTGGCGGCCGGAGTCAACATGCTGCTCACGCTGCCCGACGGCGCCGAACCCGAGGTGCTGCGCCGGGCCGGGGAGGCCGGCATCGCCTTGAACGGGCTGTCGCTCATGCGTCATCCCCTGGCCGGACCCGACACCCCCGACCCCGACGGGGTGATCATCGGATTCGGGGCGCCCGCCGAGCATGCCTTCGGACCTGCAGTCGACGCGTTGTGCGGCGTGCTTGCAGCTGCGTTGCGTTAGGAATCCTCGCCGGCGATCAGGTCTGCCGGCCCGGTGGGCAGCCGCCACCCGAAGATCAATCCGGCCAGCCGAAGCGTCG
This sequence comes from Mycolicibacterium peregrinum, assembly GCF_002102345.1. Lineage (GTDB taxonomy): Bacteria > Actinomycetota > Actinomycetes > Mycobacteriales > Mycobacteriaceae > Mycobacterium > Mycobacterium peregrinum. Next base: position 137,644 of record NZ_LQPP01000025.1, read on the forward strand.
TCGCCAACACCGAGCCCACCACCAGGCCGACCCACTGCGGTCCGAAATAGTCGATGACGGCGTAGGCCGTCGCACCGATCAACGCGGGCACGGCATAGAGATCGGCAGGCCGCATCAACATCGGAATCTCGCGAACCAACACGTCGCGGATGATGCCGCCGCCGATGGCGGTGGTCATGCCGATCAGCACTGCCGCGAACCAGCTGGCCCCGTGGTCCACGGCGAACGCCGCGCCCGAGGTCGCGAAGAAACCCATGCCGATCGCATCCAGCGGCAACACGATGTGGTTGAACCGGATGAGGTACTTCGCGGTGAGGGTGGCCACAAGCGTCGCCGCCAGCGCCACGGTGATGTTCGGCCAGTGCTGAATGGAGACGGGCGGATGGACGCCGAGGAAGACGTCACGGATCACCCCGCCACTCACGCCGGTCAGGACGCCCAGGGCCGCAATCCCGAACAGATCGAAGCCCTTGCGGATCGCCACCATGACCCCCGACGACGCGAACACCGCGATCCCGAGGTCGTTGAGCACCGTCTGCAACACGACTGAACGTTAGGCCCTCGCTAAGCTGCCCGGGTGGCCGAACCTGTCATGTCGCCGACTCTTGACCTCAAAACGCAGGCTTTCCGGTTCCTCGTTACCGGCGGACTGGCCGCGATCGTGGACTTCGGCCTGTACGTCATCTTTCTTCGGCTGTTCGCCGCGGTCTGGCACGTCGACGAGGACATCCGGGTCAACGTCGCCAAGACCATCAGCTTCATCGCCGGAACCACCACGGCCTACCTGATCAACCGGCGCTGGACCTTCCAGGCGCCGCCCAGCAGGGCCCGGTTCATCGCAGTCTGCGTTCTCTACGCACTCACCTATGCGGTGCAGGTGGGCATCAACTTCGTGTTCTACATGCAGTTCGAGAACCAGCCCTGGCGAGTGCCGGTGGCTTTCGTCATCGCCCAGGGCACCGCGACGGTGATCAACTTCATCGTGCAACGTGCGGTGATCTTCAAACTGCACTGAGTTGGCATCGCCTCCACGAAAGTGACGCCAGGGTTGTTCTGCGCACTGATCTGACAACCATCACGTCACACTCGGTGTTCAGTCGGACCGGTCGGTGGCTACTGACGGGTACTCTCCTTAGCGATGTCGACTACCGATTTGCCGACCACTCCCAAGCGCCTGACAGGCTGGGGCCGGACCGCACCGACCGTGGCACAGGTGCTCTCTACCAGCGATCCCGAGATCATCGTCAAGGCTGTGACCAGGGCCGCCGAGGAGAAGGGCCGGGGCGTGATCGCCCGCGGCCTGGGCCGCTCGTACGGCGACAACGCGCAGAACGGCGGCGGGCTCGTCATCGACATGTCCGCGCTGAACCAGATTCACTCGATCGATGCCGGTTCACGGCTGGTCGACGTGGACGGCGGGGTGAACCTCGACCAATTGATGCGGGCCGCACTGCCCCATGGTCTGTGGGTTCCGGTGCTGCCGGGTACCCGTCAGGTCACCATCGGCGGCGCCATCGGTTGTGACATCCACGGCAAGAACCACCACAGCGCAGGCAGCTTCGGCAACCACGTGCGCTCGATCGACCTGCTGACCGCGAGTGGCGAGATCCGCAAGCTCACGCCGGACGGCCCCGAAGCCGAGCTGTTCTGGGCGACGGTGGGCGGAAACGGCCTGACGGGCATCGTGCTGCGAGCCACCATCGAGATGACCCCCACGGAGACCGCGTATTTCATCGCCGACGGCGATGTCACCCACGGTCTCGACGAGACCATCGAGTTCCACAGCGACGGCACCGAGGACAACTACACCTACTCGTCGGCCTGGTTCGATGCCATGAGCGCCCCGCCCAAGCTGGGGCGCGCGGTGATCTCCCGCGGCTCGCTGGCGAAACTGGACCAACTGCCTGCCAATCTGCAGCGCGATCCCCTGAAATTCGATGCGCCGCAGTACTTCACCGCGCCCGACGTCTTCCCCAACGGTCTGGGCAACAAGCTCATCTTCGGTGCGATGACCGAGGTGTGGTACCGGTTGGGCAAGACCTACCGGGGTAAGGCGCAGAACCTGACGCAGTTCTACCACCCGTTGGACATGGTCGGGGAATGGAACCGCGCCTACGGTTCGAGCGGATTCACCCAGTACCAGTTCGTGGTGCCCACCGAGGCCGTCGACGAGTTCAAGCGCATCATGATCGACATCCAGCGGTCCGGGCACTACTCGTTCCTCAATGTGTTCAAGCTGTTCGGTCCGGGCAACCAGGCACCACTGAGCTTCCCGATCCCCGGGTGGAACGTCTGCGTCGACTTCCAGATCAAAGCCGGCCTCAGCGAGTTCCTCACCGAACTCGACCAGCGCGTAATGGAATTCGGCGGCCGGCTCTACACCGCCAAGGATTCGCGGACCACGGCGAAGACGTTCCACGCCATGTACCCGCGCATCGAAGAGTGGCTGGCGGTGCGACGCAAGGTCGATCCTGACGGCTTGTTCGTCTCCGACATGGCACGGCGCCTGGAGCTCGTCTAGCTCCTCGGCGTTCCCCTCGGATTGGCGAGAATTTTATTCTTGACTAATTCCAGAAAACGGGCCAGACTCGGTCCCGTGGCGACAACCGCGGACTTCCAGCAGATGCTGAGAAGCGCCGACATGCGTGTGACCCGCCCCCGAGTGGCGGTGCTGCATGCAGTCCATGCGCACCCGCACGCCGACACGGAAACGATCATCCGATCGGTGCGTGAAGACCTGCCCGACGTCTCCCACCAAGCCGTGTACGACTCGTTACATGCGCTGACCGCAGCAGCACTGGTGCGGCGCATCCAACCATCCGGTTCAGTCGCGCGATACGAATCACGTATCGGCGACAACCATCACCACGTCGTGTGCCGATCGTGTGGCGCAATCGCCGACGTGGACTGCGCGGCCGGGTCTGCCCCATGCCTGACCGCGTCACACGACCACGGTTTCGAGATCGATGAAGCCGAGGTCATCTATTGGGGTACTTGCCCCGAATGTTCCACTGCCCCAACTAGATAACCCTTAACCCGCCAGCCCCGGAAAGGATTTGTCATGGCCGACGCCGAAACTCACCCCCCGATTGGTGAAGCACAAACCGAACCCGCCGAAAGCGGCTGTCCGATGGTCATCAAGCCCCCCGTCGAGGGCGGCAGCAACCGCGACTGGTGGCCCAACGCGGTCAATCTGAAGATCCTTCAGAAGAACCCGCCTGCCATCGACCCGTCGGACGAGGGCTACGACTACCGCGAGGCCGTCAAGTCCCTCGATGTCGAGGCCTTCCAGCGCGATTTCGATGAGCTGCTGACCAATTCGCAGGACTGGTGGCCCGCCGACTTCGGGCACTACGGTCCGCTGTTCGTCCGCATGTCCTGGCACGCCGCGGGTACCTACCGCGTCGAGGACGGCCGCGGTGGCGGCGGGCGCGGCATGCAGCGCTTCGCCCCGCTGAACAGCTGGCCCGACAACGTCAGCCTGGACAAGGCCCGCCGCCTGCTGTGGCCGCTGAAGAAGAAGTACGGCAAGCAGATCTCGTGGTCCGACCTGATCGTCTACGCCGGCAACCGGGCGATGGAGCACATGGGCTTCAAGACCGCGGGCTTCGCCTTCGGCCGCCCGGACTTCTGGGAGCCCGAGGAGGACATCTACTGGGGCGCCGAGCACGAGTGGCTGGGCTCGCAGGAACGCTACGCCGGTGCCGACGGTGACCGCACGAAGCTGGAGAACCCGCTGGGTGCCAGCCACATGGGTTTGATCTACGTCAACCCCGAAGGGCCCGAAGGTAATCCGGATTACCTGGCCGCCGCCATCGACATCCGTGAGACGTTCGGCCGGATGGCGATGAACGACATCGAGACCGCTGCGCTGATCGTCGGTGGCCACACCTTCGGCAAGACCCACGGTGCCACCGACATCGAGAACGGTGTCGAGCCCGAGGCCGCCCCGCTGGAGCAGATGGGCCTGGGCTGGGCCAACCCCGGCGTCGGCAACGACACCGTCAGCAGCGGCCTCGAGGTCACCTGGACGCACACCCCCACCAAGTGGGACAACAGCTTCCTGGAGATCCTCTACAGCAACGAGTGGGAGCTGACCAAGAGCCCCGCGGGCGCCAACCAGTGGAAGCCCAAGGATGGCGGCTGGGCCAATTCGGTGCCGATGGCGCAGGGCACCGGCAAGACCCACCCGTCGATGCTGACCACCGACCTGTCGATGCGGTTCGACCCGATCTACGGCGAGATCACCCGCCGCTGGCTGGACCACCCCGAGGAGCTGGCCGAGGAGTACGCCAAGGCCTGGTTCAAGCTGATCCACCGCGACATGGGTCCGGTCACCCGCTACCTCGGTCCGCTGGTGCCCAAGCAGACCTGGCTCTGGCAGGACATCATCCCGGCCGGTAAGCAGCTGTCCGACGCCGATGTCGCCACCCTCAAGTCGGCGATCGCGGATTCGGGTCTGACCACCCAGCAGCTGATCGACACCGCGTGGAAGGCGGCGGCCTCGTACCGCTCCAGCGACATGCGTGGCGGCGCCAACGGCGGCCGGATCCGGCTGCAGCCGCAGCTCGGCTGGGAGGTCAACGAGCCCGAGGAGCTGGCTCCGGTGATCGCCAAGCTCGAGGAGATCCAGGCCGCTTCGGACACTGGCGTGTCCTTCGCCGACCTGGTCGTCCTCGGCGGTGTCGTCGGTCTCGAAAAGGCAATCAAGGACGCCGGTTTCGACGTCGCGGTGCCGTTCACCTCGGGTCGCGGCGACGCTTCGCAGGAGCAGACGGACGTCGACTCGTTCGCCTACCTGGAACCCAAGGGCGACGGCTTCCGCAACTTCGTGGCCAAGGGCGACAGCCTGCCTGCCGAGTACCGCCTGATCGACCGCGCCAACCTGCTCGGCCTCTCGGCTCCCGAGATGACCGTGCTGATCGGCGGCCTGCGCGTGCTTGGCGCCAACCACGGTGGCTCGGATGTCGGTGTCTTGACGGACAAGAAGGGTCAGCTGACCAACGACTACTTCGTCAACCTCACCGACATGGGTACCAAGTGGGCACCGGCTCCGGCCGATGACGGTACCTACGTCGGCACCGACCGCGCCAGCGGCTCCCCGAAGTGGACCGCCAGCCGGGTCGACCTGCTGTTCGGCTCGAACTCGCAGCTGCGGGCGCTGGCCGAGGTCTACGCCGAGGACGATTCCAAGGAGAAGTTCGTCAAGGACTTCGTCGCGGCCTGGACCAAGGTGATGGACAACGACCGGTTCGATCTGGCCTGATCGTCTGACCGATAGGTAACGCAACACCCCGCGAGCGTGAAGCTCGCGGGGTGTTGTTGTCTCACTGGCCTTTTGCGCGCATGGCCCGATAGGCCGCCTTACCGAACGTCTCGGCGACCAACTCGGCATCGCCATCGTCGTCGAGCATCTTCCGGACGGCCGCCTCGCAGATCGCCAGGAACACCTCGACCAGCATCGGCAGCGTGACATCGACATCGGCGACCTGCCACCGTTGCAGCAGTGGCCGCATCGCCGTGGCGAGCTGACCGCGGATCCGCTCCCGGCCGGCGACGATCGCCGCGGTGAGCACCGGATCGGGATCGGCCGCGAAGATGATGCGCCACGAGGCCGGGCGCTCACGGACCGTGCTGTGCAGCGCGTGGAATCCATCGACGAACAGTTGCTCGATCGATCCGGTGCGCTCGGGTGGCAACAGTTCGAGCAGGCTGGCCAGCACCGCGTCGGTTTCCCGATCCAGCAGTGCGGCAAGCACTTCGCCGCGGCCGGGGTAACAGGCGTAGACCACCGGCCGGGTGACGCCCAGACGTCGCGCGATGGTCCCCATCGTCACGTCGGCCAGGCCCTGGTGCGCGGCGATCTCCAACGCGGTGTCGAGCACCTGCGGCCGACGGCGGTCCGGGCCCAGGTGTTCGGCGCGACCCCGGTTGGCCAGTGCGGCATCTTCCATGTCAACCGATGGTGCCAAGGATCGGCTGCGATTCCACAATTCCCTCGTCACTCGGCGCGCGGCCCTCGCCGAACACGCGGACCGCCTGCCTGTCGCGAAGCGCGAAGTGAGCCTGACTCGGTGCGTCGTAACCGAAGCGGCGCTGAGCCTCTCGCGGCGTCGTCGTCACGGGGTCCTTCGGCGGGACGGACAGCAGGACCCGGGCACCGATGGGCAAGGTCGCCGGCGAGAGCAACCGCAGCAGGATCAGCTCGAGCCGGGTACTCATCGCGACCACCCGGAACCCGATTCGCAGCGGCAGCACGGCCAGCGCGTCGAGAACTCGGGAAGTGCTGAGCCCGGCCATTTCCCGCATCCAGCGCGGCATCGTCGCCAGGGTGCCGCGGCGCAGGAAGGCGGTGATGACCGTGGTACCGGGGCGCAGCAGCAGCGGCATCTTGGGCAGCATGACCTCCGCACCGAGCAGGTGATGCATGGCCTGGCGGGCGATGTCCGAGCCGATCAACTGGGGCCGCATCTGCTCGAAGTACTCCCGGATGCCCTCGCGGGTCAGAGGAACGTCGGAGGGATCGCAGGTCTGCAGTTCGGCTGCGACCGCGCATTCCCGCCAGTACTGCAACTCCTCCTCGGGTGACAGCGGGCCGGGGCCGTACTTCTCGTAGGCCACCAGGATCGAATGCCAGGCGGTCAGGTGGATCCACAACTGCGAACCGGGATCGTTGGCGTCATACGTCTTTCCGGTGACGGGGTCGGTGCCGATGGCCTTGGAGTGGATCTTGACCAGGACATCGGCGGCCTTCGTGGTCGATCGACTGTCGTCGAACGCCACCATGGCGAAGTACCGCAGCGTGCGGTCATAGCGGGTGCGCGGCCGCGCGTAGATCTCATGGGTTTTGTCGACCGCGGCGACCAGTGCGGGGTCGAGTTCCTCGATGACGACGGCCCGCTGGAACCCGATCGAGAGCGAGGTGGGATAACTCCACACCTTCCAGGTCACCGAATCGGGGCCGAAGAATCCGTAGTCCTCCCCCGGTTCGGTGTCGGGCAGTGTCAGCCAGTCGCGGATCGTCATGATCTCCCCCATTTCCTACACGGTGTAGAAAAAAGCTACGTCGTGTAGGAAATGCGGTCAAGACCCCGTCGCCCGAATTTTCCGACGGAGATCGACCCGGCTCGGAGGTCAGATCGCGGTGACGGCTTTGAGCTCGGCGAACGCCGCGTCGATCACATCAGCCAGTTCGGCGCCATCGGTTGCCGAGATCCATTGCCCGAAGGCCACTTTGAATACCGCGATGCCGGCCTGTGCAGCCAGGCTCGCAGCGGGCTCGGCAACGCCACGGGCCCGCAGGGCCTCGGCCGTGGTGGTGGCCAGCGCAGCGAGCTTGGCGAGCTCACGCTCCTGCAGGCCCGGGTTGGCGTCGATGACAGCCTGCCGCCGGCGGGCGTGGTCCCGCCGTTCGACGAAGATCGCCGTCACCGCTCCCAGACCCGCCCTGACCATTTCCAGCGCGGAGGCCGACTCCGGCGCGTCCGCGATCGCACCCACGAGGGTGTCGCTCAGCAGGTGCTCACCCCAGAACAGGACCTCGCGCTTGTCGGCGAAATGACGAAAGTAGGTGCGCTCGGTAAGCCCGGCCCGCGCTGCGATCTCGGCGACGGCGGTCTGCTCGAAGCCCTGCTCCCCGAAGAGCTCGAGGGCAGCCTCTTCCAGCCGCCCACGGGCATTGGGTTCCCATCGCGCCATCCGGAGATTCTATGTGATGACAGTTGCTGACATCGTGCGTATCGTTGCCGATGACAGCAACTGACATCACTGTGGAGGTCCCCATGCGGATATTCGTCACCGGCGCATCCGGCTTCATCGGCTCGGCCGTCGTACCCGAGCTCATCGGGGCCGGGCATCAGGTCCTCGGTCTGGCCCGCTCCGACGCGTCGGCAGCAGCACTGCGAACCGCCGGCGCCGAAGTCCATCGCGGCGACCTCGACGACCCGGGCAGCCTGCGGTCAGGCGCGCAGGGAGCCGACGGCGTCATCCACCTGGCCTTCGTGCACGACTTCAACGAGTTCGCCGCCGCGAGCGAGATCGACCGCCGCGCGATCGAGGCACTCGGCGAGACACTCGCCGGGTCGGACCGCCCGCTGGTCGTGGCATCCGGCACCACCGGCATCCGGTTGGGAGAGGTCTCCACCGAGGACGACGCAGTGACGCCCGGCTTACCGCGGGTCTCCGAGGCGACGGCATTGGCGTTCGCCGACCGCGGCGTGCGCTCTTCGGTGGTGCGGCTGCCACCCTCGGTGCACGGGCCGGGCGATCACGGATTCGTCCCGCAGCTCATCGAGATCGCCCGGGCACGCGGTGAATCGGGCTACCCCGGTGACGGCTCCAACCGCTGGCCGGCCGTGCACCGACTCGACGCCGCGCGACTGTTCCGGCTGGCCGTCGAATCGGCGCCCGCCGGCTCGCGACTTCATGCCGTCGCCGAGGAGGGCATGCCGGTCCGCGACATCGCCGGCATCATCGCCAGACAACTGCAACTGCCCGTCACCCGCATCGCCCCAGACGCCGTGCCGGAGCACTTCGGCTGGATCGGCACGATCTTCTCGCTCGACGTCCCCGCATCGAGCGCGCACACCAGGGAGCGGTTCGGTTGGACACCGACCGAGATCGGACTGCTCGACGACCTCGCGCTCGGCCACTACTTCTGAGCCCCCATGGCCTGGCCTGGACGTTCGACCTCGCGGGACGGGACGCACGGTACCCTCGTCACGATGTCCCACGAGGCTTGGAGCTGCGCTAGATGGTGTTCGACGCCGTAGGTAACCCCCAGACGATTCTGCTGCTCGGCGGCACTTCAGAGATCGGGCTGGCGATCTGTGAGCGCTATCTGCGCGACGCGTCGGCCCGCATCGTGTTGGCTGCCCTGCCCGGTGATCCCGGCCGCGACGACGCGGTCGCTCAGCTGCGCAAGGCGGGCGCCAGCGCGGTCGAGGTCATCGACTTCGATGCCATCGACACCGCCAGTCATCCCGACGTGATCGACAAGGCGTTCGCCTCTGGTGATGTCGATGTCGCGATCGTCGCGTTCGGCCTGCTCGGTGATGCCGAGGAGTTGTGGCAGAACCAGCGCAAGGCCGTGCAGATCGCCGAGATCAACTACACCGCCGCCGTCTCGGTCGGTGTCCTGGTCGGCGAGAAGATGCGGGCCCAGGGCTACGGCCAGATCATCGCGATGAGCTCGGCCGCCGGTGAGCGGGTGCGTCGCTCCAACTTCGTCTACGGCTCCACCAAAGCCGGGCTCGACGGGTTCTACCTCGGCCTCGGCGAGGCGCTGCGCGAATACGGCCCGCGGGTGCTGGTGATCCGGCCCGGGCAGGTCCGCACCCGGATGAGCGCCCACGTCAAAGAAGCCCCGCTGACCGTCGACAAGGAATACGTCGCCGAACTGGCCGTCACCGCGTCGGCCAAGGGCAAGGAGCTGGTCTGGGCGCCGGGCGCGTTCCGCTACGTGATGATGGTTTTGCGGCACATCCCGCGCTCCATCTTCCGCAAGCTCCCCATCTAATGCAGGCCGGAGTGGCCGGTCCGGCCAGGGTGGCCGGACACATGGTGATCGCCCTGATGCTCGCCTCGGCGGTGGCCGGGGTGTCGATCGCGGCGATCGCCCAGGTCCAATGGCCGGCCTACAACACGTCCAACCAACTGCACGCACTCACCACGGTGGGCCAGGTCGGCGCGCTGGCCGGAATCTTCGCCGCCGGTCTGATCTGGCGGCGCGGCCGGCGCACCCTGGCCCGGCTGGTCGGCCTGATCTTCCTGTCGGCGTTCTCGGTGGTCACCCTGGCGATGCCGCTGGGCGCCACCAAGCTGTACCTGTTCGGGGTCTCCGTCGACCAGCAGTTCCGCACCGAATACCTGACCCGGCTGGCCGATACCCCCGGCCTGCACGACATGACCTACTTCGGGTTGCCGCCCTATTACCCGGCCGGCTGGTTCTGGATGGGCGGACGCATCGCCGCGGCCACCGACACCCCGGCCTGGGAGATGTTCAAGCCGTGGTCCATCGTCTCGATCACCATCGCCGTCGCCCTGGCATTCGTGTTGTGGGCGGCCATGATTCGCTTCGAGTACGCGCTGATCGTCACCACCGCGAGCACCGCGGCGACGCTCGCCTACTCCTCGACCGAGCCCTACGCCGCGATCATCACCGTGCTGCTGCCCCCGGTGTTCGTGCTCGCGTGGTCGGGTCTGCGGGGCCGCACGCGCAACGGCGGCTGGGCCGCCGTCATCGGCGTCGGGATCTTCCTCGGCTTCGCCGCCCTCTTCTACACGCTGCTGCTGGCCTACTGCGCATTCGCCCTGGCCCTGATGGCGCTGGTGCTGGCCGTCGCCCGCCGCAGCATCGACCCATTGCTGCGCCTGACGGTCATCGCCGTGATCGCCGGGGCCATCGCACTGATCACCTGGGCCCCGTACCTACTGGCGTCGTTGCGCGGTGAACCCGCCGAGAAGGGCACCGCCCAGCACTACCTGCCCGACGCCGGCGCCCAGCTGACCTTCCCCATGCTGAGCTTCACCCTGCTCGGCGCGCTCTGCATGCTCGGCACGGTGTGGCTGGTGGTCCGCGCCCGCAGCTCGACCCGGGCCGGAGCCCTGGCCATCGCGGTGCTCGCCGTCTACGCCTGGTCCCTGCTGTCGATGCTGACCACCCTGGCCGGCACCACCCTGCTGTCCTTCCGGCTTCAGCCCGCCCTGACCGTCCTGCTCACCACCGCAGGGGCATTCGGATTCATCGAAGCGACGCAGGGCCTGGCCCGTCTCGCAGCGAGGCGGTATCAGCCGGAAACCGCGCGGCGGGTGGTCGCCGCGGCGACTGCCATCGGCGCGATCGGCGCCGTCACTTTCAGCCAGGACATCCCCGATGTGCTGCGCCCCGACATCAACGTGGCCTACACCGACACCGACGGCACCGGACTGCGGGCCGACCGCCGGGCACCGGGGGCCGAACGCTACTACCGCGAGATCGACGCCAAGATCGCCGAGGTCACCGGGGTGCCGCGCAACCAGACCGTGGTGCTGACCGCCGACTACAGCTTCCTGTCGTTCTACCCCTACTACGGGTTCCAGGGCCTGACGTCGCACTACGCGAACCCGCTGGCCGAATTCGACAAGCGCGCCAAGGCCATCGAGGGCTGGGCCACGATGGGCAATCCCGACCAGTTCGTGAAGGCGCTCGACGAGATGCCGTGGAAGGCGCCCACCGTGTTCCTCATGCGCCACGGCGCGAACGACACCTACACGCTGCGCCTGGCCTCCGACGTCTACCCCAATCAGCCGAACGTGCGCCGCTACCACGTGGCGCTCGACGCGGCCCTGTTCAAAGATCCACGTTTCGAGGTGACCGACATCGGCCCATTTGTCCTGGCGATCAGAAAGCCAACCCCCGATGGCCATTAGTTCCGGCGCAGATACGCCGATAGCATCAGAGCCCGTGACGGGACCGCAGGGAACCGCCGGCAGCAACCACCGGACGGTGCGGCTCATCGCGATCGTCGCCGGTTTGCTCGGCGTATTGATGGCGGTGGCAACACCGCTGCTTCCGGTCAAGCAGACCACCGCCCAGTTGAACTGGCCGCAGAACGGCACCTGGCAGAGCATCAACGCGCCGCTGATCGGGTATGTCGCCACCGACCTGACCATCACCGTGCCGTGCCAGGCCGCCGCCGGACTGGCCGGTCCCGAGAACCGCGGCAAGACGGTCCTGCTGTCGACCGTGCCCAAGCAGGCCCCGAAGGCAGTCGACCGCGGGTTGTTGATCGAGCGGGTCAACAACGACCTGCTGGTCATCGTGCGCAACACCCCGGTGGTCAGCGCGCCCCTGGCCGCGGTCCTCAGTCCGGCCTGCCAGTCCCTGACGTTCACCGCGCACGCCGACAAGGTGACCGGTGAATTCGTCGGGCTGACACAGGGCGACGCCAGCGAAACCGCCGACGACCCAACCGCACCTCTGCGCGGTGAGCGCGGCGGCTACGACTTCCGTCCGCAGATCGTCGGCGTATTCACCGACCTGTCCGGACCCGCACCCGAGGGCCTGAAGTTCTCGGCCACCATCGACTCCCGCTACAGCAGCGCCCCGACGCTGCTCAAGATGCTGGCGATGATCATCGGGGTGGCGATGACCGTCATCGCGCTGGGCGCCCTGCACCGACTCGACACCGCCGACGGGGTCCGGCACCGGCGCTTCCTCCCACCCCGCTGGTGGTCGATGACGCCGCTTGACGGGCTGGTCACCGCCGTCCTCGTGTGGTGGCACTTCGTCGGCGCGAACACATCGGACGACGGCTACATCCTGACGATGGCCCGGGTGTCCGAACACGCCGGCTACATGGCCAACTACTACCGCTGGTTCGGCACTCCCGAAGCCCCGTTCGGCTGGTACTACGACCTGCTGGCGTTGTGGGCCCACGTCTCTACCAACAGCGTCTGGATGCGGCTGCCCACGCTCGTGATGGCACTCGCCTGCTGGTGGGTGATCAGCCGCGAGGTGCTGCCGCGCCTGGGCCGCGCAGTCAAGACCAACCGCGCCGCGGCCTGGACCGCCGCAGGCATGTTCCTGGCGTTCTGGCTGCCGCTCAACAACGGTCTGCGCCCCGAACCGATCATCGCCCTCGGCATCCTGCTGACCTGGTGTTCGGTGGAGCGCGGGGTGGCCACCAACCGCATGTTGCCGGTGGCGATCGCGATCATCATCGGCGCGCTGACGCTGTTCTCCGGGCCCACCGGCATCGCTGCCGTCGGCGCCCTGCTGGTCGCCGTGGGACCGCTGAAAACGATTGTGGCCCGGCATACCTCACGCTTCGGGCACCTGCCGTTGCTGGCGCCGATCCTGGCTGCCTGCACCGTGACGATCATTCTGATCTTCCGCGACCAGACCCTGGCCGGTGAGTTGCAGGCCAGCACCTTCAAATCCGCCGTCGGCCCCAGCCTGGCGTGGTTCGACGAGCACATCCGCTACTCGCGGTTGTTCACCTCGAGCCCGGACGGTTCGGTGGCGCGGCGCTTCGCGGTGCTGACGCTGCTGGTGGCGCTGGCCGTGTCGGTGGCGATGACACTGCGCAAGGGCCGCATACCCGGCACCGCCGCCGGTCCGAGCCGGCGCATCATCGGCATCACGATCATCTCGTTCCTCGCGATGATGTTCACCCCGACCAAGTGGACCCACCACTTCGGCGTGTTCGCCGGGCTGGCCGGATCGCTCGGCGCGCTGGCCGCGGTCGCGGTGACCGCCGCAGCGATGAAGTCCCGGCGCAACCGGTCGATGTTCGCCGCACTCGTGCTGTTCGTGATGGCGCTGTCGTTCGCGACCGTCAACGGCTGGTGGTACGTCTCCAACTTCGGAGTGCCGTGGTCGAACTCGTTCCCCGAGTGGCACTTCGGATTCACCACGATGCTGCTGGGCTTGTCGGTGCTGGCCCTTCTGCTGGCCGCCTGGTTCCACTTCACCGACCGCGACCAGTCCCCGGACGAGCCGCAACGCCGCTGGCAACGGATCGTGCAATCGCCGCTGGCGATCGCCGCCTGGGTGCTGGTGATGTTCGAGGTGGTGTCGCTGACGCTGGCGATGACCGAGCAGTACCCGGCCTGGTCGGTTGGGCGCTCCAACCTCGAGGCGCTCACCGGCAAGAGCTGCGGACTGGCCAACGACGTAATGGTCGAGGAGAACGCGAACACCGGTCTGCTGGCACCGATCAGCGAGCCGCCGGGGCAGGCACTCGGCGCGGTCACCGCGCAGGGATTCGGTCCCAACGGCATCCCCTCGGACGTCTCGGCCGACCCGGTGATGGAACAGCCCGGTGCGGGCAACTTCGCCGACACCGACTCGGGGACCGTGACGGGCAGCGAGGTCGGCACCGAAGGCGGGACCACCGCGGCCGCCGGGGTCAACGGATCCCGGGCCCGGCTGCCCTACGGACTCGACCCCGCCACCACCCCCGTGCTCGGAAGCTGGCGGGCCGGCACCCAGCAGCCCGCGATCATGCGCTCGGCCTGGTACCGGCTGCCCGACCGGGACAAGGCCGGCCCGCTGCTGGTCGTCTCGGCCGCGGGCCGCTTCGATCCCGGCGAGGTCGTGGTCCAGTGGGCCACCGATGCCCAGGCCGCCGAGAACAAGCCCGGCGGCGGTGTCGGGTTCGCCGACGTGGGCGCAGCGCCGGCCTGGCGCAACCTGCGTGCCCCGATGGCCGCCATCCCACACGAGGCCACCCAGATCCGCCTGGTCGCCTCCGACGACGACCTGGCCCCGCAGCACTGGATCGCGGTGACCCCGCCGCGGATCCCGGAACTGCGCAGCCTGCAGGACGTGGTCGGCTCAGAGGACCCGGTGCTGCTCGACTGGCTGGTGGGTCTGGCATTCCCCTGCCAGCGCCCGTTCGGTCATCAGTACGGCGTCACCGAGGTGCCCAAGTGGCGGATCCTGCCGGACCGCTTCGGCGCCGAGGCCAACTCGCCGGTGATGGACTACCTGGGCGGTGGCCCGCTGGGCATCTCCGAACTGCTGCTGCGGCCGTCGAGCGTCCCGACGTACCTGAAGGACGACTGGTTCCGGGACTGGGGCTCGCTGCAACGGCTCACACCCTGGTATCCGGACGCCACAACGGCCCGCCTGGACCTGGGCACCGCGATCCGCAGTGGATTGTGGAGCCCGGCACCGCTGAGGCACAGCTAGGCGCCGCGGGTGGGTGCCCGCCCGCAGGGGTTCTGCGCCGTCTCGGTGAGGCTGCTTGATTAGAAGTTCACACACACTCTCACCAAAAGGGCGACGGAGAACCGGGCCTCACATACGGGTCGCATAACATCGAGCCTCGTGCCTTCCGATGAGCCAACCGACCGTGTTGTGGGCATCGCACGCCTGATCGCCATCGTCGCGGGCATCGCGGGTGTGGTGCTGTGCGCGCTGGTGCCGCTGCTGCCCGTCAAACAGACCACCGCGACCATCCAGTGGCCGCAGGGCACCGATGCCGCAGGCAACGTCACCTCGGTGACTGCCCCGCTGGTGTCGGGCGCCCCGCAGTCCCTCGACGTGTCCATCCCGTGCTCGGCGATCGCGACACTGCCCGCCGAGGGCGGCCTGGTGTTCTCGACGATCCCCTCGGGCGGCATCGACGCCAGCCGAAACGGCCTGTTCGTGCGGGCCAACCCCGAGACCGTCGTCGTGGCGTTCCGCGACTCGGTGGCCGCCGTCGCGCCCCGCGCCGCCATCAACGCGGGCGGCTGCAGCGCGCTGCACCTGTGGGCGAACCTCGGCGGTGTGGGAGCTGACTTCGTCGGCATCCCCGGAGCCACCGGCACCGCGGCCGTGGAGAAGAAGCCTCAGGTTGCCGGCCTGTTCACCGACCTGAAGATGGCGCCGCAGTCGGGTCTGTCCGCCCGTGTCGACATCGACACCCGCTTCATCACCACACCGACCGCACTGAAGCTGCTGGTGATGGCGCTCGGCGTGGTGTGCGTGGTGGCCTCGATCATCGCGCTGGCAGTGCTGGACCGCCGTGGTGGGCACCGCATTCACGGCGCCTGGCGGCGCTTCGTCAAAGTCCCGCTCGCCACCTGGATCGCCGACATCGGCGTCATCGGCGGACTGCTGCTGTGGCACGTCATCGGCGCCATCTCGTCGGACGACGGCTACAACCTGACCATCGCGCGGGTATCGGGCGACGCCGGCTACACCGCCAATTACTTCAGATACTTCGGCACCACCGAGGCCCCGTTCGACTGGTACCAGTCGGTGCTGAGCCACTTCGCGGCGATCAGCACGGCAGGCGTGTGGATGCGGCTGCCCGCGACGCTGGCCGGCATCGGCACCTGGTTGCTGCTGAGCCGCTGGGTGCTCCCCCGCCTCGGGCGGCGCGTCGCGCTCAACCGCGTCACCATGTGGACCGCGGGCGCGGTGTTCCTGGCCGCCTGGTTCCCGTTCAACAACGGCCTGCGTCCCGAGCCGCTGATCGCGTTCGGCGTGCTCGCGGTGTGGGCGCTCGTGGAGAACACGATCGCCACGCACCGCCTGTGGCCGACCTGCCTGGCGATCATCGTCGCGGCGTTCACCGTCACCCTGGCCCCGCAGGGCCTCATCGCACTGGCCCCGCTGCTGGTCGGTGCCCGCACGGTCGTCCGGATCATCAAGTCCCGGCGGATCGCCCTGCCCGCCGTTGCCGCACTCGCCGCGTCGGCAGCGCTGATCTTCGTCGTGGTATTCCGGGACCAGACCCTGGCCAGCGTCGCCGAATCGGCCCGCATCAAATACACCGTCGGCCCGACCATCTCCTGGTACCAGGAATTCCTGCGCTACTACTTCCTGACCGTGGAAGATTCGGTGGACTCGTCACTCACCCGGCGCTTCGCGGTCCTGGCGATGATGCTGTGCCTGTTCGGCATGATCGCCGTCCTGCTGCGCAAGGGCCGGGTGCCCGGGCTCGCCAGCGGTCCGGTCTGGCGCCTGATCGGTACCACTGCCGTCGGCCTGCTGCTGCTGCACTTCACCCCGACCAAATGGGCCGTCCAGTTCGGTGCCTTCGCCGGGCTCGCCGCCGGACTCGGGGCGGTGACGGCGTTCGCGTTCGCCCTCGTAGGCCTGCACAGCCGACGCAACCTCGCCCTTTACGTCACCGCGCTGCTGTTCGTACTCGCGTGGGCCACCTCGGGCATCAACGGCTGGTTCTACGTCGGCAACTACGGCGTGCCGTGGTTCGACCGCCAGCCCGTGATCGCCGGGTTCCCGGTGACCACCATCTTCCTGGCGCTGGCCATCGTGACCGCGGTGCTCGCCGGCTGGCTGCACTTCCGCATCGACTACGCCGGACACACCGAGGTGGCCGACACCCGGCGCAACCGGGCGCTGGCGTCGACACCGCTGCTGGTGGTCGCGATCATCATGGTGGTGCTCGAAGTCGGTTCGATGGCCAAGGGATTCGTCCAGCGCTACCCCGGCTACACCACCGCGGCGGCCAACGTCTCGGCACTGACCTCGGGGCTGTCGTCCGACAGCTGCGCCATGGCCGACGACGTACTCGTCGAGGCCGACACCAACGCGGGCATGCTGCAACCGGTGGAGGGCCAGACCTACGGTGAGTACGGGCCGCTGGGCGGTGAGAACCCAGTTGGGTTCACCCCCAACGGAATCAGCGACACCCTGGAACCGCCGAAGCCGGTCGTCGCCAACCCCGGCACGGTCAACTCCGACGGCTCACCCAACAAGCCCAACGTCGGCATCGCCTACGCCGCGGGCACCGGCGGTGGCTACGGACCCGTCGGCGTCAACGGATCCCGGGTGTACCTGCCGTTCGGCCTGGACCCCGCGCGCACCCCGGTGATGGGCAGCTACAAGGAGAACACCGTCGCCGCCAAGGCCACCTCGGCCTGGTACCAGTTGCCGCCCCGCACCGCGGACCGGCCACTGGTGACCGTCGCCGCCGCGGGCGCGATCTGGTACTACGACGAGGAACACGAGTTCCACTACGGCCAGTCGCTGAAACTGCAGTGGGGCGTGCACCGTCCCGACGGCAGCTTCCAGGCACTCGACGCGGTCCAGCCGATCGACGTGTTCGCCCAATATGCCTGGCGCAACCTGCGTTTCCCGCTGGCCTGGGCACCGCCGGAGGCCAACGTGGCACGGATCGTCGCCGACGATCCCAACCTGTCCGAAGATCAGTGGTTCGGTTTCACCCCGCCGCGGGTGCCGACGCTGCAGACCGCGCAGCAGTTCCTCGGCGCGCGGACCCCGGTGCTCATGGACATCGCGACCGCCGCGAATTTCCCGTGCCAGCGCCCGTTCTCCGAACATCTCGGTGTCGCCGAGCTGCCGGAGTACCGCATCCTTCCCAACGTCAAGCAAGTGGTGGTGTCGTCGAACATGTGGCAGTCCGCCCAAAAGGGTGGTCCCTTCCTCTTCATCCAGGCGCTGCTGCGCACGTCGACCATTCCGACGTATCTGCGTGACGACTGGTACCGGGACTGGGGCTCGATCGAGAAGTACGACCCGGTGGTGCCGCCCGGCCAGGCGCCCGTCGCCGCGATCGACCAAGGAACCCAACGAGTGTTCGGCTTCAGCCGGCCCGGACCGATCCGGGCCCTGCCATGAGCACGACTGTGCGCGAACACAGCGCTGACAAGGGCGTTCAGCTGACCCGCTGGGTCGCGATGATCGCCGGACTCATCGGCTTCCTGTGCGCGGTGGCCACGCCGCTGCTGCCGGTGGTGCAGACCACGGCGACGCTGAACTGGCCTCAGCAGGGTCAGCTCAACAACGTCACCGCCCCGTTGATCACCCAGACACCGGTGACCATGTCGGTGACGATCCCGTGCGAGGTGATCCGCTCGGTGCCGCCCGAGGGGGCGATGGTGCTCGGCACCGCCCCCAAGGAGGGCAGGCAGGCCGCGCTGAACGCGTTGTTCGTCAACGTCAACGCCAAGCGCGTCGACATCACCGACCGCAACGTGGTGATCGCCAGCGTCGCGCGGGAGAAGGCTAACTCGCCTGCTTGTGAACGCATCGAGATCACTTCGTCGGAGGCCGGAACCTTCGCCACGTTCGTCGGTCTCACCGGCACTGACGGCAAGGAGTTGCGCACCGGCTTCGCCGACCCCAACCTGCGGCCCCAGATCGTCGGTGTCTTCACTGAACTGAGCGGAGCTGCACCGCAAGGTCTTTCGTTGTCGGCCACGATCGACACCCGGTTCACCTCCAAACCCACCGCACTCAAGCTGGTGGCGATGCTGCTCGGGATCGCCGCCACCGTGGTTGCGCTGGTGGCACTCTGGCGGCTGGACCGCCTCGACGGACGGCGGATGCACCACCTGATCCCGTCACGCTGGCGCACGTTCAGCGCCGTGGACGTGGTGGTGGTCGGCGGGTTCCTGAGCTGGCATGTGATCGGCGCGAACTCGTCCGACGACGGCTACATCCTGCAGATGGCGCGCGTGGCCGACCATGCCGGCTACATGTCGAACTACTTCCGCTGGTTCGGCAGTCCGGAGGACCCGTTCGGCTGGTTCTACAACCTGCTGGCCCTGATGACCCATGTCAGCGACGCCAGCATCTGGATGCGACTGCCCGACCTGATCTGCGCGCTGGTCTGCTGGCTGCTGCTGTCCCGCGAGGTGCTGCCCCGCCTCGGCCCCGCGGTGATCGCCTCCAAGCCCGCGCTGTGGGCCGCCGGCCTGGTGCTGATGGCCGCCTGGATGCCGTTCAACAACGGCCTGCGCCCCGAAGGCCAGATCGCCACCGGCGCTCTGATCACCTACGTGCTGATCGAACGGGCCATCATCTCCGGACGTCTGACCCCGGCCGCCATGGCGATCATCTCCGCAGCCTTCACCCTCGGCATCCAGCCGACCGGCCTGATCGCCGTCGCCGCTCTGCTCGCCGGTGGCCGCCCGCTGCTGCGCATCCTGGTGCGCCGCCGCCGCGTGCTGGGCGTGTGGCCGCTGGTGCTGCCGCTGCTCGCCGCGGGCACGGTGATCCTGACCGTGGTGTTCGCCGACCAGACGCTGGCAACAGTGCTGGAGGCCACCAGGATTCGCACCGCGATCGGCCCGAGCCAGGAGTGGTACACCGAGAACCTGCGCTACTACTACCTGATCCTGCCGACCGTCGACGGCTCACTGTCACGCCGGTTCGGGTTCATCATCACCGCGCTGAGCCTGTTCGCGTCACTGTTCATCATGTTGCGGCGCAAGCGGGTTCCCGGGGTGGCCCGCGGGCCGGTATGGCGGCTGATGGGCATCATCTTCGCCACCATGTTCTGCCTGATGTTCACCCCCACCAAGTGGGTGCACCACTTCGGCCTGTTCGCCGCCGTGGGTGCGGCGATGGCGGCGGTGGTCACGGTGCTGGCCGGCCCTGCGGTCCTGCGCTCGGCGCGTAACCGGATGGCCTTCACCGCTGCTGTGCTGTTCGTGCTGGCGCTGTGCTTCGCCACCACCAACGGCTGGTGGTACGTGTCCAGCTACGGCGTGCCGTTCAACAACGACAAGCCGAACATCGGCGGAGTCACGGTGAGCGCCATCTTCTTTGCGCTGTTCGCCATCACTGCGCTGTGGGCGTACTGGTTGCACCTGAGACCCTCTGCCGAGGGCCGGGTGGCGCGGGCACTGACCACCGCACCGGTGCCGATCGCGGCGGGGTTCATGGTCGTGGTGTTCGTCGGTTCGATGCTCTACGGCGTGGTGCGCCAGGACGGCACCTACTCCAACGCGTCCTCGAACCTGCGGGCCTTCGCCGGCGGCTGCGGTCTGGCCGACGACGTGCTGGTCGAACCCGACACCAACGACGGGTTCCTGACCCCGGTGCCGGGCGACTACGGCCCGCTGGGACCGCTGGGCGGTACCGCGCCGACCGGATTCACCCCCAACGGCGTGCCGGACCACATTGTCGCCGAGGCGATTCGGATCACCGTCCCGATGCCGGGCATCGACGCCGACTGGAATGCGCCGGCCGAGCTGAAGACCCCGGGCATCAACGGCTCGACCGTGCCGCTGCCCTACGGGCTGGACCCGGCCCGGGTGCCGCTGGCCGGCAGCTACGTCGAAGGTCCGGCCCAGCAGGAGAGCAAGCTGGCCTCCGCCTGGTACCAGCTGCCCGCTCCCGACGCCGCCCACCCGCTGGTCGTCGTCACCGCGGCCGGAACCATCACCGGCAACAGCATTTTCAACGGCCGGACCGAGGGACAGGCCGTCGAGCTGGAGTACGGACGGACCGGGCCCGACGGCGCCGCGGTGCCGGCCGGACGCGTGACGCCCTACGACCTCGGTCCGATCCCGTCCTGGCGCAACCTGCGCTTCGACCGCAGCGAGATCCCGGCGGACGCGACGTTCGTCCGGGTGATCGCCGAGGACAAGTCGCTGTCTCTCGGCGACTGGATCGCGGTCACCCCGCCCCGCGTTCCCGAGGTCAAGACCGTGCAGGAGTACGTCGGCTCACAACAGCCCGTGCTGATGGACTGGGCTGTGGGCCTGGCCTTCCCGTGCCAGCAGCCGATGCTGCACGCCAACGGTGTCACCGAGGTGCCGAAGTTCCGCATCACCCCGGATTACAACGCCAAGATGAAGGACACCGACACCTGGGAGGACGGCATCAACGGCGGTCTGTTGGGCATCAGTGACCTGCTGCTGCGCCAGCATGTGATGGCCACCTACCTGAACAAGGACTGGGGTCGCGACTGGGGCTCGCTGCGCAAGTTCGACACCATCGTCGACGCGACACCCGCGGAGGTCGAGCTCGGGACGGCAACACATTCCGGGCTCTACAAGCCGGGCCGGATCCGTATCAAGCCGTAACCGTGACCGAACCCGACCATGTCGAGTCCCCGGCGCCCGCGGACCAGATCCGCGGGCTCAGCCGGGACGACAGCCTCGGCGCACTGCCGCGGCACCGACATGGGCTGTCCCGGGCCGAGGTGCGTCATTCTCAGGAGACGCGGGTGCGGGTCGCGACCGTGGAGGTGGTGGCCGAACGTGGATATGCCGGCGCGAGCGTGCGTGAAATCGCCTCGCGTGCCGGCATTTCCACCAAGACGTTCTACGAGCTCTACGCCGACAAGGAGGTCGCTTTCCTCGCGACCTACGCTGCCGACCGGATCCGGTTGGCACAGAACGTCTAGGGGCGCCGAGTGGCCGGTTGTGACACGCGTTCAACGAGAAACCATGTCATAACTGGCCAATCGCGCTAGCCAACCGACTTTTCAGCGGCGGTGACCAGCTTGCGCGACAGCGTCCCGAGCACGACCCGCAGGACCAGCCAGTAGGCCAATCCGACCACTCGCCAACGGGTCTCGTACCGCCCGCGCCAGGTCACCTCGGTACCGTCGGCCACCTCGTCAAACGTCACCTGCGCCTGATAGTCGCGGATGGGGCCGTCGGTGAGCATCGTGTAGCCGTGCCGATGGTCAGGTTCGTGGATGGTCGTCATCTCCCGGGTCGGCTTCTTCCGGGTGCCCACGGCCCGGATCGCCCCGACCCCTCCGTCGTCGGCCGGACCGCGGGATTCCCAGGCCGAGTAGGGAATCAGGGGTGCGGCCCACTCAGACCAGCGGGACCCGTCGGACACGATGGCGAACAGGGTGCGCGGCGGCGCCGTGGTGCGGCGACGGACTACACATTCAAAGTGGTGGCTCACGGGTCGAGACTTTAACAGAACGTTGTTCTATTATCTGGGAATGTCCGAATTCGCCCCCTTCACCCGCGCACGCAGCGAGGCGCAACGTCAGGATCGATCGTCCCGCGTGGTGGCCGCAACGCGGCGATGCCTGGAGGAAACCGGTGCGGCGACACTGACATTGGGCGACGTCGCCGCAGCAGCCGGACTCGCGAAGTCGGGCATCCTGCGGTACTTCGGGTCACGCGAGGCGCTGCTGCTGCGGGTGATGTACGACGAACATCTGACCTGGATCGAGGCCCTGGCCGACGAACTCGGCCGGTCAGCTCCCGCGGCGGCACTGGCTCGCACACTGACAGCCCACCCGGTGCTGTGCGATCTCATCGCGGCCTCACCCGTGCTAATCAATCGACTCGGCCCGGAGGACTTTCGCGCCCTGACGGCTCAGGGCGAAGCCGCACAGCGGCGACTCGGCGCGGCGCTGCAGCAGTCACTTCCGTTGTCCGACGAACAGCTCCGGTCCCTGACGGCTGCCATCCACGCGTTCACCGGGACCGCCTGGGCGTGGACGACACCTGACTCGGCCGGGCGCAACGCCATGGTCACCGACTTCGAAGCAACCGTGAGCCGGCTGCTCGGGATCTTCATCGCAGGCCTGCGCGCTTGATTACAGCGAAGACGAGCGTCCTGTGGACAACTTGTGGATGGTTTTGGACGCCTCGGCCATCACAGCTTTTCAGGCGGCACATTTTCGAATTACACGCTTGTGAGTAAGGATGTGCGCCAGCGGCGTGCCGCAAACCTGACCGGTGTCACCGCGGCAGTGCGGCCAGGGCGACGTCAGCGGCGTTGACGCCACACATGCCGTGCGCGCCGGGTCCCGGCGGGGTCGCCGCCGAGCACAGGTACATCCCGGGAACACCAATTCGGTAGGGCTGCAGCGTAGTACGTGGACCGAACATCAATTGCCGGATGTCCTTGGCTCCGGTACAGATGTCCCCGCCGACGTAGTTGGCGTTGTACACCGACATCTCGGTCGTCGAGCGCACCGCCATCCCGACGACCCGGTCGCGGAAACCGGGGGCGAACCGCTCGAACTGGCCGATGATCGCCTCCGTCGCGTCGCCGGTGTAGCCATGTGGCACATGGGCGTACGCATACACCGGATTGATGTCGCCGACGGAGCGGCTGGGATCGGCCACATACTGCTGCCCGACGAGCACGAAAGGTCGCTGCGGCATCCGGCCGGCGTGGATCTCCCGCTCCGTCGCCGCGACCTCGGCGAAGCTGCCACCCAGATGTACCGTGCCGGCATCCTTGACCGCGGGATTCGTCCACGGCACCGGACCCTGGACCGCGAAGTCGACCTTGAATGCACCTGGACCGTATCGGAATCCACCCAGACCGCGGGCCACCCGCCGTGGCAGCCGGTCTCCCAGGATGTCGACGACGGCCGTCGGCGCAAGGTCGAACATCGTCACCTCTGCCGGCGGGAGCTGCGCTGCCGACGTAACGCGGACACCGGTTTCCACCTTGACACCGAGGTCCGCGAGCACCGCAGCCAACGCATCGGTGATGGCCTGCGAACCGCCCTGCGCCACCGGCCAGCCGTGCCGGTGCCCGGCCGTGATGATGCCGAGGCCGATGGCGGACGTCAACGGATAGTGCAGAGGCCGGAAGGTATGGGCCGCAATGCCGCCGAACAACGCCCGGGCGCGCTCGGTACGGAAGATCCGGGCGAACGCCGCCGCGGGCAGCACCGTGGGCACACCGAACCGGGCCAACGCCACCGGATGCTTGGGCACCCGCAGCAGCGGTCCCATGATGTCCTGCGACAGGGTGTCGAAGTTCGCCGACGGCCCACCGAAGGCCCGACGCCAGCGGCGGCCGTCCGGTCCGAGAGCCGCTGCGGTGTCGTCGACGCCGCGGTACAGCAGGCCGGCGTCACCCCCGTCGAGAGGATGCGCGCAATCGACCTCGGGCCATTTCCAGTGCAGCCCATGGCGTTCCAGCCCGAGACCGCTCAGGAAAGCCGAGCCGACCGCCATCGGGTGGATCGCCGAGCAGTGATCGTGGATCAGGCCCGCGATCGTGCCCTCGCCGGAACGCACCCCACCGCCGATCTCATCGGCGGCCTCCAGGACAGTGACGTCCAGTCCGGCCTTGGCCAGGGTGACGGCGGCCGCGAGACCGTTGGGTCCGGCACCGACCACAAGCGCGGTAGTCATGCGTGGTGCCCTCCTGCCGTACGCCCTGGAAACGAAGGTTAGATCGGGGTCAGACCGTGCTTGCGCTGAACCTTGGGCATGTTCTGCTTGTCCCGCAACAGGTGCAGGGACTTGCGGAGCAGCAGCCGGGTCTCGTGCGGCTGGATCACACCGTCGATGTATCCGCGCTCGGCCGCGATCCACGGCGTGGCCAGGTTGAGGTTGTAACCCTCGATGAAGTCGGCGCGGATCTTCTGCACCTCGGGCGCGGTCGGATCCGGGAATCGCTTCACCAACAGCTGCGCCGCGCCCTCGGCGCCGATCACGGCGATACGCGCGGTCGGCCAGGCGAAGTTCAGGTCTGCCGAGAGCTGCTTGGAGCCCATCACCGCGTACCCGCCGCCGTAGGCCTTGCGGACGACGATGGTCACCTTCGGCACGTCGGCCTCGACGATCGCGTTGAAGAACCGGCCACCACGCTTGATGATGCCGTCCTTCTCCTGCTGCACACCCGGCATGGCGCCCGGGGTGTCGACCACGAAAACCAAAGGCAGGTTGAAGGAGTCGCAGAACCGGATGAAGCTCGCCGCCTTGTCGGAGGCATCCGTGTCCACCACACCGGACAGGAACATCGGCTGGTTGGCGATCACACCGACCGGCCGACCGTCCACCCGCGCGAACGCGGTGATCATTGCCGGGCCACGCTGCTCGGCGATCTCGAAGACGTCACCGTCGTCGAAGATCCGAAGCAGGATCTCGTGCATGTCGTACGCGGTGTTGTCGGAATCCGGCACGATCGAATCCAGCTCCAGATCGTGCGGCGTGATCTCGGGTTCCAGACCAGGGTTCACGATCGGGGCGTCGTCGAAGTGGTTGGCGGGCAGGAACGAAAGGTAGTCGCGCACGTACTGGAACGCGGCCGCCTCATCCTCGACAACCTTGTGGATGTTGCCGCGCTGGGCCTGCACGTCGGCGCCGCCGAGCTCGTCGAACGTCACATCTTCACCGGTGACGTCCTTGATCACGTCCGGGCCGGTGATGAACATGTAGCCCTGGTCGCGCACCGCCACCAGCAGATCGGTCTGGATCGGCGAATAGACCGCGCCGCCAGCGCATTTGCCCAGGATGATGGAGATCTCCGGGACCAGACCGCGCAGCATCTCGTGCCTGCGGCCGAGTTCGGCGTACCAGGCCAGCGAGGTCGCCGCGTCCTGAATGCGGGCGCCGGCGGAGTCGTTGATCCCGATGATCGGGCAGCCGACCATGGCCACCCACTCCATCAGCTTGGCGACCTTGCGGCCGAACATCTCACCGACCGAACCCTGGAACACTGTCTGGTCGTGGCTGAACACGCCGACCGGGCGGCCATTGATGGTTCCGTGCCCGGTGACCACGCCGTCGCCGAAGAGCGCGTTGGGATCACCCGGGGTCTTCGCCAGCGCGCCGATCTCCAGGAAGCTGCCCGGATCGAGCAGTGCATGGATGCGGGCACGGGCGCTCGGGATGCCCTTCTTGTCCCGTCGCGCAATGGCTTTGGGGTCGCCTGGCTCCTTGGCCAGTTCCAGCTTCTCGCGGAGCTCGGCCAGGAGTTCAGCCGTGGTCTTGTTCGTCACTTGCTCTCGCTCTCGGCTTCGATACGGTTGATCGCCTCGCTCATGTGAGCACCGACTTTGGCAATGTACGGCTCATCGATGGCCTGGATGTGCTCGCCCCCGATGGGCACCACCTCGAGATCCTTGACGTACTCGCCCCAGCCGCCGTCGGGCTTGCGGGTCGCGTACGCGGGCTCGAAGACGATGGCGTCATCGTGGTACCGGTCGGCGAGGTACAGCGTGACGTGGCCGTCGTAGGGCTGGACCTCGATGGTGGCCAGAGCCCGCTGATCCAGGTACGACGTGCGCTGATGCTCGATGATCCCGCCAGGGATCTGCACACCGCTGTCCTTGATCGCGTCCAGAACGAACTTCACCTGGCCCTCGTCGTCGAGCTGCTCCAGCTCCTCGTACGGAATCGCCGGGATCTCGACATTGAACGTGCGCTGGGCGAACAGGGCGTAGCGGTCCCAACGGGCCCGCATACCTTCCTTGCTCTGGTCGATCGGCTCGCCAGGAAGCGCGAGGTCGATAAGCCCGACGAACCGGACATCGGCGCCGGCCTGCTTCAGCCCGATCGCACACGCGTAGGCCAGCGCCCCGCCCAGCGACCAGCCGGCCAGGATGAACGGGCCGTTGTGCATCGCCAGCAGCTTCGGCACGTACTCGGCGGCGCGCTCCTCGATCGCGCCCTCGACCCGCTCGATGCCGTAGATCGGGGTATCGGCAGGTAGCCGCTTGATCAGCGGTTCGTAGACGACGGTGGATCCACCGGCCGGGTGGAACACGAACAATGGAACGTGTGAAGTTCCTTGTTTGGGAGCCCGCAGCGTACGGACGAATCCGTCCACCACACCCTCTTCGAGCTGATCGCGCACGATCGTCGACAGCTCTTCGATGGTCTTGGCCGAACGCACCTGTTCGACGGTGACGGTGCCCTCGGCGCGCTCGGAGAGCCGCTCGGACAGCTTCGTCGCGGTCTCGACATCGACGAAGGGCAGCTCGTTGAAGATGCCGCTCGGCGACTTTCCGGTGACGATCGCCCAGGTGGCGAAGGTGACCCGCTCCGCGGCGTCACGCGGGGGCACGTCGGCGCCGAGCGCCTCGGTGACCGCCTCCTGGGTGAGCACCTTGGCAGCCGCGGCGGCCGCGGTGGCCTTGCTGGGTCCCGACGGCGCGGGAGCGGCCGGTCCGCTCGGATCACTCGGCGGCGGCGGGACGGCCGGTCCGTTCGGATCACTCGGCGGCGGCGGGATCTCCAGGCCCTCGGTGGCAGCGGCCTCGGCAACGGGGTCCACCCCGGCGACTGCTTCGTCCTTCTCGCTCAACGGATGTCCGGCCTCGGCCAGCTTGGCCTCGAGCTCGGCAACCGTCGAGGCACCGCCCAGGAGTTCGGATTGCTCGGCCGCGATCTCCTCGGCCGTCTTGCCCTTCTGGGATTCGGCGATCTGATCGACCTCGTCGCGGTGCTCGATCGCGTACTTGATGAGCTCCTCCACGTTGTAGAGGTTGGCGTCACGCACCGCGGTCAGCTGGATCGGCGGCAGGTCGAAGTCGTACTCGACGCGGTTCTTGATCCGCACCGCCATCAGGGAATCCAGGCCGAGCTCGATCAGCGGCACCTCCCACGGCAGGTCCTCGGGCTCGTAGCCCATGGCGCCGCCGACGATGGCGCCGAGCCGCTGTGCGATGGTCTCGCCCGACTCCGGCGACCACTTCTCGAACCCGGCGCCCATGCCGGCACCCTTGGTGAGGTTGTCCTGAAGGATCTCGGCATCATCCTCGACCTCAGGCTCGGCCAGAGCAGGCGCGGCCGAAACCTGTTCGGCGACAACACCGGCACCCACCGCGGCCGGCAGCGCGGTCGCCGCGCCACCGCGGGTCACGATCGCGTCGTAGACCAGGGTGAACGATTCATCGATCCGCGCATGCACCTGCACCGAGGCACCACCGGGGTGCCGGGTCAGCGTGGTGACCAGTCGCGAACCCTCGGCGGGAACTGCGCGCTGCTCCGATGCGGTCAGCTTGGCATCCGGAAGCACCTGCGCGGCAGCGGCTTTCACCAGGGCAGCCAGGTCAGCGGTGCCCTTCGACACGAACTCCCAGACGTGCTTGCCGTCGGGTGTGGCGACGTGGTTGCCGGGCATCACCGTGGAGCTGTCGCCGGTGAAGTGCGCGTCCAGCCAGTGCTGCTTGCGCTTGAACTTGGTCGGCGGGATGTTGGCG
The DNA here is from genome assembly GCF_002102345.1 of Mycolicibacterium peregrinum. GTDB lineage: Bacteria > Actinomycetota > Actinomycetes > Mycobacteriales > Mycobacteriaceae > Mycobacterium > Mycobacterium peregrinum. The sequence continues at coordinate 165,765 of NZ_LQPP01000025.1, forward strand.
AAGTCCAGCGCGCCGGCCAGGCCGGTGGACTTGCGCGGGAACAGGGTCCGCAGGTCCAGGTCATGGCCGTGGACGAACAGGTGGGCCATGGCCGTGACCATCGAGGTGACCTCGTCCTGCTTGCGGGCCAGGGTCGCGATCAGCTGCGCGTCGTGCAGCCCGGCCGAAGCCGTCGTCAACCCAACCTGCATGAGCGCCACCGGGTTCGGGGCCAGCTCCAGGAAGGTGGTGTGACCGTTGTCCACCGCGTTGCGGATGCCGTGGGTGAAGTAGACGCTGTGCCGCAGGCCCTTCTTCCAGTACTCCACGTCGTGGATCGGCTCGGCACCGGCCCGGATGAACTTGCCCTCGTGCACCGTCGAGAAGTAGCCGGTGCTCAGCGGGTGGGGTTCGATGCCCTGGATTTCAGCGGACAGCTCGCCGAGCAGCGGGTCCATCTGCTGAGTGTGGCTGGGGCCCTTGGTCTGCAGCTTGCGGGCGAACTTGCCCTCGGCTTCGGCACGGGCGATGATCGCGTCGATCTGCTCCGGCGGGCCGCCGATCACGGTCTGGGTCGGGGCGGCGTACACGCACACCTCGAGACCCGGGTAGTCGGCGAACACTGTCTTGATCTCGTCGGCCGAGTACTCGACCAGCGCCATCAGGCGGATGTACTCGCCGAACAGCATCGCCTCGCCCTCACCCATCAGGTGGGCGCGCGAGCAGATGGTCCGGGTGGCATCGGCCAGTGACAAACCGCCGGAGAAATATGCGGCGGCAGCCTCACCGAGCGACTGCCCCACCACTGCACCGGGTTTCGCACCGTGGGCCTTGAGGAACTCACCGAGCGCGACCTGGATGGCGAAGATCACCGTCTGGACCACTTCGATGGGGTATTCGCAGGTTTCGTTCGTGTAGTCGATCGCGTCGTCGAGGATCAGCTCGACGACCGAGTACCCGCGCTCATCCTGGATGTAGGCGTCGACCTTGTCGATCCACTCCGCGAAGACCGGCTCACGCAGGTACAGTTCCTTGCCCATCTTGCGGTGCTGCGCGCCGAAACCGGCGAGCACCCACACCGGGCCGTTGGTGACCGGGCCGTCGGCCGAGATCACACTCGGATGCTGCTTGCCGTCGGCGACCGCCCGCAGCCCCTTGACCGCCTCGTCGTGGTCGTGGGCCAGCACAATCGCACGCGAACGGCCGTGGTTGCGGCGCGACAGCGAGCGTCCGATGGACTCGAGCGACGACGCCCGGCCCTCTTCGCTGTCGATCCAGTCCGCCAGCACGGCGGCGGCGACCTTCTTGCGTGAGGTCAGGAAGGCCGAGACGGCAAGCGGGACAACCTTCTTGACCGGCTCGGCGGCGTCGGCCGCGGCCAGCTCCTCGCGGGCCGCCTCGATCAGGCGCTTGGCCTCATCGGTCAGGCCGGGCAGCTCATGGTTGGCCTCGTCGTAGGCGGGGTAGACCGACGGCTCATCACCATCTTCTGCTCTTCGCGCAAGCGGCTCATCGACGATGAACTCGCCGTACTCGTCCATCCGTACGCCACCGACATACGTCGCGTTGGCCTCATCGGAAGCGGACTTGTCCTCGACCACCTCGGATTCCGGCTCCGGCTCGACCAGATCCGATGGCAGGACCTCGCGCAGCACCAGGTGCGCGTTGGCGCCACCGAAGCCGAAGCCCGACACACCGGCGATGGCATGACCGCTGTAGCGCGGCCACTCCGAGACGGTGTCGTTGACCTTGAGGTGCTCTTTGTCGAAGTCGATGTACGGGTTGGGCCCGGCGTAGTTGATCGACGGGGGCAGCTTGTCGTTGGCCAGCGACAGCGTCATCTTCGCCAGGCTTGCCGCACCGGCCGCCGATTCGAGGTGACCCAGATTGGATTTCACCGCACCCAGCAGGGCGGGCTTGTCCACCTCGCGGCCACGCCCGACCACGCGGCCGAGGGCATCGGCCTCGATCGGATCACCCAGGATGGTGCCGGTCCCGTGCGCCTCGATGTAGTCGACGGTGCGCGGGTTGATCCCGGCGTCCTTGTACGCCTTCCGCAGAACCGCTTCCTGCGCATCGGGATTCGGGGCGAGCAGGCCGTTGGACCGGCCGTCGTGGTTGATCGCGCTACCGGCGATGACGGCCAGGATCTGGTCGCCGTCGCGGCGGGCGTCGGACACCCGCTTGAGCACCAGCATGCCGCCACCCTCGGAGCGGGCATAGCCGTCGGCGTCCGAGGAGAACGACTTGATGCGGCCGTCCGGCGCCAGCACGCCACCGACCTCGTCGAAGCCGACCGTCACCATCGGGGTGATCAACGCGTTGACCCCACCGACGATGGCCACATCGGCCTCACCGGAACGCAGCGCCTGCACACCCTGGTGGGCAGCCACCAGGGAGCTCGAGCATGCGGTGTCGACGGCGACCGACGGGCCGCGGAAGTCGTAGAAGTACGAAACCCGGTTGGCGATGATCGAACTCGCGGTTCCGGTGATGGCGTACGGGTGGGTCACCGACGGGTCCGAGACCGCCAGGAACTGGTAGTCATTTGTCGAATTGCCCACGAACACACCGACACTGGTGCCGCGCAGGCTCGACGCCGGAATCCGGGCGTGCTCCAGGGCCTCCCAGGTCAGCTCCAGCGCCATGCGCTGCTGCGGGTCGATGTTGTCGGCCTCCATCTTCGACAGCGCGAAGAACTCGGAGTCGAAACCCTTGATGTCCGACAGGTAGCCGCCCCGGGTGCGGGCCTTGGCCACGCGCTCGGCGATCCGCGGCTCGGCCAGGAATTCCTCCCACCGGCCCTCGGGCAGGTCGGTGATGCAGTCCTTACCGGCGAGCAGGGCCTCCCACATCTCCTCGGGGGTGTTGAGGTCCCCCGGGAAGCGAGTGGCGACGCCGACGATCGCGATGTCCTCTACGTCGCGGGCCCGCGACCAGTCCTCGTCGTCGGTGCTCGGGGGTTCGGGCTCGCCCTCGATGATCACCGTGGCCAGCGACTCGATGGTCGGGTGCCGGAACAGCACGGTGGCGGTCAGCGTGACCCCGGTGAGGTCCTCGATGTCGCTGGCCATGGCGACCGCGTCGCGCGAGGAGAGACCCAGCTCGATCAGCGGCGTGGTCTCGTCGATCGCGTCCGGCGACTGACTCGTGGCGGTGGCCACCGCTTTGCGCAGCCACTCGCGCATCTCCGCGACGGTCAGGTCGGGGCGCGACGCCGGTGCCCCGGCGGGCTGGGTGCCCTCTGGAAGATTCGAATTGCTTTGTGTTTCATCCATATTCAGGTCACCTTGCATCAGAACGGGCTGGTCGGCCACGTGTCGTTGGCTTAGAGGTTCGGTCAGTCCGTCTCGTCGGGGAACGCGTTGGCGATCTTCCCGCTGCGCAGGCTGCCGTCCAGATACGCGGAGCGGCAGGCCCGACGGCCGATCTTGCCGCTGGAGGTACGCGGGATGGCACCGGCCGCGGTCAGCAGCACGTCGCGCACGGTGACACCGTGCCGCACGGCGATCGCGGCCCGGATGTCGTCGGTGATCGGGCCGACTTCGAGCTTGTGGGAGCCCGGAGCGCGCTCGGCGACGATGACCAGCTGCTCGGAGCTGTCGTCGTCGTCACGGTGCAGACCAGCGTGCGCGTTCTCGAACACCTCGTCGGGCAGCTGGTTGGCCGGCACCGAGAAGGCCGCGACGTAGCCGGTGCGCAGCGCCTTGCTGGCTTCCTGCGCCGAGTACTCCAGATCCTGCGGGTAGTGGTTGCGGCCGTCGATGATCACCAGGTCCTTGACGCGGCCGGTGATGTAGAGGTCGCCGTCGTAGAAGGCGCCGTAATCGCCGGTGCGGACCCAGGTGGCGTCGTCGTCGGCACCCTCGGCGTGGGACGGGCTGGTCCGCGACTTGAGGGTGTTCTGGAAAACCTGGACGGTCTCTTCGGGCTTACCCCAGTAGCCGGTGCCCATGTTCTGGCCGCTCATCCAGATCTCGCCGACCTGTCCGTCGGGCAGCTCGGTCGCACTCTCGGCGTCGACGATGACGGCCCACTCGGAGACGCCGACCTTGCCGGCCGAGGCCTGGGCGACCGCCTTGGGCGAGTCCGCGTCCACCTCGACGATCCGACCGGTGTTGAGCTCGTCGCGGTCGACGTAGATGATCTTCGGCTCTTCGGCGGACGGTGTGGTCGACACCATCAACGTGGCCTCGGCCAAGCCGTAGGACGGCTTGATCGCCTTGGCCGGGAAACCGAACGGGCTGAACGCCTCGTTGAACCGGCGCACGGTGGCCGCCGAGATCGGCTCGCTCCCGTTGAGCACGGCCTTGACGTTGGAGAGGTCGAGCGGCTCCCCGTCCTTGGGCACACCGCGCGCGGCGGCGTGATCGAACGCGAAGTTCGGGGCCACCGAGATGACGCCGCCGGTGTCGCCCTCCTTGCGCGCCATCTCACGGATCCAGCGCTCGGGCCGGCGCACGAACGCGGCCGGGGTCATGAAGGTGAAGTAGTGGCCGATCATCGGTGCGATCAGGCCGGTGACCAGACCCATGTCGTGGAAGAACGGCAGCCAGGACAGTCCGCGGTCGCCCTCCTCACCTTCGAGCGCCTCGACGATCTGCACGACGTTGGTGGCCATGTTCAGGTGGGTGATCTGGACACCGGTCGGGATGCGGGTCGAGCCGGAGGTGTACTGCAGGTAGGCGATGGTCGTCTCGTCGACGTCCTCGAAGTGGACCCAGGTGGCGGCGACGTCGTCGGGCACGGCGTCCACCGCGATGACACGGGGACGCTGGTTGGCCGGCCGGCTGCGGAAGAACTTGCGGACGCCCTCGGCGGCCTCGGTGGTGGTCAGGATCGCCGCCGGGTGGCAGTCGTCCAGCACCGCGTGCAGGCGGCCGACGTGGCCGGGCTCGGACGGGTCGAACAGCGGCACCGCGATGCGTCCGGCATAGAGCGCACCGAAGAACGCGACGAGGTAGTCCAGGTTCTGCGGGCACAGGATGGCGACGCGGTCACCGGGTTGGGTGACCTGCTGCAGCCGTGCGGCCACCGCCTTGTTGCGGGCGCTGAACTGTGCCCAGGTCAGGTCACGGGCGACGCCGTCGCGCTCGGTCGAGAAGTCCAGGAAGCGGTATGCCAGCTTGTCGCTTCGAACCCTGGCCCAACGCTCGACGTGCTCGACGATGCTGGCGCCGTCAGGGAACTTGATCTGACCGTCCTTGATGAACGGATTGATGAACGGCATATAACTCTCCTGTCAGAGCCGTACTCGTCGCGTTGTCGCACGTCACTGGAGGTGCGTTGCAGCCACTCGGGCGGCCGTACGTACCCAAACCCGGACGATCGTACCGGGCGCGGCGACCACGCCTACGAGTCAGCTGACGGCTCTAGTCAACCAACCACGCATGCGCAAAGCTCTTATTTTTCTCTTAATGTTAAGGGACCGTGACGGTCCCGGCCAAATCCGCCACGCGAGTCGCGGTCCGGGCGTGTTCGGCGTCAACCGTGCTTGGGGTGCGGCGCGTTGTCCACCAGGCCCTTGGCCCAGCTCAACGTCCACTGCGTGGCAGTCTCCCCGTTCTCCACCCAGAACTGCGGGGTGTTGTACAGAGCGTGCACCGGTCCGGCCGCGCTGCCGGTCAGTGTCTCCAGGGTCTTCGGCAGGTTGAAGATCGAGAACGCCTCCTCCGGCGCCGAGCAGATCAGGTCTCCCTTGCCGCAGATCTGGTTGGTCCGGTCGTTGAGCGCCCCGAAGCCGCCCTGCCGCGGTCCCGTCATGGTCAGGCCCATCTCGGACAGCACCGGCACCTCGTGCAGCGTGATCTCCGCTCCCTGGCCGGGCGGGTTGGGACCGATGTCCTGCCCGACACCGAGCTGGCGGCGCCCGTCGGCGATCAACGTCACGCCAAGCACCAGATCCTCGTCCACCGGGCCGCGACCGTTGCCGATATCGCTGGCCAGGTCCCCACCGATCACCGCGCCCTGCGAGAACCCGGCGATCACATAGCTGGTCAGCGGGCACCGGTCGTTCATGTCCGTCATCGCCTTGACCGCGGTGCGCTTCCCCTCGGCGCGGCTGTCGTTGTAGGACATCTGCTTGTCGGCGGCGAACGGGTTATGGAACTGCGCGGTGTAGGGCACCGTGTAGACCTCGAGCCGGTCCTTGCCGAACTGCTCGGACATCGGCCGGCTGATGTTCGTCATCAGCGACAGCGGGAACTGCGTCGGATTGAACGGGTCGTCCTGTGGCGAGGACTCCCAGGTGCCGGGGATCGAAACCAGCATCACGTCGGGGCAGTCGGCGGACTGGAACTCCGGGCGCGGCTTACGTGGCGTCGACGGGCCCGGAACCCCGGCCGGCGGCTGGGCCGACGGCGGCGCCGACGGGCTCTCGGGGCGACGCAGGTAGATCACCACGATGGACACCACCAGCACCACGACGAGTGCCATCGCCCCGGCGGCGATCAGTGCCAGGATGCGGTGCCGCTTCCGGCGGCCGGCATTTTTTGCCATGGGTTACTCGGGCTCCTCGCGTGCGGTGCGGTGATCTGCTTGTCAGCAGAGATGTTCGGTGGCGATACGGATGTAGTCGGTGGCGGCGGCGTCGATCTCGCCGGACGTCGGGCTTTCGGAGGTATGGGCAGCCCGGACATCGCTACGCACCAACGGCAGGACGAAATCCCGTACCGCCTGGTCGTTCAGCTTGGCGGCGTGAGCCTGGCACACGTACGACCCGATCGACAGCGCCAGCAGCTCACTGGACGGGTTGATCCCCGTGTCCTTGAGCTTGTCGAGATACAGGTGCTGCTGCGACGTGAGGTCCAGCTCACCGGGGTGGCCCTGCTGAGGTTGCGCGGACACCGCCTGTGGCTGCGCACCGTTGACCTGTGACGTCGGCAGGGCCAGCGGCGCCATGATGTCGCCGCCCGCGTCGCAAGCCGTGAGCAACGACGCAGCGGACACCGCTGCCACCAGGGTGGCCGACCGTACCGTGTGCTGCACGCTTCCACCGTACCGGCTGGTGAAAAGTGCCCCGGCGCAGCTGATTCTGGCCACTACGGCCGCCCGCCCGGACCGCTACTTGATGGTCGCGACCAGCTCACCCGACATCTGTGCCAGCTGCGGCGCCCAGCTACCCCAGTCATGCTGGCCCCCGGCCGGCATGTCGAAGTGGCCGTTGCTGCCACCGACCGAGCGGTAGTGCTGGTAGAAGGACCGGTTGCTGCCCTGCGCCAGATCGCAGACACCGATCATGGCAGCCGGATCACTGCATGTCAGCGCGGCGGGGCTGTACACCCAGAGCCGGGTGTTGGCATCGGCCAGCAACTGCACGTGCACGTCGGGGTCATGCCACTTCCAGCGGCCCAGCTGTGGGGCACCCCACATGCCGTAGCTGTCCACCCCGCCGAACTGCGCCATACCCGCGGTGATCGCGCCGTTGAGAGTGGTGGCCGACGGAGTCAGGAAACCCGACAGCGATCCGGCGAAGCGGTACCGATCGGGGTGGAACGCGGCCAGCGTCAGCGCGGCCGTACCGCCCTGCGAGGCGCCCACGACCCCGTGCCCGCCCGGGGCCAGCCCCTTGTTGGCGGCCAGCCAGTCCGGCAGCTCGGCAGAGAGGAAGGTCTCCCACTGCTTGCTGCCGTCCTGCTCCCAGTTCGTGTAGAGGCTGAACGCGCCACCGGCGGGGGCCGCCACCGAGATACCCCGGCCGGCCAGGGTCGACATCGCATGACCCGCATTGACCCAGTTGCTGACATCGGGGGCCGCGTTGAACGCATCGAGCAGGATCACCGCGTGCGGGCCACCGCCCTGGAACGCCACCGGAATGTCACGACCCATGGCCGCCGACGGGACCATCAGGTACTCGACACCATTGGCCCGGGCCGGAGCGCTCGTCGTCGCCGAGACGGCCCACAGACCGGCACCGAGCACCGGGGCCAACAGGGCCAGCAGCATCGTCCGCATCAGACTCAACGCACGCCTCATCATCAACCTCTCCCGCTGCCGGTCGCTCGAAGTGCCCCCGCACACCTAACCCGCGTTGTAGTGAACCACATCGCAACCACAGCCGGGGCCCAGAAACGGCTGACGGCGGCGACCCCGTGGGGTTCGCCGCCGTCTTCCGTATTGCTAGCTGCGTTGGATCGCTACCTGCCGCCGGATCAGGCGGTCGGGGTGGCGCCCAGGACGCGCTGCAGGTCAGGCTTCATGGCCTGCAGCTGCTGGCCCCAGTAGGCCCAGTTGTGCGTACCGCTCTGCGGGAAGTTGAACACCGCGTTCTTGCCGCCGGCCGCGATGTACTTCTCCTGGAAGGTGGAGTTCGTGCGGCACACGAAGCCCTCGAGGAACTTCGCGGGCATGTCGGCGCCACCGAGCTCGCCCGGCTTGCCGTTACCGCAGTACACCCAGAGCCGGGTGCCGTTGTTGGCCAGGGTCGCGACGTTCTCGGTCGGATCGTTGGCCTTCCAGGCGTTGTCCGGATCGCCGGTCTTGCCCCACATGTCGTCGGCCTTGTAGCCGCCGGCGTCACCCATCGAGATACCGATCAGCATCGGCCACCAGCCCTCGGACGGGTTCAACGTGCCCGACAGGGACGAGGCGTAGATGAACTGATCCGGGTGCCGAGCCGACAGCATCAGCGCCGACGAACCGGCCATCGACAGGCCGACCACAGCGCTGCCGGTCGACTTCACGTCCTTGTTGGCCGCCAGCCACGCCGGGAGCTCCTGGGTCAGGAAGGTCTCCCACTTGTAGGTCTTGCAGCCGCCGTCCTTGCTGCCACAGGCCGGCTTGTACCAGTCGCTGTAGAAGCTGGACTGGCCGCCGACCGGCATGACAACCGAGATGCCGGAGTTCAGGAACCACTCGAACGTGGGCAGTTCGATGTCCCACCCGTTCTGGTCTTCGCGAGCGCGCATACCGTCGAGCAGATAGAGCGCAGGTGCACCCGCGCCACCGCTCTGGAACTCGACCTTGATGTCACGTCCCATCGCTGCCGACGGGACTTCGAGATACTCGACCGGTAGGCCGGGCCGAGACCAGGCTCCAGCGGTTGCCGAGCCGCCTACGACGCCAACCAGGCCAGGCAGCACGGCTGCTGCGGCGACCGCAACCGTCAACCGGCGCGACAGGCCGCGCATCTTCCCAACGAACTTCATACCGCTCCCTATCTGAATCTCTTGTTCGTATTCCGCACATCGATACACACCGACGTAAGCGGCTCACGTGCCCGTGTAGTCAACCACACGAGCTCGTGTTGCTTCTCTGCAGCAGTTGTCGTCCCTGGTCGCCCCTCAGCCGTTGATGGTCGCGATCAGGTCTGGTTCGCGGGCCCGCAGTTGAGCGGCCCGGTACGGCCGGGCGTGGTTGCCCGCCGGGGGAAAATGAGAGCTCCCGTCGCTGCCGCCCGCCTTGGAGTGGGCAGCCTGAAAGTCCTTGTTGCACTTGATCGGGTCGGTGCGCGTCCTTGCTCCGGTGCGCAATGCCGGGAGCGACGCCGCATGGGTGGACCGGCCCGGGTGGTAGGCCGACATGTTCGACGCGGCCCCGCCCGACATCGACAATCCCTCCACAGCGTTCCCGGCCCGGACGACCTGCCTGTCGGCGGCCATATGACCCGGGAACTCCTGTGTGAGGAAGGTCTCGCGAGACAACGCGCCGGCCGTGGCCGTCGGTAAGCGCCGACCCCAAGGGTGCATACCGGAGACACCAGAGGTCAGCATCGGTTTCTCGTACCGTCCGTTCAAGATCGATCACGCGGGCTCGTCTGGGTATCGGTGCCGCCCGCCCGGGCGTTACCGAATACACAGAATTCAGTCCTAACGATCTCGCGCGCGGTCACGGTCCGGTGGCGGGCATCCCCGTGTACGGCGGGTTCTTGGGCTCGGGTACCGGTAGGCCGCACCGCTTCAGGTCATAGAGCGGCACGCGATCGATCCGGTACTTGGTGAACTCGTACGCGTGCGCGAGGTTGGACAGGAACCGCCGCGGGCTCATCTCGCCGCGCACCGAGTTCAGCATCGACTCGGTGGCCGGGCAGTCCAGTGCGGCCTCCGCCTGCGAGATCCAGTCCTCGTCCAGGTAGGGCGGGATCCACTGCCTGGTCTTGAGGAAGGGCCCTTCGGCCACCGCCCAGTCCGGGAACAGGTTCTTGTCGTGGCCGATGCGCCCGTCGGTCAGCCGCTGGGTGTGCATCGCCAGCGGATTCGTCAGACCGATCTGGTCGATGACCCGCACATCGAGTCCGACGTTCATGCCGAGCATGCCCATGTTGGTGAAAAACACGGTGTGCGGGGTCTTCAGCGCCCGACGGTCCGCCGGACTCAGATCCGCCGGCGGCGGATAGGCGGGGACGACGTCCCACTGGTCATAGTTGCCCGACGGCAACAGCAGCGCCCCGTCGGGGGTGTTGTCGATCGCGGTCAGCACCGCGCGCATCCGGGGATAGTCCAGGTAGTCGGCGGCGGTCAGCGGGTGCGCGTGACCGGTGGCCTGCGAGTAGAACCGGCGCTCGTCGACGATTCCGGTGTAGGTGACGCGGGTGCCGTCGGCCCCGAGGCCCGGCGAGTTGGCGGCCCAGATCGACCAGCCCACCACCGAGGCCCACAACACGCTGGTGGCCGCGGCCAGCAGGTAGCCGGTTTCCCGGGTGAACCTGGTGCCGTCGGGCAGCACGACCGGGATGACCGCGACGGGCATCAGAATGCAGAACAGCGGGGTGAGCAGCACCCGGCCGTGCATGAAGTCACCACCCTGGCGCACCCAGTAGATGCCCTGCAGCAATCCACTGGCGAACATGAAAAGCACTACGGCGGCGGGACTCTGGACGGTGCGGGCCAACCAGCCGTACCCGCGGGGCACCTGATGGCGCACCCACCACGGCCGGGTCCGCGTGGTCAGCAACACCGCGCCCAGGGCGGCCAGCAACAGCACCGGCACCCACAGCAGGTAGGGGTGGTTGAAATTGGTGAGATAGGTCAGGCCCTGAGCCCACTTGGACCCCGACGCGTCCTTGGCCACCGCGGTGCCCGGCACGATCAGCCCGTAGTAACCCATCCGGAAGATCTGGTAGGCGACCGGCAGCAGTCCGCCGGCCACCAAGATCAGAACGCGGCGACGCCAGCCCCGGGCAGCGATCAGCATCATGACCAGTACGCCACCGCCGATCAACGCCAACTCGGGGCGGATCAGCACACTCAGCCCGGCCAAGGTCGCCAGCGCACCGTCGAAATACTTGCTGGACGCCGGATTCGGCGCCCCCTTGGCGACGCCGCGGCGCGTCGCCGGGGCCGCGCGCAGGGCCTGCGACCAGCACACCAACATCCACCACAGCAGGCCCAGATAGGCCAGTACCAAACCGTTTTCGAGCCCCGACGTCGCGAAGTCGCGGGCCGGCGGGACAGCGATGTAGACCAGCGCACCGGCGGGCAGCAGCAGGGCACGGCGGCCCTGCAGGCTCGGGGCGTACAGCCGGCCGGTGCCGAGCATCGCCAGGACGACACCGAGCACACTCAGCGTCAGCGCGAGGGCCAGCGCCACATACTCCATCCGGACCGAACCGCCGAGCCAGGCACCCAGCGTCACCAGATAGGTCCACGCGGTGGAGGTGTTGGCCTCGATCCGCTCACCCGCATTGAAGACGGGACCGTTGCCCGCCAGCAGATTTCGGACCGTCCGCAGCACGATCAGACCGTCGTCGGCGATCCAACGGCGTTGCCAGGCGCCCCAGCCGAACAGCCCGGCCACCACGACCACACTCACCCACAGGCTGACCCGCACCGAGATGTCGTAGGGGAATACCGGCCACCGCGCCAACCGCGCACCCACGCCGCCGGCCAGGCGGCGCAGCGTAATCCGGTCAGCTGAAGTAGATGGCTGCACCGATGGTTCCGATCCAGGCCAGGAACAGGATCTGCAGCACTCGGTCTTTCAGCGCAATCTCCTCAGGCTCACCGGCGATGCCACCGTCGATGTCAACCGCATAGCGCAGGATCGCGATCGTGAACGGAACCATCGTGATCGCGTACCAGGATGCGTCCTGGCCGTCGAGCCCCAGCGCGTCGTTGGCGCTGTCGCGCCCGAAGGCCCACAGGCCGTAGCAGAGCACCATCGCGGTGGCCGACAGCGTCCAGACGAACCGCAGGTAGCTGCTCGTGTAGCGCTCCAGCGACTTGCGGATCTTGGCCCCGGTACGCTCGGCCAATTGCAGCTCGGCATAACGCTTTCCGGCGGCCATGAACAGCGAGCCGAAGGCCATCACCAACAGGAACCACTGTGACAGCGGGATATCGGCGGCCACGCCACCGGCGATCGCGCGGAGCAGGAACCCCGAGGACACGATGCAGATGTCGAGCACGGCCTGGTGTTTGAGCCCGAAGCAGTACGCGAGCTGGATGGCGATGTAGACCGCCATCACCAGCGCCAGATCGGGGGTCAGCAGCCACGAGATGCCGAGCGAGGCCACCGCGAGAACAACGGCCAGTGTGTAGGCCATCCACTCCGGCACGACGCCGGCGGCGATTGGCCGGAACCGTTTCGTCGGATGCGCGCGGTCGGCCTCGACGTCACGGGCATCGTTGATGAGGTAGATCGACGACGCGGCCAGGCAGAACACCACGAACGCGATCGACACCTTGTAGGCGAGGTCGCCGTAGTCGTACTCGATGCCGCTGCCGACGGCGGCCAACGGGGCCGCCAGCACGAGCAGATTCTTGATCCACTGACGCGGACGGACGGCCTTGATCAGCCCAGTGGCCAGATTCTTCGGCGGACCGAGTTCCGGCACCACTTCCTCACTCATTTGGCCACGGTCTCCTCAGTCCCGACACCGGCAGTTCTTCCGACCACCGAACCCACGGCCGCCCCGACGGCCACGCCGGTGAGCACATCGGTGGGATAGTGCACGCCCAGCACCAGACGCGACAGCGCCATCGGCACCACCAGCAGCGCACGCACGGGCAGACCGGTGGTCCGGGCCAGCAGCACCGCGGCGGCGGCGGTCGAGGTGGCATGTGCCGAGGGGAAACTCAACCGGCTCGGCGTCCCGACGTTCACGGCGATATCGGGGTGGTGCGGCCGCTCACGGCGGACCACCCGCTTGATCAGGACCGCGGCGGCGTGGGCCAAGAAGGCCCCGGCACCCACCGCCAACCATGACTTGCGCTTGGCCGGCTGGGCCAGCGCACCGGCAGCCGCGAGCCCGAGCCAACCCAGGCTGTGCTCGCCGAAATGCGACAGCGCACGAGCGCCGGTCAGCACGCCCGGCCGGGTGGCCAGGGCAGACTGCACGGCTACCAACACGGCGTCTTCGCCGCGCGGGGCATCGGTCATGTCAGTTTTTCTCCGCCGACTCTGTCAGCAACACCGTCTCCCACTTCTGGGTGCTGGTCAGCACCGGCAGCGCCTCACGATAGACCTTGCGCATCCGGTCGAATTGACGGACCACACGCATCTGCTGGCGCAGCGAGGCACGGAGCAAAGCGAACATCTTGGCGCGATCGCGCTGGCGGTACACCACACCACGCCCATCGGCGGTGGTGACGGTGACCCCGTCGACCCGGCACAGGGAGAACCAGCGGGCGTCCTGGGTGGCCACGTTGATCTGCGGCCGGACATGGGTCTCCGGGTCGTGCTGGCGCAGTTGGTGGACCACGCCGCGGGCCAGGTTCACCATGATCGCCGGCTTCGAGACCGGGATGCCGATCTTCTTGCGCTTGAGGTCCGAGGCCGCCGGCAGTTCGGTGGCACCGCCCAGCACGACGGCATCGGGGTACTCCTGGCGCATCTTGCGGACGTCGGGCAGGGCCGACTCGAGGATGGAGAAGATGTGTTCCGGGCCGGCCAGGAAGTCCTCCATGGCCCGGTTCTGAATGGCGACCGTCGAATACTCAAGGCACAGAAGGTGTTTGAACGTGGCCTTGAGGTGGCTGGCCAGCAGCCCACGCGCGTCGCCGTCCCAGTGCAGTGCGGCGATCACCAACCGGTTGCGCAGGTGGAAGTAGGCCTGCCAGTCGATCGCGTCGTCCTTGTCGCTCCAGGCCATGTGCCAGATCGCCGCGCCGGGAAGGGTGACGGTGCGGTACCCGTGTTCGGCGGCGCGCAGTCCGTATTCGACGTCGTCCCACTTGATGAACAGCGGCAGCGGTTGTCCGAGTTCCTCGGCCACCTGCCGCGGGATCATGCACATCCACCAGCCGTTGAAGTCCACGTCGATCCGGCGGTGCAGCAGCTTGCTGCGGGCGGAGTCGGTGTCGTCGAGCGCGTACTTGGCGAAGTCGTGGTCGTATTCGGCGTTGGGGGCCGCCGACCACATGAAGTTCGTCCGGTCGACCATCTCGCCCATGATGTGCAGGTGCGACGGCTCCTGCAGGTTGAGCATCTGGCCACCCACCAGGATCGGTTCCTTGGCGAACCGGTTCATGGCCAGGGCACGCAGGATCGAATCGGGTTCGATGCGGATGTCGTCGTCCATGAACAGGATCTGCTCACAGTCGGTGTTCTTCAGCGCTTCGTACATCACCCGGCTGTAGCCGCCTGACCCGCCGAGGTTCGGCTGGTTGTGGATCGTGAGCCGGTTGCCCAGCGCTGCCGCGGCGGCCTCGAAACCGGGATGATCCTTGGCCTTGCTGGTGCCCTGATCGGAGACGATGACCGCGCTGACCACCTCGTCCACCAACGGATCCGACGTCAGCGCGGCGAGCGCGTTGACGCAGTCGGAGGGCCGGTTGAAGGTCGGGATGCCGACGGCGATGTTCGCCCGTCCCGGCGCGGGCGTCGGGGCGTACCAACCGGCGCTGTGCACCCGCACCGCGGTGTTGCTGGTGATGTCGAACCAGATCCAGCCGCCGTCCTCGAAGGGGGCGAGGTCGATCTCGAACTCGACAGCGGCCGGTTCGCCGGAGTCTCCGCTGGAAACCGGGGCGCCGCCGACGGTGATCCGGGCGCCGGTGGCCTTGGACCGGTAGACGTCGACGCGGGCGGTGCCGGTCAGCTCGACGCGCAGCACCACCGACTGCAGGGTGGACCAACGCCGCCAGTAGCTGGCCGGGAAGGCGTTGAAGTAGGTCGCGAACGAGATGCCGGATTCGGTGCCGATCTCCAGCGTCGTGCGACTCGGCGCATGGGCCCGGCGGGCGTTGGTCGGGTCTTCGACGAGATAGAGCTTGCGGACGTCCAGTGGCTCACCCGGTCGCGGCAGGATCACGCGGGCCAGCAGACTGACCGCCCTGGACTCTCCGGCCTCCAGTGCGCCGGAAGGGATGTCGCTCATGCGTTGCTGCTTTCCTTGTCGGTCTGCTCGTTCACCAGCGGTGCACCGTCAGCCAGGTGCGGTGCCAGGGTGTTGTCGTACATGTTCAGCGCGCTGGCGATGGCCATGTGCATGTCGAGGTACTGGTAGGTGCCCAGCCGGCCACCGAAAAGCACTTTCGCCGAGGCGGTTTCCGCCTTGGCGCGGGCCCGGTAGGAGGCCAGCAGGGCGCGGTCGGCCTCGGTGTTGATCGGGTAGTACGGCTCGTCGTCTTCCTTGGCGAACCGCGAGTATTCCCGCATGATCACGGTCTTGTCGGCCGGGTACTCCCGCTCGGGGTGGAAGTGGCGGAACTCGTGGATGCGGGTGTAGTCCACGTCGGCGTCGTTGTAGTTCATCACCGGCGTGCCTTGAAAATCACCGGTGTCGAGCACTTCGAGATCGAAGTCGAGTGTGCGCCAGCCCAGCCGGCCGTCGGCGTAGTCGAAGTAGCGGTCCAGGGGCCCGGTGTACACCACGGGGGCGTCGGGATTGGCCGCGCGGAGTTCGTCGCGGACGTCGAACCAGTCCGTGTCCAGCCGCACCTCGATGCGGTCATCGGCGGCCATGTTCTCCAGCCAGGCGGTGTACCCGTCGACCGGCAGTCCTTCGTACGTGTCGTTGAAGTAGCGGTTGTCGAACGTGTAGCGCACCGGCAACCGGGTGATGTTGGCGGCGGGCAGTTCCGTGGGGTCGGTCTGCCACTGCTTGGCGGTGTAAGCCTTCACGAACGCCTCGTAGAGGGGGCGCCCGATCAGCGAGATGGCCTTCTCCTCGAAGTTCGCCGCCTCGTGCCCGGCGATCTCGCTGGCCTGCTCCTTGATCAGGGCGCGGGCCTCATCCGGGGTGAAGTACCGGCCGAAGAACTGCGAGACCAGGCCCAGCCCCATCGGGAACTGGTAGGCCTGGCCGTTGTGCATCGCGAACACGCGGTGCTGGTAGCCCGTGAAGTCGGTGAACTGCCGCACGTAGTCCCACACCCGCTGGTTGGAGGTGTGGAAGAGGTGGGCACCGTACTTGTGGACCTCGATGCCGGTCTGCGGTTCGGCTTCCGAGTAGGCGTTGCCGCCGATATGCGGGCGCCGTTCTATAACAAGGACACGCTTGCCCAGTTGCGTCGCCGCGCGCTCAGCGATCGTCAGACCGAAGAAACCGGAACCGACGACGAATAAGTCGAAATGTCCGCTGGACTGGTCTGTAGCGACCCGGGGAGATAAGGACGTCATCGGCAGCCAGGGTATCCGACCGTGCCCCCGTGCCCCGAATTCGACAAAGGGCCCAGGTCGCAATTCGCTCACGATTCAATATCGTCACTCTAGACACACGAGTAACAGCCTTAACATCGATCTCGTTGGCATTCATGGGCTCCACACCACCTGGTCCGGAACCGCCGATGAAGTAAGCGGAGAGCACCCCGTGCGATCCGAAATGCAGTCCTTAACTGCAAACATATTGAGGAGACTTCCGTGCCGAACCGCCGTCGACGCAAGCTCTCGACAGCCATGAGCGCAGTCGCCGCAGTGGCAGTCGCAAGTCCAGTCGCCCTAGTTGCCATGTCGCAGCTGTCCCCCGCGCCGCAGGAGCGCGAGTTCACCCAGGCAGCGCTGGTCACCGACCTGCCGGGCGAACTGATGTCCGCACTCTCGCAGGGCCTGTCCCAGTTCGGCATCAACCTGCCGCCGATGCCCATGCTGGGCGGCACCTCGCCGACCCCGACGCTCGGCTCGCCGACCCTGACCTCTCCCGGTCTGGCGTCGCCGGGTCTGACGTCACCCGGGCTGACCGCGCCGGGCCTGACCGACCCGGGTCTCACCTCACCCGGACTGACGTCGCCGGGGCTCACGTCACCCGGACTCACTTCGCCGGGGCTCGCCTCACCGGGTCTGACGTCCCCTGACGCCGCGCTGACCAGCCCCAATGGCGCGACGCCGAGCTTGACCTCGCCGACTGCCGGCCTTCCGGCCGCACCCGGCGGGTTGACCAACCCGGCGCTCACCCCGCCGGGGACCGGCTCGCTGACCAACCCGGCACTGACGCCGGCCGGCGCGGCACCTGGCGGGCTGACCACCACCCCGGCCGGACTGGGCGGGGGCCTGACCTCGCCGACAGGCCTGGACCCGGCCTTGAGCGGTGGCCTGGGAGCCCCGGGTGAGGTGCCGATCTCGGCTCCGATCGGGCTCGATCCCAGTGCGGGCACCTACCCGCTGCTGGGCGCCGACCCGTCCTTGGCCGCGATGCCCGCGACCAGCAGCGGCGGTGGCGGACTGTTCGGCGACCTGTCCAGCGCGGCCAACCAGCTCGGCGCCGGCCAGGCCATCGATCTGCTCAAGGGCATGGTCATGCCGGCGATCACCTCGGCGATGAAGCCGCCGGTGCCCGCGGCCCCGGCCCCGGTTCCCCCGCCGCCCGCCTAGCGAGTAAGCCCGGTTGAAAGAACGGCACCGCAGAAGCCATCGGCTCTGCGGTGCCGTTGTGCGCGAAAGGCGACGCGCAGGCCGTGTCGAATCATTCGTAACACCAGACTCATACGTAACATCAGTCCGTGCAGTCCCGCCGTTCCGCGCCGTCGATTCTCTTCACCGCACTCGCGGCGACGGTCGTGATCGTGCCGTGGGCCATCTCCGGATCCGATTCCGGCGAACACCAAACCGCATCAGACGCTGCGCCGCAGCTCACACAGCAACCACTCGACAATCTCACGGTCGGTGAGAGCATCCGCGAGGTCCATCAGGACACCCCGTTCTCGATGGTCGCCCTCACCTCGCCGGACCTGCGCGGCACCTCGGCCCGGGTTCGCGCCCGCAAGGACGACGGCAGCTGGGGACCCTGGTATCAGGCCGAGAATCTCGACGGGGTCGGCGCCGACACACCCGGCCCCCGCGGCACCGAACCGGTGTTCGTCGGCCGTACCAACACTGTGCAGATCGCCGTCACCCGCGCGCCGCAAGCCCCACCGCCGCCTCCCGGCAAGAAGGGGAACGCCGGGCCGGCGCTCGGCTATGTACCTGCCAACGTCGAAGCGCCCATCGGCCAGAACGTCACCGCGGTCCTGATCAGCCCGCCCCAGGCCCCCGTCGACGTCGGCCCGCTGCCCACCGCCGCCATCAACCCCGGCCAACCCCCGACCATCATCAGCCGCGCACAGTGGGGCGCCAACGAGTCGATGCGGTGCGGAAACACCGTGTACGACAAGGGCATCCGAGCCGGCATCGTGCACCACACAGCGGGTAGCAACGATTACGCCCCCGAGGACTCGGCAGGCATCATCCGGTCGATCTACGAGTACCACACCCGCGAGCTGGGCTGGTGCGACATCGCCTACAACGCCATGGTCGACAAATACGGCCAGGTGTTCGAGGGCCGCGCAGGCGGCATGGACAAGCCCGTCGAGGGATCCCACACCGGCGGGTTCAACATCGACACCTGGGGTGTGGCGATGATGGGCGACTTCGACGTCGTGCCACCGACCGAGATCCAGGTGCGCAACACGGGCCGTCTGCTGGGCTGGCGGCTCGGCCTCGATCACATCGACCCGCACGGCACCGTCGTTCTCACCTCGGCCGGCGGATCCTTCACCCACTTCCCGCGCGGAGCCACCCCCACATTGCCGACGATCTTCACCCACCGAGATGTCGGCATCACCGACTGCCCGGGCAACGCGGCGTACGCCCAGATGGACCACATCCGCGACATCGCCGCCCGGTTCAACCAGCCGCCCGGCCCCGCGGACCTGGCCGACCAGATGCGCGGCGGCGCGATCTACAACCGGTGGCAGGCCGCGGGCGGTGCGGCCGGGATGCTGGGCAATCCAACCTCCCCCGAGACCGCGGGCGAAGGTGCCACCCGTTACGCCACCTTCGAGCGCGGCGCCGTGTACTGGTCACCCGACAGCGGTGCCGAACCGGTCTCGGGAGCCATCTACGAGGCGTGGGGAAGCCTTGGCTTCGAACGGGGAGTCCTGGGCCTGCCGACCAGTTCCGAGATCCCAGAACCCCAATGGATCGTGCAGAACTTCCAGCACGGCACGCTGAACTTCGACCGCGAGAAGGGCACGGTCACCCGTGTCGTCGACGGCGTGCCGACCGAGCTGCCCCCGCCGTCGCCCGATGAACAGCCGGTGCAGCTGGAGCGCTTCACCCCGATCACCTGACCCGGCGAAACCGGTTGCAGCTCAGGACCACCAGCGTTCGAGCACGTGGGCCACACCATTCTCGGCATTGGTCACGGTGACCTCGTCAGCCGCGGCCACCGCTTCAGGATGGGCATTGCCCATCGCCACTCCACGCCCGGCCCAGCTCAACATCGGTATGTCGTTGGGCATGTCGCCGAAGGTGACGATATCGGTCGCGCTGAGTCCCAGCGGGGCGGCCAACTCCGCCACACCGGTGGCCTTGCTGATGCCCAGCGGTACCACCTCGATCAGACCGTTGTTGGTCGAGTAGGTGATATCGCCTTGTAAGCCAACGTGTTTGAGCAGTTCGGCGGCCATGTCGGCACTACGAGCGCCGGCCTTGCGGATGAGCAGCTTTACCGCAGGGGCACTGAGCAGATCCTCCACCGACACCTCGGTGTTGTCCGGATTGAGCCAGGCATGTTCATATCCCGGCGAGCTGACGAACTGCGGGGTCGCCGCGTCGTGCGCAGACCGACCCACCCGTTCCACCGCCAGCCCCGCGCCCGGGATCACCCGCGTGGCGATCTCGGCGAGCTCACCGAGCACATCGGTCGAGAGCGTGTGCGCCGACACGATGCGGTCGGTGGCCGGGTCGTAGATCACGGCGCCATTGGCGCACACCGCCATCGGCGCGAGGCCGAGGCCGTCGACCACCGGTGCGATCCAGCGCGGCGGCCGTCCGGTGGCCAGGACGAATGTCGTCCCCGCCGCCACCGCGGCCTGTACCGCCGCCCGCGTACGCGGCGTGACCCTCTCGTCCTCGTCGAGCAGCGTTCCGTCCACGTCGGAAGCGATCAGCCCCGGCGCCCGTTCGTCGCTCATCAATTATTTCCCGTCGCTTCGCTCGCCCGCTTACGCGCACGTTCGGCCAATTCCGCCTCGTCGAGCAGCTTCGCTTCGGCCGGTGTCGGCGCACTTCCACCGAGCCGGTTCGGTACCCAGTACGCCCCGGCAGGCTCGGCGTAGCCCTGATGGGTCTGCTCGAGCAGTGCCGACATCGCGGCCCGCAGGGTGTCGTCGATCTGGGTGACCGAACCCGATGCCCAGATCGGCTCGCCGACCGCCACACTCACGGGGATTTTCTTGCGCCCCAGCGACTTCGGGTGGTCCTTGGTCCAGATGCGCTGGGCTCCCCAGACGATCAGCGGAATGATCGGCACACCGGACTCCAGGGCCATGCGCGCCGCACCGGTCTTGAAGTCCTTGAGCTCGAAGCTGCGGCTGATCGTCGCCTCCGGGTACACCCCGACCAACTCGCCGCGGCGTAACGCCTCCACCGCCGCGCTGTAGGCACCCGCTCCCGCCCTGCGGTCCACCGGGATCGTCCCGGTGTGTTTGATCAGGTAGCCCACCGGCTTCACCTGCTCCATCTCCGCCTTGATCATGAAGCGCATCCGGCGGCCACGTTCGGTCGCAGCGAGGGCAGCAGGCAGGAAGTCGACGTAGCTGGTGTGGTTGATGGCGACGACGGCGCCACCCGTGGTGGGCAGATTGTCCAGCCCACGGAAGGTGATCCGGGTTCCGGTGGCCCGCACCACGAGCCCGGCGGCAATCTCCAAACTTCGGAAGACCGGTTCCATACGCGACTTACCCCGGGGCCCCGGTGGGCTCAGAAGGTCCGGGTGGGCCGGCTTCGGCTCTCCTGGCCGCCTTCGCGGCGGCCTCGTCGGCATCCATCCGGTTGGCCTCGGCCAGCGTCGGGGCCGAACCACCGAGCCGATGCGGCACCCAGAATTCACCGGGCGGATACGGCCCGTAGGCGTCCTGCACCTGGGTGAGCAGATGTTGCATGCGCGAATGCAGCAGCGCGGTCAACTCCGGCGCGGGCAGGGTGGGCTGGATCGGCTCGCCGACGGCGATCGAGATGGGCACCTTGGGCCGGTACAGATTCTTCGGGTGGCCCTTGGTCCAGATGCGCTGGGCGCCCCACACGATGTGCGGCACGATCGGCACCCCGGCCTCGATCGCCATCCGCGCGGCGCCGGACTTGAAGTCCTTGATCTCGAAGCTGCGACTGATCGTCGCCTCGGGATACACCCCGACCAGCTCACCGGCCTTGAGGTAGTCGACCGCGGACTCGAACGAGGCGGCCCCACTGTCGCGGTCCACCTCGATGTGGCGCAGGCTGCGCATGATCGGTCCGGTGATCTTGTTGTCGAAGACTTCCTTCTTTGCCATGAACCGGACCTTGCGGCCCCGCTTCTGCAGGTAGGCGGGCAAGCCGGCAAAGGTGAAGTCGAAGTAGCTGGTGTGGTTGATGGCCACCACCGCACCGCCGGTGACCGGGAGGTTCTCCACCCCCGTCACCGTGAACTTCAGCCCCTGCAAACGCCAGGCAGCTCGAGCAACTTGTATGACAGTCCCGTACACCGGTTCCACGTAGCCAGCCTAATCCCAGCCCGGATCGGCGCATCACCCAACTCGGGCTAGGCTGGGCGGGCATCGAAGTACTCCATCGAAAGGCCGTTTGTGCAGGTCACCAGCGTCGGGCATGCCGGCTTCCTGATCGAGACCAAGGCTGGCAGCATTCTGTGCGACCCCTGGGTCAACCCCGCCTACTTCGCCTCCTGGTTCCCGTTCCCCGACAACACGCAGTTGGACTGGGACGCCTTGGGCGACGTGGACTACCTCTACGTGTCACACCTGCACAAGGACCACTTCGACCCGCAGAACCTGCGCCGCCACGTCAACAAGGACGCCGTGGTGCTGCTACCGGACTTCCCGGTGCCCGATCTGCAGCGCGAACTGGCCGCGCTGGGTTTCCACCGGTTCTTCGAGACCACCGATTCGGTCAAGCACACCGTGCGCGGCCCCAAGGGCGACCTCGATGTGATGATCATCGCGCTGCGCGCACCGGCCGACGGGCCGATCGGCGATTCGGGTCTGGTCGTCGACGACGGTGAGACCGTGGTGTTCAACATGAACGACGCGCGGCCCGTAGATCTCGAGGTCCTGGACACAGATTTCGGCCAGATCGATGTCCACATGCTGCAGTACTCCGGCGCCATCTGGTACCCGATGGTCTACGACATGCCTGCCCGCGCCAAGGAGGCCTTCGGCATCCAGAAACGCCAACGCCAGATGGACCGGTGCCGCCAGTACATCGCCCAAGTCGGCGCGACCTGGGTGATCCCCTCGGCCGGTCCGCCATGCTTTTTGGATCCCGAGTTGCGCGATCTGAACGACGACCATGGTGATCCGGCCAACATCTTCCCCGACCAGGTGGTGTTCTTGGACCAGATGCGCCGCCACGGGCATGACGGCGGGCTGCTGATGATCCCGGGCAGTACCGCCGATTTCACCGGCTCGCAGCTGGATTCGTTGACCCATCCGGTCGAGGACCCGGAGGCGATCTTCACCACCGGCAAGGCTGCCTACATCGAGGATTTCGCCCAGCGCATGGCCCCGGTGCTGGCCGCCGAGAAGGCCTCGTGGGCGCCGGCGGCGGGCGAACCTCTACTGCCGGGGCTGCGGGCACTGTTCGAGCCGATCATGAGCCAGACCGATCAGATCTGCGACGGAATCGGCTACCCGGTGGAGCTGCGGCTGTCGGGCCCCGACCACAGTGAGACCGTGGTGCTGGACTTCCCGAAACGCCTTGTCCGCGAACCCATCGCCGACGAGAAGTTCCGCTACGGCTTCGCGATCCCGCCCGAGCTGGTGCGCACCGTGCTGCGCGACGACGAACCGGACTGGGTCAACACCATCTTCTTGTCCACCCGGTTCAAAGCCTGGCGGGTGGGTGGTTACAACGAATACCTGTACACGTTCTTCAAATGCCTCACCGATGAGCGCATCGCCTACGCCGACGGCTGGTTCGCCGAGGCCCACGACGATTCCTCGTCGATCACCCTCGACGGGTGGGAGATCCAGCGTCGCTGCCCGCATTTGAAGGCCGACCTGTCGAAATTCGGTGTGGTGGAAGGCAACACCCTCACCTGCAACCTGCACGGCTGGCAGTGGAACCTGGACAACGGCAAATGCCTGACCACCAAGGGCCACGAGTTGCGGTGCAGCAAGTCATGACCGCACCGCGCCAGTACTACGACGACGGTCTGATCCAGTTGGACCGTGAGGCGATCACGTTGCGGCGCTATCACTTCCCGTCGGGAACCTCGAAGGTGATCCCGCTGCGGTCCATCAGCGGATACCGGGCCGAATCACTCGGTCTGGTCCTGAACCGCTTCCGCATCTGGGGCAGTTCAGATCTGCGCCGCTGGCTGCCGCTGGACGTGTGGCGGCCCATCAAGTCGACGTTGATCACCTTGAAGGTCAAAGGGACTCGCCCCGACCCGGCATTCACCCCGCAGCGGCCCGCGGAGTTCATCGCGGTACTCGACGAACTGCTGGGGCGCTAGGCGTCAGCGCGCGGCGCGCACCACCTGCCGCAGTTCGGAGGCCGCGCTGGAGGCACTGTCGTACACCCGCACGATGGCCTCGTCGCCCGGCTTGAGGAAGGTCGACTCGCCCAACGGGGTGTAGCGGGTGGCGCCGATGCCGATCAGCACGTTCTCGGGATGTCCGCTGGCCACCATCAACGCACCGACATCCTCCAACGGCGTGTCGGCCGAGCCCTTCTGGTTGGCCAGCCGCTCGACGATCCAGTCCAGCAGCACCTCGCCGTAGTACGAGTAGCCCACCAGAGGTGAATCCACCCCGTAGGCGTGCTGCTGGCCGCCGTCCTCGCGCAGGTAGCAGACCAGCCGCATGGTGGCCGTTGGACCGTCCGGGGTGAGATCACTGATCTCGAAGAATTGCGGCGCAACACCTTTGGAGGCCGGGCCCCAGTTCTTCTTGTAGCTGATCTTGGGTGCGCCCGGCCTGCGGATCGAGCAGTCGTTGAAGGCGCCGAGCGCGAACGGCTCCAGCCGCACCACGGTGTCGCCGTTCCACACCACCCGGCAGGCCACCCCGACCTCGGGCTCGATCTGAAGGTTGAGCGGGCCGTCAACCTCACCGGCCTCGGGCAACACGATGGCGTCGCTGGACAGCGGGAACTCGCCGAGAAAGTCGTCCCGGCCCGGCGCGTACCACGGGAAGATACCTTTGGGTGCATACCCTTCGGTAACAACCTTGACGAAATCCCCGGCCTCCCCGGCCTGTTCGAGATGCCCCGCGAAGTTACCGGCCACGCCGAAGCCGAACCAGTTACGCAATTCGGCAAGGTCGATGTCGATCATGGCTGCAACCCTACTGTGGCCGCGACAAGCCGGTAACAAGTCGCTCTTAAGTCGCCGGGACCAGGCTGTGCTCAGCGAGTGCCGATCTACGCCGGATCGGCCGAATCCGAGGAGTGTCCCGTGCCGACAACCACCACAAGCACCACCGTCTCACCTCGTCGCGCGGGTGACCCCGCGCCGGACCTACTGGGTATCGCGTTGGCACACCGTGCGATGCTGGCCGAC
The DNA here is from genome assembly GCF_002102345.1 of Mycolicibacterium peregrinum. Lineage (GTDB taxonomy): Bacteria > Actinomycetota > Actinomycetes > Mycobacteriales > Mycobacteriaceae > Mycobacterium > Mycobacterium peregrinum. The sequence continues at coordinate 190,597 of NZ_LQPP01000025.1, forward strand.
CTGCTCCGCCTGGGAGACCTGGCCGCGGCGGTGCGCGACCGGGATGTGATCTGCACCCCCGGCCGGGCCCGGGCCATCTCCCGGTATGTCGAGCTGCTGTGCGATTGCATCCACCATCACCACACCACCGAGGACGCGGTGCTGTGGCCGGTGATCCAGGCCAGTGTGGGCGACCACGTGGACCTGAGCGAGCTGATCGACGACCACGCCGCGCTGGACCCGCGGTTGGAGCAGCTGCGGGCCCGCGCCGCGGCGTTCCGGCTGTCGATGGGTGATCGTCAGATCGCCGGTCTCATGGCCATCGAGCTGGCCGAACTGGCGGCCCTGCTGACCGAACACATCAACGACGAGGAGATGGCGGTGTTCCCACTGATCACCGAACACGTCTCGGTGGCCGATTGGGCGGCCGTGGAAAAAGCCGCCCAGGACGGCAGCCGGATGTCGTTCGACGGACCGCGCTCGATGAGGGTGATGACCGACGACGAGCGTGCCGCGCTGATGCAGCACACCGGGATCGGACAGCGGGTCCTGCTCGCTGGGCTGCTGGTGCTGCACCGGCGCCGGGAGCGGGCGGTCTTCGGCCCCACCCGATGAGCCTGCACCGCCCGAGTCAGTCGATGAAGCGCCGCGCCTCGGCCGCCAGCAGGTCCCTCAGCTTCGCGGCGGCCGCCCGGTAGCCGCCCGCCTGCTCGGGCCGGCCCAGCGCGTCGGCAGCGACGGCCAGCGCCTCGTCGACGGGCCCCATCATGAGGCCGTCGACACCCAGTCCGGCGATGCGGCCGGAGTAGGGCTCGAGATCGGCCGCCCGGGCCTCGGCCTCCTCGACATCTCCGAGCGCCACAGCCGCATTGACGCGCAGCACGGTGAACGGAAGCCAGAAGTACGCCCGCTCGATCGGTTGCCGGTCGCGCCACAGTTCGCGAGCCTCCGCCTCGCGCCCCCGCGCGATCAGCGCCAGCACCGCGGCGTCCAGCGCCGCAACCGACACCTCGCGGTAGAAGAACACCAACTCGTCGGCGAGCACACCGAGGTCTCCCAGGCAGAACTCACCCGTCACCCGGCCGACCATCGCCAGCTTGGCTCCGTTGGCGGCACCGTTCTCGACCATCCGTGCCGCCAGATCGGTGTAGGCACCCACCGCCTCGTCCAATCGCGCGGCGAGCAGATACATCCGGGCACGGAACAGTCCCAGCACGCCGAGGAGATGGACGAGCTGCCCGGTACCGGCCCGGGCCACCGCGATGTCCACGTGTCGCTTCGCGGTCACCAGATCGGACCGATGACCGGCGGCCAGCGACAGCAGCCAGTGCGCCACCGCTTGATAGTCGGCCTGCTCGGTGGCCTCGGCGGTCTGCAGCAGTTCGGCGGCGGTCGAGTCACGCTCGGCATCGATGTCGGGGCCCAGCGCGCAGTACGCCCGGACATTGAGGGCAGTGCACAACAAGCGGCCCGACGATCCCGGGTCCTCGGCGTAGGCGCGGCGCGCCAGCTCGAGCAGTTCCGTGCTGGCGGCCAGCGCACCCTCCGGATCGGTGCCCTCCAGCTCCACATAGAGCGCCTTGAGCAACCGGATCCGGTCCGCCGCAGTGACTTCCGCCGAACCACCGGCCAGCACCTGGCGCAGTAGGCCGATCATCTGCGCATCGGATTCGTCGTATTCGCGGTCCCGCCACACCAGCGGGGTGTCCCACGCGGTCAGTACCCGCACCATGAGGTCGTCGCGCGACTTCCCGGTCAGCAACTGCAGCGCAGCCTTCAACTCGATGCGCGCGGCGACGGCGTCGCCGGACTGGGCCAGGGCGGAGATCAGCCCGCACCGGGCGTCGATCTCGGACTCGAGACCCTCTGCGCTGGGCCGCAACCGGCGACTGGCCGCCAATTCCAGCATCTGCACGGCGGCACGCCACTGCCGGGCGGCTTCGACGTGAGCACCGACCGAATCCGCCTCACGGGCTGCCGCGGTCGCGAAAGCCGTGGCAGCCAAAGCGGTTTCCGCCGTCGCCGACGCGACCGCGTGGTGCGCCAGGGCGGCCGGGTCGACGGATCGGCCGGGCGCGCGCAACAGTTCCAACGCCGCACCGTGCAACCGCGACCGCCGCAGTTTGGAGGTGTCCTCATAGAGCGTGTCGCGAACCAGCGAATGGGCAAACCTCAATCGGCCCGGCGCCGGCTCGTCGAGCAGACCGAGCAGGACGGCCGGTTCCAGCGCGTCGAGCAGGTCGTCAGGGTCGTTGCGGCCCAGTTCGGCGAGCAGGTCGACGTCGATGTCGCGGCCCAGCACGGCCGCCTGACGCAACGCGGTGATGGTGGGTCCCGGCAACCGGGCCAACCTGCGGCGCAACACATCTCGAACGCCGACGGGCACCGATGCCCAGACCGCGTCCGGCCCCTCCGCCGCCATCAGCCGGGCCAGTTCGCGCACGAACAACGGGTTGCCGCCGGTGCGCTCACGCAGTAGCCGCAGTGCCTCCCCGCTGGCGGCGGTCAGGCCGTAGTCCGCTGCCAGCGCGGCCGTGGCCGCCGCGTCGAGACCGTCGAGAATCAGATGTGCCGCGGTGTGCACCGTCAGCGCCGCCCGCGCCACCTCGAGTTCGCCGCGGTCCTCCGACGGGCGGTAGGTGCCGATGACCAACACCGGAAGATCCTTGATCCGGTCGGCAACCAGCCGCAGGAGCTCCAGCGTCAGACCGTCGGTGCGGTGCAGGTCGTCGAGGACCACCGCCAACGGTTGGCTGCCCGCGACCGCGCTCAACACGTCGGCCACCGCATGCCCCAGCCAGAACGTGCCCGGCTCGACCGCGGCGACGTCGTGCAGCAGCGGCGCCAACGCCTGCCTTCCGTGGTCCGCCGGGGCTCCCGCCTCCAGCAGCTCGCGCAGTACCTCGGTCCACGCCCACCCCGCAGGCGCGCCGTGGACCTCCGGGCAACGGCCGAGCACGGTGCGCCAGCCCGCAGCCCGCAGCCGGGCCGTCGCGGCGGCCGCAAGGGTGGTCTTGCCGGATCCCGCCTCTCCCCCGATCCACAGCACGGCGCTGTTGCCGGCGGCGACAGCGCGTGCGGCGGTGTCGATTTCGGCGAGTTCCTCGGCCCGGCCGTAGGCGGTCAATTCTGAATCGCCGGGCGCGACGACCTCCGGGATCGCCGGCTGGGCTGGGCGGGAGGGCTCCAGATGTTCGGCCTGGCGCAGGATGTCGCGCTCGAGGTCGCGCAGCGCACGGCCCGGTTCCAGACCGAGCTCATCGACGAGGTGGTCTCTGGTGCGCCGCAGCACTTCCAGCGCGTCGGTCTGGCGTCCGGTCTGATACAGCGCCGTCGCCAACACGGCAGCGGCACCCTCGCGGCCGGGACGCTCACCGACATGCCGTTCGAGCGCGGCGATCGCGGTGCTGTACCGGCCCAGCTCGACCTGCGCTGCGGCCTGGGCCTCCACCGCGGCCAGCCTGAGCTCGGTCAGCCGGGCGATCTCCGGCGCCGCCCACAGCGCATCGCCAGCCCCCGCGAACGGGTCTCCCGACCAGTCGGCCAACGCCTCGTCGAGCAGGCACACCCGTTGCTGAGGATCCGATTCCCCGTACGCGGCAGTGACTTTCGCCTCGAACTGCCAGGAGTCGACAGCGTCGGCCGGCAGTCGCAGACAGTATCCGGGCGCAGCGCTGACCAGGATGCGGGCCGGGGCCCGACGCTGCCGCCCCGGCTCGAGTGCCCGCCGCAGATGCGATACGTAAACCTGAAGTGCCGCCAACGCCTTGGGCGGTGGCTCACCTTCCCACAGGTCATCGATGAGACGGTCGACGGACACCGTGTGTCCGTGTGCGGCAACCAATCTCGCCAGCAGCGCCCGCTGCAGCCGGGCCCCGAGATCCACCGGCTCGTCGCCCACCCAGGCCTGTACCGGCCCGAGCACCCTCACCCGTACCACGCTGTCCCCCGACATGTCCGCAGTTCTACTGGGCCGCGGTGTGGACGGTTACCGGGGTTCCAGCACCGGGGTGCCGACGAACGGCACCAGCGCCTCGGGTACCCGCACGCTGCCGTCGGGTTGCTGATGGTTCTCCAGGATCGCCACCAGCCAGCGTGTGGTGGCCAGCGTGCCGTTGAGCGTGGCTGCGATCTGCGGCTTGCCGTTCTCGTCGCGGTAGCGCGTGGCCAGTCGCCGCGCCTGGAAAGTCGTGCAGTTCGAGGTGGACGTGAGCTCCCGGTAGGTCTGCTGGGTGGGCACCCATGCCTCACAGTCGTACTTGCGTGCCGCCGAGGAGCCGAGATCGCCTGCGGCGACGTCGATCACCCGGTAGGGCACCTCGATGGCCGCGAGCATCTGGCGCTGCCAGCCGAGCAGTTTCTGATGCTCGGACTCGGCATCCTCGGGCTTGCAGTAGATGAAGCCCTCGACCTTGTCGAACTGGTGCACGCGGATGATGCCGCGGGTGTCCTTGCCGTAGCTGCCGGCCTCGCGCCGGAAGCACGACGACCAGCCGGCATACCGCTTCGGACCGTCGGACAGGTCCAGGATCTCGCCCGAGTGGTAGCCGGCCAGCGGCACCTCGGAGGTGCCGACCAGGTACAGGTCGTCGGCTTCGAGCCGGTAGATCTCGTCGGCGTGGGCGCCGAGGAATCCGGTACCCGCCATGACTTCCGGGCGCACCAGTACCGGCGGGATCATCAGCGTGAACCCATTCGCCACGGCCACCTGCGTGGCCAGCTGCAGCAGGCCCAGCTGCAGCAGCGCACCGGCACCGGTCAGGAAGTAGAACCGCGAACCCGACACCTTGGCGCCGCGTTCCATGTCGATGAGCCCGAGCGCCTCGCCCAGCTCGAGGTGATCCTTGGCGTTCTCGATCGCCCGCGGCTCGCCGACGGTGTCCAGCAGCGCGAAGTCGTCCTCGCCGCCGGCCGGCACACCGTCGATGATCACGTTGCCGATCGCCATGTGCGCAGCGGTGAAGGCACTCTCGGCCTCGGCCTGCGCCACCTCGGCGGCCTTGACCTGCTCGGCCAGGTCCTTGGCCTGCTGCAGCAGGGCTGGACGTTCCTCGGGTGTCGCCTTGCCCACCAGCTTGCTGGCGGCCTTCTGGTCGGCCCGCAGATTGTCGGCCGTCGAGATCGCGGCCCGCCGCGCCGCATCGGCCTGCAGCAGGGCGTCGACGCGCGCCGGGTCTTCCCCGCGGGCTCGTTGCGACGCACGGACGATGTCGGGGTTGTCGCGCAGCAGCTTGAGGTCGATCACGGGCGCAACCCTACTTTTTGTAGTGCGAAGACGTACATCTGAGGTGGTCGAACAGGTGTCGCCGGTCGAGTGCGACGGCCTCCGGGCACAACCTCGCAACATTACAACCGCATCACTTGTCACAGGGGCTGACACGCCTGTCACAATGGAGGGCAATGTTGGAAGCACCCGAGCACCCCGAGTACCCCGAGAACGGGGCCCTGCTCGCCGAACCTCTTCCGGACGAACAACCCGCGAGGGAACGGTGGTGGCAGAGTCTTGCGGCCGCGTCGACGCGACGTGCGCTGCTGTTGACCGCGCTCGGCGCGCTACTCATCGCCGGCCTGATCACCGCGTTGCCCATGGGCGAGGGATCGAGCTCCGCGCCGGGCGCGATCGCCCTCGGGCCGCGGGGCAACGACACCTTCAATCACGTCAAGCGCGGCGACTGCCTGAACTGGCCCGGCCGCAATCCCGACGCCGCGCACATCGTGGACTGTAAGGACAACCATCGCTTCGAGGTCGCCCAGGCCGTCGACATGCGCACCTTCCCCGGCAGCGAGTACGGACCAGGTGCGCCGCCACCATCGGTGGACCGGATCAAGCAGATCAGCCAGGAGCAGTGCACCCCGTCGGTTCGTGGTTACCTCGGTCCGAAGTACGACCCGAACGGCAAGTACACGATCGGCCTGCTGTGGTCGGGCGAGAAGGCCTGGAAGCAGTCCGGTGAGCGGCGCATGCTGTGCGGGCTGCAACTGCTCGGCCCCGGCGACGGCCAGTTGGAGTCGGCCGGCAAGGTGTCCGACGTCGACCAGTCGAAGGTCTGGGCCGCGGGCACCTGCCTCGGTATCGACGCCGCCACCAACCAGCCCACCGACGTCCCGGTCGATTGCGCGGCACCGCACGCCATGGAGGTCACCGGCGCGGTCAACCTGGCCGAGAAGTTCCCGGGCGGGTTGCCTGCGGAGGGCGATCAGGACAACTTCATCAAAGACGCGTGCACCGCGCAGACCGACGCCTACCTGGCCCCGGTCCAGTTGCGCACCACCACGCTGGCGCTGAGCTACAGCACGATCTCGCTGCCCAGCTGGTCGGCCGGCAGCCACCAGGTGTCGTGCAGCATCGGCGCCACATTGGGTAACGGCGGCTGGTCGACGCTGGTCAACAGCGCCAAGGGCCCGCTGATGATCAATGGGCAGCCCCCGGTTGCGCCTCCTGACATCCCGGAGGAGCGGCTCAACATGCCGCCCATCCCGATGCCCGATGTGGACGAGACCTCGTCCTCGTCGTCGGGTTCGTCCTCATCGTCGGGTTCCGGTTCGTCGGGATCCGGTTCATCCGGTTCCGGATCATCGGGGTCCTCGGGCTCCTCGGGTTCCGGATCGTCGGGATCCTCGTCGAGCGGCCAACACATGCCGCAGGCCTCGACCACCGCGGCGCCGGCTCCGACGCAGGCCAACACGTTCAACCCGCCGCCGCCCGAGCAGGCACCGGCCCCGGCACCCGATCAGGGCGCCGCACCTGCTCCCGATGGCGCGGCACCACCCGCGGGCCCGCCTCCGGGTGAGCCTGTCCCCGTACCGCCGGCGCCGTAGCCGTGCCGGTGCGGATGAGCTCGCGGCGATTCGACGAGTTGGTGTCCGATGCGCTCGACCTGATCCCCGAGCAGTTGGCGGCCGCGATCGACAACGTCGTGATCCTGGTGGAGGACCGTGATCCCGACGAGCCCGAGATCCTTGGCCTGTACCAGGGCGTCGCGCTGACCGAGCGGGATTCCTGGTACGCCGGCTCTCTGCCGGACACCATCACGATCTACCGCGGCGCCCTGCTGGATTTCTGCGACAGCGAGGCCGATGTGGTCGACGAGGTGGCCATCACCGTGATCCACGAGATCGCACACCACTTCGGGATCGATGACGAGCGGCTGCACGAACTGGGCTGGGGATGAGCCGCTTGCGCGAAGACATTCGACCGGGATGAGCCGCTTGCGCGAAGACATATAGCTGGGGCTAGGCGCGGCAACCGGGTTTTGTCGGTCCGCAGTGCTATCAACGGGCTATGACGATCCAGTGCCGGGAGTGCGCAGCCGGTCTGGAGCATTGCCACGGCACCGTGATCCACCACGTGCGGTTCCGCGCGGAATGCACCGACGACACCTGCACCACCCCGGAAGCAGCGCATACGTTCGTCCTCGACTGTGAGTCGGTGGGCTGCCCGTGTGCACAAGACAGTGCCCAGTCGATCCAGCGGACCGGTTAGCCCATCGGGTCGGTTTCGGACTTCACCGCGTCGATGACCGGCGTGGTGTGGGGCTCCGGGTAGAAGGGCGGTGTCACGGCCGCCCACTGAACGCAGCTCCAGCGTCCGTCGGTGATCGGTGCCAGCACCACCGATTCGGTGTTGGCCAGATGGTGATCGAGGGCGAAGCTTCCGTCGACGCCGGCCAGCACGGCGGCCACCAGGCGGATGGCCGCGCCATGGCTCACCAGCACGATGTCGCTCTCGAAGTCGTGGTCGTCCAGGTAGCGGAGCCGCAACTCGGTGAGCACGGGCACGTACCGGGCCAGCACCGCCTCGGCGCTCTCGCCGCCGGGCATCGGCACGTCCAGTTCGCCCCGGTGCCAGCGTTCGTAGATACGGTTGAACTCGGCGACGGCCTCATCGTCGCTACGGTCCTCGAGCTCACCTACCTGGACTTCATGGACGCCGTCGAATTCGAATGGGACAAGCCCGGTTTCGACGCCGATACCGGCGGCGGTCTGTGCCGCGCGTCGGGCCACCGAGTGGGCCAGGATCGACGGACGCTGGTTCAGCGTTCCGGCGAATCTCCGGGCCTGCTCATGGCCGAGATCGGTCAGGTCGGCACCGGGTGGGACGGTGTCCAGGCGCCGGGCGACATTGCCGTGGGACTGTCCGTGACGGACGAGGATCAGCCGTCCGCTCATGAGCCGTCCGTTCCGTCGCGCAAGCCCGCCAACCACCGTGAGGCCTCATCCAGGCGCGGCGGGGGTGCACCCGCGCTCGCCCCGGTCGGCCAGGAACCTAGATATCGCACATCGGTACAACGTCGATAGAGCGCTTTGAGTGCCTCGGCCACCGGATCGTCGTCGATGTGTCCGACGCAGTCGAGGAAGAACATGTAGGTGCCCAGCTCGGTTCGGGTGGGCCGGGATTCGATCCGGGTCAGGTCGATGTCGCGGATCGAGAATTCGGTCATGGCCGTGACCAGGGCGCCCGGGGTGTTGTCCAGCCGAAGGACCACCGAGGTCCGATCGGCGCCGGTGGCTGCCGGCGGCGCACCGGGCGGGCCGGCCAGGACGAAGCGGGTGCGGGCGTTGGCCTCGTCGACCACGTCGGCGGCGAGGATGTCCAGACCGCAGCGCTCGGCGGCCAACCGTGTGCTCACCCCGGCGTGGGCCCGGCCCTCGGCCACCTCGTGGGCGGCGGCGGCATTGGACGTGGCCGGGACGACGTCGGCATCGGGCAGGTTGGCGGCCAGCCACCGACGCACCTGCGCCAGCGCCACCGGGAAGGCCGCGACGGTCTGCACGGGCCCGCTGTGCCCCGGCCGGGTCACGATGGTGAACGCGACGTCGAGGATCAGCTCGGCATACACCTGCAGCGGCTTCCCTACCGCGAGGCTGTCCAGGGTCGGCAGCACTGACCCTTCGATCGAGTTCTCGATGGGTACGCACGCGTAATCGGCGGAGCCGTCACGCACCGCAGCCAGCGCGCCCGGGGTGCTGTCGGTCAGAACCGGGGTGAAGCGCGGCCTGCCGTCGGCGGTTGCCGGGGACAGTCCCGGCACCAATTCATGGGCCACCATCTGCAGTAACGCCACTTCGGTAAAGGTTCCCTCGGGCCCGAGGTAGGCGATGCGCGGCACATCCCAACCCTATCGGGTCGGCGTCTGCGTAATCGGTTGATGACGACCGGCCGGGCGTTTCACGGAACCCTTGCCCGCCGAGGACCGTCCAGTTAAGTTAGGCTTACCTCACTTCAGTTCCTCACCTAGTTTCGAAGGCGGCGAGATGGCCATAGCGACACCGACGACAGCCGAGCGGATCCGCAGCGCATGTGCACGGGGCGGCGGCGCCATGGTCGCGGTCGAGGGCATCGAACCCGTCGCCTCACCCGTCCATCACCTGCTCGACGACGGCTCGTTCGCGATCACCGTCCCCGAGACCGGCCCCTTGGCCGGCATGGCGATGGCCGCCGGCTCGGCAGGGGTGCAGGCCGTACTGGAGATGACCGACTACGCGCCGCTCCCGTTGCGCGAACCCGTGCGCTCCCTCGTGTGGATCCGCGGCCGCCTACAGCACGTGCCGACCGACGCGGTTCCGGCGCTGCTCGACCTGGTCGCCGCCGAGAATCCGAATCCGGCTCTGCTGCAAGTGAATTCCAAGCCCCAGTCGAACGACGGCCAGGACGACGACAACCACGTCCTGATGCGCCTGGAGATCGAGTCCGTGGTCGTGGCCGACGCGACCGGCGCCGAGTCGGTCGGCCTCGGAGCACTGCTGCAGGCGCGGCCCGACCCGTTCTGCGCGATGGAATCCGGATGGCTGCAGCACATGGAGTCCGCACACCGCGATGTGGTGGAACGCCTGGCCACCCGGTTGCCGATGACACTGCGCACAGGGCGGGTCCGACCGCTGGGCCTGGACCGCTACGGCGTGCAGCTGCGGGTGGAGAACGAACACGGCGACCACGACGTCCGGTTGCCGTTCCCCAAGCCGGTCGACGACGTCACCGGCCTGAGCCAGGCCATCCGGATATTGATGGGCTGCCCGTTCCTCAACGGCCTGCGCGCGCGCCGGATCTGACCCGCACGATCCGCCGCACCGCCTGGGCGCCGCTACCGTAGCTTCGGTGACCGGGCCCCACGATCAACTAGAGCCGCAACGCCGCACGCTCAAGATCGAGATCGCCGTCGTGCTCGCGGTGACCTTCGGGCTCAGCGCGTACACGGCGGGCCTACGGCTCATCGAAGCGGTGCTGCTCGGATTGTCCGGACAGACCGTCGCGCTCAACCCGAAGCGCTCCCCGTTCGACCTGATCGACCTCGGCCTGCACCTGGCCGTGGTCCTGCAGCTGCTGGCCTGGGGAGCATTGGCCCTGTACCTGTTGTGGCGCAGCGGTTTCGGGCCGTCCAAGATCGGCCTGTCCCGTCCGCAGTGGCGCGCCGACGGGTTGGGCGGACTCGGTCTGGCCCTGCTCATCGGCCTGCCAGGGTTGGGGTTCTACGTGCTGGCCCGGGTGCTGGGCCTGAGCGCCGACGTGGAACCGGCCGAGTTGTATGACACGTGGTGGCGCATCCCGATGCTGCTCGGTGTGGCGTTCGCCAACGGCTGGGCCGAAGAGATCATCGTGGTGGGGTTCCTGCTCACCCGGCTGCGTCAACTCGACGTCAGCCCGGGGCGGGCCCTGATCATCTCCAGCCTGCTACGCGGCGCGTACCACCTTTACCAGGGCTACAGCGCGGGGCTGGGCAATGTGGTGATGGGCCTGGTGTTCGGCTACGCCTGGCAGCGCACCGGGCGGTTGTGGCCGCTGATCATCGCCCACACGTTGATCGACGCGGTGGCGTTCGTCGGCTACGCGCTGGTGGCGGATCATCTCAGTTGGCTGCATTGACGCCTGCGGCACGTACATTTCTGCTGTGGACGACTTCACCGCCTCGGGCGGACCTCACGACCCGCGCTCGCGGCGTCCGGGACCGCACCGACGCGCCAATGAGCCGTCCCAGGTGATCCGGCGCGACCCGAACTACCGCCCGGCCTGGCCGCCGAATCCGCCCACGCCACCACGAACACCGCCGCCGCCCAGGCAACCCCCACCCCGGCAACCGCCGCCCAGGCAGCTG